>CAKUVR010000009.1:0-90433 GCA_934698975.1 uncultured Bacteroidales bacterium
CGAGCCTTTTCTCCCTTTAAAGAGAATGAGATGAAACGAGGCTTGAGTTCAGCGATGGCTGGATGAACGTACGCTCCAAGGATGTTGCCTGTAATGATCTTACGTTCCACTATCTTGTTGTTGTTCAAGGCTATCTCAGAGTCCCAAACCTTGGAGTCCGGCTGCCACGACCGTGAATCAAGGATTCCCTGAAGGCGCTCATAGTTACTCCACTTATTGTTGTGAACCATGTTGATACGTATTTCTGTACGTACAGCTGTGAGGGCAAATACAAACTCGACACGGCTCGGCAAGAACCTGTTCCTGTCGTCTTTACCGAAACGGATATCCCTCAATACCGCGATAACCCTGCCGGGGCTTTCTTCACTGGCTAATTGCGCGCTGAGGTTATCGTAGCCTTTGCCGATTTCCGCCTTTGACAGAATCTCTATAAGCCTTCTTTTCTCTGCCGAATATTTCTTTATCTCCTTCTTTTCACGATCAATCAAATGGTTATATTCATTGGAGAATGAAATCAGCTTGCGCATGATCTGCTTCGCCTTCTTTTGCTCATTCACATCCTCAAAATCCGCGGGAGACCAGGCATCCGAGGGAATACATGCTTTTTGCAACCACGTTTCCGGCAATTCTTCATCATTGCAGTAATTAGACAGAGTGCGTTTAGTTCCGTTGAACAACAGGGAACGGCGCTCCCTGAATTGTTCGCGCACATATTTATTACGATGTGAATAGTAATCCCTTACCAGTTTACGCAACGTTGGGTTCTCTCCATAAGGTTCCCCGTAATCTTTCTTTGCCTCCTCACAAAGCCCGGTCAGCGCCTCATAGGCATACGGGAAAGTCTTTTGCCGACATTTATAAGTGGTAAGGTATGAGCAACCGCCAAGTTTGGTTTCCGCCTTTGCCGTCGTAAACAGTTCTTCACGGACAAATTCCGCTTCAAAGTCACGAAACTCCCGTTCCAAATCCCATTGGTTGATGCGGCGCAGTTCCGCTTCCAGAGTCGTATATGCAGCCATCAGGTCATCCACTATATCTTGCTGTGCCGCAACGCTTAGCATAGCGATCCGCGCAAGCAGTTTGCTCGCGGTCACCTGACCTTTCAAATCAAGAGCCAACGCCAACTCAGGGTGTTCACTAATATATTCAGTGGCCACCTCATTGCCATACTTGTTGCTGATGTCAATAAAATCAGCCTGATCCTTATCCTGATCCTGCCATGCAGCAGTGTTTGCGCTCAAAGAACGCAATTTTGCCCTAAGCATCATGTTAAGACGCTTCTCTGACGGAATGGCGGTGATGATATATTCGTACAATGGAGGCAAATCCACCCGCTGGCCCGTACGGTTGATACGGCCGCGTTTCTGCAAGTCAATGTTCACATCAAGGTCATCCTGCACTATAAGCATCTTACGCTGACGGACTTGGGCTTCAGGCACTTTCGCAGTAGGAACAGCATGTGCGCTCGCTCCGATGGCGCCACAGGCATTGATGAGTATCACATCCAGCTTATTGTTCTGGAAGTCATTGAATATGTGGTTGGAAGGACGTTTCCTGCGAGGCTTTGTCACTGCATTTACATAATCATCGCTACCCTCTGACGAGAGATATTCCAATTGATGCGCGCGACCGGTGCATTCCTCAAAACGAATATTGATATATTCTCCATCAGGAGCAATGAACTTCTCCTCTGTTATAAGTTGACGGATCACGTCAATAGGAGACATCGGAAGATGAAAAACCTCTTCCTTTATGCCATTTTCGAGGTATTCATAGTAATCCCTGACCAAATCCGCACCGGAGCTTAACGAAGGAATATCATCGCCTCCTGATTCATCGACGATGTCAAAAACAGGTCTGCTACCATAACCAGACACTCCCGTACCACGAACTGTCTTATTCAACAATCGCAGCAACAAAGCCGATATGTCACCACGGACTGTACCATCCTCATTCACCACCACATCCTGAAGAACACACTCAAGGGTGTCGCTCATCCCGATGACCACGGATTTGCCTTGCCTTACTTCTTCTATGGCGACCTGCGCCACTTTCTGCGCCTTAAGGGAAAGCAACAGCACCTTGTTCACATAGAAGAGCTGGGCTCTTGCCGGATAGCACTTAAAATCTGACAGCAAGCCATTCATCTGAGCATGACCAACCAATGTATGGACAATGGACGACAACTTGACTATTTCCCTGAAGAAGAACATAACCTTGTCAAACAATTCGCCATGCACCACAAGATCGTCATCAAGATAGGTATATACGGGGGTAGGCAAACCCACAGCTGAGTGTTCTCTTCTGATCATTTGACCTTCCGCGGCCAGACAGGACGAGACATATTCCTGCATCGGCACCCCACCGCTATGCAATGCCTTTTCGAGAGTATCTTCTGTTGCCAATGCAGCCAAGGCCGTACGGCTCATGAAAGTAATGAGGCTTTCTGGACGTTTGGCGAAAGTGGCGGAAAGAAACACGCACTGCGTCTGCGGAGTCTCTGAAAGAATCATGTTGATGCCCTGGGTGATCACGGATATCTTGCCGGTGCTAACACTGCTGCTTCTATGGGCTTCGTCAAAAATGAAAAGCACCTGGTTATTCTTACACAGCAACCGAAGGAAGTCAAGCCTGGTCATATCCCGCCTGGCATCTTTCAGTTGAGAATATGTAACCATAAGGTAATCATACGATTCAGAGGGGACATCGCCCTTTTTGAATATTTCCTGAAGAATATTCTTTTTCGGAGCCCTGAAAACCACTTCGTATTGATCTTGATAGCGTTTCATAAGTTCCACCTCGAACTTTTCGGAATCCTCCTCAGCAGGAGACCAGATCTCGTCATGGGTATCTGGCTCTTTTTCTTCAATGACGTTGTCGAAATCAACCACAGACGCTCCGGAGTTCACCACCAGTGGGCGAGCGTCTTTAATACCAAGAGCCTTGCAGTCACGATACATGTCACTGAACAGCGTATATCGATCTGTAAAGAAGACAGGAATATAGCCTGACAATAATCCATAGCGGATCATCGCAGCGGCCTGACGGCCTTTACCGATGCCAGTCTGATCTCCGATGATCACCGACTGCGACCTTTTTTCTATGTTGTACATCGCCAGCGCGACGCCTTCGATCTGCTCTGCGGCCAAAGCATCGCAAAGTTCATTGGTGCTCATGTGAAGCCGACTGGCAACATATCCACAAACATCGCCACCAAGGGCATTGTTCAGTTTTGACAAGGCCTTGGCAGTGTACTCTGCGAGTCGCTTTGGGACAACCGTGCCCAGAGACTTTGCTTCGCTCGCCACGCTTTGATATTCCCTTGATAGTTTCATTGTGGGTTAAATCATTATGCAAAGGTACGTTTCTTGTCTGCCATAAAGCGGCAGTGATGTTCTCCAGAACAGGAAAATTGTACCGTCAAATGTTGTCCTCCCCTTTAGAAGAGAAGGATGACGACCTTACGGTGGAGGGATGCCTACGCTATTGGGGAGACACGGCTCAGGATGTTCTTCATTTGGAGGACGATGAATATTACCGTTCGGATTTCACCAAAATGATAATCGTGAACGCTCTCCTCCAACAGGAGAAACTCGGTGACATGGAGGTGATGACCTGCAATCCTTACTAGGATGCTTCCAAAGACTTGAAAGCGACAATGAACGATAAGGAATTGGGTCTTGAGAACACTCTTGACGATGGAACGACCTGAGCCGAAGGATGGATATGTCATCCAAAACTGGAGCATCTCTGCGTCTGCTATGCCACCCATACGCTTATCACCCACTCAGGCTATTCAATCCCGGATTTCCTTCGTTTGAACACATTTGAGGTGAAAGTCACAGTGATGATTCAGCAGATCAGCGAACAGGACGGCTCACGCCTCTGGTGGTGGAAAAACTGCCGAGAACAGCAATTCTCGGACAAATTCCTCCACGAGGCTAGGCATCGTCCTTTTGGACAGTCACTTGGCGATTTCATCTGGAACAGGGGCATTGAATATTTCGGCCTTGCCGAGTCCAACGATATCAAGAAATTACCCGACTGCCGACACAACGACACTCTGGCTCCCTCATTCCTTCATGCTCTGTGGCAAACTGTAACTAAATAGCATTAAGCTTCGGAACCGGTACACATCTACTACGTGATGTTCCTCAAGCAAGACAACACCCCGGAAGAAGACCTCGTCATCCCTGAACCCACACTATCTGCTACGAATCTCTAGTAAGCTCTGCCGTACATCTTCGTGGAGTTGTAGGCGGGGGTATGACCGGAGAGACGGAAGAGTTCGGAGATGGAGACGATCTCATAGCCACGGGCCTTGAGCTTGGGGATGATGGCCTTCATGGCCTCAACGGTGCGCTCGTTGGTGTCGTGGAAGAGAAGGATGCGGCCATCATCGACACGGTCAAGGGTCATCGTGACGCGATCCTCAACGGGCATCTCGGCCCGCCAGTCACGGCAGCTAAGGCCGGAAATGAATATCTTTCCGTCAATGAGTCCGGCCACGTGGGCGTTGTGTGCGGTGAACGGCGGACGGAGATATTCCGGCTTGACTCCGGAATAGGCCTCAATCAGGGAATCCGTCTTGGCAACCTCTTCAAGAATCTGATCATCAGAAATCTGAGTGAGATTGGGATGGGAATATGTGTGGTTCTCCACGTCGCAGCCCATCTGAACCATTCGCCTAATGATAGGAGCGGTCTCCTCAGTGATGTTACGGCCGATCAGAAAGAACGATGCCTTCACGCCATTCTCCTCCAGCACGTCCAGCATCATCGGAGTGTATTTCAGGCTCGGACCGTCATCAAATGACAACGCCACATACTTAGGCTTTGCCCCATCAGGGAGGCAACAATCCTGAGCCGACACCATCGCTGGAAACAAGAAGGCCAGCAAGCACGCAACAATTATATTCAACATTCTAAGAATCTGTTTTTGATTTGTTTGAAGGTTAAGAGCAAGACCTTTCACTGCTGCTCACACTCGGCAATCCTAACAAGTTCAATCGATCTCGGTTCGGACTCCGGGTTGAGAGTGAAAAACTTCTGGCTCGGCCGCTTCTGTCATGGGAAGAAGCGGTGACATCTGACCGAAAAATGGTGAAAGCGACATCCCCGAGGAAAAGAAATCCATGGCAGGCAGGGAGGACGTAAATCAATTAACTAAAAGTATGTAGAATGCGGGAGATTAAGACTGAGTTGAGTGTCGGCTCCGGAGCGGGCTTTCTCATAGGCTATCACAGTGTCAAGGTCCGGATTGACCATCAAGTCCAGATTCCAGATCAGGAGACGGTCTCCTGTGACGATTTCCTTAACGCAGCCAACAATGCCGACAATGGCCGGTACACCGACGCCTTTCGCCAAGACACAGACCTGACCATCAAGGTCTTCCTCGCAGGTCACAATCCCGACGACATTCTTGAAATCAATCAAAGTGGAGTCTGACAGCGACAGCCGCTCGGCAACCAGGACGCTGCCGGGCGGGATGTCATCGAACGGGTTCCTTTGCCCGCAGTCCTTGACCACGAACGCACGGCCTTTGGCAAAGCCTCGGACACCCGTTCCACGCACTGTCATATTCCTGATTCATCCTTCGCCGGCCGGCGATCACCAATCAGGCAATCACCTACCAGCGAAGAGTTTCTAATTCAATTCCTTAGTCAAATCCCAAGCGGCACCAGGAGCGAAGACAGACTCCACGAGCTGATCGTAGAACATTCCCCTCTTCGCAAGGTCAAGCACATTGAAGCGGAAACGCATCAGCTGAACCTTCGGGAACATATTCTTAAGCATCTGACGGGTCACACCTATCATCGAAGGATCGTACGGAGCTCCGGCCTTCTTCATCAGATCCTGCATCTTGGCGAATGAATATACCTGCCCTTGAAGCTTCTTCTTTAGCTCCGGCCAACCTTCCTTAACCTTCGTCAGCTGGACTCCTACGGTCTTCGCATCGTCATATTTCTTGGTGATCTCAGTGTACCCAAGCTTCGGTGCTGGGAAATCCTTGAATATCTCAAGAGCCCTCTCCTGCTCCTGCTCAAGTGTAGGCCAAGCCTTCACGCAAGCGTCCACATCGATCTTAGTAAGATCCATCTTGAACAGTTCGTCGAACACGGCGCACATCGTCAGCGTGCCTATCGCCACCTGAAATCCATGAGACTGAAGCTTTCCGTTGAAACGATGATGTGTCATGTCAAGAATATGGCTGAACAGGTGGTCGCAGCATGAAGCCGGGCGGCTGGACTGAGCGGCCTGCATAGCTATACCACTGAGGGTCAAACCCTCGAACAAGTCGGCAACGGCCTGCTTGTCACCTTTGGCGACACCCTCAGGGTCAGCCAGAAGGTCATCAAGGTAGTCTTGAAGAACGTGCCATGCGTCCGGCTTGATCGGCTCTGTGCCCATCAGGTCCGCGATCATCCACTCGGCTCCGGCAGGAACCTTGGCGGCCAGGTCGGCGTAACCGGCGGCGGTCATCACCTTCGGGGCGGCGGCTATCACGTCAATGTCCGCGATGATCACCAGAGGAGCCGGGCAGGAGAATGTCTGCTTGGAGTTATGGTACGAAATCGAGGCTCCGAACGAAGAGAAACCATCCACGGAAGCCGCTGTAGGTAACGTAAGGTAAGACTGGCTGTAGTGATGGGATGCCAGCTTGCAGAGGTCGTTGATGACTCCAGATCCAACAGAGACGGCCACATATTCAGCCTCTGAAGATGGCCTGAAAGCCTTCTCGGCGTCCGGTTCCACATATTCAGGATCATTCTCGATTGCCTTGGCGGCGGCGAATTTGCCGGCAATGATGTGGTCAACCATATCGACGTAACGCCAATCAGCGTGGAACTCGTCTTTTTCAATGATGAACTTCTCGGTCGGGATACCTGCGGCGACAAATTCTCCGTAAACCTTCTCTCCCAACGCTTTCCATGTGTTAAGGTCGGCGACAACCACCGCCTTGCGTCCCGGGAACCATTTCTTGAACTCCTCCGGAGCCTGTGAGCTTACCCCGCAGCCCATCTCAAACACCTTGGTGTCGGTCGCGACAGTCAAGGCCTTTGCAATTCTTTCTTTTGAATCCATTATCATTTACTTTAAGAAATCTTCAAAAGGAATCAATCCTCAAAATTTTCACAAAATCTGCGACAATTTATTTTTTGCCGTCCTCTTAATATCAGAACCGGCGAAGGATAATCTCTTTTGTCGGCCTAAAGTTACGAAAAAACTTTCGTAACTTAGCGACTATGAAAAAGTACATCTCAACCCTATTGGCCCTGCTGGCCGTCCCGATGATGATGGCGGCGCAGGAAAAGAGCCTCCACCAGCTCCAGCAGGAGTTCGTCGACCTGAGGCTCGGAATGTTCGTTCACTTCGGTCTCCCTACCTACCAGACAGCCGACTGGACAGATCCTGACCTCAGTCCTAAGGTGTTCAACCCGATCAAGTTGGACACCGACCAATGGGTCAGGGCAGCCCAAAGCGCAGGGATGAAATTCATTTGCGTCTCGGTCAAGCACCACAGCGGATTCTGTATGTGGGACACCAAGACCACCGACTACAGCGTGATGGGTTCCCCTCTGCACAGAGATGTGCTTCGTGAACTCGTCAACTCCGTCCACAAGGCCGGAATGCAGATAATGTTCCATTTCTCGATCCTGGACACCCACCACCGCATCCGCCCTACCCTGCCTTTCACCCCGGAAAAGATCAACCTGCTCAAAAGCCAGGTGCGCGAACTTCTCACTGAATATGGTCCCGTCAACACCATAATGTTCGACGGATGGGATGCCCCGTGGGGAAGGATTTCATATTCAGATGTTTCATTCCCGGAGTTTTATCATCTCATCAAAAGCATCCAGCCTAACTGCCTTGTGATGGATCTTAACGGTGCCAAGTACCCGACCGAGGCTCTGTTCTACTCTGACATCCGCTGCTACGAGCAGAATGCCGGGGACAAAATCTCCCCTGAGACCAACCAACTTCCGGCTATGGCTTGCTACCCACTCCAGAAGACCTGGTTCTGGAAGACCGAATTCCCGAACTCTCCCCTGAAGGACGTGGACAAAATCGTGGCTGACAATATCATCCCTTACAACAACGCCTACTGTACCTACATCTTGAACTCCGCTCCAAACAGCGACGGCCTGATGGACCAGAACTGCATCGATGCATTGAAACGCATCGGCAAGATCTGGAAGAACACCGGACACATCGTGGATGTCGCGGAGACGATGGAGCCGATCACCGACATCAACATCGCCATCGGCAAACCGTGCGACTCCTCATGGTCAGACGATATGGACATCATGGATTTCGCCAACGACGACAACTTCCGCACCTGCTGGGTCTCCAGTCCAGAAGTCAAAGAGCCGTTCTGGAAAGTCGAGCTCGACCCCGGCAGCCTTATCAACATGGTCGTGATGACCGAACCAAAGGCCGGCGTGATGCAGGAATATGTCATTGAATATCTCCACAAAGGCTCCTGGCACTCAGTCTTCAGCGGAGCCACCCCGACCCAGAGCCGTGTGAAGGTCCACCGTTTCGACAAGGTTTACGCAGATGCCGTACGCGTCCGTTTCACCAAATGGACAGGCCTCCTCTCCCTCGCCGAGTTCGGAGTCTACACCCCGTACGAGAAGTAAGCCCTCAGGACATCGGAATTTCCCTGGAGGTTTCTACTTCCACTAAGATTGCCAATCTTTGAGTCCACGACTGGTCACTTCGACAGGCTCAGTGACCGGTCGCTGAACCTGTCGAAGCGACCTCGCCAAAAGCACCAAGTGAGTACAAGCAAAGTTGAAGTGTGCCGTGACTCTTAAATGTCTAATAATCAATAATTAAAGCAATCGTCTTCAGATTGTCACACCTAAAGACGATTATTTTATTCACTGTTAGTCAATCAGTTACTCACCACGAGGGATTTAGAACTTATAGAAAACTCCCACCGTCACCGAGTTCTTTCCCAACCCGGCCACATCATAGTTGACGTTCACCCAATCATAGCCGACATTGATTCCAGCGTTCTTATACTTGACTCCGACCGCAGGACGGAAGAAGTGCCCGGTTCCCCTATCAGTGAAATCACCCAGAATCCCGGCCTTTAACTCAATCAACGGACTAATGCTCCGGTTCAAGACACTATACCTGATATGGGCGAAAGTAGGAACAAAGAAGTGATTCTTGTCAGCCTTGAAGTCATGGTATTTCAGTCCCACTCCTACACCGACATAAAGTCCCGGAATCAAATTGTATCCGGTAGAAACATCAGCATAAACTCCTTTATGAATATACCCGGCCTCAACCTCAGCCGAAAAACCTTTCCTGAAATCCGGATTCCGGACCTCCTGCCCGAACACCGTGACAGACACAATCATCGCCATCACAGCAACAAATAAATGTTTCATAAAGTAAAGTTTTTTAGTTTAATAAGTGTACTCTAATACCGTGCCACGAACCTCGTCATCCCTTTTGGTCTGGCCATACATCGCTACATTAAATACATAGTACACACCATTTCCTATAGCAGGGCCAGAGTTCACTGGCATTATTCCTATCCCATTAACTGTCGTACCACCAAAAGGAACACGAAAGTTCATCTCAATTTTTTTAGTATTCTCACGCACTATTTTGTCAGGGAATAAGATTACAGCGCGATTATCATCCAAAACAAATCGAACAGCATCGACCTCAACGCTTACACCATTTTCTTTCGCCACTTGTGCGGCAGCTTTTACTTTGGCTACAATCAATTTTTCAGGGGTGCTCATAACATCGGCTACACTATGACCTCTATTCTGTTCCGTAACCACGACATAGTTTTTACCTGCGAAATTAACATTATTAATAAAAAAGGCTCCAACACCACGAAAATCGGCCTCTTCTACCAATACCAAATTTACAATGCCGGCCTCCATATCTCCATTTATCTTATCCCAATAACCAAGTTTTCTTTTTTTCATCGTTTTTGTTTTGAGACCTGTATCTGTAGCGATTCCGTAGTCCTGATGATATATTTTCGTATCATTACAATATCTTGTATTCGTAAATTTTTGCTTTTGAGAGCCTGATTTTGGTATTGTAAAAGTGGCGTTCCAATCTGTTTTTATTTGTCCATTAGGCATTAATGACCTAAATAAATCCATCGAAGTTCGCGATTCACATTGAATCTGTATCTTTGAGAAATCAGGAATCGTGGTAGAATTCACAGCAATCGCATTTGAACCGTCGCTGTTCAAAAAACAGAAGGTGTCATATAAGAATATATCGTCATATCCATCTACCTTATAGAAGTTTGAGTTAGACAATGGAGCATACCACCCTTGTCCATTACACTTTGACAATAAATCTTCATCATCCGACAAGCCGCATATAGTCTTTCTTTCTGTAACCGGCCCATAAATCAGCCCAAACTTTGATACTTTGATAAGATTGTCCCCGAATTCCACTTCTCCGTCACTGTTAAGAATCGAGCCAAAAGCTTCACTAAGAATCGCATAAGGTAAATCGTCATAACCATCTTCTGACATCACGGACTCAAGATATGACACAAAACTATCTGCAGTCAAGGTTCTTGTCTTTACTTTCTTAGTTGAATTATTCATCGCATCAACAAGAGCCGAAGCCGAGGTAAAGTGCAAAGGAGTGCTTACACTTGTTGTCTCTGAAGTCAATTCAGACTCGTTTGCACACAATATTTCTTCTTTGTTCACAGAACATGAGAACAAAGACAGAACTCCCACAATAAGGAAAATTTTAATCAAATCGTTCATAATTAGTAATTTTAAGAGATAGACTTAATAGAGAATTTTTAATTTAGTCTTCAACTATAGATTCTGTAAAAAATACGGCATAGTAATCACGACCGTTTTCTACAATTATATCTATACTGTAGGTTGAATTCGGTACAACTGGCATTATCATTTTTCCTGAAGAACTATTACATACATACTCCAGCATTTCTCCAGTAGTTTTGTTTTCGAGTGATATTAAAACCGAGCCTACGTTTGACAGGAATGATAATTCTACACTACTTGAAAAAGAATAATAGAAACATTCAACTTGAGGCCTTGCAGGCGCGTGATTAGCCTTTGTGTTATTCTCAACTATATCAATGAGCCTAATTTTAATTACCTCATCATTCTGTGAAAACAACGAACAGTTGAATGTCAAAAGCAATAATAGTAACAGTAAACTTTTTCTCATCATAAATAACAATTAACGTTTACGGCTACAAAGTTCCGAAGAATAGATGAGAAAGTAATGAAAAAAAGTTTTACTTTTAATTAATCTTAAATAGCTAATAATCAATATTTTACCTCAGAATTAAAATCGCAATTCTTAATTTTGAGCATTAATTTTACTGAATATCAATTGATTACCGCTAACAATACAAATCACAAATTACAAAGAAGTACTTAATTATCAACATCATACATTAATTATGATATTAATGCCATAACAAGTTCTTTTTCCTCAAACTCTATTTTCTGCAACTTTTCTTTAATGTTGCTTCGTTTGGTATAGACTGTACCGACATTGTAGTTCATTATCCTTGCGATGGTCTTGGTGTCAAAACCAAGAATAATCAGTGCGATGAAGCGGTAATCTTTTTCATTCGTTCCCTGCATAGCAAGACGAAGCTTTGACATCATTCCGTCAAGGCTATCATCAATCATCGCCTCCAGCTGCTTTTGATTTTGCTCATCAAGAACGGCAACTATCTTCTTTACTTCAGCATAGATTTTATCCTTTCCACCTTTGGACAATCGTGAGGCCTCCCAATACTGCTGGCACAAGTCATTTAATTGACGATATTGTCCTTTGTAGGCTTGAATATATTTATTTCGCAGGTTGACAATCATCTGTCCACTTTGAGCCATATACAGTTTATCCGAAAGGCTTTCAATTTCCCGCTTAGCCAATTTGTTCTCCGAAACTAAGACGTTTATGGATCGCTGCCGTTCCTCACTACACAGAATGGTATCCTTCAATCGATTGCTGACCGCCTCATTAATAGAAGACATTTCTTCTATCTGACGCTGCAACTTCCTTTTCAATATTGAATGAATTCTAACAAAAGAAACAACCAACAGCAAACATAACAACAGAACGATCCACTTGACCAGACTTTGTATCCTTCTATCCTTATCCAACAGCAAAGATTTGTTCTCGTAATAATCAGATTGAGCCAAAGAGACTGATTGGCCAACCGTTTTCAGAACTTCGGAATCCTGTGCCTTAACGGTTTGCTCAAGAAGAGTTAACGCATCTTTATAGTCTTCTCTATGTTTTAATATCCTATAACGCCAGTTATTCAAATTCGCTGAATCTATTCCTGCGTTTTCCAACTGGTGGAATATGTCATCCGCAACTTCAGTATTTCCTAAAACTTCAGAAGCATAAGCATATACACAATAATCATTTACAGTAGGTCTTCCATTATACTTCGAGACTGACTTATCAAACAGATCAATGGATTCCTGCGGATCGAAATCTGGCCTGAATATATTACTCCACGCCAAGTTAAATAATTGTCTCGCAAAAATAGATGTGTCGCGAACAGGCTGCGAAAAGAAAACAGAATAAAGGCTATCCGCTTTTGTCCAATCTTCGACATTCAAATAATAACTTGCCAAGCACCCAGTCGTATTCCACAATCTGAAAGAATCTTTCGCCTGTGCAAAATAGTTGCAAGCTTCCTTGCAATAAGAAATACTTTCAGGAAAATTCTTATTGTTAAAATATACATCCGAGATCACAGAGGATATAAGACCCTTGAACATCAGATTATCAGAATATAATGAATATTCTTTAGCGCGGATATAACTTACGATAGCAGATTCTGTGTCTCCCGTATCATATTGTGCCACCCCAAGATAAAAATACATTTTCATCTTGGCATCTTTCGAACCGTGGCACTTGTAATATCGCACGGCGGGTTCGATTATATGTAAGTTCGGAATAGTGATATGATTCCTGTCCAATGCCATTATGCATAGTAGCGAGAACTTAGCACGCTGCGCTTTTGTCTTCAAGTCAAGCGTGTCAACCGACTCCAAAACCGCCAGCGCGCTGTCGGGCTTGGTCCACATCAGTTCATCCGCTTGGGACAATGCCCGGTTGACCTCTTTATCCGTACATGATGACAGCATCAAAACAGACAGCAGAATGCCTATGAAAAATATTCCTATCGAATTACGGTTAATGGTAATTGTATTATTCATTGCCTATTATCGCTCTTAAAGGTTAATATGCAAATATATACAATCTTCATAAAAAATTCCTAAAATAATGGTTGACTCTGCCATAGATTGTAGAATCTTCACAGAATAATCATCACGGTCACTGATGTTTACGTTTTTCGCTGACTTTCCAATCTAAGAGAGTTATATCTATTTCTCTATTAAGTAGTTCTATAAACGGTCTCACATTTTCAGGCGAAAAAACAGGAAAATTTTCACATTTTTTTTGCCGATTTTATAAGTTATTCTGAAATGAGACGTAAAATAATTTCGGAACTATGCACTTTAGGCTTGCGTATGATCTCGTCGGCAGCATTTTCGGCCTCTTTTGATTCCCAAGAGTGCACGATACACTCTTGGGAATCATTTTCCACACTTTTCGTCTCCCGATGGTGCAGCCGAGCACTTACTGGTGACATATAACTGTCGAATGAGAAACTTGTTATTGATCGCAAGCCTAAAGTGCATAAGTCCGAATAATTTTAAGTCGTGGCGGCTAATTACGCCATAACCAATAATAAAGACAGGTGTCCTTCTACTACAAGATGGTAGGAGGACGCCTATTCATTTATCTTATTATTAACCAATTAGCCGCCAGGGTCTCGACTATGACAATTAATCCGGCAGGATATAGAGTGATCCATCCTGCCGGATTTTCCAATGTCTAATGTCTAAAGAAATATTACCTCAGTTCGTCAATCTGCTTCAGGAGGTCGGTGGTGACTTTGTGGATCCGATGGTAGTGGCCTCCGACATTGCCGAGGACAAAGATGTAGAGAATTGCCACAAACACGGCGTGGGAAGGATCGCTGATGATGTCATCCCAGACCTCACAGAGACAGAATGCGCTCCAGATGACTGTGGCTACAGCGATGCTGACACCTTGCCTGAAGTTCTGAAGTTTCCATCTCGACACAGTGCCTACCGTGTCGGCGATTGAGCCGTCAAGTAACTGGCCTCTAATGTTTTCCTTATACTGAATGAAGTTCACAACAGCCAGGAAAAGACACCAGACAACGGTGGCGACCATAAACATTACACTGCACTTGTGCAAGCCCAGACATACATAGGACATGTAGCCGGCCAAAAGCAAGACCACGACTATAGCCACCACATTCCATAAACGTCTGCTGGTAAGATTTTGGGCACTTGACTTTATCGCCGCGTCAAGCATCTCATTGGAGACTATTTCGCTGTCTGAAAGGTGGCTTTTCAGCACTTGCATCTGGGACTTCAGAACGTCAAATTCATTTTTTTGAGTATCTGTCAACATATTCATTCAATCTTTTTTTCAGGGAACCGTGCTTGGGTGATTCACCACAAGGCGTGGCTTCCTATTCGTTAAACTTCTTCAACTGTTCTTTTATGCGGACGAGACGGACGGAGACATTTTTAGCGGATATTCCCACAATCTGGCCGATCTCCTCGTAGGACAGGTCCTCCAGCCAGAGAAGGACTATGGCCCGGTCGAAAGGTTGCAGACGGTGGATCCGGTCATGAAGCATTCTAATCTGCTTGGAATCTTCTGTTCCGGAGGTCAGAAGATTCTCCTCCACAGGTACCTTTGTGAAGGATTTCTTCTTGGAGTCCTGCGTGATACAGGTGTTCATGGCTACTCTCCACACCCACCCTTTCTCATCGCCCTTGCCCTGAAAGGTGCCAAATCCCTTCCAGAGCCGGACCAACACCTCCTGCATCAGGTCGTTGGCTTCGTCCTGATCCTTGGAGAACATAAGGCAGACCGAGTAGATGGTCCCCTTATGCCTTTTGACCAATCCGCTAAATTCTTGTTCGTCAGCGTTCATAAAAAAGCGTTTACTATAAAGACTGAATTATTGGGCTGTTTGCTACAAAAATATTCATAAATTTTGAAAAGTGGTAGGCGTGATTTACAACTATTTACAAATCAAGAATATAAACCATTTTCTTTGGTTAATAACGGCCAAAAGGAATAGACTTATTACTTATTAATCAGCTAGTTATCAACCACGGCTTCTAAAAGTGCAGGTGACGTTTATAGAAAAGAGTCGAGAAATGAAAGTCAAAAGAGAGTTCTGATAAGCGAGAGAGATCACCGAAAAAGGGTGATGAACAGAAACAGGGAGGCAGGCAGGGCGGTACGGAGTTCCTTGAGGGCGAGGTTGAGGTGGTTCTCGACGGTTTTCTTCTTGATGTGGAGGAGGGTGGCGATCTCTTCGTTGGTGCGGTGCTCAATGCGGCTCATTATGAATATCTTGCGGCGCTGCTCGGGCATACGGCTCACCACGTCGGCGATGAACGCCTCTTTGTCTTTCATATCGATGACATCCTCGACCATCTGGTCGTACGGGATGTCGGTCAAAAGGACGGCCGCACAGGACTTGTTCTTCTTGATGAAGTTGATGGTCTGGTTGAGGCTCATCCGGTACAGGTAGAAGCGCAGGGATGTGATGTCCGGGAGGGCGGAACGCATCAGCCAAAGTTTGATGAAGACTTCCTGAGCGACATCTGAAGCGTCTTCTTTGACTTGGAGGAGGCTTTTCATAAAGCCGAAAACCACCGGGTAGTAGTTGTCAAAAAGCTGGCGGAACGCACTTCGGTCGCCTTCGGCGGTGCGTTCCATCAAGAATCTTTCCTGGCTTTCTGTCAACATATTCTTTTATATGAGACAAAGTTATAAAAAATTCAGATTTCCGTTGGGTGCAATGAGCGGTTTTGTTGTCTTATGTGCGATATACCCATAATTATGACAGACAAAGACATCCGTGACGAGTGGAAAAAACACTATGACGACACATTGCCAAAGGGCGAGCTGGACGAGGCGTTCACTCAGGTGATGGCGTCAGCCGATGAACTTGAAAATGCACAGACTAAGATAATACACACAGGACTAAGGCACAGGATATTCCGAATCGCGATGACCTGTGCCGCTGCGGCCGCCGTGTTGTTCTTTTTGCCGTGGATAACCCTCAAGGTCAACGAGAGACTGAACGGACAGGAAATGGTGCTCACAGACGAACCGGCAAGACTGTGCGAAATCTCCACACACAACGGGGAGACGCGGGAAGTCACATTGCCGGACAGCTCAAAGGTTCTGCTCAACGCAGGCTCCGTGATAATATTCCCGGAAAGATTCTCAGCCGCTGGGCGAACTGTGTTCCTGTCCGGAGAAGCCATCTTCGAAGTGACTCATAATCAAAATATCCCTTTCACAGTAAACACTTCCGACCTGGCGATTCAGGTGCATGGAACCACCTTCAACGTGAACGCATATCCAGAGTCGGGAAGTACCGCCGCGACATTGTGCGAGGGCAGCATTTCGGCGACACTGAAGGAAAGCGGAGAAAGCATCCTGATGGTTCCGGACGAGAGGCTTTCCTACGACAGAACCACCGGAAAGGCCACCATCACACACGTGAACGCAGCTGAGGACACGGCCTGGAAACGAGGGGACATGTGTTTCCGTTCCGAGAATATTCACGGAATAGTCAAGGCTATCGAGAGAAAGTACGGCCTGAACACCTACATCACATCTGGGAAATATGACAACATGATCCTGACCGCCAAATTCGTGCACGGGGAGACATTGGACCAGATGCTCGGGGCGATATGCAAGCTCGTTCCCGGAATGAGATACCGAATCGAAAACAACTGCGTTTATATAAGATAAAGCCTGCCACAAATCTCCAACAAAAGAAGAAAGACCATACAATTATAAATGAATATATTACCGAACATCACATAAATCGTTAAAAACCAAATACCAACAAAACAGTCTATGAAGCAGATTAAACATTATCTGATCACGCTTCTGCTGGTCATAATCCCAGCCGTGGGACTTCACGCCCAGAACCAGGTCGTGAACTTCCGGTCGGGGACAATGACCGTCAGACAAGCGTTCGAGGCCATCGAGCATCAGTTAGGGATGACGGTAGCCTACAATGAAAGTCTTCTCGACGTGAACAGAAAGGTCACTCCTCCGTCAGGAAAAACCGTGATGGAAGCGATGACCGCAATTCTGGACGGAACCGGGATGCAGGCAAGTCTGGACGGGAAGATGATTCTGGTTGTTAAAAACGGACAGCAGGCGGAGGCGGCGGCTGAATATTCCGGAACAGTCGTTGACGCGTCAGGTCCAGTGCCGGGAGCGATGATCTTGCTCGACGGGAAGAAGGACAACGTGGCTATGACAGACCTGGACGGCAAATTCTCCATAAAGGCGGCCCCAGGACGTTCCTACACCGTGTCGATGATGGGCTACAAGGAGTACACGGCCACATTCGGAAGCCAGACGGCCGGGATTGTGGTCACCCTTGTGGAAGACATCGATCTTCTGGAAGAGTCCGTCGTGGTGGGTTATGGAGTCCAGAAGAAGGTGAACCTGACCGGAGCTGTCGGAGTCATCAGCGGTAAGGACTTGAACAACAGGCCGGTGACCAACACGGCGCAGGCCCTTCAGGGAGCGGATCCGTCCCTCGTGATGAGTATGAGCAACGGCTCCATCGAAGGAAAGGAATACAGTGTGAAAATCCGTGGACAGGTGTCTCTGAACTCCGGAAGCCCGCTAATTCTCGTGGACGGAATCGAATCCTCGCTCTCACAGGTCAACCCTAACGACATCGAGTCGGTCTCAGTGCTCAAGGACGCCTCGGCCTGCTCGATCTACGGTGCGACAGCCTCCGCCGGAGTGGTTCTCATCACCACCAAGAGCGGAAAGGCCGGAGACCTGAAGGTCACCTACAATGGCCGTGGAGGCGTGGCTTTCAACACCACACGCACGGACTTCATCACCACCGGTTATGACTATGTGAACCTCTCCAATGAGTTCACCCTCCATTCCGGCAAGGGCTACAACGCATGGAACTACACGGACGAGGAGATGCAGATGCTCTACGACCGAAGGAATGACAAGAGCGAGAATCCTGACAGGCCTTGGGTCTATACCAACGAGAAGGGCAAGTACCGCTATCTTGGAAATTTCGACTGGTACGGCTACATATTCAAAAGATCCCGTCCCGAGACTGAGCATAATGTGACCATCAACGGTGGCAACGACAAGATAAACTACTATGTCAGCGGACGTTACCTCTATCGTGAGGGAGTCTTCAACAACGCCAGCGAGGACATCATGAACGGATATTCATTCCGCGCCAAGGTGAACGCCAAGGTGAAGCCGTGGCTCCGCTACACCGGAAACCTCAGCTACGAAGGCTCTGCCTACAACTACGGCGGCTTTTGGGAGCAGGATGGTTCTGAGGATCTCACCCCACAGGGTATCCTTTGGAACATCACACAGAACATCAGTCCGACCATCGTGCCGGTGAACCCTGACGGGACCACCACAATGTACACCAACGGAATACAGTTCGCCGACTCACCTATCGCTTCCGGGCGCGGCGGAGTGTTCACGGACGGAAGGAACAAGAACTCCAGAAAGGTGAACTACTGGGTCATCACCAACAGGTTTGTGTTCGACCTTACCAAATGGATGAACGTCACGGCAGACTACACCTACAGAAGGCGTGACAACCTCAACAGCTACCGCTCCTACCCGACGGCCAACACTTGGGACAAGAACATGAAGAACATCGTGGAGATGACCAACGGCTCAGTCTATGATTTCTATCACGAGGCCCGCGCCTACCTGAACGGCCATGTCGCCAACGCCTACCTCAACGTGAACAAGTCGTGGGGCAAGCACAATTTCACGGCCGTGGCCGGTACGCAGTTCCAGGACTACAGATCCTCAACCTCGACCATCCGTCAGAAAGGCTCCATTTCCGACAAACTAGCATTCATAAATATGGCGCAGGGAACCATCGAAAGGGCTGACGAAAGCAACACAGCCTACAGGACACTCGGTTTCTTCGCACGTGTCAACTATGACTATGCAGGCAAGTATCTGTTTGAGATCTCCGGGCGTGAGGACGGCTCATCCCGTTTCGCAAAAGGTGATCGCTGGGCGTTCTACCCTTCAGCCTCAGCCGGTTGGAGAATCTCGGAGGAGAACTTCTGGGGAGGTCTGAAGAATTGGTGGGATCTCGCCAAAGTGCGTGTTTCCTACGGTTCTCTCGGCAACCAGCAGGTTAGCAACTACTCCTACATCAGCACCCTTTCCACGTCAATGATGAGCTACACGTTCGACAGCACGAACAAGGCTGGAAAGGTCAGCACGCCTGGAGCCATAACTCAAGGACTGACTTGGGAGACTGTCATCACCTACAATCTCGGATTAGATCTCGGGTTCTTCAACAACAGGCTCAGCGCCAGCGCCGACTTCTACATCAGGGACACAAAAGACATGCTGACCTCCTCACAGGAACTTCCGGCGGTCTTCGGAACAAGTTCTCCAAAGATCAACGGAGCCGACCTCAGGACCAAAGGCTACGAGATCACCTTATCCTGGAAAGACCAGATCACGGCGGCTGGCAAGCCTCTCTACTATTCCCTCGCCGGATCACTTGGAGACTATGTGACGACAATCACAAAGTTCGACAACCCAAACAAATCGCTCAGCCAGCACTATGTCGGCCAGAGACTTGGCGACATTTGGGGCTACGAGGTCGCTGGACTCTTCAAGACCGATGAGGAAGCCGCTGAGTATCAGTCAAGAATCAATGACAAAGCTGTCAACAACGCCGTTTATACCTGCGGAGTGGCATCAATGGCCAAACTCATGGCTGGAGATGTCAAATTCGTGGACAGGAACGGTGACGGAGTCATCAACACCGGAGCCAACACGCTCAGTGATCCTGGCGACCGCTACATCATCGGAAACAGCAGACCGAGGTACACATATTCATTCAGAGGCGATGTGAACTGGAACGGATTCAATCTTTCAGTGTTTTTTCAAGGAGTCGGACACTGCGACTGGATGCCTCCTAAGAATTGCTCTTACTTCTGGAGCCTTTACGGATTCCCGGCATCATCATTCGTTCCGGCCGACTTTGAGTCAAAGACTTGGACAGAAGACAACAGAAACACCTATTTTCCGAGAAGAAGAGGCTACGAAACCTACGCCAGCAGTTCCCTCGGCGTAAGCACGGACCGCTACCTCCAGAGCGCGGCCTACCTCCGACTCAAGAACATCACCCTTGGCTATACCCTTCCTCTGAAAAAGAACAAGGCGGTCGAGAAAGTGCGCCTCTACCTCACGGGTGAAAACCTCTGGTACTGGTCGCCGATGAAGAAGTACACCAAATATGTCGACCCTGAGGTTGCCACAGCATCTTCAAAGCAGGATGACGACTGCATCTACCCATTCTCAAGGACAGTGTCTTTCGGAATTGACATAACATTCTAAATGAATATGATCATGAAGACTACATATAATATTCTTATTGCCGGACTCCTGTCAGCCATGGCTTTCACCTCCTGTGAAGGATTCCTCGACAAGTTCCCTGAGACAGCCCTCTCTCCGGAGACATTCTACACCAACGAGAAAGAGCTGACTCTCGCCACAAACGGTTTCTACGCCATGTTGCCGAAACCGGATGACTCATTCGATGGAGCTCTTCAGGACAACGACCTTCAGTACCACGTTTCATTGAGTGCGATCCAAAGAGGCACCAGAACGGCTGAGACCGAGACATGGAGCTCAAGCACATGGTCGGACCTCAGATCCATCAACTACTATCTGGAGCATTCCGTGAAGTGCACCAACGAGGATGTGCGCAAGAAATATGACGGAATCGCCTATTTCTTCAGAGCCGTCTTCTACTATGAGAAGGTACGCAAGTACGGGGATATTCCTTTCTATGACCACGTCATCTCAGACTCAGACAAAGAGTCCCTTTACAGGCCGCGTGACAGCAGAGGTTTCGTGATGCAAAAGATTATGGAAGATCTTGACCGTGCCATTGACGGACTGCCGGTTTCCTGGTCTGAAGGAGTGTATAGAATCAACAAATATGCGGCTTACGCATTGAAATCCCGTATCGCCCTTTTCGAGGGAACATGGAGAAAGTACCACGACATAGCTGATGAGTCCTACACAAAAGATGACGGCACAACCATCACGCTTTCATCCACTTACTTCCTACAGCTGGCCGCTGACGCCGCGAAAGCCGTGATGGAGAGCGGAAAGTACAAGATGTACAATGGAGCGACCATCGTAAAGAACCAGCCTTACCGTGACTATTTCGTTCTTGAGGACGCTGAGACCAGCGAGACAATCCTGTCCAGAAGATTTCTAAACACGGCAGAGATGCAAATCCGCCACGGAGTCCAGTTCACGTACAAGAACCAGAGATATTCATTGACAAGGGCTCTTGCCTATCATTATCTTATGTCCGACGGAACGCCGTTCCAGAATCAGGAAGGATGGCAGACTATGCAGTATAATCAGGAATTCACAGGACGTGACCCTCGTATGGCACAGACCATCGCGGCTCCGGACTATGTCGCCGTAGGCGCTGACGCTTTGTCCAAGTACTATCCGAGCTGCAAGGACTACGAGAGAAGCGGCTACCGTCCGATCAAATATTTCTCGGACGACACCCACGACGGAGCCACGACATCGACCACTGACTATGCGATATTCAGGTACGGAGAAGTGCTTCTGAACTACGCCGAGGCCAAGGCTGAGCTTGGTCAGGCAGACCAGACCGTGATCGATGAGACCATTAATGTGATCCGCGCGAGGGTAGGGATGCCAGGACTTGACGTGGCCAAGGCAAACGCTGCTCCGGACGCTTTCTTGAGATCGTACTACACAGACAAGCATCTGGAAAGCGCTGACAAGGGTCTTATCCTTGAAATCAGGAGGGAGAGGACAGTCGAACTGGTAAACGAAGGCTTCAGGCTTTGGGACATGCTACGCTGGCACGAAGGAGAGCAACTCTGCCCTGGTTCCAACACTCTCGGACCTGGATTCATCGGATGCTGGTTCCCTGGACTCGGGGAATATGATATGAACAACGACGGGAATCCTGATCTCTGCATCTACAGCGGAAGCGCTCCGCAGACAGACTGCGACAACACCCTGAATGTGGCTCCGGGCAAGGATAACACCCTTTCGGAAGGCACAAGCGGTTACCTCGTGCAGTTCAAGGATCAGACTTACAAATGGGAGGAAAAGGATTACCTCTACCCTATTCCTAACAAACAGATGCAGATCTATCCGGTTGACGAGACAACCGGGAAGAGTGTCCTGACACAGAACCCTGGCTATTAATAATTAAGTAAACGGCAAAAAATAAGTTGCCTCATCTTAAGCAAAATATTTTTTAACGATTACTAAAATAAAGATAAAATGAAAAGACATAAGATATTGTTTCAGGTCTTGGCCGCCGCGATGCTGGTGGTGTCCTGCTCGGAGTACGATGACTCATCGCTCTGGAAGCAGGTGGACGAGGCTCAGAAACAGATTGCCGAACTGACGGCGTCATTGACTCAGCTTGAAGGGCAGATAGGCCTTTTGGCAGCCGCACAGAATGGTGGAGTGATCACTTCCATCAAGGAGAACACCGATGGCGGATTCACCATCAGCTACACGACCGCGGACGGGAAAGAGGCCACGGCAATCGTAGCCGGAAAGGACGACATCAAGAGTGTGGACATAATCGGCACCAAGGAAGAGAACGGTGTACTTTACTGGACCATCACCGTAGGCGGAAAGACGACTGTCCTCACGGACAAGGACGGAACAAAGATTCCGGTGGCGGGACGCACTCCTTCCTTTACCACCGACAAAGACGGGTATTGGATGGTCAACGGATCGTATATTCTTGACAGCAAGGGAGATAAAATCAAGTCTTCCGGTCACAAGGCTTCTTTGATAGCCTCTGCGGAGAAGAACGAGGACGGTTCCGTGACGCTCACGCTGGCAGATGGTTCAAAAGTCACCGTTGACACGGCGGAAAGTTTCTCCCTGAAAGTGTTCTTAGACGGCAAGGAAGTAAAGGACGAACTGAAGGTCGAAGACGGGACAACCACGCTTGAGTTCACATATTCATTGACAGGGAAGGCAGTAGACAACGCCGTTTTGAAAGTGACAAGGGCCGAGAGTGTTGAGGCTTCCGTTGACGATGCGGGCGGCAAGATCAAGGTGACAGTTCCTGATCCGCTTCGCAAAGGACAGTTCACCCTGATGGCGGCCGACGAGAGCGGTCATCTGGCCGTGCGCACCGTCCGTCTGCGCGGAACATTCTCCGTAGAGAAAGAGAACGAGCTTTGGAAGACAGTGGAGGAGAAACTGCTCGCCCCAGGCTGCAACTACTACAGCATGGAGTTCAAGAACATCACAAGAAAGATGCACGTGCTGGAAATCGACCTTACAAACCCGGCGATCGAGGTCACGACATCCTACGCTGATGACATCGTTCCGAACCCGAACGCCAACTCCAACAAGAACAACGGATTCAACCTCAGAGAGACCCTCTCACAGCTTTGCGCCCGCAAGACGGCTGCCGGAGAGGATGTCATCGCCGGATTCAACACTGGCTATTTCGACTCCAACGACGGAATCAGCAGAGGAGCGCACATCGAGGAAGGCGAACTTGTCTATATGAACAACCCTGCGGTCGTGGCGAGCCTCGGAAACCACGCCTGGGCGTTCACGATCTTCAAGGACAACACCGCTTCCTGCGGCAAGAAGACCTTCACCGGCAAAATGGAAGTGGCCGGCAAGGAATATAACTTCTACTCGGTCAACGACACGATCATGCGCGGCAGGAACGCTTCAAGGATGAAATCCTACCCTGTGAACCTCTACACCTCAAGGTACGTGAAATATCCTCATCCTGAGAAACAAAGCATCACCAACCCTCTCAGCGCGAATGCATTGTACATCACGGCAAAATATTCATCAATGAATATGACCGTGAACGATGGTTGGTTCGACGCCACCGTGACGGCAATCTCTGACGGCAGGTCAACGGCCCTTACCGAGGCTCCTTACCTTACGGACCGCAAGGAAGTCGGCATCCAGATCACCGGAAGCACGGCTGATGAGATCGCTTCTGCGGTGAAAGTAGGAGACAACATCAGGCTGATGGCCCAGATGGACATCGAGGGCGTTGTAAAGCCTATTCAGACACAGAACTCCACGATGTGGCACTACGTCACCGACGGAGAGAATACCCTCAACACAGTACCTGCGAGCCACGATTTCCGCACTTTGATCGACCCGATGACATTCGTCTGCATTGACAAGAGCGGATCGAGGATAATGATCGCCGAGATCGACGGCCGTCAGACCGGATTCTCCATCGGAGTCAACGCCGAAGAGGTCACAGAGATCGCCCTGCGTCTCGGAGCCTGGAACTCAACCCGTTTCGACGGCGGCGGTTCATCAGCGATGTGGGCTAAGAAAGACGGCGTTTCAGGCCTCGTCAGCAGCCCAAGCGACAGTAAAGGCGAGCGCAGTTGTTTGAATTATATGTATGTACGTAAGAAATAGCACATTATGAGAAAGATACCTGCTATAATATCAATGTTTATGGCGGCGGCCACGCTTTTTTCCTGTTCGTATGATTCCTCTGAAATAGAGAACGGAATCACCGACTTGGAGAACCGTATCGCGGCCCTTGAGCAGAAGGCGGACAATCTGGAGTCGCAGCTGAAGGCAGTTTCAGAGTTCGTGTCCGGCAACTTCATCTCTCGTGTCGGAACCGATGAAAAAGGCAACTACATCATCACTTATCAAGACAAGAACGGTGAGAAGAAAACGGTAACCCTGGCCAAAGCCTCAGACCTCGACAAGTCGCCGATGATCGGCACCGCTGAATATGAAGGTGTCCTCTACTGGAGGCAGACCAAGGACAACGGAGCCACCTGGGAGTGGATCACAGACAAAGACGGCAACAAGATGCCTGTCTCTGGCACAGCGCCATCCGTAGGAATAGACAAGGACGGTTACTGGACGGTCAATGGCGAGAGCACAGGCGTTCTCGCAAAGGATATGACCGGCAACATATTCAAGAATGTCGTGGCTAACAGTGAAAGCGGCCTCGTGGTGTTCAGCCTGACTGACGGCAGCAGATTCTCCGTCATCTACAACGAGTCGCTGGCCATCGCGTTCACAACTCCGTCATTCCTTGCCGTGGAAAGCTACAGCGCACCTGTGGAAGTCGGCTACAAGGTGAGCGGAACAATGGCCAAGGATGCCGTTGTGGACTATCTGACGGCCTACAACGTGAAGGTAAAGGTCAACGAGAGCCTGAAGACAATCTCCGTGACGATGGAGGAAGGAGCCGAGGAAGGCAATGTCGTGATTATGGCCAGCGCCGGGGACGACATCGTTTACAAGCCTCTGTTTTTCTCCTACGGCAAGACCGTCATCGAGTTGGAGAACTACATCAAGGACAACGAGCTCATCACCCCTATGGGAGAACCTGTCATCAACCTTGGCGGAGATATGACTCCGTTCACCATCAGGATCTCGCACAACATCGATGTCGAGGCCTATGTGGCTAAGGAGAATGAATCTTGGCTCAAGGCCGTGACGACCAAGGCTTTGCAAACATCGGAGTTCAATTTTGTCGCTGAATATTTCGAGAGCAAGACAAACACTCCTCGCGAAGGACGCATCATCCTGAAGAACAGCCTCTACGATGTCTCCACATCGATTCTCGTGAAACAGAATCCGATTGTGAAAGGTGGTGGCGGAAGCGGAGACGATCCGTCAGAGGACAAGGGAATCTCCGACCTCAGCACGTTTATGGAGTTCATCCGGAGCGTCAACGCTGGAGCGTCAACAACCCGTTGGGAGAACGCCGACGGAGAAGTCTGCCTGCTCACTGACATCGACCTTACAGGAATCGAATGGACACCTATAGGAAACGCCAACGGTGAAGGTTCCGGAGTTCCGGCCTACACGTTCGCCAACGCTTTCAAGGGCAAGTTCAACGGCAAGGGTCACAGCATCACAGGCATCAACTGGACCTGCGATATGAGCAAGAACCACGTCTATGGACTTTTCGGAGCGGCAGACGGCGCGACCATCAGCAATCTCACCGTAGGAGCCTCCGGAGATGCCATCATATTGACCGGGGCCCCTGACGTGACCCCATCTGTGGCCGGAATCGCAGGCTACGCCGAGAATGTCACCATCACCAATGTGACCAACAATGTCAGCATCATCCTTGAGGGAGAATGCCCTCAGGCTATGCCTACCAGCCTCGCCGGCATCATCGGCAGCGGCTCTAACGTCACAGTGGGCGGAAAGACCAAGGACGAGGCCGTAAAGAACAACGGAGACATCCTCGTGAAGTCGAAGGTGTCCAACGCTCAGGCCGGAGGAACAGGTCTGCAAGTCGCAGGAATAATGGCTTATGTCAAGAACGGCAAGGGAAGCACCTTCACCAACTGCACGAACAACGGACACCTTACAGGCCCTAACGGTCGAAGTGGAGGCATACTCGCTTCCATCCAGGGAACGGAAAAGGCCGGCAACAAGGTGACAATCAGCAAGTGCGTCAACGCCGGTCTCATAGAGGACAATTACCTTGACTACGACGGCTACACCAACGCCAAGAGGATAGGCGGAATAATCGGTGGATCAGAGGCCGCTGACGTAACGGTGGAGTCCTGCGTCAACAGCGGAAACATATTCTCGCACACAGGATGCCGCGCCGGTGGATTCGTAGGCCACTTCAAGGGTGGTATCATCACCGGATGCTCGAACACCGGAATCATCCTCAGCCACATCACTCCACAGGCGTCGGATCACAGCGGCGGTGACGGCCCAGGCTGGGCGGCAGGCTACTGCAACATCAAGATCTCCGGCTGCACCAGAGGCGGAAAAGTCGGCGAATGGGCTGACTTCAAGAGCAATCCTGAAGGAGCTCCGGACGCAACGGTCTACAATGCCTACGGCTACCAGAACTCTAAGTATTTCAACGCTTCTGACAACCAATAAAATGAAGACAATGAAAAGATTAATGAATATATTTGTGTCTGTTCTGGCGATGGTTCTCGCCTTCACCGGATGCGGTTTCGACGAGGATCCGCTCCAGAACAGGCTCAATGACATCAAGAACAGGATCGCGGCTCTCCAGTCCAGAATAGACGAGGCCAACAAGCAGGTCGAGACACTCGGACTGCTGACCTCTGGCAACGTCGTCACGTCCATCGACAAAAACAGTGACGGAAGTTATGTGCTGACCTATCTGGACAGCAAGAACGAGGAAAAGACCATAGTCGTGGCCGCGACAGACCAGCTGCTAAACGTTCCGGTCGTGGGCGTGCGCAAGGACGATAACGGACTCTACTACTGGACCGTCACAGTCGGTGGCGAGACCAAGGACATCACCGTTGACGGACAAAGCGTTCCGGCGGCCGGAAAGACACCGGTCATCTCTACGGATGAGCAAGGCTATTGGACAGTCGATGGTGAGCGCATCCTGGATTCGGCCGGCAATCCGATCGAGGCCGCGGACGGTAGCGCGTCCATCTTCAAGTCCGTGACCAAGGATGCGGAAGGCAATCTTTCCGTCACTCTCGGAGACGGCTCACAGATAACCATACCTGTGCAGAACTCGCTGAATCTCAGCCTTTCCTCATCCTTGAATCTCACTATCGCCAATCTCGGTCAAGAACTGAAGATCGGTTACGAAATCACCGGAAGCAAAGCCGGGAACGCCATCGTGGCGATCGCAGAGGCCAAGTCGGTGAAGGCTGAATTGGACAAGACCGCCAAGGAGGTCAGCGTAACATTCGGTAGTGATTTCACCTCCGGTCATCTCATTATGATGGCCACAGATCTGGACAAGGTAACTGTCCTGAGGCCTGTGTTCTTCAACAAGGCCAAGGACACCAAGATACTCATCAGCACGGCCGATGATCTCGCGGCTTTCGCCCGGAATGTAAATGCCCAGGACGGAACCGAGAATATGGACGTCTACCTTGAGAAGGACATCGACATCTCCTCCATCAAGGACTGGACACCTATCGGGAACGGTACATTCTCAGGCACCGCCGTCAGCGGAGCGGTCTTCAAAGGCACTTTCTACGGCCAGAATCACACGATCAAGGGTATGAATATAACCGTACCCGCCGATGCTGTGAAAGGTGCCTCCTACGGCCTGTTCGGAGTGCTTGACGGAGCCACTGTCAAGGATCTCAACATCGGAGAAGGATCTTTGATCACGTCTTCCTCAAAACTTCTTGTCAGCGCCGGAGCCATCACAGGATCCGTCGTGAACTCAACAGTTGACCATTGTTCATCTTCCGCCTCATTCGACATTTCAGGGGGAGCCGATAATGTCAGCCAAAGGTTCGGCGGAATCGCAGGTTCGGTGTATTCAGCTGGAGAGGTTGCCGCACAAGTGACCAATAGCTCCAATTTCGGAATATTCAAGTCCGTGAACACCACCAACAGCAAGAACGGCGGCACAGCCTTCTCCATCGGTGGCGTGGTAGGTTACGCGGAATCAGCTTCTTCCGCCCTACGCGTGATGATCAAGGGATGCGACAACTACGGTGCTATGAATGTGCAGGCGTCCCGCAACGCCGGAGTTGTGGCGACTCTTAACAAGAACGCCACCGTGGAAGGCTGCAAGAACTACGCTGACATCACGAACACGGACACCAAGGCTTCCAACACCCGTGTGGCCGGTATTGTCTCTGCCTTGAACATTCAGACCTCAGCCATAAACTGCGTCAACAAAGGTAACATCACCTTTGCTGTGGCCGGAAACACCACAAAAGGCTACGCAGCCGGAATCGCCGGCCAGACCAACGACAATTCCTGCGTTGTGGAAGGTTGCGAGAATTACGGCACGGTACGATCTGACATATTCAATGCGTCTGACGCGACGAAGAGATTCATCGCTTCCATCCTTGCGAATACGAACAACAAGACCATTACCATCCGAAACAACAAAGTCGGTGGAAAGGTCGGTCCATATTCAGATGAAAGCAAGGTGGTTGCCATCACAGCGGAGAACTTCGCGGATTGGATATTCTTCACCCCTAAGACCCAACCGTCTGTTGTCACAGGCAACGAGTTCGCCGGTGAGATTCTGACAAAGGGCATCGCATCAGCGCAGGATTTCGTGGAGTTCTCCGCCGCTGTCAACGCTGGCTCATCCCTTGAAAAATGGCAGGACGCCGCTGGTGGAATCAACCTGCTCAACGACATCGATATGTCTTCTGTAAAGGATTGGACACCAATCGGTAACGCAACTTTCGCCAATGTCAAAAACAAGTTGACCGTGACCGGACCTATGTTCACAGGCAAGTTCAACGGCCAAGGCTATAAGATACGTAACTTCAAGGCCGTCAGCAAAGTGGCCTCAACAGGAGGCACTTTCGGACTGTTCGGTGTGATCGGTCCGGGTGCCGTTGTGGAGAACTTCATCTTCGAGTCCAGCTGCTCGCTCACCGTACAGTCACCGGCCAAGAGCACGTCCCACGGCTTGATCGCTGGACTTCTCTACGACGGCACTGTGCGTGACATCCACAGTTACGCTCCGATGACATTCCAGAGCAAGACCGGTGTCAAGAACGCCGCCCAGTTCATGGCTCTGATAGGCTATGTGTTCACTGAAAACTCCGAGGTTATCATCGACAGCGTGGACAACTTCGGAGAAATCATCGCAGAGAACGCCGACGGCAACGACCAAGGAGGAGCGAGTGCCTTCCACATCGCTGGAATCGTGGGCTTCTCCACCGCCACGATGGACACCCAGCATTTCGTCACGATCTCCGACTGCTCTAACGAGGGAAACATGACTTCCGCCACCTGCCGCACATCCGGCATCTGCGCAGCCGCCAACCGCAGGACAAAGATGGTGAACTGCATCAACAAAGGTAACCAGCTGAACAGTTGCCCAGGCCCGGACAAGGGACGAATCGGCAATATCGCCTGCAACGTGGCCAACGTCTCCTCTATGACCGGCTGCATCAACTACGGCGACATCATCTCGACCACGGGCGCCAGAACAGCCGGTATCGCCAACCTTGCAAACAACTGTGAGTTCAGCCACTGCGCCAACTACGGAAACGTCCGGTCAGACAGCAAATACCGAGGTCTGTTCTGGGCCTACAACAGTGGATTGGCATCGTGGAGCAGCTGCGTTGCCGGAGGCACGGTAGGAACCTACAACAACGGCAAAGGTGTGGTTGATGAATATACCGATGATACCAAGATGAACTATCTCGGTGTCCAAGGATCTCAGAAATCCACCCTCAATGACATCACCTACCTCATAGGTGTCAAGGATCCGGAACCGCCTGTCGAGTCCAACGCCAAGCTGAAGATCCTCTTCATCGGCAACAGCTTCACCAAGGATGCGGTCGAGCATATTCCAGGACTCCTCGCCGCCGCCGGAATCAAAGACATCAAGCTCTATCACATGTACTACGGCGGACGACGTGTCTTTGAATATAATGACGGCTACACATCCTCTGTGGATTACCATTGCTATAGATGCGAGAACGGGGCGACATCATGGACGGATGTCACCGGACACAGCCTGCACGAGATCGTATCCAGCGACAAATGGGACATCGTGACCATCCAGGAGCACACTGGACGCGCTGTTGCGTGGGATTGGACAACAAGCCAGAAATCAGCCTTCCAGGGTCTTGTAGACAAGATCAAGGCAGACTGCCCGGACAAGACTCCGGATTTCTACTTCATAATGTCGCAGGCCTACCACGACATGAACAGGATCGCGACGGCTGACCGGGGACAGATAAACTTCAAGACCACAGAGGAAATGTACAAAGTCATCGTCGAGATGACCAAGAAACTGATGGCAGACATCCAGTTCAAAGACGTGATCGCCACCGGCACCTGCCTGCAGAATCTCAGAACATCAGACCTGAACAACAGTATGTGCCTCACCCGTGACGGCTACCACATGGATTATGGTATCAGTCGCTATGCCGCAGCCTGTATGGTCTTCGAGAAACTTATCTCCCCGTCATTCGACAATGTAAAGATTGACAAGAACGCCTACAGGTACGGCAATTCCAGCACGACATCAGGATCCTATTCAACACCTGTCACCGATGCCAATGCTCCTGTGGCTCTTCAGGCCGCACGTTACGCCTTGCAGACACCTTATCAGGTCACATCAATGAAATAGGTGGCGTGGCTGATAACTATCTACAAATCAAGTGCTAAAGCAATCACCTTCGGTTAGTATCAACAGAAGGTGATTGCTTTATCACTTGTTTACCAATTAATTATGCACCACACCAACCTACGCTTTTCCAATATTTTTGCAATGAATATCACTGGCATATTCAGAATAAGAAACTGTTTTGATTTTTGTTTGCCTTTTTAGACTCTACTTTTCAGGAAAAGGAATAGGTTGAATCAGCATTTTATTATTTTTGCAATATAAAGTTGCCACAGATTTGGCTATTTTTTTAATTAATACATAATCAGGGAATATTAAAACAAAAATATATATGCGTAAGAATTTATTTATCGCGATTATCGCGGTTCTGGTCTCGGCGTTTGCTTTCCCGGCCGCCGGACGTGATCTGAAAATCCTTTACTGGAACATCCAGAACGGAATGTGGTCGGACCAAGGCTATAACTACGACAATTTTGTGGAGTTCGTGAAGTCCGAGGCTCCGGACATCTGCGTCTGGTGCGAGGCCGAATCCCGCTACTTTACGGATTCTGGTGACAGAATCGAGAACTGTGAGGATGCATATCTCCCTTGGAACTGGGATATTCTTGCGAAACGCTATGGACACAATTATGTGCTTGTCAGCGGCAAGAGAGACACTTTCCCGCAGGTAATCACCTCAAAATACCCTATCCGTATAGTCAAGAGGGTCAACGGCAACGGTGATGATGTCATTGTTGTACATGGAGCCGGAGTGGCTCAGGTGGAGGTCGGCAACAAGACCCTCAACATCGTCACCATCCACTCATGGCCATTCAAGTACACATATATGGCAGACGACAAGAAAGCAAGCGCCGAACGTAAGGAAGGAGCCATGTTCAGAGCCAAGGAGATGGAATATATCTGCAAACAGACTATCGAGAGCGTTCCGGAGGCGGCTTCGCAGTACTGGATGATGCTCGGAGACTTCAACGCCAGATCACGTGTGGACAACCATGTTTACAAGATGGCCGAAGACGACAAGGACTTCCTCGTTCATGACTACATCAGGAACAACACTCCTTACATCGACATCATCGAAATGCTGCATCCTGACGACTTCCAGCCAAGCACACTGTCTGGAAAAAGAATCGATCTCATCTACATGACCGAGCCTTTGTTCAAGAAGGTCCGCTCGGCCGAGATCATCCGCACCGGTTTCGCTGAATCCATCAAAGACCCGCGCAAGATCAAGGGTTTCTGCAAGCCTTCAGACCACTACCCTATCCTTGTTGAATTGAAATTCTGATTTCCCGTACTGGTTCATAAATGAGCAAAAAGAACCTCTGACCTGAATTTTTCACGTTACAAAAATTCAGAACAGAGGTTCTCTTTGCCTATCAAGATTCCGTCACTTCGATGGTCGCTTCGACAGGCTCAGCGACCATTCTGTTACTATATATTCAATTAAAGTTTTCTGAGCAGGTTGTTCATGTTGACTTCCTTGTCGATGATCGAACGGAGCTCGGCGATAGGAACCCTTCTCTGCTCCATGGTGTCGCGCTCGCGGATGGTGACGCAGTTGTCGTTTAGCGAGTCGTGGTCCACTGTCACGCAGAATGGTGTTCCGATGGCGTCCTGGCGACGGTAACGCTTGCCGATGGAGTCTTTCGGATCGTACTGGCAGTTGAAATCGTACTTGAGCTCGTTCATCACCTCCTGAGCCTTCTCTGGAAGACCATCCTTGTTAAGCAGAGGAAGCACGGCAACCTTCACAGGAGCCAGCGGGGCAGGAATGCTCAGCACAACGCGGCTCTCCCCTCCCTCAAGCTGCTCGACCTTGTAGGAATGGCTGAGCACGGCGAGGAACATTCTGTCCACACCGATGGAAGTCTCAACGCAGTAAGGAACGTAGCTCTCATTGGTCTCAGGATCAAAGTATTGGATCTTCTTACCCGAGAGTCTCTGATGGTTTCCGAGGTCGAAGTCTGTACGGGAGTGGATTCCCTCAAGTTCTTTGAAGCCGAACGGGAAGTTGAACTCGATGTCTGTGGCGGCGTTGGCGTAGTGGGCCAGTTTCTCGTGGTCGTGGAATCGGTAGTTCTCCGCTCCCATTCCAAGGCTGACATGCCACTTCATACGGTTCTCCTTCCATTTCTTAAACCACTCCATCTCAGTGCCAGGACGGCAGAAGAACTCCATTTCCATCTGCTCAAACTCCCTCATTCTGAATATGAACTGTCTTGCGACGATCTCGTTTCTGAAAGCCTTGCCAATCTGCGCGATTCCGAACGGAACCTTCATACGGCCGGTCTTCTGGACGTTGAGATATTCAATGAATATTCCCTGCGCCGTCTCCGGACGGAGGTAGATTTTGTCGTCCGCGTCGCCGGTGTTGCTGATCTGGGTGGAGAACATCAGGTTGAACTGACGCACGTCTGTCCAGTTCTTGGTGCCTGAGATAGGATCAACGATGTCGCAGTCAAGGATGATCTGCTTGTACTCCTTGAGGTCGTTGGCCTGCTCTGCGGCGACATAACGGTTGTGAACCTCGTCGTATTTCGCCTTCTCCCTGAGGATGTTAGGATTGGTGGCTCGGAACTGCTCCTCGTTGAAAGCCTCTCCGAACTTCCTGCGTCCCTTCTCGACCTCCTTGTTCATCTTCTCCTCGATCTTGCCGAGATAGTCCTCAATCAGGTTGTCGGCACGGTACCTCTTCTTGGAGTCCTTGTTGTCGATGAGCGGGTCGTTGAACGCCGCCACGTGACCTGAAGCCACCCAAGTCTTAGGGTGCATGAACACGCAGGAATCAATGCCGACGATGTTCTCGTTCAGCCTTACCATGGCGTTCCACCAGTACTGCTTGATGTTGTTCTTCAGCTCGACGCCCATCTGGCCATAGTCATAGACCGCCGCAAGTCCGTCATAAATCTCACTTGACGGGAAGATAAACCCGTACTCTTTGCAATGTGCCACCAGCACCTTGAACAGTTCGTCCTGTGTCATAGTATTGTTGTACTTAATAATTTTCAAAGTCCTAAAAACTTACAAATATACACATTTTCGCCCAAGTATCATCGCACTGACAAGGTCTGCTACGTAGTCTGCTACGTGACAAAAGCAAGGCATCCATTCATCAGTCTCCTGAGCGTGACAATATTTGCAATATAAACGACAATTATAAAGGTACATATACTAAAAAAGGAATAATCCTTATCGGATCATTCCCTTTTATAATGCTGTATGATTATCTACTAGAAGAACCTGGCTCTGTGATCCTTCACGTCAGCATCCGTCATCATGACAGGAAGAATCATCTGAGTGGTATAGCTGTTGATTTGAGCCATGTTGTTTTTGGCGTCATCTTCTGTATAGAACGCGCCAGTGTCGCGTGAATTAACCTTGAAAATATAGGTTCCGATTGTTCCTGCGACAGGACCACAGATTTTTCCTTCCGGAGCCACAGATGCGGCGCCGATGAACTTAGGATCCAGACCCTGACCATTCATGGATGCGAACCTTACGTCCACGCCTGAACTTACTGATGAATGAAGAGTGTCAGCGATGGCCTGAAGGTCATTGATGCCCTGAATCTTCTGAGCGATGTCAGCAGCGGCCTTCTCGGCGGCCTTCTCAGCAAATAGCTGCTGGCGGATAGCATCCTTGACCTCGTCAAGCTTAGCTATACCTTCCTTGTGGATTCCGGTGACTGTGGCCACGAAGAGATAGTTGTTGTTGACGGTGATGATCTCGGAAACCTTGCCGACCTTGTTGTCGAACACCCATCTTGTGACCTCCTTAGCCTGTGAGATGGAACCGTAGGTTGAAGTGGCTTCAGTGACCCTGAGATTATGTGAGTAAACACCCATTGAATCAACGGCAGCCTTGTAGTTGTTATACTTACCGGCAGCGATCTTTGAGAAATTGCTAGCCTTGGCGTAGTAGCTGTTGAATGTCTCGCCGCTTGCGAGAGAAGTCTTCTCAAGAATGGCTACCTGCTTCTTTGCGACAGGGGTTGTTCTCTTTGAAACCTCTACGATGTGTGTACCATACTGTGTCTTAACGATGTAAGGCTTGCCAACCTGAGCTGTGAGCACGGACTCGAATCCTGGGAACATATAAGTCTGTGTAAGCCAACCGATATTACCCTGCTCACCATCAGCGGCGTTTCCGGTGTCAGCTGAATATGAAGCAGCGACATTCGAGAAGTTCTCACCTTTTGCAAGCACATTAAGAAGGCTGTCAGCCTTGCTCTCAGAGCCACCCTGAAGAAGAATGTGCTTAACATAGACTGAGTCAGGAATCTGGGCGGTGGCCATGATTCTGGCGGCATAGAACACATTGTTGTCTGAGACAATCTGAGAAGTTCCGTCAACGTTGTTGTCAACAAACTCGCTGATTTCCTTGTTGACAGTTGAAAGCTCTCCGGTCTTGTACCAGTACTCACTGTAGTTCCTTTCAGAGTTTCTGGCCAGGAAAGACTTCATGTTTGTGGTCGTGGTGAATTCGTCATATACCTTGCCCATAGCATCGTTTGTGGCATTGATGTCAGACTCGGAAGGCTTTACCTCGAAGACCACATATTCAATGTCCCTTGAAGCGTTCTGCCTGAACATCTTCTTATGAGACTCGTAGTACTTTCTGATTTCCTCGCCGCTCACCTTGACCGTAGTGTCCATACCATAATTAGGAACCATCACAAAATCAACATTGGAAGTATTGTTGTTCTCGGCAATGGCTCTTTTGAGCATCAGAGGATTCTGGATGTTGCTCTGGGTAAACAACGAATAATACTTTGCATAGAACTGCTGGGTATATATCGTGTTCTGAAGGTAGTTCCAGTACTCTCTTACCTTACCGGTCTGATCCTGGGAAACAGCGTTGATGAGATTCTGCAACGCCTCCTTCGAAAAGTTGCCGTTCTCATCAGCGAACGCAGGATTTCTGGCAATCAAAGGGGATACCATGTCTCCGGCCAGAAGTTCCTTCATCTCTTCCTCACCTACCTTGATTCCGGCAGCCTTGGCGTTCTTGATGAACAGATACTTGTCAAGAAGGCTGCGCCATGCTTCATTGCGGACCTGTTCCTGCTGCTGCTCGTTCTGAGCGGAAGAACCGGTCATCATCTCGTTGATGGACGTGAATTTATCTACATCCTGCAAGAAATCCTGATAAGAAACAGTCTTACCATTGATTGTTCCCACATCGTTTCTTGAAGACATCGCGTTGAACGCCGTCTCCAAGGTCTGAGGGTCGATAATGAATGACAAAAGGGCCAAGGCAATGATGATTGACACTGCCATGCCGGCCTTTTCGCGAGTTTTTTGAAGAATCGCCATTGTGTATTACGTTTTTATAATTTCCAAAAATAGGTATTGGGGTGCGAAGATAGTGATTTTAATTCAATTAACCATTATTTTTTGAGCAAAGGCCCTATAAAGTTTACAGAATCAATGATAACCTTCGTCGAATCCTGCACGACAACCACATCACTGTTGAAAGCCTTGAATATCCTGACATTCCTCGCCATCTCATCCGATCTCATGCCGAATCCTTGCAGGAATCCGTCGTTGGAGAACATCCTGACATAGCAATCTGTGTATATTTCCTCGTTGGCCTGATCCCAGTAAAGAGTGTCCGTCTCCAAGGTCTGCTGGTTTATCACATTCTGAACCACCACATTACCGAAAGCGGACCAATATTCCTCATCGGTTTTCTTGCTTTTGAAATGCTTGGCGTTATCGGAATGCAGAACTGTCTCAAGCATATCCCCGTCCGTGTAGGCAAAAGCATGAAGCCCTTTAGGAAAGAGCTCGTAGGAACAAGTGTCGTTCTCGTACCTTTCCATGACATCAGCCTCGGCTCTCATCTGGATGCCGCCGTTCTTGGTCTGGACCACAAACATACTGTCAACCGTCTGAACCGGAGTCTCGGCAAGATTCAAACGCTCGGCCTCCGACAGTTTTCCCTTGCAGGAAAATACGATGAAAGCAACCGCCGAAGCGGTTGCAATCATCATAAGACTATGTGTGTTCCGTTTCAATTCCTGAACTACTTCTGTGTCCTTACAGTTGTGGTCGCGCGCATTCCACCACAGTTGACCTGATAGGTGTCACCAGCGTTGAAACCATACATGAAAGCATCAGCGGCCACCGGGTAATATACACTGTAGGCCGAAATAAGTTTGTTGCAGTCATCAGTAAGGGAAGCGTCAGCCGCCTTGGCCTTCTGGAGATAATCAATGGCAACCCAATATTTAGCCCTGCTCTCAACCTCATTTCCACCACAACGGAGTGATCCCCAGATAGTAGCGATGAGGTAATATGCTTTACCCTGATGATCAGGTTTGAGATCAGCCGCCTTCTTGGCATAATCCAACGCTTTCGCGTTGTTGTTATTCTTCAAGCAATATGTGGCAAGTTCTATAAGGTAGTCAGCTTTCACAGGATCATCATCCGGACAAAGCGAGACAGCCTCCTCGAAATACTTGATGGCGACATCAGACTCATCCTTGGCTGAATGGAGTTTGTAAAGATAGTAGGCGGATGATGCTGAAGGCTCGTTCTTGTGCATTTTTGTCACAGCATTGAGGAACAGGTCATTGTTCTGGCAACCTTCGGTTGAACCGAGCATCTTGACGATGTTGGTCACGAGATCCATATTCTCAGGATCAGCCTCATAGCGCGGAGTGAAAAGAGCGATGAGGTTGTCGCAGCTGGCCACCTGACTTGTGATGAAGAGCCCTTCGATGTCAGACCTGATTTTAGCGTTTTCCTCTGCATTGCCGGCCTTGTCAAGGAGGGCGATGGCGTTCTGGTAGGTGTTGATGACATCCTCAGCTCCGATAGCGGACTTCTTGTAAAGTTCGATCGCAGCATTGAGATCAAGAAGAAGAAGACTTGGCCTGACGTTCTCCTGATTAATCTCGATGATCTTGTTCAGTTGCTCGTAAACTACCTGAGGATCCTTGAAATATTGGGTAATGTACTGACCTTTTGAGTTGTAGGCCGCCACGGCGTACTTAGGATAGTATTCAGCCCTGAGATCGTTAAGTGTAAGGACAGTGTCGATCATCGCAGCGCGAGTCTGGGCATCCTTAGTCTTGACTATTTCCTTACCCATGAGGGTCATACCATTAAGAAGCATGTTCTGGCTTGCAGTAGGAGGGCAGAGTTTGAAGGCCTTTCTCCAGTTAGGAAGAGCCTCTGTGTAGTTCTTCTGCTTGTAATATTCCTGATAATAAGACAGATACTTGATGCATTCAGCGCTGTCTGCGCCATACTTTCCTTGGGCTGAAACCTTCGTTCCGAAAGTGGCAGCCGCCAAAGTCAGCAGTACTAGTGTAATCCTTTTCATGGTCATTTATTTTATATTCTTATATTCATTAATTATACCTTGGTTTGATGAACCAGATGTCGAATATGTTGATTCCTATGTTGAAATTGACATATCTTTCCCTGACCAGATTTCCTGTAAGCGCCCCTCTCTGTCCGAAATCAACCCCAAGCGTCAGACCGTTGCTCCAGCTGAACACAGGAAGGGTGGCTCCCAACGTGACACCTACAGCATTGATTGTCTTACCGTCCAGCTTGCAATAAGCCTGATCCCAGTAGGCTCCGGCGCGGTAGGTAACCCTCTTGCGATAGTAACGGATATCATTTCTGTTCGGCACTATGGAGAAACCGGCTCTAACGGACTGAGCGGTCGACGCGCTGAACACAGCGTTGCCAACACTTGCGAATCCCGGAACCTTGCTCATTCCGCTGGAACTCCAGTCGGAACGGATGTAATTGATCTCGGCTGTCCACTTGTCACCACCTTTCAAGGCTATTCCGAATCCCATCTCACCGGCAAGTTTCACCTGCCCTCTGCCTAAAGTGTCCACATAGCTTCTAGGCGAAGGGGTGGAGTCATTTATCGATGATATTGATTGAATCTCAAACCTTTCCACATTACCTCTTAGACTCGCGCCTAATTTATAGGTGGCGCCGATGACGGCAGAGACATTCTTTGAAATCCTTGTCTCGTACTGCACGCCAAGTTTTCCAGTGAAAGCGTTGAGATCCATGTTGAATCCGCTTGAAATACTCCTGTAAGTGGAGTTTCCCATGGCAAAATCATTCGTCTTGTGCAAGTTACCGAAATAATACTGGCCTTCCAGACCCACGGAAAGACCTTTGGTCACATCGATTCCGGCTCCTATGAAGACGTTGGTCAATCCTCCGTACCCTTGAACAGTGTTGTTGATGACACCCGTATTGGCTATGATGGAAGGGTCGGTCACCTTGGACGACATCTTATACCCAAGGTCGCTGTACGGGGTCACACCGACATACATCGCAAGCGACTTGTACACAGGAAACGAGATGACAAAATCATAGAAATTGAAAGTGTTGTAGGATGACTTCATGTCATGCTGGGCATAATACCTGTTGCCCTGAGCGATGCCGAAATCAGCCATAAACGACTTGTCCTCTCTGGCGGTGACAGCGGCAGGATTGAGGATATTAATATTCCTTTTGTCCCTTGTGGCTATGCCGACACCACCCATACTCTTGTTGTAGGCGGTGCCTTGCTTCGATATGTCACCTACTCCGAACATCGAATACGGAGTATAGGCATTATATGCGTCATTCTGAGCGCCAAGAGGGAGAACACAGAACGACATCACCACAAACAAAAGTATCTTATCAACCTTTCCTTTCAACATAATACTTGTCAGCGATTAAGGCTAACCCCATCAGTACAAGATTGCAGACTGCAAAGATGGAGTTTTTCATTCTTTTTGCAAAATATAAAGCGTCTCCTCCCGTAAAAACAATCATTTTTTCGGGAAATAAAGACAGGTATCCCTCTATTTCAAACATTATGCCTGACACGACCCCAGACTCTATGGAAGACTCAAGCGAATTGCCTGTCTGTCTGACGGAAAGGGGAGTGCCTACCAATGGAAGGGTTCTTGAATATCTCGACAGAGACTTGAACCTCGTTCTGAAGCCAGGGGAGATGTTGCCTCCGACATATTCTCCATCAGGCTCGATGACATCTATAGTCAGCGTGGTGCCGAAATCGAACACTATGCTGCCCTTGCCCTTGAACAGATACCTCGCCGCTATCACCGAGGCTACCCTGTCAGGACTCAAGTAAGCCGGAAGGTCATATTCTCTGGCCACATCCGTGTGCTTTCTGTCCAGAACCACCAGAATTCCGCATTTCGATCGGAGTTTTTCCTCTTCATCGCTTCCGATCTCTATAGTAGATGATATGACCATCACAGCCGGCTTTTCCTTCTCAACAAGCGAATCCACATAGTCGAACATCTTCTCGCCCTGATAACGAAAAGTCTTTCCGAGGGTGATTCCTTCGGACCATGCGGCTTTGAGGGCAGTGTTTCCTATTTCAACCAAAAGGTTCGGCATCATCTAAAACGGTCAAACTTTCAAAGATAGCAATTTTATTTCAATTTATTGAGAGTCTGAAGAGCTTTCGGCAAAGAATCTATTCCGCGGCTGACAATCTTAAGCTTTCCCTCCGACTGCTTGAGGTTGAACAGCCGGTCATCGGCGTTGATGTTCTGTAATATTCCTGAAAAGACCTTTGACTTGTAATAAGGAGACATCTGGTTGGCTATGAAGAACATGATCATCATTCCGTTCTTGATGATGATCTTCTCGAATCCCAGTTTTCCTCCAAGGTTCCTTATCTTCACAACATCAAAAAGGTTGTCAACCTCGGAAGGCATATCTCCGAAACGGTCCACGATCTGAGCCTTGATCCGGTCGATTTCCTTGTCGCTGGTCATGCTGTCAAGCTGCTTGTATATTCTTATCTTCTCAGCTGTTATGTCGATGTATGAATCAGGGATCATTGCTGGCTGGTCAGTCTCGATCGTGCAGTCCTCGACAAAGGAATCGTCGGTGTGAGCCGTTGGCATTCCTGTCTCAACCCCTAGTTCTTCCATTGCCTCGGCAAGTATCTTCTGATAGGTCTCGTACCCCATGTCGGTAATGAAGCCGCTTTGTTCGGCGCCGAGCAGGTTTCCGGCGCCACGAATGTCCAGATCCTGCATCGCAATGTTGAATCCGCTTCCGAGATCAGAAAACTCCTCTATGGCCTTGAGCCTTCTTCGCGCGTCATCCGTGATGGTGACAAGGGGAGGGACGATCAGATAGCAGAACGCCTTTCTGTCAGACCTCCCTACACGGCCGCGGAGTTGATGCAGGTCGCTCAAACCGATGTTCTGCGCCTGGTTGATGATGATCGTGTTGGCGTTCGGGATGTCCAGACCGTTCTCGATGATCGTGGTGCAAAGAAGCATATCGTAATCCCCACGTATGAAGTCCAACATCCTGTTTTCCAAATCTTTGGCCTCCATCTGGCCGTGAGCCACACAGATCTTCATATCCGGAACCAAACGATGAAGGATCTCGTGAATTGACGGCAACTCCTCAACTTTGTTATGAATAAAGAACAACTGGCCGCCACGGTTCAGCTCATAATTGATTATGCTCCTGATCTCATCCTTGTCGAACAGGATTATCTCAGTCTGGGTAGGAATCCTGTTGGGCGGGGGAGTGTTGATGATTGACAGATCCCTCGCTCCAAGCAACGAGAACTGCAAGGTACGGGGAATAGGCGTGGCGGTCAGAGTCAGTGTGTCAACAGACGCTTTGACCTGACGCAGTCTCTCTTTGGTCGAGACACCGAACTTCTGCTCCTCGTCGATGATCAGAAGCCCCAGATCCTTGAAGTCAAACCCTTTTCCGAGCAGTTTGTGCGTACCTATGACTATGTCAAGCTGACCGTTTTTCAGCCTCTCCTTTATATCATTGATTTCCTTCGCAGTACGCAGTCTGCTGACATAATCGATGGTGCAAGGGAAATCTTTAAGCCGAGATGAGAAAGTGGTGTAGTGCTGGAGTGAAAGAATGGTGGTAGGCACAAGCACCGCCACCTGCTTACCATCGGTCACAGCCTTGAAAGCAGCCCTGATGGCTATCTCAGTCTTTCCGAAACCGACATCCCCGCAGACAAGCCTGTCCATAGGGCTGCTGTCCTCCATGTCTTTCTTCACAGCCTTGTTGGCCGATTCTTGATCGGGAGTGTCCTCGTACATGAACGAAGACTCAAGCTCTTCCTGAAGGTAACCGTCGGGGGAGTAGGCGAATCCCCGTGTGGTCTTTCGCTTGGCGTAAAGTTGGATCAAATCCTTCGCTATGTCCTTGATCTTGGACTTGGCGCTGAGTTTGAGGTTCTGCCAAGTCTTTGATCCTAATTTGTTTATCTTAGGAGGAATACCATCCTTCGAGCGGAAGCGTGAAATCTTGTTGAGAGAATGCACGGACACAAACACCACATCCCCGTCCTTGTACATCAGCTTCACGACCTCGTGCATCCTGCCCTTGTCATCCTTCATCCTGACAAGTCCGCCGAACACTCCCACACCATGGTCGATGTGAACCACGTAATCTCCTATATTAAAAGCAGTCAGATCATTAAGCGTCAACTGCTCGCTCTTCTCGACAGTTCTCCTTACGCTCACCCTGTGGAACCTGTCGAAAATCTCATGGTCGGAGTAGCAACATACCTTGTCTTCCTGATCGATGAATCCGGAATGGATGTTCTTCCCCGCCACAAACTCAGGCACCAACCCGCTGTTCTCGATCAGAATAGATTTCAACCGCTCAATCTGAGAGTTTTTATCACTGAATATGAACACCTTGTACCCATGCTCCATATTCTGACGGATGTCTGCGGTAAGGAGTTCAAAGTTCTTGTTGAACACCGGCTGCGGAGTGATGTTGAATGCAACAACATCATCAGGATCGATGCCAAGCGGAATCTCAAGAAACACCCTTCTGAACCTTTCCAGCTCATGAAAGAAACCTTTGTCCTTATACATATCAGACGAGTCCAGCCAAACGACCGTCCCTTCAGGAAACAGACTTGCCAGACTCACCCCTTCCGTCCCGGAAGTCTCTGAGGCAATGTCAGGGAATATCTCGACCTCATTTTTCTCCTCGACAGAAAGCTGCGTGTTGCAGTCGAACACATGGATTTTCTCAACCTCATCCCCGAAGAAAGACACCCTGAAAGGGTGGTTGAAAGAATATGAGAATATGTCGATTATGGATCCTCTTATAGAATACTGCCCCGGAGCCGAAACAAAGTCAACCCTCTCAAACCCTTGAGCGGCAAGTATGTCACGGATTGTGTCATGCGAGATTTCCTGCCCCTCCTTGATTTCCAGAATAGAGGATCTGATTTTGTCAGGAGCCGGAACAGATTCGTCCAAAGCCTCGGGATAAGTCACGATGAACAGCCTTGAGGTGTTGTCTGCATTGGACAGAATCTTGCCGACCGCAGAAGTTCTCTGAACTCCGAGAGAAGATTTGTAGTTGCTCCTTTCCACTCCTTTGCCGCTGTCCGGCAAGTAGAAAACGATGTCACCGTCGGTAAGGGCATAAAGATCCGAACTGCAATATTCAGCGCTCTCGCGGTCAGGAAGCACGATGACATTGGTGCCACTCGAAGCGACCTGAGATACAACGAACCATCTGGCCGAAAGGAATAGCCCCTTACAATAGATTTGATTCCCCGAGACGAGTCTCCCGGAGAGTTTTTCAGAGGATGCCGAACTTATCAACATAGGCGCCTGAATCATGTTAAAAAGCTGTTGAAAACCCGGTGGAAAACGCTTTTCGGAAAGTTCATTACTTGGAACGGAGCACTTATCAACAATTCTTCAAAAGCTTTTCAATAGCGTAACCAACAACCACCCTTATTTATAACTATTTAATATTCAATAACAAAAATAAGTTATCAACATATTAACAGCCTAATAAGAATCAAAAAGTCTGTATAAATATATTCCTTTATATTTATTGACCTTTGGTTTTGCGCCACGTCGTTGCAAGAAGTTGCTTTCTTCCGGCGGTTTTCACTATCTTTGTACTGATTAAAACACTTTCTGATGACAGAATTTGATCCGCACAGCACAAACGCCGGCAAAGATAAGGATTTGGACGGAATAATCCGCCCGCAAGGGTTGGAAGATTTCACCGGTCAGAGGGAGATTGTCTCAAATCTGAACATCTATGTCAAGGCGGCCAAGATGAGGGGCGAAGCCCTTGACCATGTGCTCTTTCACGGGCCTCCGGGGCTTGGAAAGACCACCCTCGCCCACATCATCGCCAACGAGATGGGGGTGAACATGAAGGTGACGTCCGGACCTGTGCTTGACAAGCCGGGCGACCTTGCCGGACTGCTTACCTCTTTGGAGACCGGAGATGTGCTGTTCATTGACGAGATCCACCGCCTGTCACCTGAGGTCGAGGAGTATCTTTACTCGGCTATGGAGGACTATGTGATTGACATCATGATTGACAAAGGGCCTGGTGCGAGATCTGTCCGGATATCCCTCAATCCATTCACTCTTGTGGGTGCGACGACACGTAGCGGACTGCTCACGGCCCCTTTGCGCGAAAGATTCGGAATCAATTGTGCCCTTGAATATTACGACACATCAGATCTGATCCGCATCGTACGCCGAAGCGCGCGTATCCTTAACGTTACGATTGACGATGAGGCAGCCAAGGAGATTGCCTTGAGAAGCCGCGGAACTCCACGTATCGCCAATGCTCTGCTCAAGAGAGTCCGTGATTTCGCCCAGGTGATGGGGGACGGACACATAGACCTTAACATATCCCGCTACGCCCTTGACAAACTGAAGATTGACAAGAGGGGACTGGACTCCATAGACAACAAGATACTCAAGACTATTATCTCTACGTTCAAGGGAGGGCCTGTCGGAGCAAACACCATAGCCACGGCGATCAGTGAGGACCAAGGCACGTTCGAGGAGGTTTATGAGCCTTTCCTTATAAAAGAGGGTTTCATTGTGCGCACGCAAAGAGGAAGGGTGGCCACGGAAATGGCATACCATCACCTTGGACTTGACTCAGAACTCGAATCAAAAAAGGTAGATGATGCGACACTTTTCTAAGATTTCAGCTGCCATAGCCGCTTTTATATTAATTTCATACAAGGCATTTTGCTGCACTTCCGTGATAATCTCCGGAGGAGTTCGCGCAGACGGCCGCCCCGTGATGCTCAAGCATCGCGACACCGGCGAGCTGAACAACAGGATGGAATGGTTCCAAGGTCCTGAATATTCATTCATAGGTCTGGTGAACTCGCCGTCGCGGGGCGGGGAAGTGTGGTCCGGAGTCAACTCCGCCGGCTTCTGCATCATGAACACCGCCACTTACGATCTCAAGGATGACGATGTTCCTGCCTCCGAAATGGACAAGGAGGGGATTGTCATGCACAAGGCTCTTGGAATATGCCGCTGTCTTCAAGACTTTGAGAATATGCTCGATTCGCTTCCCAAGCCTTGGGGTGTGGAAGCTAATTTCGGCATCATCGACGCGTTTGGCGGGGCGGCATATTATGAAGTCAACAACCATTCTTGGAAGAAGTACATCGTGGCCGACCAGCCTGGGGGCTACATGGTCGTGACGAATTTCACACGGAGTGGCCGTAAGGAAGACCGCAAGGGAGTTGACCGGTTTGAGAAGACATCTGCGATAATGGCTTCCGCTGACGTGGCCGCCATAGACCATAGATTCCTATTCAATGGAATATCCCGCACAGGAAAACCGATCATGCGCGACATCACTTCCGCCTCGGTGGTTTTTGAAGGGGTTTCTTCGGGGGTTGATCCTAGTAACACAGTGATGTGGATGCTTTTAGGCAGTCCGACAAACACTGTCTATGTCCCGCTAAAGGTTTTTGCGAACGATCATATTCCTTACTACATGAAAAAGTCATCGGGGAGCGATAACGCTGCCATTTGTGATGACGCGCTTGCCTTGAAGGCTGCCTTTGGCTTTGAATATGGTCGCGAGGAGTATTGCCGTGAGGTCGAGAAGTATGTAGATCGTCATTTTTCTAATGACATGTCTGTACAGCGTTATGACCGCTTTGCTAGACGAATTTACCGCCGCTATCTTAAAATATGTGTGGCTGAATCATCGAAAATGGCTCATAAAATTGCTGATTACGAGAAAAATGACTAAAATTGCAGACTTATTGCGATTTCATTTGGAATTTTATAAATAACATATTCAGAATATGGCCGATAAATTAATCTCAAAGATTCCTGACGGTCCTTTGGCCGAGAAATGGACCAAACGTAAGTCGGAACTCCGACTCGTCAATCCGAACAACAGAAGAAAGCTTGAAGTCATCGTTGTCGGTACCGGACTTGGAGGCGCTTCCGCAGCCGCTACTCTCGGTGAGCTTGGCTACAATGTCAAGGTTTTCTGCATCAGTGACTCACCTCGCCGCGCGCACTCCATCGCCGCCCAGGGTGGCATCAACGCCGCTAAGAACTATCAGAATGACAATGACGCTGTCTATCGTCTCTTCTACGACACAATCAAGGGAGGTGACTACCGCAGCCGTGAGGCGAATGTCTATCGTCTCGCTGAGGTCAGCGCGGCCATTATCGACCAGTGCGTTGCGCAAGGTGTTCCTTTCGCCCGTGAGTACGGCGGCTACCTCGCCAACCGCTCATTCGGAGGTGTTCAGGTAAGCCGTACGTTCTATGCCCGTGGACAAACCGGTCAGCAGCTCCTTCTTGGTGCCTATGCGGCTCTCAACCGCCAGATCGCCGCTGGAACCGTGACCAGCTATCCTCGCCACGAGATGCTTGACCTCGTTATCATCGACGGACAGGCAAAGGGTATCATCGCCCGCAACCTCGTGACCGGCAAGCTTGAGAGATTCGGTGCCCACGCTGTTGTGATTGCTACTGGTGGCTACGGCAACACCTATTTCCTTTCAACCAACGCCATGAACAGCAACGGTTCTGCCGCGTGGCAGTGCTACAAGAAGGGAGCATATTTCGCAAATCCTTGCTTCGCTCAGATCCACCCTACATGTATTCCGGTACACGGCGAGCAGCAGTGCAAGCTGACCCTTATGTCAGAGTCCCTGCGTAACGACGGACGTATCTGGGTTCCTAAGAAGATGGAGGATGTGATGAAGCTTCGCAAGCACGAGATCAAGCCATCACAGATTCCTGAGGAGGATCGTGACTACTATCTCGAGCGTCGTTACCCTGCGTTCGGTAACCTCGTTCCTCGTGACGTGGCTTCCCGTGCGGCCAAGGAGAGATGTGATGCCGGATTCGGTGTCAATGAGACCGGTCTCGCCGTGTTCCTCGATTTCTCTGACGCCATCAAGCGTCTCGGTCATCAGAGGGTACAGGAGCGTTACGGCAACCTATTCGATATGTACTTCAAGATCAATAACGTAAGCCCTTGGGAGGAGCCTATGATGATCTATCCTGCCATCCACTACACAATGGGCGGCATCTGGGTTGACTACGATCTTCAGACAACCATCCCTGGGCTTTACGCCATCGGTGAGGCTAACTTCTCTGACCACGGTGGAAACCGTCTTGGCGCCTCTGCCCTTATGCAGGGTCTTGCTGACGGTTATTTCGTGCTGCCTATCACCATCGCTGACTACCTTTCACACAAGTTCGCTGAGCCTAAGACTGACATCAATAACCCTTCCTTCGACAAGGCTGAGAAGGATGTTCAGGCCAGAATCGACAGACTCTTCTCCATCAAGGGTAAGCAGACTGTTGACTCTATCCACAAGAAGCTCGGAAACATCATGTGGGAGTACGTTGGAATGGCCCGCAGCGAGGAAGGTCTGAAGAAGGCCATCAAGGAGATCAATGACCTCAAGGCTGTGTTCTACAAGGATGTTTGCGTTCCGGGAGAGCAGTATCAGTTCAACCAGGAGCTTGAGAAGGCTCTCAGGCTTGAGGACTTCTTCGAGATCGGCGAGCTCATGGCCCGTGACGCACTGAACAGAAACGAGTCTTGCGGTGGTCACTTCCGTGTGGAGAGCCAGACCGAGGAAGGGGAGGCCAAGAGAGACGACGCCAACTACATGTATGTCGCTGCTTGGGAGTACAAGGGAGAAGGCCAGGAGCCAGAGCTTCACAAGGAGCCTCTCAAGTACGAGTTCATCGAAGTTAAAACAAGAAATTATAAAGACTAGAATCGGCTATGGATTTCAATCTTAAGATATGGCGTCAGAAGAACGCCAAGGAACAAGGTCATTTTGAGACTTATCATATTTCCGGAATAGAGGAGGACGCCTCTTTCCTCGAAATGCTTGACATCCTCAATGAGCAGCTGATCCGTGAGGGTAACGATCCAGTAGCCGTTGACAGAGGCTGCAAGAGCAGCGGTCCTGTGTCTTTCGACCACGACTGCCGCGAGGGTATCTGCGGTGCCTGCTCGTTGTTTGTTGACGGTCGCGCGCACGGTCCGGACGATCACGTCACCACCTGTCAGCTTTTCATGCGTCACTTCAAGGATGGCGCTACCATTACTGTCGAGCCTTTCAGAAGTGCTGGTTTCCCTATCATCAAGGACTTGGTTGTTGACCGCAGCGCTTTCGACAAAATCCTTCAGGCTGGTGGATTCATCTCTGTCAGAACTGGTTCCGCTCAGGATGCCAACAACATCCTCATCTCACACGAAAACGCTGAGAAGAGCATGGACGCCGCTGCCTGCGTTGGTTGCGGTGCCTGCGTGGCAACGTGTAAGAACGGCTCTGCGATGCTGTTTGTGGCCGCAAGGGTAAGTTCTCTTGCTCTTCTCCCTCAAGGCCGTCCAGAGGCCGCCAAAAGGGCCAGGAATATGGTCGCTAAGATGGAAGAACTCGGCTTCGGTAACTGCACCAACACCCGCGCCTGCGAGATGGAATGTCCAAAAGGCATCTCCATCGACCACATCGCCCGCCTCAACCGCGAGTTCCTTAAGGCGAAGTTCTCTGAGTAATACTTTATCACTGAATATTTTAGGTCGGAATAGCATTAGCTTTTCCGACTTTTTTTTTCTGAGACTATCTAGCCATCCCTCTTTAGTTGTCACTGAGCTTGCGGTTGCTGAGCTTGTCGAAGCATCGAAGTAATTGTACTTTTTTTGTAATCTATTTATTAATAATAATTTATGAATAGCACCAAGAATCACGAAGTGTCTGAAAGATCATTCCTATGAAAATCCTGTACCTTTGCCCTTGAGTTTTTCAGCCCGGTCCGGATTCCACCGGCACAGATTCGATATGCAACTGAAAGCCGTTTGTAAGATTCTCATCGTCTATAATTTCTCAGCGCTGTTTGTCCGGTGGATTGCGCTCCGACCGGACAAAACGCATGTTTTCTGCATTATGTCCGGCCAACAAGCCTTTCGCCGGACAAAATGTTGAACCAACCGGTGACAAGCCATCAGCAAAAAACCTCTTTGGCCGGCAGTGTTGACTTTGAAGTAGGTGCGAAATAACAAAATTCAGTTAACAAGGCAGAGCTCTTTCTTTAACATAGGTTTTTTGGACTTGATCCGAAAATTCCAAATTTTGCGCGTTACCAAGATTTGAAAATTAGCAATATTCAGTAAAAGATTGCTATATTTAACAATTATGTTGACTATTACATAATTACGAATAATTATCTTTACATGTTCTATGAATATAGGAGAGAATATATATCCTGTTGTAAAGCACAATCATTGTTCAGTGCTTGTTATTTCCTTATTCATATCTGTTTTCCTTTATATCCTTATGCCATTTGGTTTGGACAGATATAATGGAAGCCGAATACTGTTTTCACTTGGATTCGGATTATGTTCCTTCATTGTCTTGTTTTTCTTCAATAATGTCATCAAGGACAGGATAATAAAACAAAAATGGAGTATATATTCAGAGCTGTCGTACATCTTCTTTCTTCTTGTTACGATTTCTGTATTCAATTATGTATATGTCTCTGGAGTAATGTTTAAATTCAAATTCAGCTTGATATTATTGCTGAAAATTACATACTATACTTTGGTGTTCGGAATCATACCGTCTGCGATTCTGTTTTTCGTGAAGTACAATAAATACCTTTCTTCGAAAATTCTTGTCTCGAAGGATAATGAGGCGACATTTATCGAAATCACAAGCGGCCTTTCTGATGCAAAGAAGGTGAATATTCCGATAGATGAGTTCATATATGCTGAATCACAGAGAAACAATGTGGTTGTCTATTATCTCCGCAATGGTGAGATTGTTTCCAAATCCATCAGGATAACCATCACGCGAGTGGCCGAAATCATAAAGTCAACGAGACTATTCAGATGTCACAAATCATTCATAATCAATCCTACTATGATTGAAAGTGTCAAAGGTAATTCGAACGGCTACAAAATAAAGATGAAAAACATTAATGCACAGATTGCGGTTTCTCGTAACTATGTCAAAGAATTCGTGAAGATAATGTCTGCTTACAGCATCGTTTAGGAGTTCTTCTTTAAGTGCCTTTTAAACACTGTAATTGAGAAAAGAGGAAGCGATGGCCTTGCAAGTTCTTTCGTGGAATTTGCAAAGTCTTCATTGGCTATCATTCAAGGAGTTTTTCCAAGTGGAATATAGTCAATCGTCCTCATTTTTTAGTTGTTTGTCAATGTGTATTGAAAACACGAAAAAGACTTGATATACTTGCACCCGAACTCGATTAAGCCTGTATTTGAATGATTGATTTTCATCATAAAACTTATTTCGTCGTAACTGTCATGATCTTATTGACAAGCGGTTATGTACGCTGTTATTCACAGATCCTTTCTACAATCAGCGGTCAGGTCGTAGATGCTTCCGACCAACCTATCGTGGGATGCAATGTCTTTATTAAAGGTACCATTGAGGGGGGATTTTCCGATATGGATGGAAAATTCAGTTTTACCACTACCTATTATGGTAACGCCACTCTTATCGCAAGCTATATCGGGTTTGACCAGTACGAATATTCAGATAGTGTTTCCTGTATGGAGAATATTAAAATCATCTTGAAGCAAAAGGCTCAGAGCATAGACGAGGCTGTCATTACGGCCAGCAGTTTCAGCTTCGGTCGCACAGGGGACAAGATCAAAAATTTGAACTCGCTTGACGTAGTGATGACCGGAAGTTCTAACGGAGACATTTATGCAGCCTTGAATTCTCTTCCTGGATCCCAGATAGTCGGAGAGAACGGACGGCTTTATGTCCGTGGAGGAGATAGCGACGAAACTCAGACCTATATCAACAGAATGCATTACTGGTTCCATATACCACGAATGCTGAGAACAGTGTCCAAAGAAGCCGCTTTTCACCTTTTCTTTTCAAAGGTATCAACTTCTCTTTAGGTGGCTATAATGTTGAGTATGGTCAAGCTCTTTCATCTGTCCTGCCTATGGAGACCACCGATGTATCTGTCAAAGACAAATTCGGAGTAAGTTTATCTCCTTTCAGTTTCAATGCCGGGGGAACTAAGTCCTCGGGTGTAAGAGCAATATCATTCAATGCCGACTATATGAATATGTTCTTTTATAATAAGTTATTTCCTGATAAGTATAATTGGGAAAAACCTTATCAGAAAGCTTCTGTACAGGGGCAGTACAAGGCAGATGTTGGTGGAAGAAGCATCTTTAAGACGTATGCCGGCTACGATCTGACTAAATTTACCCAGAACGTTTCCGGTATGTCACCGAGATGGTTGGATATGAATGAGAATAACTTCTATGTCAATTCAACGATTACGACTAATTTTGCCGACAGATCCACATTCTTCGCCGGAACTGCATACTCATTTGTAAACACCCAAATGACCGGAGCTCTTTATTCAGGAGACAGATACGCCAACAAACGCCACGAACTGCACATCAAGACATCGTTCGACAAGACTTTCGGAAGAATATTTCGTATGTCAGTTGGGGCGGAAAGTTTCTTACGCAAGAGTGCCAAAGAATATAGTATTACAAAAGACATAGCTTCAAATGGTTATGATTTAAGTTATTATCTTCTGGCTGCCTACCAGAATTGCAGTTTGATGCCGATCAACCACGTCTTTTTCAATTTTTCACACAGACTTGAATATCTTTCCTCAAATAAAGGTTACACCTATATGCCGAGACTTTCGGTCAGCTACTTACCTATTTCCTGCCTACAGATGTCTTTGATATATGGTTTATTTAGCCAAACTCCCAAGGATGATGTGATGGCATATGACAGATTCTCCTTGTCGCAAGGTCTTTCCAGACATATGATTGCCAGCCTTTCTTTCAAGCATCCGAAAATATACTTACGTATGGAGCCATATTACAAGAAATATTCTAAGCTTCCTTTGTTGAGAGACGGAGATTATGTCTCCGAGGGACACGGATGGAGCAAGGGTCTTGATGTCTATGTGGAAAGCACTTTGATCCCGAATTTCAGAACAACGATTGCCTATTCGTTGAATGACAACCGCAGACTATATATGGATTATCCGGAACTGTCTGTACCTCAATATAGTACTGAGCATAATTTCTCGGTTTCGTAAAAATACTTCATTGCTCCTGTCAACACTTATGTATGAGTCTCTTATTCATATGCCAGCGGAAGACCATACCATAATCCGAATCTAAGCGGTTATATGAACTCCAAAACCAAACATTACGGAAGCCTTGATGTGAATGCATCTATACTTATTGGACCACGCATAATCGTCTATGCCTCCATATCTAATCTTTTGGGTAGAAGGAATGTTTATAACTATGTCTATTCTGGTACTCCAGACTCAAATGGACACTATTCCGGAGTGCCTGTCGTAGCCTCGCGAGACCGTTTCGTCTATCTTGGAATATTCTTATCAATCAGTAATTCACACGCTTATGAAGTCTCTAATTTTTAATCTTACGTCACTGCTGTTGACTATTTCAAATCCTATATCAGGAAGTTACGAGGAACTGATGGCTACTTTGATTTCTAAATGCGAACAGAGTTCTAAACAAGATAGATATCTTGAATGTGTATCCGAACTAAAGAGGGTTGAAGTTATGTTCCCTGATGAAAACTGGCTGACCGACTATTATATAGCTCTTTATGAAATTCAGGCCACTATGGGAAATAAAAATCCTGACAATACTGCTCTGCTTCGGGATGCAAAGGATTATATCGACAAACTGAAGATTGATAAAGAAGCGGACCAGTCAGAAATCTGTACGGTTGAAGGTTACTATTACTATGCGCTGATAGCAGCGAACCCTGCTAAGAACGGACAATCATACTATACATCCGTTCTTGATGCCTATAATAAGGCTCTTGTCATTAATCCAGACAATCCGAGAGCATTGCTTCTTCTTATAGTTTTTAAGATGAATATGGCGAAGTCCAGAGGTCATCATTTGAATGAGGATTCTTCAACAATGATTGAAAGGATTGGTGTACTGCTTGAGAAGGAAGACAAGAAGTCCATCACCCCTCATTGGGGAACAAATACCTATGAATCACTAAAGAATTTCATAAATAAGTAAAAGTGGTGCCGTCATTACTATGAGCAAATATTAAGTTCATAATTCCTTTCGGTACTATGCACTTTAGGCTTGCGTATGATTTCATCGGCAGCATTTTCGGCCTCTTTTGATTCCCAAGAGTGTATCGTGCACTCTTGGGAATCATTTTCCACACTTTTCGTCTCCCGATGGTGCAGCCGAGCACTTACTGGTGACATATAACTGTCGAATGAGAGACTTGTTATTGATCGCAAGCCTAAAGTGCATAAGTCCGATTCCTTTTATACTATGCTTTCAAAGCCAATAAAAGTCTCTACTCGAAATTTTTGTAACGTGAAAAATTTCGTGAGAGACTTTTTGGCTGTTTATGTTATTCTGAGTCCTTTCTGTGATAAGTTACCAGAGGAAATTATTGAACGGGTAGCGGCCGGCATGGATCTCGGCGACCATCTTGTAGATGTCGCTGCGGAGCTTCTCGATGTTGGTCTTGTTCTTGGCGGAGATGAATATGCACGGGGTCTTTTCCTGCGCTATCCAGCTGTTTTTCAACTCATCCAGCGAACGGTTCTCCTTGCCTTTCGGAGTCAGCGAGAACTCATCGTACTCTTCGTAGGTGTAAGCGTCTATCTTATTGAATATCACATAGACCGGCTTGTTGCTGGCACCTATTTCCTGTAGGGTTCTCTCTACTACCTCCATCTGCTCCTCAAAACCAGGATGGGAGATGTCAACAACATGCAGCAATATGTCAGCCTCTCTTACCTCGTCCAGAGTGCTCTTAAAGGCCTCAACAAGCTGCGTAGGGAGTTTTCTGATGAATCCGACCGTGTCACTCAGCAAGAACGGCACGTTCTCGATGACGACTTTCCTGACCGTTGTGTCGAGGGTCGCGAACAGTTTGTTCTCGGCAAAAACGTCAGATTTGGCCAGCATATTCATTATTGTGCTCTTGCCTACGTTTGTGTATCCTACGAGGGAAAGTCGCACCATAGCGCCTCTATTACCCCTTTGCGTGGCCATCTGTTTATCGACTTTCTTCAATTGTTCCTTCAGCCTTGCTATTCGCTCCTTGACGATACGTCTGTCAATCTCTATCTGGGTCTCACCCATACCGCCTCTCGTGCCCATGCCTCCTCTCTGCCTCTCAAGGTGGGTCCACATTCCGGCCAGTCTTGGCAGCATGTAGTTGTAGCGGGCGAGTTCGACCTGCATCTTGGCGTAGGATGTCTTTGCGCGCTGTGCGAATATCTCAAGGATCAGACTGGTTCTGTCAATCACTGAACTGCAGCTGATTACCTTCTCTATGTTTCTCTGCTGCATCCCGGTCAGTTCGTCATCGAAGATCACGTATTTTATCTCGTTTTCCTCACAATAGTCGGCAATCTCCTGAAGTTTTCCGCTTCGTATGTAGGTGGCCTTCTCCGGCTTGTCAAGCCTTTGCACGAACTTTTTGTCGCCCTTGGCTCCTGCCGTTTCGGCCAAGAACTCAAGTTCGTCAAGATATTCCATTACCTTCCTCTCGTCATCGTTCTGTCTGATGATGCCGACAAAGACGGCTTTTTCTACCAATTCTTCCATTATAATCTAATAATCTGTGGTCGCTGAGCTTGTCGAAGCGACTTTCGCCTCAATGCTTCGGTCTTTCGGTTGCTGAGCTTGTCGAAGCAATTGTTGTGTTACGGTCACTTCGGCAAGCTCAGTGACCGATCGGTTCAGCTACCGATTTATTCAAAAAAAGGCCATCCGGTTGGGGACGGCCTTGATATTCATTAAGTTTCTGATTATCTCAACTGGAAGATAACAGGGAAGGTGTAAGTTACCTTCACAGCGCGGTCACGCTGCTTTCCAGGCTTCCACTTAGGAGACATCGAAACGACTCTGACGGCCTCCTTGTCAAGTGATGAGTCAACGCCACGAAGAACCTTCACGTTGCTGACAGATCCGTCAGGATTAACGGTGAACTGGAGGGTAACACGTCCCTGAACACCGTTCTCCTTTGCGATCTCAGGATACTGAAGTTTGGAGTTTACCCACTTTGAGAACTCGTTGGCATCTCCACCGTTGAATGAAGGCTTCTCCTCTACGAGCTGGAAAGGAATTGCCTCTTCCTCAACGACTTCCTCCTTGACTTCCTCAACATAGTCCATGATCTCGACTCCGAGATTGGCGTCATCCTCAAGGCTCATGAAGTTGTCATCAACCTTGATGTCATCCTCTACGATGTCGATCTGGTCGGAGAGAACCGGGATCTTTGGAGCCTCAGGAGGAGGTGGAGGGGTCTCCTGTGTAATAGGAACCATATCCTCAACTTCAACTACCTGAGTGTCTTCGCCCAGGCTGGCTACAGCCTTCTCCTTAGTGCTGTAGGAAAAAGCTCCCCAGACTACGAGAAGAGCAACCACGAGTCCGATCTCTGTGTAGAGAGTCCTTCTGTTCTCAAGATCGGCTTTTGGTGTTTTCTTGATTTCCATATCAGTAATTAATTTTAACAATCATTCCTTATGTGCCCGGAAGCAAAACCTTCCAATAGGCTCTCAAAGATAGAAATAATAATTGTCATTTCAAATTTTTTGAATTATTAGTTGTAGATTTGCGTAAATTTTAGGTCTATGATAAGGTATTACTGTGAGGACATCAAGTTCGAGTTCAAGAACAAACTTGCGAACAACAGATGGCTGAAAATGGTGGCCGGGAGTGAAATTAAAACTCTTGGTGACATCTCAATTATTTTTTGCTCAGATAATTACATATTAGATGTGAATATCCGTTACCTTCATCATGACTACTTCACCGATGTCATTACCTTTGACTATTGTGAGGGAGACAGGCTTTCCGGTGACTTATTCATAAGCATAGACAGCGTCCGTGAGAACTCTATCGAGTTTGACACCGAGTTCGACGAGGAACTGCATCGAGTGATAGTCCATGGTCTGCTTCATCTTATCGGTTACGATGACCACACGCCGGAGGATCAAAAGGTGATGAGGGCGAAGGAGGATTATTACCTTAGTCTGAGGGACAAGGCCTGATCATTTTTGAATATAATGGAGGTTACTTCTTCAGTTGTTGCCTCTGCGCAAATTGTAGATTTTTCTTGAATATGACATATTCATACGATGTGATTGTTGTCGGTGGTGGGCACGCCGGTTGTGAGGCCGCATCTGCCGCCGCAAACCTTGGCTCGTCCGTTTTGCTGATCAATGCTGATCTCACCAGTTTAGCCCGAATGTCCTGCAATCCTGCTGTGGGTGGAATCGCCAAGGGGCAGATTGTTCGGGAGATTGACGCGCTTGGAGGAATGATGGGATTGGTAACTGATGCCTCGACTCTTCAGTTTAGAATGCTGAACCGCTCTAAGGGGCCTGCAATGTGGAGTCCACGTGCTCAATGTGATAAACAGGTCTTTTCCGCGTACTGGAGAAATATTCTTGAAAGAAATTGTAAATTAGATATTTACGCTGATTTTGTCACTTCTTTCCTCTTTGAGAATTCAAAAATCTGCGGAGTCAAGACAAATACCGGGGCGATTTTTAACTCTCGGGCGGTTATTTTGGCCACCGGCACTTTCCTTAATGGCAGAATGTTCATCGGCCGCACTTCTTTCGAGGGAGGCAGGATAGGGGAGTTGTCCTCTCATGGTCTGACCGAACAGCTAGTCAGTCTCGGGCTTCGGACCGGAAGAATGAAAACTGGGACGCCACCTCGTATCGACATCTCTTCGGTTGACACGTCTAAGCTTCTGCAGCAGCTCGGTGATGATAATCCAGAAAGATTTTCTTATTATTCTCAGCCTTCCGCTGTCCAGTGGTTGGGTAACCAGATGCCTTGCTACATTCTTCACACAAACGAGAAAGTACACGACATCTTGAGGTCTGGATTTAAATATTCTCCGATGTTTACCGGAATGATCACCGGCCGTGGTCCTAGGTACTGTCCGAGCATCGAAGATAAATTAAGAGTTTTCCCTGATAAGACTTCTCATCAGCTTTTCTTGGAACCGGAGGGGAGGGATATTAATGAATATTACCTCCAGGGCTTTTCTTCTTCGTTGCCATTGGATGTCCAGATGGATGCGTTGCATTCCATTGTCGGTTTGGAAAACGCAAAGATATTCAAACCTGCCTATGCTGTTGAATATGATTACTTTGATCCGACGCAACTTTTTGAGACTCTTGAACTTAGAGACGTTGAAGGATTGTATTTCGCTGGCCAGATTAATGGTACTACTGGTTATGAAGAGGCTGGTGCTCAGGGAATTATAGCTGGCATTAACGCACATTTGAAGGTTCATGGCAAAGAGCCTTTCATTCTTCGTAGGGATGAGTCTTACATCGGGGTTTTGATTGATGACTTGATCACAAAGGGAGTTGATGAACCCTATAGGATGTTCACTTCCCGTGCTGAGTATCGCATTCTTCTTAGGCAGGATAATGCTGATTTTCGTCTGACTGAAAAATCCTACAAGATTGGTCTTGCTTCTGAAAGACGCTATCGGATTATGCAGGAAAAGTACGAGACGGTAGATGCTCTTTCCAGAATGTGTGATGAGGTGAACATGCGTGCGGATGTAATTAATGAATATCTTTCTGAACATAATTCAGCTCCTCTTTCAGAATCTAAACGCATTTCTGATTTAGCTTCTCGTCCAGAGATTGCCTTATCTGGATTGCTGGATTTTGTTCCACGTGGAACATTTTCTAAGTTTTCAGTAGAACTTCCAGAGGGGGATAGTTTTGCCGAGAAGTACGACCGTAAAGAAATTATAGATGCAGTAGAAATCGGAATCAAATATAAAGGTTACATCGAACGCGAGAAGTCAATTGCCGATAAAATATCCCGTCTTGAAGATTTGAAGATTCCGCAGGACTTCGATTTCGAGAAAGTCTCCGGCCTAACTATCGAATGCCGCCAGAAACTCATGCGTTACAAACCGTCCACCATAGCGCAAGCCTCCCGCATCTCCGGAGTATCTCCCGCTGACATCTCCGTCCTGCTTGTCTATTTCGGACGGTAAAACTTGTAATTAGTTTGTTGTTTATTTTGTGTTGAGTTATTAGTAATATTCACGATAAGGCAAAAGTAAAAAGACTTTGGCTACCATTCACCCGGACAGGGCGCGCAGCGCGTAGATAGCCAAAGTCTTTATATTTTTGCCGCTTTTAGCGAAAATATATCTACATCATCTGCAACGCAGACTTGATGATCTGCTCGACTTTTGCGTTTGGATTGGCTTTGAGGACGGCTTGGATGGCTTTGTTGACGGCTGGTTTGGCAAAACCGAGCATGACGAGAGCACGGCTGGCCTCCTCAACGATTTCGCTGCGGTTGCCACCGAACAGTTCTGTAGAATCAGCTCCTTCACCTTTGATAATTTTGTCTTTGAGCTCCAGCACAAGCCTCTGGGCACTCTTCACACCGATTCCTTTCACGCTCTTGATCCTTGCAATATCCTCCGAAAGAATTGCTTGCCTGATTTCTTCTGCAGAGAGAGAAGAAAGCATCATTCTAGCTGAATTTACCCCGATTCCAGACACGCTGATCAGCAGCTCAAACAGCTCTCGCTCATCTTTAGTGGCGAATCCATAGTACAACTCTGCATCCTCGCGAAGGTAATGGAATATGTAAACCTTTGCCTCCTTCTTATCCTGTAGAGCCTGAAAAGTCTGCAATGAAATCAGAATGCTGTACCCGATTCCGTTATTCTCAAGAATCAACTCGGCAGGGGAGAGCTCGACTATTGTCCCTTTGATGTAATCGATCATATTCAAAGATTTTTGTTCAAGGCAAAATTAGCACTTTTTGCGTGAAATACGGAATATTCACAGACGCTTTCAATAACAGTCCATTCTTCCGATGCTTTTGATTATATTTGCAAGATTGAATTGGAGGTTTGACAATGAATATTCAAGAACTCAGAAATATGTTTCCAGCGCTTTCGCGCACCGTCTATGGCAAGCCGCTTGTCTATTTTGACAACGCAGCCACGGCCCAGCGTCCGCAGTCGGTCATCGATAAATGGACCGAACTGACGATCGGAGCGAACGCCAACATTCACCGCGCGGTCCATAAACTCGCTGCCGATGCCACGGAGGAGTACGAAAGCACCCGCGATGCTGTGAAGGAATATATCAACGCATCTGCTCGTGAGGAGGTGATATTCACTTCCGGAACGACTGGATCCATCAATCTTGTCGCCTTTTCTTTCGGTGAGACTTTCGTCCATGAAGGCGATGAGATCATCGTTTCGGAGGCCGAGCACCATTCCAACATTGTTCCGTGGCAGATGCTTTGCCAAAGGAAAAGTGCTACATTGAGGGTTCTTCATGTGGATGACGATGGACATCTGAATCTTGACGAATTGAAGTCTTTGCTGAATCCAAATACGAGGATTGTGGCTGTCGCTCAGATTTCGAATGTTCTTGGCATTGTTAATCCTGTTAAAGAAATTGTAAAGCTTTGTCATTCAGTTGGTTGTCCAGTTTTGATTGACGGAGCGCAGGGGATGGTGCACGAAGGTATTGACGTTCAGGATGTTGACTGTGATTTTTATGCGTTTTCCGGGCATAAACTCTATGCGGCGACTGGAACCGGAGTGCTTTTTGGAAAGCGCAAATGGTTGGATCAGATGGTTCCATATCAGGGTGGGGGAGAGATGATCGCTACCGTGAAGTTTTCCGGCACGACCTACGCTCCGCTTCCGGAAAAATTCGAGGCCGGAACCCAGAACATCAATTCCATGCCGACCTTGAAACCGGCTATCGAGGTGACTAAATTGATGAATGATAAAGAATTAATTGATAACCAGAGTGCTGTGTCTGAATATTTACTCCATGCACTGACGAGTAATCCGAGAATCCATCTTTATGGCGTTCCACGTGGAACGGAGTCAAAGATTCCTCTCTTTTCATTCAGTGTGGACGGAGCGCATCACGAGGATCTGGCTCTGATTTTGGACAAGATGGGAATCGCTGTGCGTTCCGGTCAGATGTGTGCTGAGCCGATTATGGACCGATTCGGTGTCACAGGAATGCTTCGCGCGTCCCTCGCCCCGTACAACACGATGGAGGAGGCTGAATATTTCATCAGGTCACTTGACAAGGCGGTTGCGATGTTTGTTTAGGTTGTGGTCACTGAGCCTGCGGTTTATGAGCCTGCCGAAGCACCGAAGTGACAGACTCATCAACCTTTGAAGTGGCTTGTATATTTGGAAATTTGAAATTGTTATGTGATATGAACTCATTAGAGGAAGCTAAACAGTCTGTGATTGACGATTTATCGATGTACGATGAATGGCTCGACAAATACGAGTATCTCATCGACTTGGGAAAGAATCTGAAAACCTATCCGGAAGCGGAAAAGACTGAGGATAAGTTGATTAAGGGGTGCCAGTCAAGGGTTTGGCTGGATTGGCGGCTTGAGGACGGAAAACTGTACTTCAGGGCGGACAGCGATGCTATCATCACAAAGGGCATAATTTCTCTCTTGATCAGCGTCTATTCCGGTCGCACTCCAAAAGAGATCGCTGCTGACGATTTCAGTTTCATCAACCAGATCGGCCTTAAGGATAATCTGTCCCCGACCAGGGCGAATGGCCTCGTCTCGATGATCGACACCATCAAGGCTGTTGCTTTGGAGAACAGTTAGCGATGCCATTACTATGAACAGGACAAAAGTGCATAGTAATGATTAAATTTGTGGGAAAATGTCTGCTGCTGGTTTGTCTATGGAATTTTAGACTTATTTAAGAATATAATTGTTTGATTAAGTGTGATATGAGCATATTCAAGAAAAAAGAGGAAAAGGAGAAGGTGACCGCGCAGGATCCGCAGGTGGAGCAGGATAGTGAGGTGCTTTCCGCTGAGGATGTCAAGGCGCTCGCACCGCTGTATGACAATGTGGTTCTGGCGTTGAAGCAGGTCTATGATCCTGAAATTCCGGTCAACATCTATGATCTTGGCCTCATTTACGAGCTTGTCATCAACAAGAGGCACGAGGCTTTCATCAAGATGACCTTCACCGCTCCGAACTGCCCGATGGCCGATGAGGTTCTTGACGAGGTACAGAGAAATGTTACTGACGTCCCTGACATCAAATCGTGCAACGTGGAACTGGTCTTTGACCCGGCTTGGGATCAGTCCATGCTTTCCGACGAGGCTCGCTTGGAGCTCGGTCTGGATGATGTTGACTCCGCTACTGGACATGTGGATCCCGGCACCGGCCCGGACTATTCAAAGGAACCGAACTCGTAATGGCCTTTGTCAGCATATACTTTTCACTTGGCAGCAACCTTGGCAACCGCGAGAAGAACATCGAGGAGGCTCTCCGCCGCATGGACGAGGCCTTTGAAGGCCATTATTCGGCTCTCTCGCGGCTTATCGAGACCAAACCTATGGGATTCTCCGGCGGCAAGTTCCTTAACGCTGTGGCGCTTTACAGAACCTTCAGACCTGATACCTCGGCCGAAGAGGCAGCCACAGAAGTCCTGCGCAAAATCAAAGCAATCGAGCGCTCGATGGGCAGAACCGATCCTCCTGAATATGACGGCTCAGGGAACCGCATCTACCATTCCCGCATCATCGACATCGACATCCTCTTCTACGGCACCGACCGCATAGATATTCCCGACCTCACCATCCCCCACAAGGACATCAAGAACCGCCCCTTTGTAATGATCCCCCTCCAGGAAGTCGCCAAACCCTCACTCAAAACTGCTTTTCCCGAATATTTTTCGTCAAAATAGCGCAATATGACTAATTGGCATTTAAGATAATAAAAGAAGTTCGTGGTGTTAGTTCAGCACCACGAACTTCTTTTATTACCTGTTGATCTGTACGTTAATTGCCACTTGTTACTTTCACGATCATGGCGCTGGTTGGCTGCATCGTCAGTACATCGCCCTTGGCGGTCACCTTGTAGGAGGCGTTGCCGGTCATCAGGACAGGAGCGAGTTTTTTTCCGGCTTTCTCCGATGTCTGTGAAGGGATTGTGACGGTGCGCTTGATTCCGGTCGGGTTGAGGGCCACGAGATAGGTCTCGGTGCCGTCCGTGCGGGTGTAGACCATCGGGTATGGAACATCCTCGTTGTAGAGGGGTTTCCACTCGCTGCTGCTCCAGAATGCTTTCGTCTCTTTGCGGAGTTTGATGAGCGCGCGGGTCCAGTTGAGGAGAGACTCCGGATCATTGTCCTGTGAGGCCACGGTGATCTCACCTTTGGCTGTCGGATTCTTGCATCCGTCCGCTTTCCACTTGAGGTAAAGCGGATAGGATGTGGCAGGAGTCCATTCAGGACAAACAGGAATGTAGATGTCGGAAGGGTCGCAGGTGCTGAACCCAGCGTTCACGCTGTCGTCCCACTGCATCGGAGACCGTCCTCCGGTACGCTCCTTTCCGTTATGGTCGGCCCCTTCAACGTTAGGAAGGTCAGCGAGGCTGCGGATTCCGATCTCGTCACCGTAGTAGAGAATAGGCAACTGCATGGTCATGATCCAGGCCATGCTCACTTTCAACTGCTCGGGAGTGTTCCTTGCGCCCATGTTGAATCTGAGATGGTCGTGGTTGCCGGTAAGGTTGGCATAGTAGCCCCAGTCTTTGGTCCATGCGATGTTTTCGCTGTACTCATCGTAGAACCTCTTGAGCATCTTGGCGGCGTCATCCTTTGTGTCGATCTTGTCCTCAGGCCATGGATTGCCGTAGAGGTCCTTCAGGGACGGCTGTCCTCCGTTCAGGGAGAAATAGCTGCCTCCGTCGGCCTGGTGCTTCTTGTCGAAATACATCCTGCGGATCTTTGTGCTGGTTCCGTTAAGGTCCATGTCGATGTTGAATCCGGCCGCAAGACAGTACTTAGGGTTGCCCCATTCGGCCATCAGAACGTGGTCAGGGAACTCGGTGTCCATCCATCCGCGGATCTCACGCCAGAATTCGATTATGCCTTTCTTGTCCTTGTCGTTCTTGATGAGACTGGCCGCCATGTCCACACGGAATCCATCCACACCTTTGTTGAACCAGAACTCGATGATGTTCTTCATTTCCTGTTTTACGGCTTTCGGTCCCGGTGCGTCCATTCCCTGCTCCCATGGCTTGGCCGGATCCGGATTATAGTAACCGAAGTTCAGGGCCGGCTGGCAGGCGTAGAAATTCTTCATGTAGTACTTTCCTCTCGGAGCGTCTGACTTCATCCACTTGCCTATGGTGTTCTGCATCACATTGTCTGAAGCGAGCATCTTCTTGAGGTCATCCTCAGCGCGCTTGTCAGGCAGTCGGTCGCTCCAGATGTAATAGTCGCTGTAACGCTGGTTGGCGTCCGCCTCCATGGACTGCCTGAACCAAGGATGCTGGTCGGATGTGTGCCCTGGAACAAGGTCGAGGAACACCTTTATTCCTCTCTTGTGACATTCGGAAATCAGATTCACAAGATCTGTGTTCGTTCCGAAACGTGGATCCACCTTGTAGAAATCGATCACATCGTAGCCGCCGTCAACCCAGCCGGAAACAAAGAGGGGATTGAACCAGATGACATTGACTCCGAGTTTCTCGATGTAGTCAAGCTTGGACATGACTCCAGGGATGTCCCCGATGCCGTTGCCGTCTGAATCCTTGTAGGAAGACGGGTAGATTTGATATATCACGGCGTTCTCGAGCCACTGAGGACCCTTTTTCCATGTCTGTTCGAATGAACCTGGCTTGGGTTGCGCCACAGAGAGCAAGGCGAATGCAATCGCCGCGAAAAATGTAATTGTTCTCTTCATAAAAAGTATGAATATCTTGTTTTTAAGTTGTTATCTCCACCAAAAATAAGTGTATGGTCTGTCCGCACCGTCTTTCAGTCCTTTCTGGTAGGCGGGCTCAGCCAAAGAGAAGTCATTTGTTCCGACCACAGAGGTCTCCGTGAACACGTTTCCGAATGGATCCCGCGCTTCGACCTTGATCTGTCTGGTGTCCGTGTTCTTGAGTTTGTAGCGATAGATGTGCTTGGCCTTTGTGATGTCCTCCAATTTGTTGCATTTGTAGGCGTGGTTGATGTAAAGTCCGCACATCCACCTGTCGTACTGATTCTCAAGATATGTCGCTGTACCGGTCAGGGTGCCATCTTCGTAGACACTGACTTTCCAATCCGGCCCTCCGGAGAACACGTTGACGGCAATCTCATCCTTGCCGAAACCATCGTCCGAGAAGGAATATTTTCCGCCTCCGCTGATTGTGTAACTGTCAGAGGCTCTGTATATTCTCATCTGGTGCGACTTGTCCCAGTCCGTTCCCTTGAAGTACATGTCCTTGATCTCGGTGCCGTCAAACGTGAAGACGTAGTAGCCGTTAGGTGTGCCGTCCGTCGCATGGTTCGCCCTCCAGAAATAACCGCAGGCGGTGCTGAGAATATATTCCCTCATCCCAAGCTTGTTCTTGCTGTACTTGTAGTTGTGGGTGTGGGCGGCCATTATTATTGGATCCTTGTAGTTCTTGACGAGTTCGAAGATCTGTGTGGCGTAGGAATATTTCGCAAAGTTGTTGTACATCGGCGCATGGAAGCAGAGCACGACCTTGTGGTTCTTCGGGACAAACGAGAGGTCCTGCGCCAGCCAGTCATATTGCTCTTTTGTGAAACCGAGCGTGTAGTCCGTGTTGCCGGAGAACCTTAGGTCGTCCAGGATGACGAAATGAATCATCCCCACGTTGAACGAATAGTAAAGCGGTCCCATTATGTTGCTGAATGTCAGTCCGTCAGGGGAAAGTTTGTCCTTGTCATGGTTGCCGATGACGTGATAGGTGGGCACGTTGATCTCCCCGAGAACCTTTTTCATCTTCGTAAGCCGTTTTCCCGAATGGTTCTCGTCGATTCCGATAATGTCTCCAAGAGCCACGGCGACGGTCTCGGTGCTTGAGTGCTGTGCGACCTCACGGTTTATGTCAGCCACGGTTTCGGCCCGGAACCGCTCGACATCGCTGTCGTAGTCCGGCTGCGGGTCTCCTATGGCCACCAGAGTGAACCTGTTGTCGGAATGCTTGCGTTTGGAAAGAGAAAAATCCGCTCTGTAGACACTTGATGCGGTCCCCGTCAAAGACTTGCAGTTCTGATAGAAAAGGGGCATATTCCCGAAATCCTTCTGCGTCGCGCATTCATAGCCTGAAGGCATCGAGATGAACACGAATTTGGCGTCACGGGCGCGTTTCATCTGATAGACACCTCTTGAGTCGGTTTTCACGCAGGTGTAGGCATCGCTGACAACAACACCCTCGACAGGCTTTCCGTCGGTGTCGCTTACCAGTCCATAGAGGGTCATGCCCTTGTCCGGCGTGATCTCCGACGGCTTTTCTTCCGGTTCCTTTTCACCGCCTCCGCCCGCTCCTGAGGAAGGATTTTCCTTGGAGCAGGACGCAAGGGCGGCGAGTATCAACAAACAAACGCTTAATTGTCTTATTCTCATCTTTCAGTAAACTACCAATCTGGATTCTGCTGGATGCCGGCTTTCTGGAGTTCGTCGACAGGAATCGGCATAAGATAGTGCTTTGACTCGAACACACGGTTCTCTACCCAATAGCGCTCCATGCGGTACTTCTTGCCGTTGATGACAATCTTTCCTCCGGCGTCCTCGACCGGCCTCATGCCGCAAATCCTATGCTGTGTCTTAGGATACGCTCCATATTTTTCAAAATATTCCTGAGCCTTCGCATCATTAGTACTTCCCGGAAGTGACTCCCACTGTCTGTCCTTCGCAGCTTCAAGGGCTGGCTCAAGGTAGAAACGGCACTGCCAGAAACGGCATTTCTCGTGGTAAAGCTCAACCCTTCTTTCCCTTGCAATGTAGTCGAGCATAAGTTCCTTGCTGGACATTGTGGCAGGCGGCATCGGGGCCATGAACGAGCGGCTGCGGATTTCGTTGATCCGTTTGTAGACCTCGGCGTTCGGTCCTTCGGTACGTGTCACTGCCTCTGCCCACATAAGGTACACGGTCGAAAGACGCAATGCCGGAGGACAGTGGAGCACGCCGGCGCCTGAGCCTGCGGCCTTGTTGTGGGAACCGTCGCAGAACTTGCGGAGGAAGTAGCCAGTGGTTGTCGAATTGGCGGCGTTGATCTTGTCCGGTCCTGACGCCGTGTTGATCACCGTGCTCTTGAACGTCGAGCCGTGGTAGATCACGTCGCGGTACATGCGGGGATCACGGTTGACGTAAGGATTGGCGTCGTCGTAGCCGGAATTCAGAGCGGACTCGCTGATAAGTCCATTGTATAGCGAGGCGTGGTTCTCCTTGAGAGCGTAGATCGGGTAGCCGTAGCCGTCCGGGCCGATGAACTCATATTCATCAACCTGATCCTGGGTTGGCATCTCCCTGCCTCCGCCGCTTTGTGAAGGTGGATAGTTGTCGCCCCACCAACCGGCGGACTTGTCTCTGAGCCAGAAGCAGATCCATTCCTGTTTGAGAGGCTCCATCGTCTCCGGAACGAAGAGTTCCCAAAGCCTTCTCGGAACCATTGACGCACTTGTGTTGTTGCCGAGTTTGTCGGTGCAGTCGCTTTTGTCGGCTCCTTGATAGAGATTGTACTTCGGACGACCCTCGATGCTGAAGTTGATGACCTCTTCGCATGCCTTTCTCAAGTCCACCCAACGCTGCGGGTCATATTTGGCGTACAGCTCCTTGCCTGTGCGGTTGTCGGTGAAAGGGAATGTGCCGTTGCCGTCGATGCCTCCGTTGTAAAGAGGGGTCGCCACAATCCAACTAACCATGGCCTTCAGTCCAAGGCAGGCTCCCTTGTCGATTCTCGCGAACTTCAGTCCGCTGTTCTGCGCCGGGACTCTTGAATATGCCTCATCGCAGTCATCACAGATTTTCTGCGCAATCGTGAACACGTCTTCACGCGTGAAATGCCTGTCGTCACTCTGCTTGATGGAATGGTCAAGATAGACACATTCGCCATAATTGCGCAGCAGGACGTAGTGGAGGTAGGCTCTGATGTACAGAACCTCGCCGACGCGGTTCATCAGCGTGCCTGGCTCGGAAGGGGAGTCCGGGGTCTTGTAGGTCTCGATGCATTCGAGTATCTTGTTGGCCCTGCGGATGTTTGAATATACCCCCGCCCACCATCCGGTGGTGTTGCTGGCGCTTGAGGAGCCTGTGGCCGTGGTCTTCTTCCAGATGTCCGAACCCGGTTCCAAATCACCTTCGTTCCAACGGTTTGTAAGGTTGTTGGCCTCTGAGGTAGAGGTGCATTCGGCTTCGTCGCAGCAAGGGGACTCGCTGTAGTGGTGCATCTGCGCAAGAGGCCTGTCGGAAGCCTTTGCGAGGGCGTAAAGGCGGGTGATCTGCTCGTCAGTCTGCTGGAAACTGCTGAACATGTCGGCCTCTGTCTTGATGTCGGTCGGCTTTTTGTCCAGATAGGCATCACAGGATGCGGCCGCAAGAATGCAAAGTGCGGCAGCACTGGTTTTCAATATGTTTTTCATTAATGACATAGTGTTCTGAATATGTTTGGAACTGCTTAGAGAGTGATGGAGATTCCGAGGTTGAAAACTCGTTGGATAGGATACCAACTGCCGTCTCCGTCCCTTGTCTCAGGATCCACGTCAGCGTCGGAAAGTCCGTCGAAGGTCAGAAGGTTCTGGCCTTGGAGGTACACACGGCAATTCTGGACATTGATCCTGTTCATCCATTTTTTCGGCAGGGAGTAGCCGATCTCCACGTTCTTGAGCCTGATGTAGGAGGCATCGTAGAGGAACAGGCTTGAATGCGAGTTCTTGTTGTTCGAATTGGCTCCCAGATGCAGGGCCGGATAGGTGGCTGTCTCTGCTGTCTCAGGGGTCCAACGGTTCAGGTGCATAGGCTTCACTTTGCCGATGGCGGTCACGTTATATATAGGGAAATCCCAGACGGCCGCTCCGGAAAGCATCACAGAGCAGAGGGTGGATCCCTGAAGTAGGACGCTGAAATCAAGTCCTTTCCAACTGAATCCTACAGGGATTCCGAACTGGAGTTCAGGGATTCGCGGATTGCCCATCGCCCTGCGGTCGTAGTTGTCGATGACTCCGTCTCCGTTCTGATCCTTGTAGACCACATCTCCGGGACTTAGCGTGCCGAATGTCTGGTAGCCTGCGGCGTTGAGTTTGTCAGCCTCGGTCTGGTCGGCCACGAAGTGGTCGAATTCATAGACGAAGTTCTCGCCCACGCGATGGCCTGTGGCGTACCTCCATGTGCAGTCCACCCCATTCGGGGAGACATAGGAGATCTCTTCGCAGAACTTTATCTTGTTGCGGGCGAAAGAGAGATTCGGTTTGATGTACCAGCTGAAATCCCTTCCTATGCGGTCAGCCCACCCGAACTCAATCTCGATACCCTTGTTGTCCACAATGCCTGAGTTGGTGTAGGTGGCCGACTGTCCTATGATCGCAGGCAAACCAAGTTTGTCTTCGCTGGCCATGTTCGTCAGGATGTCATAGCGATGCTCGTAGAATGCGTCCACATTCAATGAGAACCTGTTATTGAACATCTTGAGGTCGATTCCGACGTTGTACTTCATGGCCTTTTCCCAGGTCAGATCCTCATTGGCGAAAGCACCTTCATCGTACCATGAAGAATAGTTCTTGGAGTTCTCCCCGAAGTTGGTGATATATTCCTTGCCTTTGTTGTAGGTCTGGATGTAGGCGAAACGCGCCGAACTGATGTAGTCGTTGCCGGCGAGTCCGGCGGATGCGCGGACCTTGAGGAAATCAACAGCCCTGAGACCCTTCATCCAGTTCTCGCTGCTGAGAACCCATCCGAGGGAGACGGCCGGGAAGAACCCGAAGCGCTTTCCAGGCGCGAAGGCCTCGGATCCGTTGTAGCCGAAATTCGCGTCCAGAAGATAACGGCTGCGGTAGGCGTAGGTGACTCTGGCGGAGATTCCACAGTAGCGGTAGTCTACATCGCTGCCTTTGCTCTTGTTCTGGAGGTAACCGAGGAGCATCCCGGTCACATCGTGCTCATCACTGACACCGAACTTGCGTTTCCAATCCAGCTTGCCTTGGAACCTGTAGGTCGAGACGGTCGTGTAGTTGGAAAGCGAGCGGGAATAGTTGTCATCGATTGTCCTGGTGTTGGCGGTCTCGAATATTCCGTTCTTCGCCCAGTACCCGGCGTTGTTTTTCCACACATCCACGCTTTCTCCCTTGAGTTTCCACGTGGCGTAGCCCGGGAAGGTCAGGTTTCCGAGGGAGAAGGTGTTGACCTTGTTCCCCTTGGAGGTTCCGTTGTACTGATCGTAGGAGAACTGTCCCTCAAGCGACAGGCCTTTGGTGATGAACGAAAGGTCCTCGCGAAGACGGATGGAGCCGTTGATGTCGTTGTCTGTACGGATTGTGTAGCCGGTGTGGCTGAGTTGTCCGAGGACATTGTAGCGGTACATCTGGTCATCGCAGTAAAGAAGCTTTCCTCCGTTGTTGGTGAAGTCGAGCTCATTCTCCTCTATACCTGTGTTTTCGATGACGATAGGGAGGTACGAAGGCTGGGTGTTGGCGAGTCCGATGAGAGACGAGGCGGTGGCTCCAGGGTAGGTTGTCTGGCGCACCCTTATTCCCAGATCGACAGAGATAGAGAAGCGCTTTGTGGCCTGCACATCGATGTTGGAGCGGAAGTTGAAACGGGAGAATCCGTTCTCTTTCTCAGGAGCATGGTAGGCGTAGTTGTCACCTTGGTTGTAATAGCCTCCAAGGACGAAATATTTGACCTTTTCGGTTCCTCCTCTGACGGACAGGGAGTAATCCTGCATTACCGCCGGTTTGAACATATAGTCGAAGTAGTTCCAATCGTAGCCGAGTCCGTCCGAGTTGTCGCCCTTTGCCTTGCGGTAGTTGGCGATCGCCTCGCCAGAGAAGAGGGACAGCGTGTTGACATCAACTCCCGGATTATCGTTCATGAGAGCCTCGTTGTAGAGTACGGCATAGTCCGCCGAACCAAGGTAACGTGGAAACTTCGCCGGCTCTGTCACTCCGACGGATGCCTTGAAATCAACAGTCGGCTTTTCGCCCTCACGTCCGCGCTTGGTGGTGATGATGATCACTCCGTTGGCTCCTCTGATTCCGTAAGGCGCTGTGGCTGACGCGTCTTTGAGGATGGTGAAAGTCTCGATCTCGTCGGCGGAGATGTAGCTCATCTCACGCTCGATTCCGTCCACGATCACGATAGGAGCTGTTCCGCCGCCATAGGTGGAGACGCCGCGCACATTGACGTTGGCTACATCGAAGCCTGGCTCACCGCCGCCGTGCTGCGTGACGATAAGTCCCGGGAGACGGCCGGCCAGGGCGTTGTTGACATTCGCGGTAGGGGACTGCGACAGTTCCTTGGTTGTTATCGTCGAGACGGCTCCGGTGATGGTCTCACGCCTTTGGACGTTGTAACCTACCACGACAGCCTCGCTAAGCGCCTTGACATCCTCGACAAGGACAATGTCCAGCTTATGCCGTCCGGCAACCTTGATGGTCTGGGGAGCGTAGCCAATGCAGGAAACCTCAAGAGTGGCTTCTGAATATGGCACGTCGATTTTGTACTTTCCGTCCACGTCTGAGATCACGCCTGTCCGCTCTCCCTTTATGAGGACGGCGGCGCCGATGACCGGATAACCTGCCTCGTCAAGCACTGAGCCGCTCACATTGAACGGCTTGTTCTGGGCCGTCATCGAGACGTTGGCCAGAACAAGCGCTACAAGGCAGAGAAAAATTCTTACGATGGATTTTCTCATGGAATATTAATTGATTTTACAGTTGTTCTTCGTGGCTTCGTCAATGGTGAACGCGCTGATGTTCGCATTGCCGTATTTTCCGATAGCCGGCTCTTTGGTAAGGTTGCTTCCGGTGACGCTGAAGCTTGCCTTGCAGTTTGTTACTGAATATCTGGCCTTTGCGTTTTTTGCGTGAACGGCGATGCCGGCCACGACGGCTCCGGACTTGTTCTCTCCCGTCAGTTCAAAATTGCCGTAGTTCTCACATCCGTCTATTGTCCAATCGTGCTTGTCATCAGACCAGTCGATGCTGCCTATGATTCCGGCCGCGTCTCTTTCGATGGCTCCCTTTATGGTTCCCCGGTTGATGCAATTGTAGAAATCTCCACCGTTGCAGACAGCGGCGATGCCGCCCATAGTCAAGACCTGCTCGGTGCTTTCGACCGTACCATAGTTCACACAGCCTTTGAATATCGCTTTCTCACCTGTGTTCTTCTCGCTTCGTCCCACGATTCCTCCCATCATAGAACTTGCTCCTTTGATGTTTCCGTGATTCTCGCAGTTCTCAAGGTTGTGGCGGAAGACATTCTCACCGTGTTTGCTTGTGGAGATTGTACCAGGCCCTCCGACGATTCCACCATAACGACGGTTGACGGTGCCGCCGCTTGCGTTCTTCGCACATTCGTAAACAGTGATGTTCCCGTAGTTCTTGCAGCGGACCAGTGTACCATAGCCGGAACCGATGATTCCTCCGCAGCTCTGCACCGATCCAAAGCCGTTTTCAAGATCGATGTTGAAATTGCCCTTGTTCTCGCAGTCAGTGATGATCGGCTGGCTTGTCCGTGATGATCCAAGGATGCCACCGATGTAGGCGTCAGAGTGCATGCCGGCCTTCTGATGTATGCTGAAATCGGCGGTGTTCTTACATCCTGTGATCACGGACTGAAGCATTTTGCCGTCATAGTTGTCTGCGTAGCCAACGATGCCTCCGATGTTCTGGACTCCTCCGTCAATTGTTATCTTGCCGGAGAATGTGCAGTTCTTGTACTCGCATCTTCCAAATTGGTCGATGGAAGTGATGCCACCGATCTGGCCTTGTTTGATGAGGTCGTTGTTGGCCAGGCTCTCAAGGTCATCCCTTGTGCTTGACAACTCGACGGAACTGTTGACATTCAACATCTTGCCTCCCTTGTTGTAGACAACTACCGGTGCGATGGCCATTCCTTGGCTCTTTCCGGTCGTGGTGTAGGAGATTTTTATTGTTCCGGCGAAGTTGATGTCTTTGAGAAGAGTCTTGTCATCCACGGTGATTCCGGCTTTCACACCGTCCGAATAGAGCGCTCCGAATGTGTAGAAGAATCCAAAGCGGCAGTAGTCAGGATTGATGTCGAACGTTACGGTGTGTCCGCCGCCGTTGAAGGTATAGTTGTAGAATTTGCTGACAACAGCCTTGCGCTGGTCCGCGAGAGACTTCTCTGCTGCCGATCCGTCAACATGGATGAGGTCGGCGTCAGTGATGGTGAGGTCAGTGTTCAGTTTCACCTCACCGTCCACGAGATAGGCTTCAATGTCGGAATTCTTTTCCCCGACAGCATCGTCAATGGCTGTCCTGAGAGCGTGGAGATCCTCCACACAATTGATTCCGAAGAATTTGCAACAGATTGTGTTGGCCTCGCCGGCAAGTCCTACAGGTGACTCGTGGTTCACGGTGACCTCGGCTCTTGACGCTCCTGAGGCAGGAGCCGTCACGACAATCTTCCCGGCTTTAACATCGGCCTCGAAATTCCATCCCTCAGGGACATTCTCGAAGCTGACATTTGACACGTAACTCCCCTCGAACGGAATCTCTGTGGAAGAGCCGGCGTTGACACCATAGGTCGTCTTGGCGAAAGTCATGACAGGAATATCTCTGGAAATCTTAACATTAAGGGTCACAGCCTCACCTTCCGTCCCGAATGCGGACACAGGAGCAAGGACAAGCTCGCCCTCCTCGTTCATGCCTTCTTCGGCAGGAGCCGTGATGGTAATCATCTTGGAATCCAAGTCCGCCGTGGCTGTCCAACCATCAGTGATCCCGCACTTTATGGAGACAACGTTCTTGGATGCCGAGAAAGGTATGGTCTGGGTTCCACCCTGTCTGAAGAGCAGTGTCTCCTCTAGGTTGATGTCAGTGAGCTCGAATGACATCGCGGCCTCGGTCGCCTTGACACCGAAACTGTGCTCAAAGAGTTTTCCATCGGCGTCATATACCTTGAATATGATCGCTCCCTCCCTCTCGGCTTCTGAGTCACTTGAAGACGGGGCTTTGAGATTGACGATTTTCTCGCTTTTGATGACGGCGCAGTCCCACCCGGCTGGTTTTTCAGTCTCGATACTGGCGACTCCTGACATGGTGAGGTCGAAAGTTGTGCTTTCATCGAAATTGAGTTCAATGACAGTCTTGTTGTCGAGAATCGTGTTACCGTTTTTGAGCACATTGAATTCTAAAGGAATTGGCTTGGTGTCTTCCTTTGTGCAGGAGAGCATGGCGAAAGCCACCGTTGTGACGCAAAGGATGGAAAGCAATCGTTTCATGATTTTGATTTTTGAATATTAGTGTATCAGTTTTCGTGCGATAAAGTCAGATTGCAAAGTTACGGCATTTATACACCGTTTTAATTGACGGCATCGGCGATTTTAGATGTGTTTTTATTCTAATAGACTATGGAATAATCTATTAGACTAAAATTTATAGTGTCGTTTTTTAGATGATTTGACGTACTTTTCCCTCAAATTCCTCTTTTTCGCAGATTGCGGAGCGCCTTATCGCCGACCTTCTTGTGTAGATTGATGTGGCCGGGACATTGAGAAACGCGGCTATCTGTCTTGACTCATGGAAGCCAAGACGGATGGTGGCGAGGATGCGGAGATCCGTACAGAAAGGAATCCCTTCGCGGAAACGTGCCTCCTCCTTTAGAAGAAGATTGACTTTGGAGACAAAGTCCGGATATATTTTCTGAAAAGTAGTGTCGAACTTCTCGTAGAATTCCTTGTAGACATTGCGCTGCTCCGGCGCCCGAAGCATTGCCTTGACCGCATCCATACCTTCTTCTTTCATAGCCTGGCGCAGATCATGTCTGTAGGATTCCAACTTTCCAAGGTATTCAACAGCCAGCGCCATGTATCTGAACAGATAGGCTTCCTTGATGTTGCCTTCGTCGGTCAGCCGAATATTCATCTCGCTGATTATTCCGTTTATTCTGTGCAACTCGCGCTTCTGACGGAACACTCCTACATACATCAGCCAGATCACGACCAGAAACATGATCAGCAGAACGATGCAGACAATCATGACATTGGAACTGTGTCTCATGGCGTTTGCTATGGAAATCTGTCCTTCGGCATAATTGAACACATTCTTGTTCCACTGTCCGCCGATGGCGTCTTTCATCGCGATGTTGAGGTAGGAGGACGCACGCCGGTAGCGATTGGTCTGTATTAGCATCATGGACAGTTCCGGCAAGGAAGCATATTCCTTGCAAGGTGCCTTGATGTCGTTGATGGCTGCCTCTGTCATCCAATAGATGGCGTTGTCCTCGTCATTGATTTTTTGGTATGCGCGTGACAGGTTGAATGATGCCATCGCTTTCATGTGGTATGTGCCGGCGTTGTCGTACACGATGCGGAATTGCTCCAAGGTTCCTTCGATGTCTTTGGCACGGATGCAAAGCAATCCCCGCATCCTTGCTTTCATCATCTGGCTGACGTTCGGATTGGAGATTGATTCATGAATATACTTGACAGCCAATGAGTCGTAGACTCTGTCAAATGCCCGCTGTAGGTGGAAATAATAATCCGACAGGAAGCCGGGAGAGACCTTCGAGGCATCAATCTCTTCCGCAAGCGAGGCCATCTCCTTTATTTTCCCCGACAAACGCAGACAGTTCAGCATGCATGCGACATGCCTTGCGGCTAGATCCTCGTTAGAGGCGTATCGTTCCAGCTCATTGCAATAGTAGAGGGTCGAGTCCAGATTTATGTGTATGAACGAGGAAAACAGATCATAGCACAAATTCCACTTCAAGGAATCCGGCAGGCTCTCTGTGATTTCGTGTTCCAAGGAATCCGCCCTGTGCCGGAACGACTCCATGTAGATGTCCGCGCGTTTAAGATCCCGGTCAAGCTCGGCAAATTTCTGATTGACGCTTCTGTTGCATGAAGCGGAAAGCAGAACTGCGGCAATCAGAAACAGCGTATTTTTCATCTAATGCGTGCGGGGTTTAAGTAACCGAAAAGATTCTGAGCCTCCCTTTTGAGATCAGACGTTGAAGAGGAAGTGCATGATGTCTCCGTCCTGAACGACATATTCCTTTCCCTCTGTGGCGAGTTTGCCCGCCGCCCTGACGGCACTTTCGCTTCCGAGTGTGACGAAGTCATCGTATTTGATTACCTCGGCTCTGATGAAGCCTTTTTCGAAGTCTGTGTGGATGACACCGGCGGCTTTTGGGGCCTTGTCGCCCTTGTGGATTGTCCAGGCGCGGCACTCGTCTGATCCGGCCGTGAAGAATGTCTGGAGTCCAAGCAGGTGGTAAGCTCCTTGGATCAGCCTGACAACCCCGGATTCCTTCAATCCCATCTCCTCCAGAAACATCTGACGGTCCTCGTAAGAGTCCATCTCCGCGATCTCTGACTCGGTCTTGGCTGAGATCACGAGAATTTCGGCGTTCTCCTCCTTGACGGCATCCCGGACGGCATCCACGTACTTGTTGCCGTTGACGGCAGATGCGTCATCCACGTTGCAGACGTACATTACCGGCTTATTGGTCAGCAGGAACAGATCCTTGGCCATGGCGGCCTCCTCCTCGTTCAGTAACTCTACGGACCTGCAAGACTTGCCCTGCTCAAGGGCTTCCTTGTAGCGTAGCAGAAGGGCGACAAGTTTCTTCGCGTCCTTGTCTCCGCCTGTCGTGGCCTGTTTCTGGCTTTTGGCAAGGCGAGACTCTACCGTCTCAAGATCCTTGATCTGGAGCTCTGTGTCCACAACTTCCTTGTCTCTCACCGGATCCACACAACCGTCCACGTGGACCACGTTGCCGTCATCGAAGCACCTGAGTACATGAAGTATGGCGTCAGTCTCACGGATATTGGCAAGGAACTGGTTTCCAAGACCTTCTCCCTTGCTTGCCCCTTTCACGAGCCCGGCGATGTCCACGATATCAACCGTGGCGGGCACCACGCTCTTAGGCTTGCACATGTCCGCGAGCACCTCCAGCCTCTTGTCCGGAACGTTTGTCGATCCGAGATTAGGCTCTATCGTACAGAAAGGAAAATTGGCGCTCTGGGCCTTGCCTGAGCTCACACAGTTGAACAAAGTGGACTTGCCCACATTCGGAAGTCCGACTATTCCGCATTTTAATGACATATCTTGTTGAATTCTATATTTTCTTGGCAAAGATACAAATAATGGAATTGTTTTGTCTTGTTTGGAAGATGTTTGGGGGTAAAGAAGGTGGTTTTTCTGTTTCTTACGAAAGATTTTCTGTTTCTTTTCTTTTTTTACGTTTTTGTGCCGCATATTTGCCGGTGGAATGAAAAGGATGCTCATCATACTGTCTGTTTTTCTTCTCTTTCCGGCCGCCTTCGTAATATCTCAGGTTCACATAAGTATAAGTATTCCAGAGGCGGCCGGAGGAGAAGATCAGACAGTTGTCATGTTCTGGAATCTGGAGAACCTCTTCGACTGGCGCAGGGACAGTCTCAACGGCAGCGATTCGGAGGCGGAGTTCACCTCTTTCGGGAAAAGGCGTTGGACCAAACGTCGGTTCATGGCGAAATGCAACGCGATAGCAAAGTCAATATTCTGGATAAAGGATAGCGAGGGTGCGTTTCCTGACGTTATGGGAGTCGCCGAGGTGGAGAACCGTTTTGTCCTCGAGAGGCTTTTGGAAGACACACCTCTCTACAAGACAGACTATCAGATTGTGCATTTTGACTCTCCAGATCAGCGTGGGATTGATGTGGCTCTTCTTTATCGTGAATCCAGACTGAAGTTGCTTCAGGCCAAGCCGCTCAGAGTAAGTGGCAGAGCAGATCCGCCGATGCGGACCAGAGATATTCTTTTGACAAAATTCCGTAAGCCGGACGGGGACAGTGTGGCCTTTCTGGTGAACCATCATCCATCCAAGTACGGGGGCAAGACGGATGACAGAAGGAAGGTGGCGCTGAGGAGGTTGCGTGATGCCACGGACTCGCTTCAAAGGTCAGGGTTAAGGAATATACTCGCGATGGGTGATTTCAACGACACTCCTGAGAATCCGGCTTTCGGAATATTGACTGACGGACAGCCCTATCCTTTGACAAACCTGGCGGCCTCTTTGGCCGGAAAAGGGGAGGGAACTATCAGATATTCAGGGAAATGGGAGATGATTGACATGTTCTTCGCTTCGGAAAGCCTTGTGATGGGCGGGCATATTCATGAAATGAAGGTTTTAAGATTGCCGTTTCTTATGACGAGGGACAATGCCCATTCGGGGGAAAAACCGCTTCGCACTTACACTGGGCCGCGTTACCTAGGCGGAGTGAGCGATCATTGTCCGATTGTTGTGAGGATTCTGTAGATAATCAATAAAAATTGTTAAATTTGCCTTATTGGAAGTGTACCTTTCGGGGTGCTTTCTTTGACGGACAAAACTAAAAATCACATAATATGGAAATGAAATCCAGAATCAGAGAGAAATTCAAGACTCTCTTCGGAGTGGAAGGCGAGATTTTCGCTTCCGCAGGACGTATCAACCTCATCGGTGAGCACACTGACTACAACGGAGGCTATGTTTTCCCGGGAGCCATTGACTGCGGAATCATGGCTGAGATCAAGTTGAACGGAACCAGAAAGATCAAGGCTTTCTCGCTTGACTATGATGAATATGTCGAGTTCGGTCTCGAAGAGGATGATAAGCCAAAGCAGCAGTGGGCCAGTTACATCTTCGGTGTGTGCAGGGAGACCATCAAGCGTGGTGGAAAGGTTGAGGGCTTTGACACCGTCTTCGCCGGAGACGTTCCTCTGGGAGCCGGACTTTCATCATCAGCCGCTCTTGAGAGCACTTTCGCATACGGCATCAATTATCTGTTCGACAACAAGATCGACAAGTTCGAGCTTGCCAAGATCGGTCAGTCAACCGAGCATAACTACTGTGGTGTTAAGTGCGGAATCATGGATCAGTTCGCCTCGATTTTCGGAAAGAAAGGCAGCCTTATCCGTCTTGATTGCAAGACATTGGTGTACAAGTACTTCCCGTTTGATCCGAAAGGGTACAGGCTTGTTCTTGTTGATTCCTGTGTGAAACATGAACTGGCATCTTCGGCGTATAACAAGAGGAGAGAGTCCTGCGAGAACGCCGCAAAGGCCATCAGAAAGAACCATCCTGATGTGGAGTTCCTCAGCGATGCCAAGAGAGTTTGGCTCGACGAGGTCCGCGAGGAGATTTCAGAGGAGGACTTCCTCAGGGCTGAATATGTCATCGGAGAGGTTCAGAGAGTCCTTGACGTTTGCGACGCCCTTGAGAGAGGTGACTACGAGACCGTCGGCGAGATGATGTACCAGACTCACTTCGGCCTGAGCAAGCTCTACGAGGTCAGCTGCGAGGAACTTGATTTCCTGAACAAGCTTGCCCGCAAGTGCGAGGTGACCGGTTCACGAGTGATGGGCGGAGGCTTCGGCGGCTGCACCATCAACCTTGTCAAGGATGAGCTCTACGATGCGTTCATCGCCGCCGTGAAGGAGCAGTTCCCAGCCAAGTTCGGTCACGACCCGAAGTTCTACGACGTGGTGATCAGCGACGGCGCCAGAAGAGTTGAATAATATTTTTTACTTAATACGACAAAGGGTCGCACGGGATTGTTCCTCTGCGGCCCTTTCAATTTATGAATATCTTGTATGATTTCAGGAAGTTTCTTTGTAAGTGTAAATTAATTGCCTGTTTCCCAAGGATTTATGCTTGATGTAAAGGTCAGTATGCCAGCCTTGCTCACTGTCACATCGTAAGTGTACTGCATACCTGACCTCCAGACAAAATCACTTTCCGGAAAGAATGTGTATTTCTTTGACCCGACTTTCAGTGTGATCAATGTCACTTTTTCCGGGACTGTCTGCGGAGGAAGGATGGCTTTGAAACTGTTGTTCCCATTACCATAGGCAATCACGGTCTGAACCGTTCCGAAGGATGTGAAAGTGTTCTCATTGATGTTGGCTTTGGCCTCAACCTGCACATTGTTGAACATCAACTGTTCCGAACCTCCCGGCTTTTCCTCATACTTGAGATTGACGATGATGTTGCTCAGTTTGTGGCTGAATACCAAATGAGGGGAGACTTCTGAGGTCGCCTCAGTGTCCGCGGTCATCAAATCACTCATGGTGTAGCTCGACGAATTTGACTGATCGGAATTTACGGCGAAGGTAAATTCATTCTTCAAATCAGTTGAATAAGGATAGACCGCCTTGTAGAACATCAACGGTTTGTCCGTGGGCTGCTCGATAACGGATGTGGCTCCAGAAAACAAGCCATTGGAATAGACATACTTTACATTGTCCGCATAGTTGCTTGACATCAACTTGCCGGACACATTGCTCGTGGTCTTCTCCACAGCGAACACCCCGATGGCGTCCCCGGGCTCGAATCCATTGTCGGTCGCGCGGCTCATCGGCTTGATGACTCCTTTGAAACTGATGCCTTCTTTCCGAGGTTGAGGCTCAGGATTCGGATTGTCCTTTTTCTCCGGGTTTGACTTGCCGCATGCCACAATCATCAGAGGGCAAAGCAGCGTCACCAGTAGCTTTTTATTCATATTCAAATATATTCTTAACGTGTTCTGATGTAATCATAATAGGGACTGAAAGTGAAATCCGCCTTTGTCTGCGGCACTGCGTTGGTTGAACTCCAGGTGTAGTTTACTGAAAGTCCGTCACTGTCCTTGAACACACGATATACTCCTTCTTTCATGATTTCATCATAAGTGTCCCCACTTTTCTCAATCATTACAAAGGCATATTGCAAGTTTTTGATGCCTGTAGATGCCTTTGTTCCCGAGATGATAAGAGCCTCCTTTGTGGTTACTGTCTGTCCTTTCTCGGTATAGTTCTCACCAATTGTGGAAAAGAACACCGAGAAATTGTTGCCGCTTCCGCTGATGAAAGCTCCTGTACCGACTGAGGATGTGGAGCCGCTGGATGATCTGCCTTCAAAATCAAGAGTATGGTTGACCTTATCCTGATTCGAAAACCGGATGATGTGGCTCTGGACTATGTGACCTGCTTCGTAGCCTCCATTTCCTTCATCTTCGCAATAAACTGTCTCGAATGGGTCGATATAATAACATCCTTCAACAGTAGGAGGATTCGATCCTCTGTGGATGGTGATTTTCTCCGACATCTTTTCCACCAGATCCTCAGGCACAACATCTTCGATCTCTGGCTCTGTCCTCCAAGGATTGATGTTGGATGTGAATGTGATGGTTCCATTCTTCTTGACTGTCACAAAATAGGAATATTGGATTCCTGACAGCCAGTTATAGTCTTCGCCCGCCACATATTTGTAGGTCTTGCCGCCAATCTCAAGCGTGATGAACTGTGTGCCTTCCTTCATTGTCTGCGGTGGCAGGACAATCCTGAAAAGATTTGTTCCATAGGACGATGCCCTGACATTTGTCGTTGTTCCGGTGGCCGTGTACGTGTCCTTGGTAAGGTTTACGGCGGTTTTGGTCTTCACGTTGTTGAAATACAGTTTCTCGGTTCCGGACGGCTTCTCTTCGTACCTGATTTCCAACAATATATTACTGAGTTTATGGTTGAAAGTCAACTGTGGCTTAAGTTCCGTAGTCGCCGCGGTCTCAGCCACCATAAGGTCACTTCTTGTGTATGTGTTTCCTGTGTACTGATCAGAGTTGACCGTGAAAGTGAACTCGTTGCGGACATTGATGGAATATGGATAAACCGCCTTGTAGAACAATGGGGTGCCGTCTGTCGGCTGCTCGATGACATCCGACACGCTTGCCGCGCTGAACAGCCCGTCCTTGTATGTGAATCTGGCGTTGTCGGCGTAGTTCGATGCCTGAAGCACACCGGATGGATTGGACGTGGTCTTTTCAATGGCGAACACGCTGATGGCATCATCATTCTCGAAACCATTGTCCGTGGCACGGGTTGAGGCGCCGATCTGACCTAAGAAACTGACTCCAGGATTCATAGGTTGAGTTTCCTGATTGTTTTGGATGTCCTTGTCGCATGCCATGACGGCTAAAGAACAACACACCAAAGTTGATAATAACTTGCGATTCATATCTGTTTTTGTTTTATAATTATATTGATCTATTTTTTTAGCATTCCTGATTCCATTCCTTTCCATGGATTGAATATATTGGCTCTCGTTTCAGGAGCAGAGGATGAGGAAGCGGGTGCCCAACTGCTTTTTTCAGATAAGCCATCCTTGTCTTTGAATATACGATAGGTGCCTTCCTCCATATATTCACCGTATGGATCGTCACCTTTTTCGACAAACGCATTGGCATAATACATATTTGAGATTCCGGTACTAGTCTTTTTCCCTGAGTAGATTTCGACTCTTCTGATAGGAATCTCAGTTCCGTCCTTCGCGTCCAAAGAGCCGAGGTAATCATAAAAGACAGTGAAGTAGTTGCCGTATCCTGTTATGTAGGCTCCTTCCAGATAGTAGTAAGTGTCTGACCCGTCAGTCAGGGTGTTCACCGTCAAAGTTCCGTCAATCTGATCGGAAAAATTAATTGTCTCGCTAGTGAGGGAATTTTCCGGATTCTTGTCGAGATCTGAATAGTATGAGGAAACGAAAGGGTTGATGTAGTAACTGCCTTCCACATCAGGAGGCGTGTTTCCGACATAGATAGGCATATGTTCCTTTATCCCTCTGAGCATTTCCTTTGGCACAATGTCCTCGATTCCAATGTCGGACTTCCATGGATTCTCGCTTGTAGTCAATGTTGCCTTGCCGTCCTTTCTGACAACCAGTCTGAAGGTGTGCTGGATCTCCGGCCGTAAAGTGATGTACTCGTCCGTCGTCACGGAGTAAGATGAACTGCCGATGTTGAGAGTTATCAGTTTGGAGCCCTTTTTGATGACCTGTGACGGCAACACCAGTCTGAATCCATTGGTCCCGTATGGCTTTGCCTTGACATTGCCAGCCGCGTTGCCGGTCACGAAGGTATCCTCATTCAGATTGACTTTCACGGATGTCTTCACATTGTTGAAATACAAGTGTGCGGTTCCTGTCGGTTTTTCTTCGTAGCACACGCTGACCAGCACATCGCAAAGTCTGTGGGTGAACGTGAGCTGTGGTGTCACGGCCGAGGTCGGGCCGGCCTCCGCCGTCATCAGGTCGCTCAAGGTGTAGTAATCGCTGTAGGATTGGTTCGTCTTTACCGAGAACGTGAACTCATTTCTGGCCGATGATGTGTAAGGATAGACGGCCTTGTAAAACATCAATCGCTGGAATGTAATCTGTTTGATGACGGTTGACGCTCCTTTGAAACTGCCGTTTGAATAGGAATATTTAACATTGTCGGCATGATTGCTGGTCTGGATGTCTCCATTCGGGTTGGATGATGTCTTCTCGATGGCGAACACTCCGATAGCGTCGCCTGTCTCGAAGTTCGAGTCCGTGGCGCGTGTCGAAGGGCCGATGCTTCCGAAGAAACTTACTTCCCTGTCATCCTGCCCTTCCTGATGGATGGCCGGCGACTCCTTGCCGCAAGAAACAACCAACAATGGACATAAGAGAGCCAAAATGGTTTTCAGGTTCATGATGTGGTGTAAATTATTCAAGGCTATTAAAAACTATTGTTGTGACTGGGAAAGCCGGTTAATCTTTTTTATCTCATGGTAGGCGAAAATGAATACTTATAATAAAACGAAAAAAGGTGCCCAAAGTTCTTTGGTGGAACTTAGGGCCACCTTCGTCCATCTAGTAGACTGGTTGTAGATTATTTTTTGATTGTCACTTCCCTGACAAGACAACCAGGAACTATCTTGTTGGCGCCGTTAAGAATCTTGAATGTCGTGGCGGTCAGCATCGCGGATTCAAGATTGGCCGCATCACTGTTCTTAGTATTGTCCTCTCCGTCGTTTTTAGCATCCTCCGCTTCCTCAAGAGCACCGAAACGATTATCCCAGATTTTGTCTTCAATAGGTTGTATCATGCCTACCTTCTCGTATTGAATCTTACCATTTTCATCCTCGACAGGCAGCAAAACCTCAAAACGGGATTTTTCGTTGATACCCTCCTTGAGTCCTATCTGAACATCCACGGTTTTTCCGTCTTCCGCGATCTTATAGATAGGAACATTGACCTTAAACTCATCATACTCGCGCTGGAGTTCGACAATAGCCTTGTCAACAGCGCGGGTGCAGACTTTGAGCATCTGTTCGCCTTTGGACTTGTTGGAGAAACTCTTTGACGCAAGATTCGCGGCGGAGGTGGAGGTCTCTCCGACATACTCAACCGTGAAGATGTCGCTGTTGTCGAAAGCGGCTTTCTTCGCCGGATCGCTATCTTCACCATTGAACCAGAAGTTCTGATAGAAGGTTCCTGCGACCTCGTCATTCCAAACGAGCCTATAGAGATATGTCGTGATGTTTACCCTGAACCCATCGACCTCATTGGCGACTCCGGCGGCAAGGTTTCCGACAGATTCATAGGATGAGTCACCGGTAAGCTGGCTCGCCAGTTTGCCCGCCAAAGCGAAACCTCCTGCCACTTTGGACGAGGTCTCGCCCTTATCTACGAAAGTGATGTCATTAAATATCAGGAAGGTGTTTCCGATCAACTCTTCACCGGCATCACCAAGTGCTGACACGCCACGTGATGATTCCTTAGCGCTTGAGATGTCCAGTTGGGAGGCATCATAGAAACCTCTCTCCTGAATGAGGTTCATATCAAAGCCACCTGTGCTTGGATTTCTGTCAAACCACTTTGCGACCAAAGCCTTGGCAATATGTTGCTCAGACAAGAAATTATTGATGTCCTTAGTGTTGACATCCGTTTTTCCCTTGCCCTTCTTCTTCATCTTGACCGCTGAAGACTCGAACGACCTTACGTCGATATTATGATTATTAAACTTATCCGGCATCGGCATAACCATAAACGCGGAATCAATCTCCGCTGAATAAGGAAATGAAGAATGCTTCACCAAAACTGAGTACAGGGATGAACGACGGTATTTAACCAATTCACCATTCTCATCCGTGGATGTCGCTTCTTGAGCGAAAGCAGGGCAAAGCGCAAAAATCATCGCTAATGCCAACAAAGAAAATTTATTCATAATTATTTTATTAATAAAGTGTTCTGTAATAGTATACCGATTTCTGATTATTCCCGTATGCCACTCCTACTTCTTTCCATGCCTTGATCTTCGCCATATCCACCTGATAGGCGCGTTCCTCTTGTTTTTCCTCGCGCTTGCGGTAATAATCGATGTCACTCTTGACACGAGCCTTGATCTCATTGCTCAGAGACACCGCATCCGGATAGCACGTCGCGTCAGGTAATATCTCGGCCAAATATTCACCAGCCTCAGCCGCGGCATAGGAATCTTGTCCGGCATTCCATATAGCCCTGGCCTTGGCCAAAGCCTTGTTGGCCTTGTCATCCAAATACTTTTGGTAGATACCAGCCGCAACTTCCACGACCTCCTGATACCCGACACAAGCCTCAGGCACAAGCGACAGATGGAATAATGCTTCTTCATACTGATACACCTTAGCCAACGATTTAGCCTTAACGATTATATTCTTATACTGTTCATCATAGTATTTGATAATCTTCATGTTGGACTCCTTTATGAAAGAAGCGAGAGTGGTGTTTGACGGTGATACCTGCCGGATGGCGGCAGTGCTGGCCTGTTCTTCGCTGTTACCGACACCTTTGGCTTCAATCGAGGCGGTTGAGAATACTTTCTGAGCGAAGGCGTCCACAACAAAATAATTCATCTCCACAGTCTGGAAATATTTGGTAGGTGATCCAGGCACAATGTGTTTCTCTACCACAGAATATGAGCATGACAAATAAAACTGTGTGAAGTCATCGGTCGCTCCCATTCCGTTTTTAGCGATTGCGGAATTAAGGCGCATGGTAAGAAAGTCTCTGGATGATGCCGGAATATTCGAAGAGGCCTCGGAAATAGAAACTGTCATCGGTACTTTTGATGATTCCTGAGCAGAAACATTCAAAGCAGACAAGACACAAATGAATATAGCGGATGATAATACTTTCCTCATCTTAGTGATTATTTAAATAAATACAATGTAGCCAAGCCCAATCCAGCATTATCTCTTTTAATCGGGATATTGAATGGGGCTTCCTTTAAATACTTCTCAAGTTGTCTTGCGAAGTTGCTTGCCGCCATAGCACGACCCCTATCATCATAAAGTGGGATTCTGACTTCGTCGAAATTCATATAAACCTCGCTGTCATCTGCAAGGTTGAAACGATGCTGTACAGTGTTTTCGTAAACCCAATCCTCTATGATTTCACGTAGTTCCTTCCCGTCATATTCTGATTCCAAATCCACATTGTCCGGATTCTCGAAAACTCTGATATTCAGGGATATCTCTCTGCCGTTTTCTAACAAGTCATCAAAATGGCTTTGAAGCCTGTCACAAAACTCGTCCATATGACTGCTTACCGCTTCTGCCAGCAAAACAGGAAGCTCTGCTGTAAATGACGGATCACCAGTTCCGGTTGACGTTGCGATTTCTTTGTTCGTGTATGAATCCAAACCCTGAAGGGTGTATGTTATGGAGCGTTTAGGCCCCATTTGATTGACAGTCCATGTAAGCTGTATGATAATGTCCGCTCTTGCCCGCTGCCTTAATTGTTCCAAAGCACTGGTCTTGACAGACGCTCCATCCTTGCTGACAATAGCTGCGGTCTCGGCGGAATTCGAATTGATCGCTTTGATTTCAGACTCAAGATTCTTCAAAGGGAAGCCTCTGTCTGCCATAAGCCCGTTGATACGTGATATCACCGGCAGCAAATCTGCATCACTCATAAGAGCCTTTCTGTAATCAGGCACGGGAATCATCTCGCCCATATTATCCTCCTCGGACATATAGCCATTTTGATTGCACCACAAATCACTAGGCACAACCATAAGCGACGGCTTCTTTGCCTGACCGGAAGCGATAATTGAGAACAAAAGCAAAGCAAAAATCAAATAAATTTTTTTCATAATTATGGCTTTATTATATTATTATCAATCAAGTATTTCTGCAATTCGGACCTTAATATGCGGATTGTCGTGACAACATTGGCCGAAGTATTGCCATTCGATAATAAATCCGAGGCCGACCTTTTGTCCTCAGAGCTGACAAACTCCCTATAATCACCCTCATCAGAGAAGAAAGAGTTAAAAAACAGCTGGTATTTTTCTTCGGCATTCACCTCTTTTACCAGCGGCTTGGAAAGAAATCCACCCTCTGGAATGGGTATTCCCTTAAAAAGAGTTTGTTTCAGGGCATATTTACTGGCCAAAGACAATGCATCAGAATAATTCCGTCCTGAAGATGATACTCTCACTGTTATTGAGCCATCCTCTTGAGTCCGGACATAATGTAACGATGGAATATTTTGAGTCGTACCGTTGTATGAACTTGCACATCCACTGAACAATGCGGTCAAGAATATGATAATCAAATATTTTCTCATGGAATTTTAGAATTGAAATCCAACTTTCAGCGTTAACGCGTTCAAGACTATGTCGTGATAGTCCACATCAGAACCCATATTCAGGGCACTGGCGCACTGGAGCGCATAGCCTACACTTACCAAGAAATGATATCTTTCCATCGAGCCTATCCTCAATCCGATGCTTGGAGCGAAACTGAATCCATCCTTGATTGTATATCCAATATTGGCTGACCAGTAAGGCACTGTCACTCTGGACTTATTGTCCACTATCAGTCCACGCACATTGGCATATACCGGAAATGACAATCTTACATCAGTGTTTGGTTTCCCTCCGCGGACATAAACCCTGTCATTACCCGAAAAATAATAGCGGACACCTGCGCCGGCACCTATCTGCAGGAACTTATTGAACTGGTATCCACCGGTAAAGCAAAGATCCGTCATTATTGACGAGTCATACTTGTTGTCCACATGAATATTCACACCGGAGCCTAGTTCAACCGCACACCAAAAACCTGTCTCTTGGGCAGAGTAATCAATATACTTTTTATTGTAATTCCGTGACATCAAAGGTTCCTCTGCATTGTCGCCGATTTTTCTGATTTCGATTTTATTAATAGTTTGAATCTCTCCATCAGATTTTTGTATTGTCACTGTTGTCGGAGATTCATTCTGTAAACAGCCAGACACTGCATGACCGTTATTCAGATAGATTGTCACAATCTGTTGCTGCGCGAAGCATAAAACAGACATGAACAATGCCATCGCGAGCGCTAAGGTTTTTCTCATGGTAAATTAGAATCCTGAAGTCAAACTTTTAATGACACCTGCCTGTTCCAGATGTTTCCGCAGCATTTTGACATTCACTGTCATTGTGGAGGACACCTTATACTCACCGGTCTGTGTCTTTCTCGTCTCTACCGACCCGTCCACCACAGAAGAGATATATCTTAGATAATCACCGCTTCTGAAGAAGTTATCAAAGAAATCCTTATGATCCGAGTAACCGGTAGCGCTTTTCACCAATGCCGGCTGTGCCGCTCCTTGTCCGGTATAACCCTTGAAAATCACACCATGAACAGCGTTGGCCCTGCATTTCTCTTCCGCGATCTTTGCCGACTTGCCATAACTCCATACTTTGACAGTTGACATACCATCACCGGAGTTCTTGACATAATCAACATCATAGCGGTATTGATCAATTGAATCTGTCGCTTTTGATGCGACTTGTTTCGTTGTTCCACAAGAAACAATGAGAAGCACGCCAAGTGCGAAAAGAACGAATTTTTTCATAAATATAAACTCATTAATTAACCTAAATTCCACCCAATAATAAAATACATACAAACGCAACGTCTAATTCAGTACGATGCAAAGTATACTCAATGCCGCTATAGCGCCATATTATGCAACTGGCTTCCTTGGTTGTTCAGTTAATTAATAAAAAGAAAGTGTGGAGCCATTTTCGTTCATCTCAAAAGAGGTTCTGACAAAACCTGGATACAGACAAACTGAAACAATCCCCACACCTGTATCGTCGAGTGATGAACACACGCAAACGAATACAGATAAAGGTGCTGTCGTTCATATCCTTGTATCCATTGAAACTGTCAGATTTCTTTTGAAGGATAGTGCGAAAACACTTTCATCAATATGTATGTTTCAGACACGGAGTGCCTAAAACGATGCTAAGATAAGTATATTTTCGGAAATAACAGCACCTTTTGGGATTGTTTCGCCCAAAAATAGTCTAAAATATTCAACCTGCAAAAATATTACGGCAATCTTGAATACAAATTAAGACCACTGGACTTTTATAAATATCGGTGCGGATTTTAATCTACCTAAACAGGTCTTCCAAAGTAAGTACTTTCTGGAAGCGGCTTGAATATTCATTTTTCTTGAGTCCGTATGTTGTGATAAGCACGCTTGCTATGCTTCGTTTATGGTTGAACATTTCTGATATTCGGTCTATGCGGTTTGATATTTTGCGTGCATATTCCGACGTGACACAGTACTCATCGTTGCAGAATTTAATCTCACAGACGTTTACGACTCTGTCGGCCCTGTCTATAAGCATATCTATCTGCATTCCTTCTTTCGTCTCAGTACCGCCAGCGTACCATGCTGATTCTGTGGAAAGAACTCCGGATATCCCTAATGCCTGCTTTATCTGGTCAATATGATAGAACACCACTTCTTCAAAGGCGTATCCCAACCAACTGTTCATTGAAGGAGAATTGTAGTGCGTTTGCCAGAAATACTTTTGTCCTTTGTTGTTTTTTACATAATGAAGATAGAATGAACAGAATGAATCTGATAACCGGTACTTTGGTTTCTTCTCGCCAAAAGGTATGTATGATATGATGAGTCTGCTTTTCTCAAGGGCGGCCAATGATCGTGAGAACGTACCGCCAGAGGTTGTTTTCAACTCTTCAACCAATTCCTCTCGTGTAAGTCCACACCTTTTTTTACCAATAGCAGTCACAATTGATTTCAGTGTTTCCGGATTTGCGAATTGAGAAGAAAAGAGTTTGTCAAATTCATCATAGAGGATGGAATCCTTGTCAAAAAACAAAGTGTCAATGTTTTGGACAACGCTGAGGTCTTCTTGAAATTGTGACAGATAATACGGAATACCTCCGAAAGCCATATATGCCTGCACTACATCATATTTGTCTAAATGAAATCCTTCCTCTTTGAAAAACGCGTCGCATTCCCTCAATGTGAAGGGGCGAACGTATATACTGGTTGTCACTCTGTCATACAAACCTCCCTTGCTGTCCAGCATTTCATCGCAAATCCAAGAAGTGGCTGAACCGCATACGATTAGCTTTACATGGCTGCGTGCGGAACACCAATCATTGCAGAAATGCTCAAAGGCACTTACAAATCCTGATCGCGGTGTGTCCATCCAAGGGAGTTCATCAATGAATATGACTTGATTGTTTCCATCGGCTTTATGGTCCATCAATTCCTGTAATAGGTGAAAGGCTTCAATCCATGTCTTTGGACAGGTCTCCACGCTTGAAAGACCATAGGATTTCATGGAGTAGAAGAACTCTGCCAGTTGGTTCTGAAGCAGGCCTTTTGCTGATCCTTTATCAATAGGAGATACTGCGGTATGCTTGAAGGCAAAACTGTTATTGAAAAATTCGTTGATCAAGAACGTCTTGCCCACGCGTCTTCTTCCATAGACTACAACGATTTGAGCCTTGTTTCTTTCCAACGCTCTTTGCAGCTTTTGCTTTTCAGATTCTCTACCAACCATAATCATCCCTTATTTGGCCACAAATATATAAAACATCCCCATTTTGGCCAAATAAAATTCCTTATTTAGCCAAAAGTAGGTAGAATATATGGGTTTTGGCTAAACAAGGTGGTAGGTTTGACCTTCCCTGAGAATGGTTGACACTTTAGAGGTTGTTTAACTGATATACTTTACAGCATCTCTGAACTGGTTTA
>CAKUVR010000010.1:0-85073 GCA_934698975.1 uncultured Bacteroidales bacterium
GAAACATATTTGGATTATCTTAAACAAGCTTACCGTTCGCCTATCAAGATTATTCCGAAGGTGGAAGGAGGAGATATGGTTCATCAACGCGTTACCGTGTATGGCAACCCTCTCTACACCGTAGAAAATGCGTGGCGGACATCGCGCTGAAAATGAGGAACTTGACGGGTCGTCTTTAGCAAGGTTGTACCGAAGATGGCTACTTAACTTGTTGTTTGTCAATTGCTTGGCTGCCACTGACTGATAATAAATGATGGCTCTCTTTCCGAGGGTCGCAGACGAGACTCGGCATCTACTCGAGAATCTTCCATTGGCCTCCGTATGTCTGCGGTCCTATGCGGACAATTTTGCCCATTTTCTTTAATTGTGTAATATTCTTTTTTATCGTATCGGGTGATTTCGATAGAATCTTTGCCAACTGTTCACGGGTGATTCCAGGATTTTTCCTTATTTGCTCCAGAACAGCCTCGATCGTAGTTTGGGTACTGGTTTGGGTACTGGTTTGGGTACCCTTATATGAAGGCCTCTTGAAACAAACAGTCACGAATCCTTTTCCATTCGTATATGTTGGCTCTTCCACACCCGCCTCTCTACAGCTGTCAGCTATCCTGCGAATACCAGAACCCCAATTCTCCAGATAGGTCATCTTGTATAGCGCTTGAGCGATTATCGGATTGTACGGGAATGAATCGTGAGACTGAAGTATCGTTTCCGGTGACAACTCGTGCGGAAGCCTTCCAGGGTTTTCTATCTCAACTCGGTCGTCGTAAATCGCCAATCCGGTGGATGTCCCACGATTTTCGTAATCACGATGTGCCAGACTGTTTATAATGGCCTCGCGCAGAGCAACAATCGGTATCTCAAGCTTTTCTTCCCTTCTTAATCCCTCAATTTTTCCACTCAGGTTGAGGTGCTTGAAGCTGAATGCGATGGCAGCATCAAGAATGTCGAAGAAATTGCCGCTTACTTGCTGGTTGTCAATAAATTCATTCTTGTTGGTACCGGCAAATCGGGCAAGCCTGATTTTCAACTGGGTGTAGTAATGCGTTTCTTTTGCGAACAATACGACTGCAGCATTATTCGGTCTGCCGCTTTCTATCAGCTTAAGTTTGTTGAGAACATTTATCTGCGGCTCGTTCAATGCACTGGAGTTCAAACGGCCACCATTAACACCAGCTCGAATTCCATCACTGATTCTGTTTTCATCAAGGTCGGACAACTCAACACCTACAGCACCCTGTAATTCCCAAAAGAAATTCATTGGTTTGTAGGCCTTCAACCGGCTTTCAAATATATCGCGAGACATTACTCGTGTAGTGCTCTCGGCTCTTAGGTAAGGCCTGCTGTCGTATGTGAATGGTCTGTCACCCAAGTTCCATCTGTCAAAATGCAGGACAATCAGCTGTTTTCCATTTGCTTCGGGGACATCAACATATTCCGGTTTGATGTCGATTGTGGGTTCTATGCCGGACAGAGCCTGAGCTATTTCCCTCCTTGTGGCATCCGTGACATCCTGCCCTAAGATTTTGAGAGAAGCCGGAGCAATCCCGAAGATAATGAAGCCACCGTCGGTGTTGAGGAATGCACAAGCCGTGCGCATTGCATAATTTCACCATCGGAACCATAGCCGCTATCGAGGCGGCTTTGGGACGATCCGGACTTTTCCTGTTTTTTAGGAAAGAACCGATTGTTTGTTTCCTAAAAAACAGGAAATGACTATATTTGTTGAAAAATGAATCGCTATGTTGCAGCAAACATTTCAATCACTGATCGCTTTGCATCAGGAAGAGTTTCCCTATGATCTGATAGAGAGGGAAACAGTTTTGCCTTTAGACAGCAAGAACATCATTACGGTCACGGGCGTGAGAAGGTGTGGGAAATCCTCTCAATTAAAACTGGTTATCAATCGGCTGTTGAAAGCAGGTGTTGCGAAGGAAAGGATTATCTACATCGGATTTGACGATGAACGTCTGGCAATGATGTCAACGGGGGACTTTGATGATATTCTTAATGCATACAGAGAAATGTATCCCGGTCAGTCGTTGAAGGATGTTTATATGTTCTTTGATGAGATTCAGTTGATTGATGGATGGGAACTATTCATTCTTAGAGTCTATAAGAACTATTGTCAGAATATTTTCATTACAGGAAGTACCGCCAAGATGCTGTCGGGAGAGATGGCATCCGCACTTCGTGGGTATCCGGATGAGTACAAACAGCAAGTCCTTTCCTTTACGGAATACCTTAAATTCAAAAACATAGAGGCGAACAGGTTTTCGGAAGATGGTACCGCTGTGCTCAAGAGTGCTTTCAGGCAGTATTGTCAGGAAGGAGGCTACCCGAAGGCTGCGTTGACAGATGGAAAGAGTGAGAAGATCAAATTGCTTCAGTCGTATTTCAATACTATGTTGTTCCGGGATTTGATGGAGCATTACAAGATCAAGTCTCCAGCCTCTGTTGTGAGATATTTCCTGAAGCGTGTTATGGAGAATCTGACTAAGCCGACCAGTGTACATAATATCTTCAATGAACTGAAATCCATTGGGATGAAGGTAAGCAAGGATTATCTCTATGAATGGATAGATGATGCTTGTCAGATATTTATGTTTTACAAGGTGCCCAAGTACACGAGGTCTTTGGTGAAGGGAACCTCTCTCCCCTCGAAATATTATATAGCCGATATTGGAATGAGGAATGCAGTCCTTTTGCCTCAGAGTTTGGATGAAGGGAAAGCGTTGGAAAACATAGTTTTCCACAATATTAATTCAACCTTGGGAGAAGAAGATCAGATATTTTTCTTCTGTGAAGAGGCTGAGTGCGATTTCGTTGTTGTCCGTTCCGGCAATGTCGCAGAACTGATTCAGGTCTGCTGGCGTCTGGATAAAGATAACCAAGAAAGGGAATTCGAGGGACTTGTGGCAGCGTCCCGTTTTACAAAGTGTTCCAACTGTCGCTTGGTGACGTTTGACCAGGAGGGTGCATACAATTACAAGGGGCTGGACATCAAGATTGATCAAATATGGAAAGGATAGATACGGCGTGGGGATTTGTTGTGGTGTATTTATTTCTCTCCGTGCTGTAGCCGGAAAAATTCTTTCTGCCGCTCGATTTCTGTATGGTGGTGGTCTTGAGGTCTATGAGCACAAATGATTTGAGGATGTAGTTGTAGAATACGAGGTCTATGAAGTAGTCTTTCTTTTCTGTGCGAATGAGTTTTTGGCGAGCCACGAACGAGAAGCCTCTCGTAGTATTGAGATGCGATGTTGCGGTCAAGTGTACGATAGCTCCACATTTGCTTGGAGGCTTCTTTCAGATACCAAGCACGGGCTTCCGGATTTGTGACGCTGAGAAGCCGTTTGAAATGCGACCACGTCAATATTCCCCACAGTGTGGGGAGTTTTTCCGGGAAGGCGAGATAGAATTGTCGGAAATAATATAATGAATTGACGGAGAATCCTTTGCCATACTCTTTTGTAAGGTCAGCCGACAGCGATTTTATCAGTTGCGTTCCATAGTCAGCTCGATTATTTCCCCGCTGCTCCTGCTCGACTATGCGCTTGCCTATCAGTCAATACGCTTCGACCATAGCCGAATTGATGGCTGAATATGCCTTCTGACGGGCTACGTCAACTATGTTACGGATTTCAGTCAGAAAGTTCTTATCGTATATGTTCTGAATCTCGTTCATACTTGTCAGCGATTTGAAGGCAAATTTAACAAAGTAGAATCTGTTCTGGAATTACTATCTATAACCATCGCACTTGATTGCGTTTTTTTGCTGCGGGCTGCCCATGGGGGCAGTGACGATTCAAACTGGGCCGGTCTTGTCCGGTTCGTGATGCTGTCCTCATCCTTGAGGATTAGATGCTGCGCATCACTTTCCAGTCCAAGGTGTTCACGCCTTCTTTCACGGAAAAGCTCATGCCCACCTTCACGACTTCCTTTCCCTTCATCTTGAAAGCGTCAGCGTAGTGTTTCTCCTCTATCTGATTCAGAGCATCTTCCGCGCTCCCGCCAAACTTCAGTTCCATCACATAGACTGTGTTCGAGGTCTCCAATGTGATGTCAATCCGACCGTTGGCCGTGTGCTGTTCCACTTGTATGTTGTAGTCTGTCAGCAAGGCGAAGATTATGTAGAGCATCTGTTGGTAATGCCCTTCGAAGTGGGTGTTGTCGCAATATGGCACGGTCTCCAAAAAGTCGCTCAAAAGCCGCATGGCTCCATCCGCGTCCTTGTCATTGAGACAAGCTGAAATGTCAGCAATGATAACCCTTCCCGTGTCCACCTCCGAGTCCAGATAGCCCGGCAGCAGACTGTCAAACAGCCCCACCCTGATCTCATTGTTCGGAATGTCTAGAGTATAGACATCAAGCCTTTTGTCATAGTCTTTGATGGTGAGGTAGCCGCTTTGATAAAGCAACGGGACCAACGAGGTCATACTCTCAGTCGCCACATCGAAAGTGGCCTTCTTCGCCCTGACTTTTCCCAGTTGTGACGGCTTCACACCAAATTCTCTCATCTTGTGGATGAGGTAGGTAGGAGTTCCGGAACCGAACCAGTAGGAGTCAACTTTCCGTTTGGCGAAACAATTAAGCAGACTATAAGGATTGAACACATCAGGCGAAGGCCAGCAGAAATGATATCCGTCATAGTTGTCCTTCAATTCCTCTATGGTTTTTTCCTTGCTGAAACCTAATTCATGAGATAAATCCTCTATGTCTGCGTCCATCCGGCCAAGCAATTCATCTTCGGTGATCCCGCAGATGCCGGCATAAGGCTCGTCCATGCTAACATTAGAGATGTTGTTCAGCTCGCTGAATATGCTAAGCTGCGAAAACTTGGTGATTCCCGTCAGGAAAACGAAGCGGAGCATCGGCTCGCAATCCTTAAGAGGAGAGTAGAAGTTGCGCATCGTGTTCCGCAAGACATCAAGGGTTTTCCTTTCGTGGGCCACGTCAAGCAAAGGTGCGTCATATTCATCGATTAGCACGACAACCTGTCGGCCGGTCTTCTTGTGTACGGTCTTTATCAAGTTGAAGAGCCGAACGTTCGGGTCGGGGGAGTCGCATTCGACACCGAAACGAGTCTCATTGTCGTTCAGTATAAAAAGCAGATAGCGCTCCAGTTGGTCTTTCTCCATGTGCTTGCCTCCGGCCAGGCTGAAGTGCAGCACAGGATACGCCTCCCACTCCGTCTCCAGATTCTCAATGGCAAGCCCCTTGAAGAGTTCCTTCCTTCCCTCGAAGTAACTCCGGATTGTTGACACCAGCAGCGACTTGCCGAAACGGCGCGGGCGGCTCAGAAAGAAAAACTTCCCGTCTGCGTGCGCCAAGTGATAGACGTACTCAGTCTTGTCGATGTAGAGGTTGTCGAGCCTACGGATTTCCTCAAAAGTCTGTATCCCGATAGGATATAATTTCCTTGCCATAACCGTCACCTTTTGATTACTTTCGTAAAAATATAACAAATAATTGAATCCGTCAAATTCCTCTCACCACGAAGGAAATACAAAGAATATCCAAAGGAAGTCGATGGTTGGCGCTCCGGTGGAATTCATGGAAATATTCAAATCTCGGAAAGAGCGTGGCGGACATCGCGCTGAAAATGAGGAACTTGGCTGATTGCCTTTGGTGGGATTGCACCCTAGGTGATTGCTTAACTTATTGTTTGCTAATTACTTGGTTGCCACGAACAGTCAATCGGTTTTTGTTGACGGGCAATGCGGAGAAGGTAAAAGGAGAGATTTCCTCTCCTTTTGACGATCATTCAAATATTTTCGCTGGATTAGCAGGTTCTTCTTTGTTTCATTCCAGAATATCAGTTATTTGGAGTGGATCACTGTGAGCAGGTTTTTCGCCGCCTTGCGAAGTGATTTCTCCAGCCTTAGATTGAAAGTGGAACCCCTTCCGCCTTCGGCCCTGATCTTTGACGAGGCGAGTTTCTCCAGAGTGGCGTTGTCGTAGAGGTATGCCCAGCCCCTCAGTTCGGCGTCATCCTCGTCAGCGGACACAACTTCTATCACTATTGAATATTTCGCATCCTTGTTGTCAAAAGTCAAATCACTTTGCATTGAGTTCAAGTTGCTGATCATCGATGCCTCATAAGCTGAAATCTCTGCTCTGGAACCTCCCTCGTCAAGGTATCTGGAAACCATCGGAGCCAAAGCCAAGGAGAAGCCAACTTTGCTGGCATCCTTGATCGGAGCCCAGGAACCGCTTTCTTTATTTTCTAGGTCGCTGAATCGGAAAACGAAATCCTGCCCGTTCACGGGGATTACCACTTCTGCCTCTTCGCTTGAGTTGTTGTCAAAAAGGACAAAGCCCGAAAGATAAAACCCTGGATTAAGGTCATCCGCGACCAGATAATTGTCTGACAGTACGGACATTTCTTCGGCCAAGGCATTCTCATAGGATTGGACGTTCTGATTGGCGATCTGTTGTGCGTATAATGCATTGGCGTTGCTGTATTGACTGGTGACGGCCACGGTCCCATTGTTGGTGGCTGTGACGGCAGAACTGCTGCCTGCATAGCCAGCGGCCACACCTTGGGCCACAGCGTACCAAAAACCTTTGGACCGATGCCGCCTGTCTATCTTGTTTTTGAATTCATTCCCTGAGACACTTCTGACGGATGTCCGTTTGCCGTTCTTGTCATTCTGGTACATCTTGACAACCGCCGGATCGAAGTCTATTGTCTCCATAGAACCGTTGCCAATGAATATGTCCAAGCGATAGTACTTCCCATATTCCCTGATGGGGTGGAGCTGCGCGGCGACACTGAAGCTTCCGTCTGAATATGACTGCCACAGCTGGCCGCCCGACAGGACATTATAGCGGTCGGATTCCTGTAAAGCCTTATGGTAAGGATTTCCGTTGTCGTCCACACGGGACATATTCCCCTTGCTGTCATATAGACATCCCCATTCCTCAGTCGGGACACCGTCCTCGTACGTCCTCTCGTAACGTCCTCCATCCTCGTGGTATTCGGTGTAGAGCCCGTTTAGCTTTCCGTTCACGTACTGGCATTCAATCTGAAGATTCCCGTTTTTGTAGTACTGCTTGATGTTGCCCTCGATCACAAATGAGCCATCACCGTTGATGTCCACCACTTTTCCCCCGGTCCGGAATTTCTCTCCCGAGCAATAGTAATCCCTGAACATCTTGGGGAAAGAGTTCCCGGACTCGATGATCCGGTAGTAGTCAGCGAATTCCTTCACTTTGACAATCTGACCGTCACCGTCGTAGTAGATTGTCTCGACATTCTGGGCTTTGGCCGCCATCATTGAGATGACCGCTCCAATGACACAAAGAATAACTGTTCTTTTCATTCCTGAGTTCTTTTGATTAAACAAACTTTTATGATTAATGTCGGATTTTCCGATCGGTAAACCGGAATTTTTGAAATATTGCCTAATTTTGCGGATAATGTGTGAAATGAAACACCTGTTATGAGAAAACTTTTGTACATATTCATTGCTTTGATAGTGGCATCATGGACGGCCACGGGGCAGTCAAATATGACGTACCATGAGTTCGGGGAATTATACCGCACCGAAGGATTGTTGAGTGACATCGACTCTCTGCTCGGAACGACCAAACAGATATGTTCATTCAGATTCGATGACGCTCCGCCTGCCGTGGCGGCATATCTTGAACGGTTGGATAATAAATCAAGCGCTCCGGAAAAGGAGGAGGTAAGAGAAATTATTCCATTGATGTTGGATTATGTCAAAGGGCTTGAGAGTGGGCACCCTCACTCGGATAAGACTATGATCGTTCAGGCCGAATTGGGTTACATTGGATTCACGATAGGGGTTGATAGTCTGGCCAGATATAGCATTAAGGCTAACAAGAATGCCTCCGGTGCCGGGAAGAGTGTCTTGTTGTCTTTATATTATTCATTGGATGAACGTAGATATGCCAGAAACCCATACGTGATTTTTGGAGATGCTATGATTCAGGCCGGAATGCCAGGCTATGCACTGGTGTTCTATAGTCAGGCGTTTCCTCTTGATATTTACAGCAAGAAATATCTTGATGACACGACTCCTGAAAGCATATACCATAAAATCAGATCCTCTTACAGCCAGGTCGCCTATAAATCAATGCCGTCCTATCCGCTGCAGATGTGGCGGTTGGCCAAGGCTGCGAAAATGATCGGAGATCCTCTCTATGCTGACTACCTAAAGGAGGCGTTCCGGGGCGTCGTGGAGCGGGTCATCAATGCTTATGACGCTATGAATTCAGAACGTCAGGCTTGGCTGATGGAACTTTACGGCCAGATGTTCCCGATGCTGTACGCCAATCCGGATCCCGCGTGGGCTTATGATGCCGCATTGTTCATCAAGGGCTTCACCAACACGATCACATCGGACAAATTTCCCGGACATGATTCAGCAGCGGAGTCTGCGCGGTTTGATAGACCCCCAGTGTATCATGATGGGCATCTGATGGTCTCGCGAACATATTCAGATGTTGTGAATGCTCTTGGAAAAGGAGAATATGCCATCGAGTTCCTTAGGGTGGAACCTGTTGGCGGCAAGGTGGCTGAATATGACGCCTTGCTTCTGTCTCATTCTTCCAGCAAACCATTGAGGGTTCACCTTTGCGGAGAGGATGAGCTTAAGGCAGCGTTGGAGATACCTCAGTCAAATCTGTACGGCATTGAATCCAAAACCTTGTTCAATCTGGTCTGGCGACCTCTGCTTCAGCATATTCCCAAAGGAAGTTTCATAACATATTCACCGGACGGGCTTTTGAATATGTTCGCTTTGGATCTGGCCAGCGATGGGAAAAGGAGGGTCGCAATGACATATTCCACCCATAGGGTATCTTCCACCAGAGAAGTTTGCAGGAATCCGACTCCTGACAAAAATCATGACGCTGTCCTGTACGGTGGTTTGCAGTACGAGATGACTGAGTCGGAAATGTTGGAGCGTAGCACCCGATTTCGGGAGAGTCCTCGTACTCTGCTTAGGGGCCTGGAAGGCATCGACAGGAGTGGCTGGGCCGCTCTCCCTGGCAGTGGAAAGGAGGTTGAAGAGGTGGCCGCCATCCTTTCATCCTATGACCATCAGGTCAGGACTCTGGAAGGGATGGAGGGAACCGAAGAATCGTTCAAGAGTTTGTCCGGCAGCTCTCCGATGATTCTGCATCTTGCCACCCACGGGTTCTACTACGCCAAGGGACACGAGGGTGACAACTGGTACTATGAGCGGCTTCTCTTGCAGGGAAGCAAATTCGGCCCGTTGGTCAGAAGCGGTCTTGTGCTTGCCGGTGGTCAGAGGGCATGGCTTGGGAAGCCGGTCCCGGATAATGTTGAGGATGGAATACTACTCGCTGAGGAGATTGCGGACCTCGACCTGAGTGGCACGAAGCTTCTGACTCTTTCGGCTTGCGAGACCGCACTCGGTGATGTCACTCCTGAGGGAGTCGCTGGCCTTCAGGCCGCGTTCAAGAGAGCTGGAGTCGGCACGATTCTGGTCAGCCTTTGGAAAGTGGATGATGATGCCACGCGTGAGTTTATGACAGTTTTCTACCGGAGTCTGGGCGAGACAAGGTACTATCAGGATGCCATTCAAGCCGCACGTCACCAGATGCAGTCCTCCTCCAAATATTCAAACCCGTATTATTGGGCCGGGTTTGTCCTTGTGGATTGATAGACTTGATTTAATGTAATAAATATATTACATTTGCATTATGAGAACGTTGATGAGAAGTGCGGCTTTATGAAAAAGTCAACCAAGGACTATAAGAAAGAACTGCTGAAGGCTCAACAAATATTAAATAGTTTACAGTAATGAGGCCAAAAATTGATACGGAAAAGATCAAACATCTTCCTACAGTGGAGGAAATGTTAGCTGATGAATACGGGGTTAAGGGTAACGTCACTCGTGATGAGTTTGATGCGAAGTCTCGTGCTTGGTACTATGCGGAGGTTCTTAAGAATGCCCGCAAGTCGGCTGGAATCACGCAGCAACAGCTTGCGGATAAGATCGGTAAAAAGCGGGAGTATGTCGCGATGTTGGAGAAAGGAGAAACTGATATGCAGCTATCGACCTTCATTATGATTTCTGAGGCCGTTGGATTGAAATTCGCATTGACTTATTAATTGCCACCGCAACAGATTTCCCAAAATGAATGCCGTCAGACCGCCTGTTTTTCTCTGCATACTCCTGATGCTGTTGTCCGCAGCCACAGTGGCGGGGCAGGAGAGGCGTGCCCTGTTGGTCGGGATAGGGGAGTATCCGGCGGGGTCTGGGTGGACGAGGATCCACGGAGACAATGATGTCAGGATAGTGCGGGAGTTTCTGCTGGGGCAAGGGATGAAAGGGGAGTGCATAGAGACTATCACCAATGAGTCAGCGACGAAGAAGAGGATTCTGTCGGCATTGGGGAGGTTGGCCAAGGCAGCCGGCAAGGGCGATGTGATTTATATTCATTTCTCTGGTCACGGGCAGCAGGTGACGGATCTTGACGGTGACGAGAAGGACGGGTTTGACGAGGCTTGGGTGCCTTACGATGCGGGGAAAGAATATGTCGCCGGAGTCTATGAGGGTGAGAATCATCTGATTGACGATGAACTCAATGCCTGCTTGCTGAAACTGCGCGGGAAAGTCGGTCCGAAGGGAAGGATCACCGTCGTTTCTGACGCCTGCCACAGCGGAAGCGGCTCAAGGGGGCAGGAGGAGAATGAATATTTCCGCGGAACTGACGAAAAGTTCATCATCCCGCTGCGGTCGGTGCCTGAAACCGGCAAGAACAATCCAGTAAAGTGGCTGTTCATCGGGGCGTGCAAATCCTACCAGACGAACTACGAGTGCAAGGCTCCGGACGGGGAGTTCTACGGCTGTCTGTCCTATGTGATCGCGGGCAGCGAGGTGAATCTCTCCACGACGCATTACTCCGATGTGCTGACGCTGTGGATAGATGCGATGGATAAAATCGTTCGCTATCCGCAAGAAATTGACATTGAAGGTGTTCCTTCTTATGAAACTGAAACTATTCTCTGAATATGACCGACGCAGACTACATAAGGGGTTTCCGGGACAACGACGACCGCGTGATAGGGCAGTTCTACAAAACGCATAGGCAAGCCTTCTTCGCCTTCTTCAAGCGCACATATTCAAAAGATGACGCTTACATCACTGAACTGTTCCAAGACTCGTGCGTCGAACTCTGGCGCAACGTGCAGAATGGCAGGCTGACGGTTCAAGGACTAACCTGCGCTTTGGAAACTTACCTTTTCTCCATCGGCAGGCACTTGATGATGTCAAGAGACCGAAAGGCAAGCAAATGTACTGAATATCAAGAGTTCATAGAAGGAAAGGACCTGCCAGCGAACAATCAAGAAGAAGCGTCAAGCCGTAGCGAATTACTTGACTTTGTCGTCCGGATGGTTAATTCCATGAAATCTCCCTGCCGTAAACTCCTTGGAGCGCAGTACTGGGACAGGCTTTCCGGTGCCGAAATCGCAAAGAAACTCGGCTATAACAGCGCAGACTCTGTCAAGGCTCAGAAATTCAAGTGCATGCGGAAGCTCAGGGAGATGGTTGAGAAGTTCAAGAAATTATAGGCGAAGCGATGACTGACATAGAACGAAATAACAGAATTGATGAATATCTCATCGGAGCGATGCCTGAAGACGAGAAGGCGGCCTTTGAGAAGGAACTGCGTGAGGATGAGATTCTTCGCAGCGAGGTTGACGCCCAGCGGACCATCGCCGAAGCGGTTCAGACAGCCCATTTGAAGAATATGCTCGCGGACGTTGAGGCAGGCCTTAAACGTAAGCGCCTCCTGCGCAGAGTGATAATATGGACATCTTCCGCCGCTGCTGCATTCATAGCCATCATCCTATTTAGCTATCCCCGCTATTGCTATTACCCGGACAATCTCCTCCTAGGCATTGGCGATGCGTGCTTTACCGAATTGACGCCTCCGGTCTCACGTGACGGGAACCCTATTGACAGCCTGTTGAACCGTGCATATTCACAAATCTCTGTCTATTATTATTCCGCTGCGGAATCCTCTTTGTCCGAGGCAAGGAACTTGATCAACAAAGGTCTGAAAACTCCTGCGGACGATGAGGAGTCCCGTTACCGCCACGCCCTTCTCCAGCGTCACCTCTACGAAGTCGATTGGCTTGAGGCCATCACCTTGATGAAACAAGGTCGGGACAGAAAGGCACGTCGCCTGCTTAAATCCATTGCTGACTCACAGAGTCCATACTCGGAGAAGGCACGTGAAATTCTGAGCCGCTTGCGGATTAAGTAGCGGCTAATGTTGCTCGTGCCGCGCAACACTTTCGAATACGGCGAACCCCTCAATCCAGGCCTCGAAATATATGCGTAGCCCAACCAATCAAGTATTTGTCTGATAATTCGACATTCTCATCATTGGAAAACTCGCATAACAAACCCGGCGAGCCATGGACGTAAAGGTAAACCTTGTCTCCAATGACATGACCAGCGACATCACCGTTCCCAAATGTGCGGCATCCGGGATCGGAAAAATCAATGTCTATGTCGTAGCAATAACATAAAACCTATATCATCTTTGAGGCCTTTTGAAGAGTGGCGACAAGATCATTCCACTGTGCGCCAAACCTGTTGTCTATCTCCAATGGGTATTCTCTCCTTGATGAATTATGATAATATACAACATTGCCCGTTCCCATATCGATTGTTATTCTGCCGTTCATCTCATGGTTGTTGAATACGACATGCCCCTTCAAAATTGCCTTCTCGTTTGTCAACTCATACAACGAGGCAAGAGAAAACAAGACTATACCCGTGTTCTGTCTCAGGTTCCTGCATTAAAACAGGTACCGGATATTCTTGTGTGGGGAAATCATAGAATCCGCAGTCTGTGAGTCCAAATCTATTTTGTGAGCGATGCCCCCATCATTCGTTTCCGACTTGGTTTGGTTGACCTGACGCACCACATTTGATTTGTCTTTATTATTCTTACGCGCATTGTGGCTTGTCGCTTTGTGGGCACGGGAATATGCGGCCGCATCTGCCTCATTCATGGTGGTGATTACGGATTCGTATATGATTTCCTTTAATTGCTCTTCCGTCAAATGTGTTGCTTTCATCATTACCGCCTTATTATATATTCATTAATGTATGCTTGTCTGTAATACGCTCAAGATGAAAAAACATCAACCAAAAATCAAGAAAAGTTTGTCGGAGGGTATATGGTTTTCTGGATTGTTATTGATAGCTAAAAAGTTAGCATCTTGCATCTGTAGGTGTAGGATGCTTTGTAGGCTTTCTTCAATTCTTCGGACAAGAAAGACCTGTCGATCAGTTGGAGGGCTTTAGGAACGGGAGAAGAGAATGACTCCAATTCTTTGGCTATCACCTTTCCCGGAAGTCCGATCCTCCTTCCGAACTCGGTGAAATCATCGTGGCCGATGTTATGCGTGTCCGACATATTCATACCCTCTTTGAAAAGGCCCCTGTCCAATGCGAATATGCGAGGTTCCCGGAGTTGCAGTGATGTGTTGACAAGGTCATAGGCAGGGGAAAGCCTATATTCCCCGTTCCTTTCGATAAGTGAGTAATTTTTAAGGTGGGCATCGTCATTAAGCGTCACGAAGTTGAAAAGGATTAGCCTGTAGTAGCGTCTTATGTCAACATTGTTGAACCTGTCATATTCACTATAGGCCTTGTCTCTTGCCTCTTCTTGAGAAATGGTACCTGCTGACACAACAGCTTTGTAATCGTTCATTGACAGGAAATGCTCCAGACGCTGTCTCCAATCATCCATTGTCATGACGATGTGCCTTCGCATGCGAGATTCAGCAAAATCACTATTGACTCTATAGCCCACAGCTATTATTGCATCAAAATTATAGAACAAAGGCGTGCGCTCTACATCGCGGTCTCCTTCAGACTGAACTATCCCAATTTTCCGGATAGTTGCCACCTCTGACAATTCACCGCTGTCGAATATCTGTTTCAAATGGTAATTGACATTTGCGATTATTTGCTGGAAATACAAATAGCCGTAATGTGTCGTGATTCTGTTTATTGTGTGGCGTGCCAGTCGCCTGTTCTTAGAACGTACAAGATTACAGGTTTGGCCTAGAATTATTTCGCAATTAGTGGCCGCTGGTCATCTATTGCCCCGCTTGCGGCAAGTTCTCGGTTGTCTATCGGAGAGGACAGAGAATCATTGCTCTGACCTAAATAACTCTTGCTTACCATTCGGGAATAATATTTAATCCGCAAATTTGCGGATTATGTATAAGTTGATTATATTTGCGATAATTAACTGAAGGTTAGGGAAGATGATTGTGATTTTTGATAAGGATTACCTTCGGGAATTGTATTTGACAGGCAGAAGTGATAAAAAGCATCGTTTCCAGCCGGAAATAATTTCGAGGTACAAGAGGAGGATAGACTATCTGAAGCAAGCTGCCGGAATTGAAGATCTATGCCGATTACCGTCATTGCATTATGAGGTTTTGCAAGGGGAGAAAAGCGGGATATCTTCAATTAGGGTCAATGATAAGTACCGCATAGAATTTACTTTAGGCCAAACAGAGGATTCTGTCGTCACAATTTGTGATATCCTTGAATTGTCAAATCACTATAAATAGTTTTTGAATATGATAGACTTGAAAGACATAGCTTCTGATATGATAGCGAACAACCTCGATCCGTTTGAGCCGACTCATCCTGGTGAATTGCTGAAAGAGGAAATCGAGAGTCGCAATTTATCTCAAAAACAATTGGCTGCGGATATGGGTGTGTCGTACTCTGTCCTTAATGATATCGTTAATGGAAAACGAGCCGTGAACACCAAATTCGCTCTTTTGTGTGAGGCTGCTATTGGAATTCCTGCCCACATCCTCCTTGGGCTTCAATCTGAATACGATATGCAGACAGCTAAACGCGACAAATCCTTTCTGAAGAAGCTTTCCTCCGTCAGAAAAATCGCTGCTGCTGTTTTGTGACCACTCCGAAGCCGACATCCTTTGACCATGTCTCCTGTTCCGCTGGTCCGCTCACAGGCGTAGTCAGCTATTCCATCTATTGCCCCGCTTGCGGCAAGTTCTCGGTTGTTACTCCACGCGTGCAGTGATCGTTCCCTATTATTATGTATATTGATTTGATGTTTTACTGAGGACTGCTGATATCGTCTTTCTCAAAATCCAAAAGTCTATTACCACTCAGCCTATCAAAGTCAGACTGGAATATCCTATCTTGAATTACACGGTACTTCTCGAACTCTGATTCAGCAAAACTTTTTGCGAACTCGGCAGTCACTGTTCCGGAGTCATCCAAAATCTTATCGCCTCCGGCCTCAAGAATAATGTCAATCCTTTTTGCCCAGTCTTCCATTGTCATCGGGATGTGACGATCAGCCATGCGTTCCGCCATATCCAAAACGGCGTTCACGAGTTTGCTCATATCCTCCAATTCCAAGCCGTTCAGATAGTTTTTGGCTATGCTTACATCGGATTTCATAGTCTGAACTGCCGAGAAAACCTCGGCAGTTCAGACTATTTGCTTGTATTCAAGCATTATAGAATTTCGTCAGGCAACATCTTATACATTGTCAGGCAGAAATTAATAGCAGTGTCAACTTCCTTTTCGTGTCTTGTCGGCTAGAGGTGCGATTGTGCCTTAGTCAGCCTTTGACAAGATTTTGTGCTTGGTATCTGGTGTCCGTTAAGATGCTCATTTTTAAAGATTTTCTATCATTATATCAAATTTGATGTCCTTATAACGATAGAGATAAATCTTAGTAAAGTATGTTACAGTATCGATTTCTATGCGGTTTCCATTTGGTTGGCGACCGATGTACCACTCGTTTATAAAACCACCATCTGGGTATATGGAGAGTTTCTTGTCTCCACAAACTATTGACATAACTCGCCAATGAGTGAGTGTACGTTTGGGAACAGAAACGACAGGGAGTAGATGGCCTTCTATATTCTGTTCGTGTTTTAAATCAGCAATCCAAGCTTTCGTTAAGTAAGCCAACCATTGGTCTCGAAGTTCTGAAGAAGGCATATTCGAGCATATCTTGTTTGCATTACCGTTATCGTCCCTATATGACTCAACCTTATACTCGAAGTCAAAGTCTGCACCAATCTGTTTTACAATATGCCAAGCAGTCTGTATTGTAATTATCATCCCCACTATGCTCTTCAGGTGCTCGTCTTGATAGCTAATCTTCAAGTTGCCGCCATTTTGCTTGGCGTAGGTGATGAACTCGTCAATGAGACCATTTGACTTAGTCTGGATAATTTCTCCCAATTGATAGGTGTTTATCTCCTTGAACTCATCACCAGCCAGTTTCAACAGCATGGCAGATGGTTTATAAGCTAAGTCCATAGACTTCGCAGAAGCAATCGGATTATCTGTGCGAACAAAGAACATGGTGTCGTTGCCCCATTGAGCATTCAGTTGTGCATGTTCCTTATTGTTCATGAAGTAAAGGCTGCCGTCGATGTAAGCAATAGGGTATAGGCCCTTGCTTGACCAAGGATTCTTCATCTTCTTGACATCGCTACCTTTAGCCCATGCTTTTATCTCACGGCACATTGCCACAACAGGTTCCACCATTGCAGTTTGTTCCGATTCCATCAGACAGAAAGTCGTAGTCTGGCTCTTCATCACAAAACGATTCATGAACTGAGGTTGCCATCCATTTTCTCTATCCTCATAATCCCATTCGGCATAGTCATTGTCAGCAAACAGCACCAGTTCTTGGTGAGAAGCAGCAAATGCCTTCTCCAAGTCGTATAATGTGGTTTGTGATGGCGAAGTGCCAGAGAATGCATCCTTGATGTTTTGAGGAACGGTATCACCCACCTCTTCCTCTTCTTCTATCCAGGTCAAAGCTGCATCCACATCAACGAACTTGGCATATCTGAGTGTAAACTTGTCGAGGAGCATATCCTTGGATTTATTCTCACGAGCCTCCATCAGGAGTTTCTTCGTTGCCTTAATGACATCCTTCATTACCTGAATGTTTGCCATTTGATTAGCATAGCCAGCTCCTCCTGGGTTGCAGTCGAAGATACAGAGATGACCATTTGGCATGATGGCGAAATCAACGGCTCCACGTTCTTTGCCCAGAATATCCACTAGGGTCTGAGTGAAGGCTATCCCCAATGTGAAGAGCAGGTTCTCCTCCTCATCACGGTTAGACATCCATTTGTTCTTTCCCTTATGGCGAATGCGGATCTCGCTATAGTCGGTCTGTATGGTGTCGCCGATGATCACATTGCGCTTCACCTTTGTGGCATCATGTGAGCAACCGCAAGCCTTGCGCATTTCCTTTCCGGTGATGGCGAAATGGAATTTTGGCTTCTCTGGCTTTCCTTCCTTCTTTTCTGGCTTTATATTGTTAAACTCATACGGAAACTTCAATGGCTCATCCTTGTCTGCTACCTCTTCTTCCAATACAGTACGTCCACATTTAGGACAGAAGCAATATCCATATCCCTTACCTTCGTTGTAATAGAGAATCTTGGCGTTGCCAGAATCACTATTAGGGCGAACAGAGAAAAGATGAGGTTCCGTCACATTGTTGGCCCAGTCGTCTGCATCAATCAGCTGAGCACTAACTCGTGTATAGACATTACTGTCCATGATTCGGGTCTTGTCCTCATTCATGTCAGGCATGAAACCAACTGGCTGAATCAGTTCCAGCCCATAGTTGTCATTCACCGTCCACTTAATCTGATTGCTGAGGGCAGAATCATCGATAACCGTCTTGTCGCTATTGCGATAGATGGTCTTGTAAGCCTTGTGGTTGTCATCATACATGTTGGTGATTTCAATACCACGAACAATATATACCACGCCATCCACCGCTACGCTGTTGCCCGGTGCATACTGGGCGATGGCATCACGCAATGAGTAGGATGGATTGGATGATGTCATAGGAGTAAAGAAGTCCTTCTTGCCATTGCTGTTCAGGTCGAGCGTGAGCACATTGACCGGCATATTGGCGTTCGGAGTGAAACGACTGGTTGCCCAGAAGTTCAACAGTCGCTTATACAATACTTCTATATACTGCATCTTCAGCTTGATGCGGAATTTATCCGTGATAGGCCCTTGCCCCGAGAAGGCGGTCTTGTAGTCTATCAGTTTGTTGCGCAGTTCAGAGTAGCAACGTTCATTGGCTTCCTGGGCATTCTTGACCACCTGATTGATTTGGTCGTCATAGACAGTACCGCTCAAAAGCTTCTCCAAGTCCTTGCGCACATCCGCGTCAAGTGGTTTGGAACAGAGAATATTGAATTTCTCATACATGGTTCCCTCCGGGTCGCCAAGCAGGTCGTTAGGGTCGGCATTACTGGAATTGTCCTTCACAAACTCAATCTTGCCGTTGATTACCTTTACTTCAAATGGGGTATAATAGTCTGCTACCTTTTGTGTCAGACATCCACCATTGGCACCTTCCGTAAACACACCATAGGCACGAATAAGGAATGAGTTCACATGACGCTGAATCACCTGAGGACTATTCAAATCAACAGAGGGCACTCTTACAGGACGGCTGATAATCTTGTCGATGGGACCACTCAACGTTCTGAGACCTATTATGTCTGAGCCACAAAGGGTTATGCAGACACTGCGAACCTTGTTGTTACGTCCGCTTCGACCTGCGCGCTGCTTATAGTTGGCTGGCTGGGGAGGAACGCTCGACAACACCACCACCTCCAGATCACCCAAATCGACACCCATCTCCATGGTGGTGGAGCAAGCAAGAATATTAATGGTGCGATTCCTGAACATTGCCTGTAATTCACGAGCCACACCCTTATCTACCTGGGCCGTATGCTCTTGCTGGACGAAAAGATTCGGGAAGACATGAATATCCTCCATGCGGTCTGAGAACACACCGTCTTCGCCCCAAATATGGTTGTTCCAAAGCAAAGCCCTTTTTTCCTTGGCCCAAGACTCAACCAAATTCTTGTTCCCTTCCTTTCCAGAGCCTTTATAGTATGGGAAAGCCTCCCATCGCTCATGCAGATCCTCACGCAATTCCATTGGTGTAGAGCCCTCTAAATATGGAGAGAAGCGCTTGAAATTGTTTCCGATAGGGCGCAGGCAGACAGCATGACGGTTTCCGTCTGCCTTGGTATCGCAGAGATAAACGTCATCATAGAGCTTGAAGCAGAGGTCGTTCAGATTGAAACGAGGCGCATTGTCTTTTTCATTGACAAAATGTCCTGAATCATCCAGTCGTTGGCCCACTTGCAATATCTTATACTCATCGCCGGTCAGCGTTTCCCAAAGTGCATCTATCACGGCAGAAATCTCATGGAAATACTGTCGCTGGGCATCATCACTGGTCAATGTGTTGTCGTCACGGGCTATCAGCGCACAGAGATAACGCACGATACGGGCTGTTGATATCTTTCCTTCTTCCAGTTTCGGTTTGTTGAACGGACGACGGCGAGGCTTCTCCGTGGCAAAACGTACCGTAGAGAAGATGTCTATCTTGTCATTTCCTGGAATGCGAAGATAGAAAGACTGGTTGCTTCGTACGGTATAGTCGAGATAAACCTGCATCAAGTTTCTCCAGTCTTCTTCTGTGATTTTGTAAGCAGGGTTGTCCAAAAGCTCATTGAAGTTTTCTACCGCCTTCGGCAATTTGATTTGCTCCAGCTGTGGATAGCAAGTCTCAAACAGCCCCAATGTCTCAGGGGATGCTGCTGACGCAGGACGATGTGCCAAATACATCACCATGATGCTTTGGATATATTTGTCGATGGTTTCCTCGGATGGGAGTCCATTCTCCAGCTCGTCACTGTCGCCCGAACGTTTCACGAATACGGAGGCAAACACAATACAGTATGGGTCTTTTTTCAGCAGTTCGGCTATTTCCGACCATGTTATATAGTTGCACGACATATCGTCCAGTTGCTTCTGAACCACATTAGGGTCAGGCGACTGGAGATTGGTAATGGCTGGTACATACTTTGCGGCATCTAGTGGATTGGCGACAATAGCGGCTGACAGTTGTGCCAAGGCGGCCTCTTTGGTTAGACCATTTGCCTTTCTTCTGCACAACTCGTGGTATATGGTGCTGTAGATCCACATCCGTTCTTGCTCCAGATTCTGTTTCAAAGTAGCCTTTGCTGCAGCCTGACGGCTATCTACAAAACTGATATATTGCTGCCCGTCGTGAAGCACGATGCCACCCGTCTTTGAATCACCTTTATCCAACTGGTCAAGGATGCTTGGAGCCATAATGCGTGAGATGAAGTCGGCAGAGAGACGGAACTTCTGCAGGCGGTTGTCTTCCATATTGCCGTTGGCATCACCTTCCACATCCTGGTCGGTATTGTGGTTCTTGGTCTGCTTGGCATTGCAGTATGGACAGCATCCCTGAATGTTGCCAACAACATGCCAACTTCCCGTTTCTTTTTCATCGGCAGGAGTCAATGGCTGGAGCTTGCCGCCAGGCAACAATCTGAATTTTACGTTACCGTCTCCCCTCATATTCTTTTCTTTGGAGAGTCCGAAGATGGCATACTTTTTTGTTGAGTTGTCATTACTTTCTGCCATGTCGAGGTCGAACATATCGCTATCATCAGTAGCGATGGCTTCATACGTCCAATCCTCTGTATTGACAGAAGCTAACGCTACATACTCACCGCAATGTTTGCATCGGCTGAGTTCCAGTAACGGAGCTTCTTCGATGGGAACCAAAGTATGAGCGTCTTCGCCAATCTTCTTGCCGATAACGTTTTCTGTATATATCTTGAAAGAACCATCAGCAAACTCATTCAGTCGGACAAAGAGTCCATTGTTGGGTACACGATAGAAATAGTGTACCTTCAATTTGCATACAGGCACTTTGAGTCCTTCAGCCTTGCAGCGGTCTTCTTCACGCTGACACATCTCGTCGAGCCATTGCAGTTTCTGGCTGATAGATGCTTTCTCTGGATATAGTTCATCCAGAGAAATATAGTCAGCCTTGAATATCTTTCTCCAACGTTCTTCGTCTTCACCCTTCGGAATTTCGGTTTCTCCGATACGCTTACCTCCAATAGCTTCCACCTGGTCAGCTCTTACGCCAGTGATGCCGGCGATAAACTCCTTCAGTTCCCTTTCATCCTTCTCTTTGTCCTCTCCATTGCCGAAGGTAGCAGATGATGTTGCGAAATGCACGTCTTGTGCATCCACCTTGAAGGCGAGAAGTACACGTCTGAGAAGCATGGCAAGTTCTGCTGCTCCAGCTCCAGTATAAGAGTGGGTCTCATCGATGGCAACCCAACGAAGACTATTCTTTCTTGCCACAATCAACTTCGCATCGGCTCCTCTCAGCAAGATGTATTCCAGCATAGTTGGGTTTGTCAAGACGATATGAGGCGGATTTTTGCGAACAGCCTTACGGGTATAGACCATGTGAGGATACTTTGAGTTCTTCAGCTCGTAATGTCCTTGCCCCTCAGCATCATTCTCTACCCATTCATATTTGCCTCCAGTCACCTGCTCGATGCGGCGGCGCATTTTCTCTGCGTCATCCGAGCGGTCTGTATTCTTGGGTTCCATTTCTGGCAGGTCACCATTATATACAGTATAAGTCAGGCGAGTGCCTGTTGATGATTCTGCAACGGCAATGAGTTCTTCCAGACGCTCCTTCTGATCTTCCATCAAAGCATTTAGCGGATAGAGGAAGAGAGCCTGTATCTCATTTGGTCGTGCATTTTGCGAGAGGTCGTGTATCAATGGCATCATAAAGCACTCTGTCTTACCGGAGCCGGTACCGGTAGTCACGACTATCGACTTTGGCTTATCGTCTGCCGTTCTTTGTCTGAGCAATACATCCCAGCATTTATACTGATGCTCGTATGGAGCGTATGGAAAGGTCCACAGTTTGCCCACCAAAGCCTTGGCTTCCTCTGCTTTCTCAGGCGCAACTGGGATATATGAGTTCATACATTGAACTACAGGCACGGCATTTTCAGGCGCAAACAGGTTGCCGATAAGAGTCTTCATCTGCTTGATGTACGAGCGCTGACTGTCGTTGTTCGACTCACCACACCACATCGCAACGAGAGCTCTTTCCACCGCTGTTCTATTGTTGTTATATAGTTCGGAGAAGTTCATAATCTTGTTATATTTCTTGTCTATATTTCGCTATCTATGTGTATATTCAGCTCTTGCCAGTCAAAACCTTGTTCTTCGGCGAAGCGGAGCAGTCCTTGTTTGTCTTCTGACGTTAATGTGCCGTTTCTCTTTTCGAGTAAAGGCTCATATATTTCTGTTACTATCTTGGTCTTATCCATATCTCTTAAAGGCTTCATCAGGAAAAAGTACACGCCATAATGATTTGCCACTTCGAAACACTTCAGGATAGATTCTGTGATGTCGTCCCATGCCCAAGGGCCGTTGTCGATGTCCATTCCTAAGTTGCATTGCAAATTTTTTGTCGAGCTGATGTCTTGAAATATCACCCCCACATCCTTCCCGTCGGCATCTTCATCCGGATTGATAGGCTCTGGCTCTGTATGCTCGTCATAGTTCCAGAACAGGGCTTGCTCATCTTTCCATGAACTGTGTTCCTGATCATTGCCAAAACAGACCACCACGCTTTCCGGAGCCATGCTGTCGAGTAACTTCCCCATGTAGTGATTGTCGTTTCTCCAGGCATTCAATGCGGCTTCACCTATTGATGGATTGCCGGATATATTGATGAAGTCCTGCGAATAAATGCTACGCAGATTTCTGCATTCGTATGTCTGGTAACCTTTCTCGCTGAAGTCATTCAGCTGAACCCGGTCTTTGAAGATGTAAGGGAGGTTGAGCTTTTCCTCATTATTCAGATAGTCGATAATCTTGCCGTCGAGCATGACCTCTTTTAATAGGGTTGGTCGATAGACATCTACTTCATAGTAGCTTTCACCTTCTCCGTACCTGACGGGTAGTGTAGGGGAGAGAGGAATTCCATCCATCGGGATTTCATCTTGAGGCTCAGCCACAGCTCCATCCACTTGCTTGTATCGGATGAGTGTCCGCTCGAAGTCTCGCTTGATAGGAGATGTTCTCTCCAATCTCGGCAGATAAACCACGACGAACAATAAAGGCTTCCCTTTTACAGTTACCCTTAATGTTACTTCACCATAAGGCGGTTCATCCATCTTAGTCCATTCTGTATATCTGCCGTTCTCTAGCTTGTATTCTATCATTTCAGCCTCGGTTTCCTCCTCTGGCTGAGCATGGAGAATGTCATCCTTGGTAGCAAAGTGGCGAACTATCACATCTTCCCATCCAAATATCAGCGGCAGTTCATCTACCTCATATTCGTCGCTGATGTCTGGGTCGTCTATATAATAATGCTTCACCTTGCCGCCACCCACATAGCGGATGGTGTTGGCATAAAGCCTTGTGGTCAGCTGGTCATAGCCTATACGGTTATACAGATTGATTTCTTTGCCTCGTTCATCCAGAAAACTGACTGAGTCATAGATGTAAATCCAGTTCCATGTCTCGGTCACGCCAAACTTCTGGTCACGGAATCGCTTGCGATACACTTCATCAGCAATGGTTTCATCCCTCAGTTTGCAGCGGTTAGAGAACAGCAGTGCCGTTTCCTTCTGAGTGTTCTGGGTCGAAGTCCATGTTTCCCCATAGTCTCCCTGTCGCCAGAGTTGGATGTATTCTGTTGTATTCTGTGTTTGGGCCAGATATTCGTTACCTTCATCATCCTTCACAACGATTTCTATCTTGTCAAATCGTGATGAAGGGATGTTTTTGATCTGTACTCCTTTTTCCACGCCAAAGGCAACGAAGTCGTTCACGCTGTGGTTGAGATAGGTGATGATAGGCTTGTCCATGGTCGATGGCTCTATCACCTCGTCGCCTCTTTTGAATCTTACATATATAGATAGGTGTAGTTGCTTCTCTGGAGTAGGCACGCCCCAGAGGTGCACACGGTCGTAACGCAGATACTGGTGCAGGCCTCCACCTACCTCTTCTGGCTTCAGCCAAAGGTTGAGGCGGCGTGACATATAGGTATAGTCTGGTGAGAATTTGACTTGCCATTCCAGTCGGAACTTCACCCTTAATATCTCATCATTGGCAGCCTTGATTGTTGCCACGAATCGGTTCACGTCAGATGCAGCATCCTTCAGATCGTCCTCGTGGAAGGGCATTTCTCCGTTCAGAATCTCCTTCATGTATTCGTAGAGGGAGTGCTGGCAGCGTATGCTTTCTCTGAAAGCTGCGGCTCTGGATGCTTCATCCAGGTTTTCCAATGTATAGTTCTCGCCATGATAGATACGGCAAAGGCCCTTCAGAAACTTCATGTTGTCATGACGATTCAGCTCATGCAGTATGGCAAGACCTCCCAACACATAGATGGAGTAGAGCCATCGCTTCTGTCCGTTATCATCTTGATACAGATAGCGTTTCTTGCTGATGCCTGCGTTTGACCAGAGAACTTCTATGTCAAGATTTTCTGTCAGTGGGTTCTTGTTGCCGCCTTGGTATTTGCGCTTATACCATTCTGCCATATAGACAATGGTTGTCATCGCATTTTCTGGCTTAGCCAATTCGGTGACTCCACAATCAGACGCAATAGCGCTCAGGCAGACTTCAAGTTCATTGAAGTCTGCCTCCGACAATCTCAACTTCCAGACGTATGGATGGCTGATTTCTAGTGATGCTATTTTGTCGGCAAGACGCTCGCTCAGTCTTCTTTCCATATAAAGAGTTCTTTCTTAGTGCCTTTGTATGCCTCGCGCAGGTCGCGGAGAGGATGTTCCGAATCCTTGATATGATGAATCATACTGTGGCAGTTGCTACATAGCGGAACCAGATTTTCCAGGAAGTTATCTGGTATGCCATCGGTATCAAAAGTTGAAATCATTCTCAGATGATGCACCTCTATGAAATTGGCACCTAAATCTTTGCCATAAGTTTCGGCAAAATCCATCCCGCAGCATTGGCATTGGTAGCCATATTTGTCGATACACATCTGGCGAAGTTGAGGGTTGCGGCGTATCACATCCATTTCTTTAAGGATATGCTTGCGTTCGCCCTCGGTTTCTTCACAGAATAAGGGAGCGGCGGTAGGATCTGATGGCGAAGATGCTCCCGTTTTGGAAGCCTTGCCTTCGATGGCAACTTTAGTTTTGGTGAGATTGCTGAATGCTTTTGATACCAGAAACCCAGACCATGTTTTCAAGTGGAGAGAATACTTGTTATCAGCAGCATCGTCTTCTGTTCTCATCAGTTCGTCTATGGCAATTTTGTTTCGTACTTGGTCATAGAAGTTATGGTCGAGCTGAGTATAGATGCTTTCAAAGTTTGGTGACTCATGCTTTCGGATGAAGCCAGCCAGTTCCGATTCTGTAAACAGCGCAAATTCCTCCGCATTTGTTCGGTGCTTCAGGTATTCTTCCACGTATGCATTACGGATGGATTCTGGTGTCGGCATTATTTGTTTCTTTGCCATCTTTCTTACTCCTCTGTTTCTTTTCTGTTTGCAATTTTCATTTGGAAGAAACAAATCCGCAAACGGAAAATGCAAACGTCTATCTCTTTATTCTTTTGTATTTCACATTGTTAACTGTGCTGTTATTTGTTTGCATAATTGCGTTTTCTTTAACCAACTCTGCAAACAGACGCGACACTTTAGATCTGTCTTTTTCAATAAGACCTAACAATTGCCGCGCTTCCGTGTTATTTATTGTGTCGATAGAATCCAGATATCGCAGGATGGCTTCCTTCTGTCTTGCCTTCTCCTGTTTTTTCGTCTTTACATATTCAATTTTGTCATTCATGTTTTTTCTCTTGCTAGCATGCAAGATGTATGACTTTCCTGATGTTTTACCAGAAGGCTCGATGAATTCCATATCGCAGAGTTTGTCAAGAATACTTTGTAGGCGATAACGACTGATATTTGGCTTATTTGATAACTCGGAAACCTTGATTTGCCTGTGATTTATTATCTCTGATAGAATCAACAGTTCATCTAACTTCATTCCTTTCCCTACCTGACTCTCATAAAGCAAGGATAATTCAATAAGCTTTTCTGACACGACATCAGCCTTAATGCGGAATATGACAGAATTGTCAGTTTCCTCTGGCTCCGGCAAAGATTTTCCCTTTTTTAGAAGATCGGTAAATATCTTGTCGAAACCGCTGCCTGCCTTTTCAGCAAGACCGATTTCTCGCAGGATGTCCATGACATTTGGATTACGAGGATTGGTTTTTCTTAGATAATTCTCAACCGTTATACCCTCTGGAAAAGTACCTGGACTTTCTATTTCCAAGTACCTGCCATCATCATATTTGCGTATCTCTACAATCTGCTGACGGCTTAGGCTTCTATGTGCCAAGGCATTGATAAGCAGTTCACGAATGACAATCTCTGAGTAGTCTTCAACATATTCTCTAAATAGTCCGAAAACATATTCTGTCTGCTTGATTTCTGCCTTTAGTTGTGCAAAGCAAGCTTTGGCAACCTCTACGACATTCCCTTTATATTCATAAGGTTTATATGTGCCGTCTGCGAAATAGTGGATATATTTTACCTCATAGTATGGCAGTTCTCTTAATGCCGTCTGATTTCCAACAAACAGCAGTCCCGTGGTTGTAGGCAAGATGCTGCCATCTTCCTCTTTTGTCATTCCCAGAGAGTCAAGCAAATCTTCCCGTGTTTTATCCAAGTAGGGACTGTCCGCATTTTTTGCCTCTATCATGTCGAGCAGGTTTGACAATCGTTTTTCGTCAATCCATTCTCCTGATATATGCCATGTTTTCTGGTCATATACAATCAGACCTTTTTCGGACATGACTGTAGCCATCTCGTAGGGTTCCAGAGGACGGTTGCCATCATTGCTTCTTATCAGAAACTCACCACGGCTCGTGCGGTGAAGCTGTGTGGAAAAGGGAATTTCCAGAACAAGCAAGTCCTTCCCTTCCACATTTATCTTATGCGGAATGAGTGTGATGGTTGGTTCTGTACGGTCTTGCACCTGATGGATAAGGTCGAAGACCTTTTTGTCATCGTAGATGAAGTCTTTGTTTATTTCCTTGCTGTCATCCACTATGCCTATGAACAAAAAGCCGCCCTTGTTGTTGGCAAAAGCGACAACGTCCCTTGCAGTTTCGTCATACTTGGGAGCGAAGTTCTTCAAAGACTTTCCAAACGACATCTTGTCCTCCAGTTGCTCCTTGAAGTCCACGATGTCACACTCGCCTTTTTCAAGCAAGTTGTAGAACCACTGTATGCTAAGTTTAGTCTGTTTCTTCATTCCTTATTCCATTGGCTTGATTACCGTCTCGATAAAGTCTGTCTCGTTTGGGGAAAGGTCGTACTTGGCGTAGAGCTGACGGTCGATGTCAGGAATGTTTTGACTCCAGTCAATGTCGCTGTGAGAAGTGAAGTCTTGGATGGGGACAAACTTCCAGACATCAGTATGATTGTGCTGAGTAACTTTTAAGATTCCTAACATCGTTCTCATAAACTTTGTTTTGACATATTTGAGAGCCGCATCTGCTTCAGTTTCTGTTTCAAAAGCACCAATTCCTATAAAGGATTGAGTATAGCCGAGAATCGGCTCGCCGAGAATCGGCTCGCCGAGAATCGGCGTTGATAATACTTCTCCTATTGCACCAGAGCCGTTACTTGCAGGTATCACAACCTTGTATTTATACAAGTTTTCATGCGCTTCGATATATTTCTTTGGTATATAACGATATACACGATTGTTGTTTATGAGACCTATTATTTCCAAATCATCGTCATTCGTTCTTACCGAAGAAAATACGCCAAGCTGATTGAATATAGATGTTGTCAAACGCTTCTCTCTTCCGTTACTACCTATGATGGTCTTGTATTCAGGATAATCTTTGTATAATTCTTTTAGGTTGAACTTATTTTGAAGATAGATAAGTTGGTCAATAGATTCAAAATCTTTATGCTCAATTACCTTCTTTAAAATGGTGTTCAACTCATCGTGAGAAGTAAATCTGATAATTCGTCCATACTTCTTGTTGGTATTGTGCATAGTTATAGCGATACCTCCTTTTATATCAACTTTATCAAATATCTTTGTGCTATCTGGCTCATATTTTACAACCTTAAAATAATCGTCATTTAGCATTTTGTCATTGAATTCCTTCGGAGTTTTTCCTGCATCAAACAAGAATCTTCCTGGTGTAATAAATGTTGCCAATGGAGAAAGTTGGAAACCTAATTCCATAAATTGGTGATATATAGGTGTATCGCTTGTTGCATCTTGCTTAAGCATATACGGTGGATTCCCCACCACAGCATTAAATTTCATTTCTTGTTTACTTGTATTACCCTTCCAAAACCCCACGGACTTCAGTTCTTTCACAAGTCCTTGCTGGTCCTTGGAAGCGCGTTCGATTAATTGTACGTTTTTGATATTCGCTTTTTGGTCAACCTGACGGAAGCCAAAGAGGGTGCGGCGAGTGATACCCACAGCCATAGGAGTATTGCAGATAACATACATGTTGTTCTGCACAATATCATCCCAAACCACTTGTTCTTCCTGCACACTCAGAGTCTCTCTTTCTACGCATTCCGCCTTGATGTATTCATCCAAGCGGCGACGGAAGAGAGAGTAGGTGACATAAAGAGGGTAGAGACCTGTCTTTGAATTGATCTCCAATATCTTAGTCTGCACCTCACCTGCAAGGTCTACATTGTCGAAGAGTTGACGGGTTACATCGCCCTGGTCAACATAACGAGGCGTGTCGAGCACTCCAGTCTTTTCGTCAAAGGTTTCGTCGTACCAGCACCAACCACCAATTGTGTCACTCATGTGCATATTTACCACACGCCAAGGGGTAAGCACCGTCTCTTTATCAGGATTGCGGAAATAAGAGAAAATCTCCGTAATCTGACGGATGCGCTCGTCGATATGCATAAAGTCAGCCTCGCGGGTAAGGGCACGGTATTTCTTGCCCGCCTCCTCGAAACGGGTAGCATTGAAGCACTTGCTAATCTTGTTGAAATCTTCCTTCGAGATTCCCTTTGGCATAAACTCGGCCCATGACTCATCCTTAATCTTTCGGGTGAAGTTGTCAACAGTCAGTTCATCCTTAGGGTCGCCAGCATCCGCACCACCATACATCAGTAACGGAATACGGAGCGCGATGCCACGGATATTGGTCATACGCTTCTTGAACTCCTCACGCTCTTCCTTAGCCTTTTCACGTCGGGCGATACGCTCGGCTTCTTCCTTGAGCCACTGGTCACGCTCCTCGTCGGAAGCACCGTCCCACCATTGCTTAAACTCCTCGTCCTTCTTCAGCTTTTCCTCGGCTTTCTTCTTGGCTTCAGCCTTCTTCTGGCGAATCTTCTCCTCCCATGCCGCACGCTGCTCCTCGGTCATGTGGCTGAGGTCAACAACTTCTTTCGCATCCTTGCGATTCTCATCAGGAGCCTTACCTCCATTCTCGCCAATATGATTGATGATTTCCGGATTCACCTTGTTCAGCTCATTCTGGTTATAGAGGCATGGATCGTCAAAGCCCTTGCGCACAAGTCGGTCGATAAACACATTCTCTAGCTGCCGGTAGATGGAGTCAACATCCAGGCGGCTCATCATGCCGCCATCCATGGAGAGGACAGGACAAAGTTCGATGAAGTCACGAACCGTCTCCTTGTCGCGCATCTCCTGGGTCTTCTCCTCGTCACCTTCCTGTTTTTTCTTCTCCTTGGCTGTTGCCATAGAAGAGAACTTAGCTGTTTCTGCCACAATCTTCAAGGTACGGTCGGGTGCAAAGTCGAATACATAACATTCTTTCTTGATCTTCCCTTCAGGAGTCTTGTATGGAGACTGCACACGGAAGATGGTCTGCATGTAAGTAGCGGCACGGTCACCACCCTTCAGATAGAACACGGCTGTCCAAGGCGCAACCGTCACGCCCGTGGTTAGACGGCCACAGGATATGGTAATGGTAGAGGTAGTCTCAGGCCTATCGCCAATGGCTTTGAGCACCTTATCGAGCGCATTCTCATTCTGCTCGTCTGTATCGCTCTTGCCTGCCACGTTCACAATGTTGAAGCGACGGAATATCTTGTGCTCCATGAGCAGTTGCTCCAAGGCAGCCGCCTCGTTGACATGAGAAACCACCCAAAGCGTATGACGGAACATGTGACGGTATTCATCAGTAGAGAACGGAAAATTGTTCTCGGTGTCCTTCTTGCAGAGCAAGTCGAGAAACTCCTTTGCCTCCTGTTCATGAACAAAACGCCCCTTGGCATCATCGGGCATCTTGATGGTATTGCCGTCTTGATCCATGACAAGGTCTGCTTTCGGATTACCTGTCCAGGTACGGAAGAACTCTGAGAACGAGAATACGCCAGTCTGATCCAGAACATTATTGATGTTCTTGGTGATGTCGTAGGTTAAGATATTCATTTTCGGCAGCTCAGCGTATGGATTTTTCTCACCAGGATGTTCCAATGGCCAGTTCTGCTTGGCAGTTTGCTCTGCAATGTAGTCCCAGGTGTAGATTTCGTCTTCCTTGAAATCCTCATAGAGATTGAAAGGCGTGCCGGAGAGATAGAGCATCTTGGTATTCTTCTTCTTTAGGTAGTCCTGTATTACACCCTTGCCCAATGATGTAAGTGTGCCTTCGTGTGCCTCATCGATGATGATGAGATCCCAGTCGGTTTTCAGTATGTCAGATTTCAACTTCTCGTTCGATGCGGAAGTCGTGTTTCCAGCGTTTGCGTACTTAGCCTGTGTCTTGCTGTTGACAAGCTCGGAGAGTCGAATATATTGCATGGAAACGAAGAAGGCGTAATGGTTGCCTTCTTGCTGTACAAATTTTTCAAGGTCGTAGAAGTTGCCAACAGCCTCGTTCTCGTCATCCGAGCGCATGCCGAAGCCGTAGGTGTTGTGGATGTCGGTATTGCCTTTTACCGTAGGCTTCGCATCCTTGCAGCCCACCACTTGCTTGAACGCTTTGAGCCAACTGTCGCCAACCACAGGGCGATGGGTGATGATGAGCGTGCGCTTCACATCCAGTTCGCGCATGAGTTGCATGGCACAGATGGTCTTGCCAAAACGCATCTTGGCGTTCCAGAGGAACTGGCGATATTCAGGAAGAACTTCATGCTGGTATTCACCACGTCTTCCACTTCTCTTACAGAAACGCTCCTTCGCTTGGTCGATTGCGTCCCTTTGCTCAGAACGAAGAGTAATCAGGTTGTCGGCAAACAGGTCGTCCTGCATGCCACTCTTTATTTCTTCAAGGGTTGAGTACGTTGCCATAATGATATGATGTTACTTGTTATTATTCTTGTTAACTAACGACTCGAAGGTCTGTTTGGTGGCCGATAGATCGTGAAAGTCTTTATTGCTCAGCGTTCCCTTCTGAAGGTTGATGCCTTCGAGGAAGTCTTTGATCAAGCAAAACCGTTCTTGCGGCTTTGGCTCATAAGCCTTGGCAGGTTCGTCCCAGCCATCCATGCCTTCAAAGAGAGAAGGTCCGGAATCTTGTTCTTGCTTCTTTTCGATGTAAGGCTCATAGCCAGGAAGGCCGTAGGAGAGTCCATCCATCTGCCACACGTTCCAGGAGATGATGTAAGCAGCACCAGGCATCATGCGCATCTTGTTCTGATTGAACTTCTTTTCGCCAAACTGAGCGATATAATGTTCTTCGAATGTGAAGAAGAGAGCTTCCCGGGCAAGTAGGAGGTTGTCGCCTTGCCATTCGAAGCCGTATGTAGCCCGGAGCGCAATCTTAGCCCAAAGAATCCATTCATTGGAATCCTTCGTGTTCTCGGAAACGATTCGGAGTTTACGGTCGAGCATTCCTATGCGATATTTCACATTCTCGTTATACTCACCAGTAACGGCATCATATCTGTTGCAGAGGTAAGGTGCCTCGCCGCAGGTAATCTCCAGGCGGGTATCTGCCACATAGTCTTTCCAAGTCTTGCCTTCAGGAAACTCAATTTTCTCCTCATTGTTAATCCACTTCTGAGGGTTCTCCGGGTCGGGCGAATTGAAGAGCCCTTCTTTTCTGCCGAACCACTCTTCATCAATGAGATTGTTTTGTGCATTGCAGATCCATGCAGGAGTGAACACCTCTGCCTTATCCTTGGCACGCTGCGTCTGTTCTTCTTTCGACTTCACAGCGCGTGGTCGGATAATCTCCTGGTAATTGTCTTTCTCCTCAGGATTCTTTTTGACCAACTCATTGTATTGCTCCTTCTTAATCACCTTGCCTTCTTTTGAGGCATAGGATGTGATTTTGTCGAGCGTGATAGGTGCAAAGAAAGTAAAATCCTCTCCATAGTCAGCATACGAATCCGTAGCCCAGTAGATATTCTTCTGGGTGGTATGATCTTTCAGAAGATTCATACATACCTTCTCTCCGTAGCTGTGGAGTAGTTGGTTTTCACTTATATCTGCATTATGTGCCATTGCTATCAATGATGATTCATTGCGAGGTGAGTTGTCACAGACAAAGTTTTGTGAACCCTAAATTCCCCACACTGACAAATATATGAAAAAACTTCCGTATACATTTGCTTATAGTTATCTTTTTCACGTTTTTCGAAAGAGTGGTTGCGGGGAGCGCATTTTCCGAGTATAGTATTGCAGACAATGTTAAAGTAATGATGCTATGATCTGGAAATTTTTGCTGTTGGCTTTCATTCTGATCTTTGTGGTGGTCACGGTGCTGGATTTGCGTAGGACCTATGGCTTTTTTGTTGACACTTTCACAGCGGATGATGAATGTGTGAAGAAAGAATTCAGGGGACTTCTGTCAAGGAAGGATCTTTATGTGATGAGTCTGGGGAATCTGCTGATGAATGTCTTGTGTCTGGCCAACTTGGTGATGCTTTGCTATATTCCGCTTTATGGAGAACCTTTGTGGTGGACTTGGAAATGGATTGTCGCGGACGTTGTCGTCAGCGCTGTGGCGGGAGTGGCAACGTTTTCTGTCAACAAAGATGTGTTCAGGATTGTTGGCCCCATTGTGGTAAAAGCCAAGCGAGGATCGGATTTTTCGAGCGGAGAACAGGCCTGCTATCTGCTGCTCCAGGAAAGTGACGTAACACTGATATTTCTGGGTGTCTCCATTGCTGTGCTTGCGATCATAAAGATCTTATGATGGATGAAATTCGATAATATGTGTTAAATTTGCATCGGGAGAACTGCAACATGTATGTCCTTTTGCCTAAAAGGAATGACAACTCGATTCAGATTATAATATTACTTATGCTCTCCGCTTTTTCACGGGCTTGGTGAAAAGCTGAAAGAAACCCTGTCTGCTTGGAATTTTTTGATTCCGGGCCATCGATTAAGAACGTGAGTGGGGCAGTTCTCCTTTTTATGTTTATGGAAAAGACATCATTCGAAAGTCTGGCGGAATTCGCAAGCGAGGACGTTATATTCCGCCTTTTGGCCAAGGAGAGGGGAAAATATGCGGCAAAAATCGGAAAGAACGCCACGAATCCTTTTGCTTCTGATCCTCTTTTTCAGGAACTCAAGGCGATGACTCCGCCGCATAAGCTCTGGGGTAATCCGGGGCGTGGAAAACTGCCTCCGAGAGTCTGGTCGGGACCTGCGTCGTGGACGTGCGGAAAGAGGCGCGCGGCTGTTCGCGTGAGCCAGGCAATCAAGAAAAAACGCGGTAAGTTCCCTGACGCTCCGTGGGTTCGGAACCTGAATGAATTTGTGGCATCTGTTCAGAATAGCCTTTCTGGGGCAGAGCCGCTTGTGCTGGAGTCTCCCCGGATCCGGGCGAAGTTCAAAGAGCGTGACGCGGAGAGTGGAGACTTCATCTATCGTCCGATTTGCAAATATTCAGACCTGAAGACCAAGATTATCCTGGGGCTGGCTTACCAATATATTCTTGCGAAGTTTGACAGGTATTTTCATCGGAATATGCTGTTTATGCGCGCAACGAGGCGTTTGGAAGGGGGACGGTATGAGATGCCTAAGTTCACGGATGCCATCGACTTGGTGTCGGATTTCAGGAGAAGGAACAACGGGAAGCCAATTTATGTGGGGGAGTGTGACATCCAGAAATTCTACGACATATTCAATCATGATGTGATTGTCAGGTGTTTTGAGGATCTTTTTGCCGAGGCGAAGAAGAGTGATGGCGCTGTGGATGAGGATTTCGATTCCTTGCGCCGGGTGATAAAAGCATATCTGGATTCATTCAATTATCCTGAGTGTGTGATGAGTAAGAACGATGACCCTGAATATTGGAAAAATGAGGTCCGCCGCCATCGGAGTGACTCGTGTCCTGAACCGGTATGTCGGTTCAAATGGGTGAGTGACGGTGCGTTCGTTTCATCGGGGTGCTACACGGATGAGGAACTGCGGAAGGCCAAGGAGAATAAAAAGCTTGGCATTCCTCAAGGCGGGCCGCTTTCCGGCATAATGGTCAATGTGGTCATGCGGGTGGTGGACAAGCCGATAGTGGAGTCGAGTTCTCCGGACAAACTGTTCGTCCGCTATTGCGATGACATACTTCTGATGCACACCGATAAGAAGGCCTGCGAGAATTATCTGGAGTGTTATTGCAGTCAGCTGAAACTATGCAAACTGGTCCCGCATCCAAGAAAGGATGTGGCTGATTGTAAGTCGGGGCGGAAAACGAAATCGGAATTTTGGCATTGCAAATCAAAGAATGTTTATTTGTGGGGTTCGGGCGAGGGCGCTGCATCCGATTGGGTGGCATTCGTGGGTTACGAGATGCGCCGGACCGGTGAGATCCGCATCCGCAAGGATAAGATTGATGAGGAGTTCAAGCGGATCGCTCATGAATATTATAACATAATATATTCAAAGAAAGTTACTTCCGATGGACCAGTGACGGAGAAAGATCAACTCGATTTGATTGAGCGCATGGATAAACTTTCTGAGCATATTCTCAACTATGTCAAGGTTGAAAATAATGTATATGCCCGTTCTCAGGCTCGCCGTCTGGACAAGTACCTCTACCGGAAGACTCGTCAGGCCGCGGCAAGAATAGGCTTCGCCGATCCAAAGAAGGCCGCCCGGGAGCGGGTGACATATCAAGATCGGGTGACTGGCAAGGTGGGTGACAACAAGGCCGATGCGTAGTCTCCTTTTCAAGGCGTAAAGTTATATCAATCAGATTTTTTTTGGTTGCGGAAAGTCCGCTATTCGAGTATCCCATTATATCAAAGAATATGAATTATGGCGACAGTTGAGCAGAGGGTAAAGGATGTTCAATCTTCTTGGGAAAGGGAGTGGAATGGCGTTGTTTTCGTGAAGGACGGGCTTTTCGGGATGAAGGATACCGAGGGTAACATCATCCATGATGCGGAATATGCTTTCATCGGCAGGTGCAGGGATGATATCCTCTTCCTGCGTCCGGACGGCAGTTTCTGCAAAAAGAGTCTGGGCTGCATTGAGAATGGCTATATGCATGAAGAGCAGAGACTTTATGTCAAGGATGGGAAAGTCGGCTTCAAGGTTGACGGCAAGGTTGTCATCGCACCGGAATACGATTATATTCAAAGCACATTCGGTGACAACACAGTGTTCACGGTCGTCAAGGACGGGAGGGAGTTCTACATCAATGACAAGGGAAAGGAGGTTTTGACGAGGGTTCGGCGATTTGAAGGGGAAGTTTGTGATAGATCTCCATTCTGGTTGCGTGTGAATAGATTCAACTTTTTCACAGCTATGGAATATGTCGGGGCGGAGGACGAAGGAAATCCGAATGTTGTGAGAATCAATGGCGAGTGGGTTGAGCTTGAGCGGTACTGCAAGGAGGATGTCCTTCGGATGTTGGTCAACCATGAAGACGATCTTGCGCTTACTGAAAAGGACACAGCTCTCCTTTGCGGTGACTTTTCGTATGAGTACAGTTTTTACTTTGCCAAAGCCTCTGGTGTTCGCCCTCTTGACCAGTGTTTGGATCAGTTGGGAAAGATGGACGCTTTCGACAACTCTTGGCATTTCGTCGTGAAGATCTGGCAGGCGAAGGGTGAATACTTATGTGCGGAAGAACTTAGGAAATTTGAAGCAGGCTTGCTCCGGAAGCAGATTATCGGTGATCCGCTTTATGCGGTAGGACATAGCGATTCTCTCATGCCAGGAGAGGTGCGGCTTCTTCTGGTGACCTTCTACCACGAGCGATGCTGGCCGGCGACATTTGAATTTGAGTGGCAGGACAAATGTCGTACCCTTCCTGTAACGGAACTTCAGAAATGCGTTCCGGCACTCAGAAAGACTGTCGAGGATGAGGTGCTGCCTCAATATGTCCAATGCGTTTTCCACGATCAGGTCGCTAATTGTGTGAGCGAACTTAAATACTATAAGGGGCTTGGTTGGAATGCAGTCCAAAAAGCGTTGGAATATTTTCTGGAGAATGGCAGTGTGATTGACCGCGCTCTTTACGAGTATGTTGTCAACGCCCGTAACGCCTTAAACAAGAGATATTTCAGAAAGGCAGAGTTCTTCCTGAGGGCAAGCTTGTGGGTGGTGGAAAAAGGCGCGGATGTTAATTATGTATTCAGTAGATTCAGCACACGTGCACCGTTGGACTATGTCAAGGAAATTCAAGAGAAATCTCTTGATGCGGAAGTCAAGTCTTTGGCAAGCTGCCTGTATGACCTCCTCCTTTCACACGGAGCGAAAACTTTCAGTGAAATGAAAGCCGAGCGCTTGGCAAATTCAGACTATTTCAAGGAATTAGGTTATCTTCGCAAATGATATGATTCGGCAATTTAGAGGACTCGCTGATGGCGTTATGTTTTGGGATAATGCATTTTAGGCTTGCCGCTTGTGCCCCGTCGGCAGCACTATCGGCCTATTTTGCTTCCCAAGAGTGCAGTAGGCACTCTTGGGAAACGTTTTCCGCACTTTTCGTCTCCCGAGGGTGTCGTAGAGCGCTTACGTGCGGCATGAAAGCATCACCCGATACCCCTTCCAATTATGGCGGCTGCATTTTCATCATCAAATGCCGCCGTCATAAGCTTTTTTGTTACCGATAGGAGCAATGCGCCGGTTTATTCACCTGTTAACGTGCCTTAATACCATTTTTGCATTAGGGTGGAAAACAAAGATATTGAGAATATGGTGGCAAATATGCTCTGTGTGGTATATAGTGTTAGTTTTGATTATATTGCAGCGTCACTCGACGATGTGAAGACAAACTTGCTTGTATAAGATAGTCATCGGCATCAGTCAACATATGAAACACATTGTGTTACCATATGTTAAACCGTGGTACAAGTTTTGCTAATAATAAATTTTGCAGTTAAAAATCAACATAAAACTTATTATCACCATTATGGATTACTACATTGGAAACACTGATTATGGTTGGTTCAATTTTTTGAAAAATCAGAATGATCCTCAGCAGCCGGAAGACATTAATTTTTGGAAACCGGGAGGACAGAGAACCTTTGAATCAATTAAAAAGGGTGAACCTTTCCTCTTTAGATTAAAAAGGCCATACTATAAGATTGCGGGGGTCGCATTCTTTTCACGATTCGTGAAACTGCCTTTGGATTATGCGTGGGATGTTTTTGAACTTCAAAATGGAGTTGGGTCTTACTATTCATTTAGGAATAAAATAGAAATCTATCGTCTTAGAAACCGTATACGTAATGACGAACGAATAGGATGTATAGTGTTATCAAATCCTATCTTTTTTGATGAAGACAATTGGATAGAGTCTCCAGAGGATTGGAATAACTCTATAGTTCAAGGCAAAAGATATAGTTGTGAAGATAGAATTGGCAAAAAAACTTGGGATAAAGTACTAGATGCAATCAAGCTTACAAATAATACAGATATTCTCAATATTGATGACAATAATACACCGGCATATAATTATGGTATACAAAAAATCCGTATCGGGCAAAGCGCTTTTAGGCTTAATGTAGCGGAAGCATATTCAAATAAGTGCGCAATTAGCGGAGAGACTGCTCTTCCAACTCTTCAAGCAGCTCATATTAAGCCATATAGCGAACAGGGTTCTAATAATCTGAATACAAATGGTATACTTCTTCGTTCGGATTTGCACAGACTCTACGATAAGGGATACATCGCTATTTCTGAAGATTACAAGATTAAGGTAAGCAAAAGATTGGGCGAGGAATTCAATAGTGAGTATTATAATAGATATGACGGCAAGGAACTCTCTATGCCATCATCTATTAATGATTATCCTAGTAAAGAATTCCTTATTTGGCATAACGAGCATTATTTTCAGGAGTAGGTAAAAGATCTGGTCGGAAAAGCATATTAGATATTTTTGCTTTGGATTTCAAGGGTAACGCTTTATACGTTGCAAAAGGGGCTGACTAAAAATAAACATTAGTCAAGTCCCTTTTTTCTTGTTTTTCAGAGAGTTATTCTAGTCTATTTTGGTCATCCTCACACCCTCACACACGGATGATTCCTCCATCAGAAGCCGATCTTCTTCATGTTGCCGTTGCGTTTGAGGGTCTCGGAGCGGCAATATTCAGCCATTGAGGGGTAGTCAAGAGACTCGTTGCCGGTCAGGACGGCATCCACGGCTTTCATTCTGGAGATGTTCTCGATCTGGCCACCGCTGAAGTCAAATTCTGAGGCTAGCTTCAAGGCCACATCTCCAGTCAGACCGGGGATCATGGATTCCCAGATTTGGGCCCTTACGCTGATTTCCGGCCTCTTGAACTCGATTTTGTAGAGGAATCTTCGCTCGAAGGCCTTATCGATGTTGTCGGTGAGGTTGGTGGTGGCGATGAGGATGCCTTCCATGGACTCCATCTCCTGAAGGATGATGTTCTGGATGGCGTTCTCCATCTTGTCCACGGCGCTCTCGGCGCCTTCCCGGCGTATTCCGAAAATCGCATCGGCCTCGTTGAACAGAAGTATCGGCTGGACTTTCTTCTTGGAACACAGCTCTTTGTACATCTCAAAGGCCGCCTTGATGTTTTTCTCGCTCTGTCCCACCCACATACTCTTGATCTGATCCACATTGACAGGGAATATGTCCCTTCCTGTGGTGCGAGCTAGCTGATAGACAGTCTCTGTCTTGCCGGTGCCGGGACTGCCGTAGAACAGGCAGGCGAAACCTTTACGCATCCCGTGTTTCTCAAGATTCGAGGTGACGTTCTTGAAATTTTGGGGCTGGAGAAGATCCGCGAGTCTTTCCACCTGAGCGTTCACGTCCGCGTTGAAATACAGAGTTTTCTTTGTCACTTTTTTGTGGGACACGAGGCTGTCGTTGAGGTTGTCAGTCCCTTTCCTGCTCTTCATCTTGTGCTCCGGAAGGAATTTCATCAAGCCCTTTTTGGTGAACCTGTAGGAACCTCTGTCAAAGAACGATTCCGTAGAGTCAAAGACAAGAAATCCGTCAGTAATCAACTGGTTCTCGCCTCTTTCCAGAGACCTCAGTATGGCACGTGAGTTCTTTGGTGACTGAAGGGCGTCTCGGATGTCAGACTGGTCGAATCTGTCCTTGCATTCGCTCACATACAAGGCGCACAGATAGACGATAACCTTCTTTATGTCAGCGTTTTTCGTGTAGCCGGAAATCGCCTTGACAAACGTAAGTTCCTGATTGGCCTTCAGCGCGGAATCTATTTCAAGGAATAGTGACTCGTCGTCAAGGTCGTTGCGTGAGTTCCTTTCGTGGAGGTCCATGACGGTGTCAAACAATTCCTCCTCGGTCATCTTTGAATATTCCGGAGCGACGAACGGCTTGTTGGCGGCCAGGCACCTCAGTACATTCATCGGAACATTGTAGCCGGAAGAGTCAATGCCGCAGTTCCGTTTGAGCAGTCTCTTTGAGACAAGGTCTTCAATCTCATCAAGATGCATCAGCAGTGATGTCCTGTGGCAATGGAGAAGCGAACTCAGATTCTCAAGCGTGACAGAGGACCATCCGGACTGCTCTATGAACAGCGAAAACAGCACAGCCTGGTTTTTTGTGATTTTCAGCCTCTCGGCAAGGTAGGCGGAGAACGGCTCGACCATATTCATGAACTCATCTGTCAGGCCAGAGTCGCTGGATCTGGAGACGATGCCGTCCACGGCCTTGAGCAGAGTGAGGTTCTCAAGTTCCTCTGGTGTCGGGGCCTGCACAGTCTCAAAGTCATCTTCCAAATTGAAAAAGTCATTGTTTCTTCTTCTCATAGTTTTTCCATTTTTCGGTTATACAATCTTCTTGTTTATTTATCAACCATTATTTTGCCAAAATGGTGTTCTCGGCGATCATTCCCAGTGACCATGGATGAGATAACGAGGTGGCACAGGGCACGATCGTATCCAACAATCTTATCCGGCGATTCCCCAAGCCCGGTTGAGGATCCTGTCTGTCTTGCGGAGTTTGTCGAAGAGCTTTTTGCGGCTTTTGGAAACGGCCTGATGGCTTATTCCGAGACTCTGGGCCACCATCTCATCGGTGGGTGATGAGACTCCGTTCTTCAGCAGCCGGATCAATTCATTCAGCACGTCTCGCTCGCATGATGTTATGTCTCGCGTATATTTCAGAAGATGCTTCAGCCGGACTGAGGCGTTCTCGCGGTCCTCCATTCTGGATTGTGAATATTCAGAATCATATTCAATGAAGTCATGCCTTGCCTCATCGCTGTCATCTCTGTCCCAGCCTTCATCTATGGAAACGCAGCGTTTTTGCCGGTCTGTCATCGTGATGAACATATTGCGTATGGCTGAGTAGACGTAAGCCGTGAACGGAGTACCATTTTCAGGGTTGAACCTTCCCAGGCAATCAAACGTGATCAGTCTCCCGATGTGTGTCAGTTCTTCGGCTGAATAGGTGTTCAGAGATCGGCTGAAACTTTTGATCAGTCTGGCCGTCAGTCCGGCGCAGTCTCTGATTACGCTTTCCTGTGCTTTAATGTCACCGTTTAGGGCGGCGAGGATTGTCGATTCCGGGATGGTGACAGATTGAGGAAAGAATAGTTTTTTCATAAAATCATTTTTTAAGTTTATTTTTCATGCATGGCCACTGTTGCCGTGCGGACGGAGAAAGGTACTAAAAATTGTGCCATAATCCTGAACTTGTCCAGCCTATCTGGACAAGTTTGAAAAAAACGAAAATATTTACGAATTTGGTTGCGGATTTGTATTTTGCGATGTACTGCTTGTGTCGTGGCGAGGTAATCTGGCATGACAGTACCGCACCGCCGGGATTGCCGTTGAATGCAATGGGGTGTAATTGAGTATATTAGTGAATCCAGCCCTCTTGTTTTGCCCGGCAGGGTTTGGTAAGTTGTTGATAGGTAGAGGGAAGCGGTTTGCGGTGATATTTGTAATAAGGTAATGAATTGTTGAATATAAGAGAGAAACGATTAGAAATAAACAGTAACATTATGAGAAAAGGACCTTATGACCCTGCGGTGACAGCGCGCAAGGAACGAAACGCTGAGATATTCAGAGAGACAATCGCTGCAATCAATGATGGTTGTTACAAAGCCCCTTCGGGGAAGGTTGTGAGCCTTCCGCCGCTGCGGCCGATGCTGGAAGGTGCTGAATGCTGGCACGGAGCGCAGCCTCCCGTTGACGTTCCAGAGGTCGCCGGCGGGACTAAGGTCATTGTGGAGAACAATGACTGCATCGAGGTGGCCAGGCGTCTGGTCGCGGAAGGCTATAAGCCTGCGATGCTGAATTTCGCGAGCGGCGGCCATCCAGGTGGGGGAGTCGAGACCGGCGCCCGTGCCCAGGAGGAGACCCTCTGCCGCAGAAGCACGTTGGCCAGGTCGATCTACACCTTTGACTGGGGCTATGCGCGGAGATATCATTACACGCACAGGAAAGGCAACAACTATCCTCTTGACAATCTGAATTCCAGCGCCATCTATTCCCCGGATGTGACATTCTTCCGCGAAGGGCTCGATTGTACCTTCATGGAGGAGCCGTTCCAGTGCGCGGTCGTCACCTGCGCGGCCTTGAACCTTAATGGCCGCCATCCGCTGAAGCTGACATCACTCGGCAATATGCCGCCTCAGGCCAAGTTGATCACAGCGAACAAAATCCGGACAATATTCCGTCTCGCCCTCCGTCATCATCACGACGCTATGGTCCTTGGCGCTTTCGGCTGTGGAGCGTTCAGGAATCCGCCTGAGGAGATGGCTATGATATTCAAGTCTGTCCTGAATGAGAATGAGTTCCGCGACAGGTTCCGCCTTGTGTCTTTCCCGATAATCGAGGATCACAATTCCAACAATGTCAATCTCCAGGCGTTCCAGAAAGTGTTCGGATAGTCATTATTGATAAATCGACTTTAAGGTTGAATTTATTTGTAAATATAGCTGTTTTTTGTAATTTTGTACCGTGTTTATAAATTGGTGAGTTATGGCGACACGTAGTGAGGTAGAAAAGTTCCTAAGCCAATTCAAGGTAAAGCTTGACATCTGGGGAATTATATTCCTTGATGTCAGGGAAAGGAATATGCAGGCTCTTGCGGATCTTAACATTTCCCGTTTTGAACGGCTTGATGAAATAAGGACCATTCAGGTGGAACACTATTCCGAAGGCCCTATTCGTGACGTGTTGAATGACTATGCTGAAATGTGGGTGTTCGGTAAAGATGTGAATGGGATAGAGACATACATAAAGATCACTCTTGGCAAACCGAATCTAAAGACAATCTGCATCTCATTTCATCAAGCGGAACATCCAATGAATTATCCACTCAAAGAGAATAAGGAGGACAAATAATGTTGCAGGATCCAATGAATATGAAAAGCCCGTTGACGGGTGGCAAAGTCACTTTGCATTGGGAGTGGCGTGACATTGATTTCCGGAAAGAAACCTTTCGGGTGTTGGCTCCATATTATGTTTGTGAGGACACAAAGGAACAATTCACGACAACAGAATCCGACGGAATATGGCTGGCTCAAATGCGGAATCAGTATTGCCATAAGTATGGTATACCGTACACGGACGAAATCATTGCCCTGCGTGCCCGCTATGGGATTTCCGCATTGAAGATGTCTTTGATCCTTGGCTTTGGTGAGAATCAATGGCGCAAATATGAGCAAGAGGAGATTCCGAGCCTGTCAAACGGAAAAATGATCCGCTCCATAATGAATCCGAAAGTGTTTCTGGATTTGGTGGAAAGCTCGAAAGAAATTCTTTCTGATAAAGAATATGTAAAAATCACATCAAAGGTCAATGATGTGATTTCTTCAGACGAGAATTCTTCTATAGAGCGTTACGAGATCAGGCGTGTGTATAATAGTTGTGTGCGTTCCGAGGAGAATGGATTCGCTCCTCTTTCATTAAATCGCTTGAAAAATATTATGTTGTATGTTCTTCAGAGTTGCGGAGACACCTTCTGCACCAAGATGAACAAACTTCTTTTCTATATTGACTTCCTTTCCTATCGGGAACGGGGCATAGCGATGAGCGGTCTGTCATATCGCGCCATCAGCTATGGCCCCGTCCCGGAAAACTGGGACAGAGTCTATAGCCAATTCGACGAAATCCATCAGGAACCACGTCTTATAGGCGATTTCGAGGGCAACGTCCTGACCTCCTCCGAGAAACCGGATGAGACCCTCTTCACTCCCGATGAGCTTGCCGTTCTTGATACCGTATGTTCCCGATTCGGCTCAATGTCCTCCCGTGAGATCTCAGCCGTCAGCCACAAGGAAAAAGCTTGGCTCGACTGCCACGAAAACCGCGGCAGGATTCCGTTCGCTGAGGCATTTGAACTTAAGGCGGTGTAAGGTGATAAGCCAGACACACTTTGGGACAGAACCGCCATAAATCTTATGATATGTTTTTACCTCCCATAAGAAACTTCAAGTCTTTTTGTTGAAGAGTTGAAGGACTAGTATTTTTTATTCTATCGAATAATTTTATCTTTTCGGCAAGCGGAATATACACCTCGGCTCTATTTGTACACCACCATTTGTAGAACTTGATTGGATTTTCGCTGATCACTACCTCTGCCATGACAGGCTCTTTATATCCGGATATAGTAATAATTTTTTTTGTTCCGAGCAATTTCGTGTGATATTCAGGAAAATTCTTCTCGAGGGCGTTCATTAATGGCTTATATACAAATGCACTATCAACATAGATCAACTTGTTTTTTACAGCCCCGTGGAGAGTGATAGGATCCAGTAAAATCCATTCTTTGATAGTATGGGTCACTTTTTTACCTTCCACTTCAAGAGTAAGGTGATCTTTCTGTGTATATTTTCCCGGACGAGGCGGGTAGAGCATTTTTGCATTATCGGTTCCAGCAGAAATGTCCTTTGAGGCTACGTGAACTTTCTTTTTAGAAAGTTCTTCTATTACATCGATCCGATTTATGTCTTGTCCCGGATATTTGCGAATTAGTTCTTCATTATTTTCTCCAAGGAAGAAATCTTCAATAAAGTTCCAACGCTCTTTATTCGAGAAACTCCTTGTAAAGAAATGATTCATTATTTCTGTACTAACTGTATGTTTCTCTTGAGTTTTCTCGAATAAGGTATTCTGATAGTTAGGATTCTGACTGTCATAGTGAACTTTTTCCGGATTATTGAGTCGGATAAAAATCATCGGAGATTCTCCGCCCTCCATCTCAAAAGAGCCACAATTCAGGATTTCCATGAGATTGCCTATGCGGACATAGGGCAAAGAATTTTCCTTAGATAAGAAGCGTAACGGTTCCTTATTGCCAGATTCGAATAGTTTTGTAAGAAGTTTTATGATATGAGCGAAACTTCCTTCATATCGATTGCCAAACACTTTATACTGACGAGGAGTTGTAGGTTTTTCTTGCAGGAAGGCATTTTCCTCAATACCTCCGCAGAATGATGTCTGTCTGCCCGAATATGATGCCAGAACAAAAGAGGCCAATTGCCTTGCTGTCCTATCATCATAATACTTTTTTAGTACAGCAACCATATCATCCTTTTCAAAGAAATGGAATTCCTGAGAAATTAGGAATGCCTTTATTACATCAAGGGCATTAGTGATCTTCTCATTAGTGTCATTAATACTGTCTATGACATAGCTGACTTTGATTCGTGGTGAGACATCAATGCCATTAAAAAGTTTGCCTATGTAATAATCCCTTTTTAGGATGGGAAAACTCTTGTCACTGAAATTGTCTGTCCATAAGGCATTGAGGTCAATTTGCACAATAATATCACCTGTCTGCCTTTCCATCAGCTTCATTATAGATTTAGGATACAGCTTCATCAGTTTGGAATATCCAGAATGTGAAACTGAGGCAAAGACCTTGGTAAATAATTGTTTGGGTCTGGCAAGAAGAACATTGTATCGATCCTTTGCAAGGTAGTCCTTCTCTATCATCATAAGCGCGGTTTTAACCTTCGTTTCCATGTCATCCATATCATTGAAAGCAAAAGCAAAATCGTCAACAGAGAGAAGCATATTTCTCTTATGCCCGTTATTTCTATACGTGTCATAAACTTTTTTGAGGACTGCCTTAAGTTGGAATAATTTCAAGGAGGACATCCCATATAACTGCTTGCTGTACTTCTGATCACGTGGAGAATAATTCAAGACAGCGTATCCGGTCATGTCATTGTCCCTGGCGGCTCTTCCTATTTCTTGAACATAATCTGGTAACAAACCGGAAGGTGCGTGATGATATACAACTTGGATGTCAGGGATGTCAACGCCCATACCAAATGCTTTTGTGCATACCATCACTTTCTTCTCATTTCCTCTGAATGCCTTTTCCGCCTGCTCTTTGCTAAGCGAATCCATTTGACCACCATAGTATTTGACTGCTATTTCCTCGACATCGTTTACCGCATCAGTAATCTTTCTTACCTGGTCAGTGTAGGGTGCGTAAACCAGCGTTTTGAATCCAAGGTTATTGACATTGTGAATAAACTCTGTTGTCTGCTTAATTTTTGCGGTGTCGAATCCTCTGGTTTCACTATCGTAATTATTGATAATGAATTCTATGTCATTTCGTTTCACCATACCGATAAAGAGATGAGGAGTGTGCATCATCAAACTATCTATGGTGTCAAATACCATATCGTTTTTATCTCCACCATAAACTGCTGTTGCTGTTACAGCAATCATCGGGAATTTTTGGCCAGAATATTTTCTGATTTTATTGATATGATTCCCAATATACCAATAGTCAACTCTGAAATCACGTCCCCACGTTGTAATAAGATGAGCCTCATCGATAACCATCAATCCTATATTCCTTTCCCCGATGAAATATCTCACGTCATAAGACATAAGAAGTTCTGGCGCCATGTATAAAATGTCAATCTGGCCACTCTTACACTTCTCAATAATGTGGTCACGGTCTAATAAACTGACTTCGCTATTGATATATGCGACATGCGTGAAACCTCGTTGACAGATGATGGCTGCGACCTGATCTTTCATCAAGGCGATAAGTGGAGATACGACAATTGTGACATCTCCTTTCGAGGCAATATAGAATGCAGGGAGTTGGAAGAGCAAGGACTTTCCAGCACCGGTTGGCGCAGTCAAGAAAACGTCACGGTATTCGTGGCCAGCCCTGACATTCTCGTACTCATTGATGAGGGTTTGTACAACTTGTCCTTGTGAGACTTCAACAATCTCGTTGTTGACGTTTGGGTTCTTGTATATTTTGATGTTTCGAAAAGACGCTCTATCTCCCCAATATCGCTTGAGGAGTTTATTCAAATCAGCAGAGGGAGAATAATCTTCAGAGATGGAATTCTCTATGGCATAAATCAATTCTCCTTTGGATAAAGACATAAACCAGTTCAGCGCAAGAATTCTATTTTCTTGATCAGGAGTCACAGGCTGCTTGGGATAGAATTTTAAGAAAAGTGACTGGTTATGCTTATCATTTTGAATGATATCATCGATAAATATATCAATCGATGTAGGATCGGAATATGGGTCTATAAATTTAACTCCAATAGAAGTCGCCACATTCTTTTTTAATTTCTTTGTCTTAGAAAAGACCGGAACTATGTGCCCTATTTGGCGATTCGGGGATTTAACTGAATAATAATAGCGACTTTCAATTTTGAATTGATCAGCCTGATAGATAGGTAATACGACATTCTGTGTATCGTCTTCAGACGTGTCTGCGATGAAGTCGTTACCAGCAATTGGAAAAATCTGTCTGAGATTATCGACAAGAACAATCACTCTATCTTTAAAGAAATCTGGATTAAGATAATCAACGACATAGGAATATTGCTGATATGACACAATCTTGTAGGAAGACGCTGACATCAGCGACAGAAATACTCTACCAAACCATTGCTTATCAAAAACTTCTTGACCGCATGTAAGGCCAAACGTGTTAGGATCTAAGACGTATTCTTCTTGTTTTGAAAATCCGATTGATCCAGTATCTCCAAGAATGACAAAGATTGGACGGTTAACAAAAGCCTTATTTTCTTCGATTAAATTGACGAAAACAGATGAGTATTGCTCCTTGATTGTCATAATAAAATGGTTAAAGTGTATGATAATTCAACGATTATCACTATATTGTATAAGTGAAAATCAATGTGGTATCCTTTATTATAAATAAAAATAGATAAATTTTCTTTGAATTTAAAGAGTTTTTCTGGTCAATAACAAAGATTATATTCGATGGTTTTATGTCGTTTGTAATCTCTGGGCAGCACCGTCGGGAGACGAAAAGCGCAGAAAACGTTTCCCAAGAGTATATGATACACTCTTGAGGATCAAAAGAAGCCAAAAGTGCTGCCGATGGGATCAAGCGCAAGCCTAAAGAGCATAATCCAGTTATTTTGGTTGCGGATTTTTGTTTAGAGATGTATTACTAATGTTGCTGTGCGGCTTCCGGGCATGAATGGCGGTTCATGCTGGAGTGTCCGTTGAATGCAATGGTTTGTTATTGAATATATTAGTGAATCCTGCCCTCTTGATTTGACTGGCAGCGTTTGGCAAGTTGTTGAGAATCAGAGGAAAAGAGTTTACGGTGATTTATGGAGAAGATGATTATCAGTGAGAAGACAAGCGGTGGTAAGAATTATGCCATTGTGGAAGATGATGAGGTGAAAATGGTTCTGAATGAGGAAACTAAACGGACAGGATGTTTGCCGATGTCGGAGGCGAAGGAGTTTGCTCATTCGATTGTTGATGCGTTGGATGAGAGGGAAAAACAGCGTGTGGCTGATAGGGAAAAACATAATGATTCGGGAACAAATTGCAGCGCTATGAAAGAAGAGAAATGTGAACTTACGTCACTTGACGAACTTATGGAATATATGTGGCTGAAGCCTGACAAGACGGGGCTGAAGGTGGATATATTCGTGGATGATTGCGGGGCTTATGAAAGGTATGGGCATCCGCTTCTTCTTTGGGCTAGAAATGGCTATGGACGTGAGGTCTCCGAGTTCATTCCTTTTCTCGTTTCGGACAGACCCGCGATTCTGAATTCTGAGATTGACTGCTGTATTTCTGAAGAAGATGTGGCCGAGATTCAAGACTTTATCCAACGTAATCTATTGAATCTTGTTAAATTGCCCTCCGATCAGATCAGCCAGATTGAGTTTGTTGAATCTGTGGAAAAATCCCGGAATCGCTGATGATAATAGCTTCAGGCACTTTAAGGAGTATGGGTGACTGGAGATAACAGATAACAACGGAATCTTACACTGTCTAAGTTGAAACTTTCTTGTATATGCGCTTGTAGGACAAGGGGTTGAGGAACGGTGTCTTTAGCTTATCTGTATATGAAATTTGATAAAAAGTAATTGACTATGGAATTTTTAAAAGAAAACGGCGAATTGGATGTTGAGCGGATAAACAATCTGCCTATAGAAGAATATATGGAGGTTATCGGCGGATTAACTGACGAGCAATACAAGGAATATTGTTCAAATTTGCCGGTTACTGGAACAAAAGAGCCTGTCCGTGCTATAGTTGTTGATTATACATTAGAAGATGAATTAGCAAGAGGATGCGTATTGGCAGAAGAATTTATGAATAATCTAAGGAAAAATGAAAAGAATCGATGAGTCGATAAGTTTCTTAAGAATATAAACGTCCTCAGAAAAATTCAATGGAGAAATGTTATGAATATGAATCCCTTGGCAGAGAATATCAACCCCGGTGGCGGATGTATAACCCGCTTCGGGGTGATCGCCACAGATTGTCCTGCGGTGAATCATGCATTGATTGATTTCGACGATATGTGTCAATCACCCTTGGCAAAAAGCCTTGAATCAGGCCATTATGTTTGGGCTGGCCAGATGGCGCGGCTTGGTGGCAAAGCGGCATATTCAATGTTTGTGTTCAATATCTCGATTCAGACCATCGAATATTATTGCCGTAAATTCCGGTTGCCGGCCTTCATCTATGGTGAACTTCGCGATGGGAATGTCCATAGTGAATATTGGGAAAAGGTGGATGTTGCTAAAGCGTTGTGTGCCAGAATAAAGTCGTATCGGAGAAAGGAAATGGGTGATGTGACGATTGCCTCTGCCGGATCTGAGGATCAAACTGTTATGGGGGAGTGTTTCGAGTATGTGGTTCCGTTCAGCCTTTTCCCTGCGATTTCAGAATCAATGCTCAAGAATATCTCCACGCTCGATGAACATAGCCGAGCCGGGGCGATGAATATCGCGCTTTGCGGTGTCGGTGAGAATGCTTGGCGTTATCGTGGTCTTGTCTACCACGGCATAAAGCCTGTGAAACTGATGCATTGATCTGTCACGAGGCTCTTGTGTGTGGAAACCAGAGACTTGAGTGGGTATCCATCTGAAGCCTTATTGGACGAAAACGCTGCTGTTTAAGATAATCTGGTTGTTGACGGGTTCACTATTAAGGGAAAAACGCTCTCGGAGGCTTGCCTAAAAGTGGGAACGGAGGCTTGCGATGGTCTCTTCGAGGGAGTAGGCCTGATATATTCTTTTGGCCTGAGTGTAACGCTTGTTTATTGTCATGAAGGGGCGCCAGAGGTCGGCGAAGGAGCCGGAAAAGCTGACCTTTTCGGTTATTCCGTCACGGGTGACGGCGTTGCATCGGTTGATGCCGGTCAGAGGGCTTCCGGCCAGATAGTAGGTGAGGGCGTGGATCTCTCCGTCTTTCTTAATCACGGATCTCTCGCAGGTCTCCCACCACTCAATATAGACGCCGAGTGTGGCGTCGCTGAGGCCGGACGTGCCGGAATAGGCAAGGTTGTTCTGGAACGGAATCGGGGTGAGAAACATGCGGCTGTCGGACATGATCCGGTCACGATGGTCGTAGAGGAAGAATGCTTCCTTGTAGAATAGCGCCATCCAAGGCTCTTCGCCTGTCTTGCCAGGAGTCTTCACGGGCATATTCTTGACACTGAGGAATTCTCCTGTCGTGTCAAGTTCAAGGACATCCTGCTTGATGTCATCGGATACTTCCGCTTTCGGGTGGCATTCAAGAATATTCCCGTTCATCAGAAGGATCTTTCCTTCCGGGTGAAGGACTTCTGTCTCATTGCTTGCTGTGTTCATATATTCATTAGTTTTTGGTTCATTTCCGCTGGTCTTGACCGGCTTTGCATGGATAATACTGAAGCAAATGAAAATCCGCAACCAAAATCTGAAAAATTGGTTGCGTTTTTCGCTCCAGATGCGTACTAAGGATGTAATCCGATTCATGGTGCTGGCTGCCGCATGATAGGGAACAATCAAGACAGTATGAAAAACAAAGCCTGTTAGCCAGAAATAAACTATTGATATGCAATACTTTAATAAAATCATCCTGAATATTCCGCACAGTTCGGACAGACTACTTCCTGAGAACGGCTGGACGGATCCGACGGCCATAGCTAAGGAGGTGCGCCGCTGGACCGACTGGCACACGGATTCCATGTTTCAGCCGGAGGCGGATCTGAGGGGCAAGGTCGTGCCTGTGGTGTTCGGTGTCTCCCGTTTCTGCGTGGACGTGGAAAGACTCCTTGACGACCCTCTGAACGCCGCCGGCCAAGGCATCCTCTACGAGAGGTTCGGCGATTGTCGCCGTGTGGTCTCCGGGCGGGACGCCTTGATGAATGAATATCACGGATTCATCTCACGCCTCTCATCGGAATTGATTCAGGACTCGCTCATCGTTGACTGCCACTCGTTCCCGTCTGACTTGGCTGACATTGATATCTGCATCGGCTATAATGACGATGCCAGCAAGCCGGAAAAGGAGATGATTGACAGCGTGGCGCGGCTGTTTGACAGCGCCGGCTTCAAGGTCGGGCTGAACAATCCATATTCAAACTCGATAACTCCGAAGGCACCGATCGACTACAAATCATTGATGATAGAGGTCAACAAGCGCTGCTATATGAATGAGCGCACCCTTGCGCGGACAATAGGCCATGACATAATTTCGGGGCTGCTGAATGACTTTTACCGCAACGTCGCCACAGAACCCCGGTAGGATGTCCGTGACGACGTTGATGCTAGTGTTGCCGGAGATTAGCGTCTGCTGCCTACCGGCCTCTCTTTGGTGAAACCAGGGAACACTCGCACGAGAACCACTCCGTGAGGAGGAACATCAGTGTCAAAACGATCCCTGTCATTTGTCATCACCGTGATGTCTTTCTGTCTCCAGACGTCTCGGACGGTGATCTTGTCACCGATCACTCCGAGGGCTCTCGGCTTGAAGCCGATCTTCTTGGTCTTCTCGCTGAGGTTGAACATCGCTATGGCGAGGGAACCGTCCTCAAGCGGCTTGAAATAGGTGGCGTAGGAATTGTCTCCATAAATCTTGGTGGCGGCGTAGCCCAGCGGATCCTGGTTGATGTCGATCACCTCGCTGTTGCACAGAAGGCTCTTCGTGAACTTGTCGGCGACAGCCATGTCGCAGCCTATCAGAAGCGGAGACGCCTGCATTGCCCAAAGGGTGACGTGAGTGTACTGCTCGTCAGGAGTGAGGTTTGTGTAGTGGTACTTCCTGCCCCATCCAACGTTTCCGATGACCAGCATGTCCCCGTCAGGCCAGTGACCTGGAGCTGAATACGGCGCCCAGCTGCTGTTCCTGCCGAAACCGATTCCGGAAATGCTCTTCCAGTTGTCACGTATGTCACCGGTGGTTCTCCAGCAGTTGGCGTATTTGACATATTCCTCGGCCAAAGGAAGGAGGGCGGTGTTGGAGAGACTGTAGACGATGTCCCTGCCACACTTTTGCAATTCGTCGTGCATCTCTTTCATGCTGAACCAGTCATGCGGGTTCCAGTCGTACTTCAGATAGTCGAATCCCCATTCCGCCCACTGGCGCGCGTCCTGTCTGGCGAAGGAATATTTTCCGCTGTACCAGAGTTGCTCGCGGGTGAGTTTTCCGTCAGGATCGACCATCCTGTAGTTCTCGTTGACCAAACCTTTCTTGACCCAGTCGTAGGTGCCGTCGGCGTTGTCGCACTGTGTTCCGATGTGGGCCGCATAGGTGGCCACCCAAGGGCCGGAGTAGATGCCGGCCTTGAATCCCATAGAGTGCAGGGTGTCCACAAGTCCCTTCATGTCAGGGAATTTACGGTTTGGCTGGATGGCGTTTTCCTTTCCGCCTCGGAGACCCTGCCAGCCGTCGTCGATGTTGATGTACGACCATCCGTAGTCAGCGAGGCCGCTTTCAAGGATGGCCTTGGCCGAAGCCATGACTTTTTCGTGGCTGACCGTGTTGCCCCAGCAGTTCCAACTGTTCCAGCCCATCGGCGGAGTGAGAGCGATCTTGTCGCCTATGACGATTCTGAGGTCACGGCTTGCCTCACCGAGGTTGTTCATGGCTTTGACGGAGACAACGTAGGTTCCGGCCTTCTTCACTTTTCCGGTGATGATTCCGGTCTCGGAATCGATTTTCAGACCTTTTGGGAGATTCTCCGCCGAGAATTTCATCGGCCGGTCGCCGGTCGCTGCAACTTTGTAAAGGAAGTCTGATCCAGGTCTTGCGCCGTAAACTTTAGCTCCGTTGATGCGTGGTGTGTGCGGGGCCTCCGGGGTAAGGATGTACTCCGACCAGTCCGGTACGGCCACTTCGTCCGCCGACTCTGATTGCGCTGATGCTGTGGTGGTTGCGAGCATGATGGCCGCACAGGACATCAGAATGGAAATCTTTCTCATAATAATGAATGGTTTTGTTATTGTGTAGTGTTGTGATCAATCTTTACAGTAATATTAACGTATTCTCCGGGTTTTACCCTACCTCGGCCGGATGATGATGACAAACTTTTCTGAAAAAAGAGTGGAGAATCAAGGTAGGGGATTTTTCTGTTGAAACGTTATTAATAGTATGCGCAGATAAAGTTTTATGAAAAAGAAAGACATAGAAACCACCCACACGGAGCTTAAGGAAAAGTGTTTCAGATATTTCCGGGGCAAATCCACTTATGAGGATGAGATATTCATTGATGAATGCCTTTCGGATGGACGGCTTTCGATGGATGAATTCAGGAATATGGAAAAGGACTGGAGCGAAAGTGAGGTCCCTTCCAAAGATCAGAGGATGGCGTTCATGAAGGTCAGCGTCAAGATCAAGGCGCGCCGATGGAGGCGCCTGATGTTGAAAGTGGCCGTGCCCGCGGCTGCGGCTGTGGTTTTGGTCGCTGTCTTGTCCATTCACCTGTTCATGGGGAGGGAGGAAGCTGTCACGACATATTCAACAGCCTATCTTGAGACTGAGTATATTGTGCTTCCAGACTCTTCCAAGGTTTGGCTGAACTCGGCCACGACGTTGACCTACGGCTCTGATTTCAATAAAAGGGACAGGGAAGTGACTCTTTCCGGTGAGGCATTTTTCGATGTCTCCAAAAATCCGTCCAAGCCATTTGTGGTCAGGATGAAAGATGCTGAGATCACGGTAAAGGGCACTTCGTTCAATGTCACCGCCTATGATGGCGAGAACGGGATTCAGGCAGCCCTGCTGACCGGCCAGATCCAGTTCCAGACCGGCCAGGACTACATCTACTTGAGTCCCGGCGAGGTGATTTCCTACAACCGTCAAGACCGCTCCATGAGCAAGTCAAGAAAGGATGTGAACCAGTATTGCTCATGGCTTGAAGGCAAACTTGACTGCGAATCCATCACCCTTGACTTGCTTTTCTCAAGGCTTACATCTCTGTATGGTACTGAAATCAATTATGTTCCGGTGAAGTACAAGGACAAGGCTATCCGTGTCATGCTTGACACGCAAGAGTCCATGGATGATGTGCTGGGAGCGCTGTCGGTCATTGTTCCGATTTCGTGGACATGGCAGGATGACGGCAGCATCACGATCACCGAGAGATGACAAAACTATCAGAACTAATAACATATTCACTAAAATCACAAAAATGAAGAGACAACTTGTTATCAAGAGCGCGCTTCTTGCCTTGCTGCTTGTGATGACTGGGCAGTTCGTTTCGGCCCAATCATTCACGAAGAGCTTCAAGAGCGAGCCTCTGACTGGTGTCATCAAAGAACTTGAGCGCCAGACCGGCTATTCTTTCATCTATGAGTCGGGTATTCTGCGGGATGCTCCCGCTGTCACGGCCGATTTCAAATCGGCGTCTGTGCAGACTGTTCTCAGGCAGATTGTAAAACCACCTCTCAAGTACGAACTAAATGGGAAGATCGTCACGATCACCAGGACGGAAACAAAATCTGCCGGGGCGAGCCAGCCGGGCCGCAAGGAGGACAAGGGCACAGAGGTCAGCGGAACCGTCAAGGACGCCAAGACAGGCGAGCCGCTTGTCGGGGTCGCCGTCTGGGTGAAGGACACACCTATCGGAGTCTCCACCGACCTCGATGGCCGCTACAAGATTTCGTTCACAGGCAACTATGGCTACATCAGTGTTTCCACAATAGGCTATGTAGCACAGGATGTGGCGGTGAAGAAAGGCTCGCAGACAATAAATGTTGCGCTTGAGCAGGACAACAACACCTTGGAGGAAGCCGTGGCCGTCGGTTACGGCCATCAGAAGAAGGCCAGCATCGTCGGGGCCATCGCCACGATCGCTCCTGACGAGATGAAGGTTCCGGTCTCCAAATTGAGCAACGCTCTTGCGGGAAGGCTTTCCGGAGTTGTGTCCGTACAGAGAAGCGGTGAGCCTGGCGCAGGTTCCACGTTCTGGATCCGAGGCATCAGCACTTTCGGGGCCAACGCCAATCCGCTTGTCCTCATCGATGGAGTCGAGCGTGAGCTTGACCTTGTGGATGTTGAGGACATCAAGGAGTTCTCTGTGCTCAAGGATGCGGCCGCGACTGCGGTTTACGGTGTGCGTGGCGCCAACGGCGTGGTCCTTATCACGACCCGCAGCGGTGACGAGGGAAAACCTAAGGTCAGCATCAAGTTTGAAAGCGGTGTGACCAGTCCGGTCAAAGTGCCTCAGATGGCAAGCGCGACCCAGTACATGGAAATGTACAACGTGGCTTCTGGCACTGAATATTTCGATGCGGACAGATTCAGCAAGACTCTGAGCGGCGAGGACCCGGACCTTTACCCTAACGTGGATTGGGTGAACGGCATATTCAAAGACCTCAGCACCAACACAAGGGCCAATGTTAATGTCTCAGGAGGAACCAGTTCCATAAAATATTACATCTCTGGAGGTTTCTACAACGAGAATGGTCTGTTCAAGACCGATCCTACAGCTGATTACAACACTGGGATATATTACCGCAGGTTCAATTTCAGGGCGAACGTGGATGTCAAGATCACAAAGCACACCTCGATGAACGTCAACCTCGCCACGACTTTCGAGCAGAAGAATGAAAGCGGCACGAGCAGCAGTGACATCTGGTCGGCGGCTCTGAAGACCCCTTCGGTAATCTTCCCGATGGTCTATTCAGACGGCCATTATCCAGGTCCGGGAACAAACATGGGCTACAACCCTTACGCTCTCCTGACTCAGACCGGCTACAAGCAGGCGTTCTACAACACAGCCCAGTCGCTTGTCGCTCTCACTCACGATTTCTCTTGGCTTACAGATGGCCTTACCGCTACGGTCAAGGGATCGTTCGACGCCAAGAACAACGCATATCAGAACCGCACCAGAACTCCTGAACAGTATGGACAGGCTTATAGGGATGAGAACGGAGAACTTCATCTGACGGAACTCGTTCAGGGATCGCAGACGTTGTCGTTCTCTCACTCGAACACCGGATGGAGGTCTTTGTACCTTGAGGCCAGCCTGAATTACGCAAGGTCTTTCGGGAACCACAGCCTCACCGGTCTCCTGCTTTACCAGCAGTCTCAGAAGAACTACATCGGCTCCAGCGCGACCTCCAGCAACGCCGCTCTTCCGTACCGGCATCAGGGAGTCGCGTTCAGGGCTACCTACAACTATGACTCACGGTACTTCGCGGAGTTCAACGCCGGCTACAATGGTTCGGAGAACTTCTCTCCGGGGCACAGGTTCGGATTCTTCCCTTCAGTGGCCGGAGGATGGCTGGTGTCCAACGAGAAATTCTGGACCGGAGGCATAGCTGACGCCATCAGCCTGCTCAAGATCAAGGGATCCTACGGAATTGTCGGCAACGACCAGATCGGCGGTAACCGTCGTTTCATCTATCTGGAGACCATCAATTCCGGATCCAGCTGGAATTTCGGCGAGACCGTGACCTCCTATCCGTCCTACAGGCGAGGCGAATGGGCCAACGACAATGTGGGCTGGGAAAAGTCCCGCAAGCTTGATGTGGGTGTGGAGATGACCTTCTTTGACAAACTGAAACTTCAGGTTGACTGGTTCCGGGAGAAACGTTCAGGCATATTCCTTCAGAGGTCTTCCATCCCTGAATATGTCGGAATCACCACGAAGCCTTATGTGAACATGGGCAAGATGAGGAATTCCGGATGGGACGGATCCCTCCAGTACGACCAGAAGATCGGCCAGGTGAATTTCTCCGCCATGGGCAACTTCACATTCGCCCGCAACGTCATCGAGGATCAGGATCAGCCTGATTACATCGAGAAGTACATGAACCGTACCGGACAGGCAAGATGGCAGACTTTCGGTTATGTGTCCGACGGCCTGTTCAGAGACGAGGAGGACATCGCGACATCTCCGGACCAGAGCGCTCTTGGCGAGGTCTTTCCAGGTGACATCAAATACAAGGATCTCAACAACGATGGTGTCATCGACAGCAAGGACGTGAAGGCTATCGGCTACACCAGCGTTCCAGAGATTGTGTATGGCTTCGGTGTCTCGGCGCAGTGGAAAGGCTTTGACGTGTCCGTTTTCTTTCAGGGCAACGCTCACGTCAACTTCTCGATCAACTCCTCTATGGTCCGTGGCTTCACGGAGCCTAAGATGGCGGCAAACAATGTGTTCTCAGACATTTACGGTAATTACTGGACTGAGGACAACACCGACGCCAAGTATCCTCGCCTGACCACTACTGAGGCGACGAACAACAACCAGTCTTCGGATTTCTGGCTTGTCAACGGCCGCTACATCAGACTGAAGAACGCCGAGTTCGGCTACACGTTCCCTAAGCGGCTGATCCAGAAGATGAATCTTAGCCAGTTGAGGATTTTCGTGTCAGGGACAAATCTGTTCACGTTGTCTCCTTTCAAACTTTGGGATCCTGATCTCCAGACCGGAGCTTCGAATTATCCTAACAACAGAATCGCCAACATCGGTATAAACATCGGTTTCTAAACAACAGCGAAGAGATATGAAAAAGAATATATCAGCTATAATTCTGATGATGGCTCTGGCCGTCTGCGGCTGTGACAGTTATCTGGACAGGCAGCCTGACGACCAGCTGACATCCAAGAACATATTCGACAAGAAAACGACAACGATGCAGTATCTTGTCAATGTCTATACTTACATGCCGAGCGAATGGTCGCCTGAAGGCTACGGCTCGACATCAGGCATCGCCATCACGGCCAGCGACGAAGCGTCGTGCGCCTACACAGGTTCCCGCTTCTTCGCCTTGCTGAACCATAACCAACTTTCCCCTTTGTCCACTCACGGCGGTTATCGCCATGCGGTCTACAGACTTCTGTACCAGGGTATAAGCGAGGCAACATATTTTATGTCGAAAGTCGGGGATTGTCCTCAGATTACCGATGAGGAAAGAGTGATGTGGCGTGGTGAGGCCCGCTTCCTCAGGGCGTTCTACTACACTGAACTCTTAAAGTGGAACGGTCCTGTCATCTGGCTGGGGGACGCTCAGTCTGATTTCTCCGATCCGAATGTCTCCAAGGTAGACAGAACCCCGTGGAGCACGATAGTGGATTGGCTGTGCGATGAATATGACAAATCCGCCGATGAGCTTCCGGAGACCAGAAGCCCTTACGAAGTAGGCCGTGCCACCAAGGGAGCCGCATTGGCCATGAAAGCCAGGCTGCTGATGTTCAACGCCAGCCCACTCTTCAACGGGCAGAATGGAACCGGGATCTACGACGACATCGTGAACAAGGACGGTGAGAAACTGTTCAACACCGAATATGACGAGAATCGCTGGAAACTGGCCGCCGATGCGGCAAAGGCTGTCATTGACATGAATCTGTACGAACTTGTGGATGACCCTGGCGCGACTCCGCTGGAGAACATTCACAACGCTGCGGTTTCGCTCAACTCGCCGGAAAACATATTCACTGTCCAGTGCGGCGGGCGCAGCTGGAGAGTCGGCGAGACTCCAGTCCAGGCAAGCGGTTACGGCGGAATCGGTCTGACCCAGAAACTGGTGGACGCCTTCGCGATGGACAACGGCTACTATCCAATTTCAAACATGGAGGAGGAGTCCTATGACAATGGCGCGGGAACAATCATCGTGGATCCTCGCTCAGACTATGTGGAGACCGGTTCACAGAAGTTCGTCAACCCGTTCTTCGCCACCATCCCCAAGAGCGCGAAGGTCAATGACGCGATAGAGACCATGAATATGTTCATCGGCCGCGAGCCAAGGTTCTACGCGAATGTCTTCTGGAGCGGCCAGACATGGGTGATGGGCACGAACAAACTGACAAACGTGCAGTTCTACAAGAATGGCAACTCCGGTCCGATCACGTCCAACAACTATACCCCGACCGGCTACCTGTGCCTCAAGTTCATAGATCCTGACCTTGACACGAAGCTGAGCAAGTGGGGCAACCTTTCGTGGCCGATCATCAGGTATGCCGATGTGCTTCTGATGTACATCGAGGCTCTTAATGAATATGACCCTTCAAATCCTGACATACTCACTTTCTGGAATCAGATACGTCACAGAGCCGGTGTGCCGGCCATTGGGACAGATGAAGGGGATGTTTATCCGGAAATCATCGGAGACAAGGATCTTCAAAGAAAGTATATCCGCAGGGAACGTATGGTGGAACTGTGCTTCGAGGGCAAGCGTTACTTCGACACGCGTCGGTGGATGATCGCCGAGAAGGAGGACAACGGCAAGGTTGTCGGCTGCAACCTGAACGCTGCAAACCACAAGATTTCAGGTGAATATTGGAAACGTACATCCATATTCGACACGTTCGGGGAGGCCGGAACCAAATCTGAAAGAGTGTTCACAAAGAAGTATTACCTCCTTCCGATGAATCAGGCTGAGCTTGACAGGGTTCCGGATCTGACACAGAATTATGGATGGTAACAGTTGAACCAAACCGATAAAGAAATCATTATGAAAAGAAAATACATTCTTGCGGCTTCAGCCGTGATTCTGTCCGCTGTGGCCTGCGAACCAAGCCATTGGGAGGACAACCTTTATGATCCTGCGGTGTACATCCTGAACAACGGCTATCAGAAGACAGAGACGTTCTACGATGTCCAGCCTTCGTTCTCGGCCGTTGTGAACGCTTACTGCGGAAGTTATTACGACAAAGACCCTGAAGTGAGGCTGGTAGAGGATGACGCAGTTCTGGAGAAATACAACACAGACAACTCGGACACCCTCAAGGTGCTTCCGTCTGACTGCTGGTCGTTGGAAGTGTCGGATCTTAAGATGGTTGACAAGAAGGCTGGATTCAAGGTGAATTTCAACATCGAAGCCTTGAAGAGTCTTGCGGTTGAGGCCGACTATTCCGACCTTAAAGGCTATGCGGTTCCGTTGAGACTGAAAAGCCTGACAGATGGTGTCAATGACGCCAGCAGCGAGGAACTGTCCAGTGTGGTCATAGTGCCGGACATGAGCATGATGGCATTCAGTCTGGAGAATGCCGGCGTGTCGGAGACAAGCCTTGACAAGCTTGGTGACAGCGATGGCACGATCACTCTTGAATACAAGGTCAGGACTGGGATAGAGAACAATTGGAGCAATGGCGTCAAGTTTTCCTTCAATGTGCCGTCCGGAAACGCTGAGTACCCTCTTCTCCCTGAGGGATCATATTCAGTGACATCCTCATCCGAGGAAGGATTCGTGCCTGGCGTGTCCGAGATTGTGTACACGGTCACCATCGACAAGTCCAAGGCTGTTGAAAGGAATTATTCCCTTGTCGCTAGTGTCGAGTCGGAAGGCGGATTCAAAGTGGAGGGAGGCCGCGAGTCTGTGATCAACCTGTTCAACAGGCACTACTACAGCCAGTCGGACATCTCCGTCCGCAGTTGCAACTCCTACGTTCCGAACCGCGGCCCTGAGCTTACCATTGACGGGAAACTCAACACACGATGGGAGTCCGGCTATTCGGCCAATGATATAGGTGTCTTCAAACTACCTTATATTATTGAATATGAGTTGGCGACACCTGTGCGCATCTCGGATTTCGACTTGTACCGCCGTCAGGACAAATTTGCCTCGGACCTCAAGGGAGGACATCTGGAAGTCTCTTCTGACGGAGAGAACTACACGACTGTATGCTCCTTCAACTATGCAGGTGTGAGCGCTTACAGGAATATTCACTCTGCTGAGTCAGAGCCTGAGGCCAAGTACGTGAAATTCGTGGTGACGGCCTCTGGACGCACCGGAGGCGGAATGAAGGCTCCTCTTTCCAATCTGGCCGAGTTCAACATCTGCTACAGGTAGCAGGGGCTTCTTCTGATATGCGGAAGGGATGGCAAAAGGTTTCTTTGCCGTCCCTTCCGTTTTTCAATGAATATCACAGCTTCGCTGAACTGGTGTGGACCTAGCTTGTGATTCCTGTCAGGAAAAGCATCAGCAGGATGTGGCTGACTCCGTTGTCTCCGTTGAGGTAGGCGCTGCCGTCCGTGGAAATGTCTTCCAGTTCTTTTTTGAACACTGCAAGCGCTTTGTGGATGTGCTTCTCCACGGCTTTTTCCGAAATGCCGAGCGCGGCGGCGATCTCCCTGTTCTTCATGTTTTGGAACCTGCTCATATTGAACACATCGCGGCATCTGGACGGGAGCTTTGCCATGATCCGCCGGATGTTAGCCATGAGTTCATCGTAGATTGTCTTTTTGTCTGAGTCGCTGACCGAGAAATCCAGATTATAAAGCTCCTCATCGCAGATGTTCATGAAAGATTCGGTCATGCTGACAACCTTGACGGCGGACTGGTGGCGCAGGGCGTCTATCGACCGGTTGCGGACCAACCTGAACAACAGGGCCTGCCAGGTGTCGCTGTCCTTGCCCTCAAACTTTTCCCAAAGGGTCACGTACGCTTCGTGCACGATGTCCTCGGCCGCGCGTCCGTCCGCCACGAATCTGAAAGCGAAGTTGTAAAGCCTGTCGCTGTACCTGTAATATAACCCTTCGAATATCGTTTCGTTCAGAATCATTTCCTGTCACCCATTGATGAGGCTAAACCTTATGCAAAGATAATATTTTTGCGAATATTCTTTATGCACATCCTCAGGAACAGATGCGTGGGAATAGTATTCTCTTTCTAGTACATCCGCCGTGTAATCTTGCCAATAAGCGTTCTGATCCAGCCCAATGGCCCTATTGCAGGACTCTTCGTGCCGCATTTCGGGCACGGCATAGGCATACTGAAAACGGTCGCGTTGTCCTCAAAGTCCGCCGCCTCAAAAACCGTCCCGCAACATGGACAGCGAAACCAAGTCTTACCTCTGAGCATGACCATTGAAATTATTGCCATCATCTTGGCCATTCTGAGTGAATGACTTGATGTTGCGAGCATTCTCCATACCGTTCTTGATGAGTGCCGCGCCTGCGGCGGCAGCTGTCGTTCCAAGCAGAATCTTGGTCACAAATTTCAATAATTCTCCCATATCGTCATTCAAAAATAGAGTCAAAGATGTCATCGATGATGTTAGAGATCATGTTTCCGATCTCTTCTCCTCGCTTCATTCCTGCGGTCACCAGCTGGTTGCCCATTTCCGCTATGGAGGCGGGTGCGTCGCCGTTACCGAAAAGTCGTTCAATAATATTCATATTCATATAGTTGTAAGTCTTATCTATGTCTCCATATCCACAAACTTGGTGAAGAGTGCCATCCTTCGCCTTTTCGTTTCTTTCACGGTGCAAAATTAAATGTCATGTATGCTAAAACTTGGCAGTTTATGAATGTTTTGCTTAGGAAACTATATGGCAGTTGACTAACATGGCATGCAAGCAGTAACCGAATAATTATATACGAGCTGGCAACCCTCACCCATTTTGTGAATATGGCGGCACACAACCCTGCCCTGAGTACGACGAGAGGCCTATGAATATGCCGCCTATGCTTTCCGGATTAATAGGCGGCATACGACCTGGCCTCACAATGGCGTAGAAGCATGATAGTATGCCGCTGATTTGCAAAATGGCAATACATACGTCCCTTGAACACATTCGGAAGGCAACTGAAAGTTGCGGGTCATTGACAGATTTTCACGTCTGCCGTCGACTTTGATTCGAATGCTGACGTGAGATTTCAATAGTCAGACATACCTTTGAGTCTCCATTATGACGGAGACATCCTGCGCTGGATTTTAAGACTGACGGCGATGAATGGCAAATACGAGCGAGTTCCAATGTCTGAGAGATCAGAGCCTATCGCACCTGAAAACCTATATGACCAGCAGGCAATGGTTTGCCATTCCAAATGTGGAAAATACTGCACATCTGAAGTGTCATTCATTTGATAGTCTCTGTTTAACTGATTATAGAGCGGATCCGGATGGGCATCGATGCAATGTGGTATTTTAGTCCGCTCGTATAAAATTACCAAAAAATATTAATCGTTTTTAGCATATAAGGCGTCGAAGGTGTCTTACTTTATGTAAAACATATTTATGCTCTATGAAACTAAAACTCATAACAACACTTTTTCTGGTTGCTCCGCTGCTTTTGGGTGGAGTCTCCTGTCAGAAACAAAGTGAGTCTGAGGTGCGCGACACGGTTGTCATCCAGACTAAGCTGACCGCCAAGACTCCGGCCACGCTGGCGGAGGGAGGAACGGATCAGATCACGATCTATGCGACCTGCGATTGGTCACTTGAAGGCGAGGACTGGTTCACGATCGAACCGGCGAAGGGCACGAAGGGTGTCAGCGAGTCCGTCATCACCACTCAGCCTAACACGACCGGAGCCGACCGCACTGGAACCATTCGCCTGAAAGCCGGATCGTACACAAGCACTTACACGTTCACTCAGGCGGGTAAATAATGAAAGTCGAAGACTACAGGCGTATTCTGGATTTCTTTTTCAGTGGGGTTGAGGTCACCGAGGAATTTAAGCGGAAGTATCTCGGTTGGCTGTCCGCACATGGGAACGAACCGGAAGTCAAGGCTTTGCTGGAGGAATATTGGGACTCGGTGCCGTCCGTCTCTCCTGAGTTTGACTTGACAGCCGGACTTGAGAGGCTTATGGCCTCGCTTGGAGAGGATGGCGCTTCGGCAGGCTCAGCGACCGGGGCGAGAGTTGGCGCTTCGGTGGTTGGTGAGCCTTGCCGAACCACAGACTCAGCGACCGGGAAAGGCGTTTGTGCGAGAGTTGGCGCTTCGGTGGTTGGTGAGCCTTGCCGAACCACAGGCTCGGCGACTGGAAAAGGGACTTGTGTGGCAGCGGGCGCTTCGACAAGCTCAGCGACCGGAACGAACTCATCGACCGGAAGCTGTGCGGTCCCTGAGCTTGTCGAAGGGACGGATACAACCGTTAAAAAAACCGGCTGGCTGGCCAGATTCCTTGCTGCGAGACCGTTGAGGTACTGTGCCGCTGTCGCCGCGTCTGTGGCTATATTCATAGGTGGATTTGCTGTGGCGAGACTGGGAATGACCCCTGAAAGGGAAACCGTGCTCATGGCCTCCTCTGACAACACCAGTTCCTACACCTTGCCTGACGGTACCCGTGTCTGGCTCAACCGTGGCGGCCGGCTGTCCTACAACCAGGACTTCGGCGGTCGGGAGAGAATTGTCGCCATTGACGGGGAAGGTTATTTTGAAGTCGCGCGGAACGAAAACTGCCCGTTCATCGTGAATATGCACGACAACCTGCAGGTCAAGGTTCTCGGAACTGAATTCAATGTTCTCAGCAATCCTGCCGACCATTCCGCCGAGGTGATTCTCCGAAGCGGCTCGGTGCAGGTGTCCGACACGGAAAGCAAGGAACTAGTGATTCTGAAACCAGACCAGAAATTTTCATGGGACATGGGCCGGACAGAGGTCACGGCGGTGAACGCAGACGACTGCTGCCGGTGGTACGAGCACAGGCTCTCCTTCGACAACGTCAGACTTTGTGATATCCTTGAAAGTTTGTCGCACAAGTACCAGACCAGAATAACATGCAATGCCACAGACCTTAAAGACAAGCGAATGTCGCTCACAGTCCGGGATGAGTCTCTCGAAGACATCATGGAGGTCGTTTCAACCCTGCTTCCTGTCCGATGGGAACGTCATGGGATGACAATCATAATTGATAACAAAAACCAAAAACACTAATATTAATGAAAGGAACATCTAACATTCTTCCTTCATTCGCCAAAACTGTTCTTTGCTTTCTGTGTGCCATCGGGCTTTCGCTCGGTGCTTATGCCCAGGGCAGGACAGCGAACGTGAATGTCAAGGATGTGACAGTCAAGGAACTCCTGAAGGCCATCGAGGCCGGAAGTTCCTACACTTTCGCCTACGTGGACACCGACATTGATCTTGCCCGCAAGGTCACGGTGAACGCGAAGGACGAGGACATCGAAGCCATCATCAAGAAGGTGCTTCCCGGTGTCAAGGTCGAATTCAAGGACCAGAAGATCCTTCTAAGCAAGAAGGCACCGGAAGCCAAACCTAAGGTCTCGGGGGTCACAGGCCCGAAGGCCATCACGGGAAAGGTCGTGGACAAGTCCGGCCAGCCGGTGATCGGAGCCATGGTCATCGAACGTGGCACCAACAACGGAACCGGAACCGACATTGACGGAAATTACGAGCTCAAGGTCAAGGATGAGAACGCGACGCTTGACGTGTCCATCATCGGTTACAACGGTGCTTCCGTGACTTTGACCGCTGGCCAGTCCAAAGCCGATTTCGTGCTTGAGGAAGAGGCCATCAAACTGGACGACGTGGTCGTCATCGGTTACGGAGCGCAGAACAAGAGGGATGTCACGACATCCATCGCCTCCATCAAGGCCGAGGACTTCGCCAACACTCCGACCACGGACTTCCGTGAATCCATGGCGGCCAAGATGCCTGGAGTGCAAGTCATCAATCTGGGCGGTCAGCCTTCAGGCAACGTCTCCGTGAGGGTCAGGGGTATCCAGTCGGCCACTTCCGGCAACGATCCTCTCTATGTCATCGACGGAATCCCTTGCGACTCAAGAGCTTTCGCCAATCTAGACGGCAACGACATCGAGAGCCTTGAGGTCCTTAAGGATGCGTCTGCTGCCGCTATCTATGGCTCTAGAGGATCCTGCGGTGTCATCCTTGTCACCACCAAGCGTGGAGCCAACTCTGAGACTCCGGTGATTTCCTATGACGGGCAGTTCAGCGTCTCGAATGTCTCAAAGAAGATTGACATGCTTGACGCCTACGAGTTCGCTGAGATATTCAAAGAGGCCAGGGACGGCGCTTATCTTTTCAACGTCCCGACCGGCTCGATAGGTGATCCATACGGCAGCCGTCCGGAGAGTTACCACTGTGTTGATCCTCTCATCACTGCCTATCTTCAGGACAAGACCGGAACCTTGACCAACACGGACTGGCAGGACGAGATATTTCGTACCGCTCTTTCGCACAAGCACGCTCTCAGTGTGTCGGCGCGGACCAAGAGCTACAACTACTACATCGGTGTGAACTATCTCAACCGCGAGGGAACGATCATAGGATCAGACTTCGAGAGGTATGGACTCAGGGCCAACCTTGATGGCAAGAAGGGCAATCTGAAATACGGTGTGAGCTTCTCACCGTCATATTCAAAGACAAATTATGTGAACTCCGATGGCCAGTACGGCAGTGACGGTGTGATCGCGTCGGCCTTGATGGCGCCTCCGGTCTTCCCAGCCTATAACTCTGACGGTTCCTATAACTGGGACATGAACGGGTTCCTGAAATTCAATGTCTATAACACTCAGACCAATGAGGTTTTGAACCCGGTGGCATTGGCTTTGGAAATCGATGATGTCAGGGAGAAACTGAATATGGTGGGCAACATCCACGCTTCCTACGAGTTCATCAAGGGACTTGAATATAAAGTCACGGTCGGCGGCGACTACTATTCCTACATCAGGAACTACTATCGTCCGTCATACATTCCGCTCAAGGGATCGAAGTACTACGACAAGCCTTCATCCCCGACAGCCGCCAACTACACCCAGTCCTATTTCCATTGGAACGTCACCAACCAGATTTCGTTCAACAGGAAGTTCGGTGATCACTCCATCAACGCCGTGGCAGTGTATGAGGCTGAGAAACAGGCTATCCAGACATCGGCCATCAAAGGCACCGGCACCGAGGGTGACGACAAGATCAGAACCACCAAAGGGAAGACCATCTCGATTGACGACACCTATAACGACAAGTACGCCTACACATTCGCCTCTTGGCTATTCAGAGCCCAGTACTCTTACAAAGGGCGCTACATGTTCTCTGCTTCTATAAGAGGTGACGCGTCCTCGCGATTCGCACCGAACACGAGGTGGGGTTATTTCCCTGCCGCGTCCGCAGGTTGGAGAATCAGCGATGAGAATTTCATGAAGAACACCAAAAATTGGTTGAATGACCTCAAGTTGCGCGCAAGTGTGGGTCAGACCGGTAACGCGCAGATCGGCAACTCCGCCTACCTTGCTCTGTACGGATCCAGCAATCTGGACCTTGGAAACGGAATCGTTAATGCGATGTACCCTTCTCAGATCGCCAACAATGAACTTGGCTGGGAGAAGAACACCCAGACCAACATCGGCTTCGACGCGAACCTTTGGAACGGTCTTCTCGGCATCAACGCGGACTTCTACTATTCAAAGACCACGGATATGCTCTTCAATATTCCTGTGTCATCCGTGTCGGGTCTTACAAAGTCGAATGTCAACATCGGCTCGATGCAGAACAAAGGAGTGGAAATCACGTTGACTTCGCATAAGTCGTTCGGAGACTTCTCTATGGACTGGAACGCCAACTGGTCGTTGAACAGGAACAAGGTGCTGTCCCTTGGAGACGAGGACGCTCCGCTGATTGTGGCCTCTTCATATTCAGGAGCCAACTACATCACGAAAGTCGGCTATCCGGTTGGTTGCTACTATCTTCTCGTCCAGGATGGCATTTTCCATAATCAAGAGGAACTTGACACCTATCCTCATTTCGAGACGACTGTTGTGGGAGATTTCCGCTTTGTGGACGCCAACGGTGACGGCAAGCTCGACAAGGACACTGACCGTGTGATAGTGGGCAACTATATGCCTGATTTCTACTATGGATTCGGTGTCCAGCTCGGCTGGAAGGGACTTGACCTGTCGGCAAACTTCCAGGGTGTCTACGGCAACGAGATCCTGAATCTTGAGAGACGTTACCTGCTGAATATGGAGGCGTCGTCGAATATGATGAAAGAGTCCCTGAACAGGTTCCCTTACGGCAATCTCAACAGAGCCACCAGAAAATCCTCCGGAAACAACGGCTCCTGCACATCCACCTTCCATCTTGAGGACGGATCCTACCTCAGGCTTCAAAACCTCTCGCTCGGCTACACTATGCCGGACAAGTGGTTCCGTGGCACCACCATCTCAAAGATGAGGGTTTACATTCAGGGCACTAACCTGTTCACCCTGACCCATTATTCAGGCTACAACCCGGAGGTCAACAAGAGATCGACCAATGCCCTCAGCCCAGGCGAGGACTATTGCTCTTACCCTCTTTCAAGAACCTTCAGCGTAGGTGTCAACTTTAATCTGTAATGAATATGAAGAATATCATAAAATCAGCTTTGGTCGGTCTTGCAGCGTTTAGTCTTGTCTCCTGCGGAGATAGTTTCTTTGAGCAGTATCCGGCGAACACCGTGACTGAAGGCAACTATTACAAGACCGATGATGATTTCAACCAGGGAGTCTATTGCTGCTACGACAAACTTAAGACTCAAATGGGCTTTTTCCTCACTGAACTGGCCTACAGAAGTGACGAGTGTGTGTTGACGTCTATGGCCGTCTCCACCCAGGACAGGTATGACCTTGATCATTTTCAGGAGAGATCCAACAATGGAATACTCAAGAACATCTGGAACGCTTGGTACAATGGAATATACCGCTGCAACGATGTTCTGGACCACATGCCCGGCAAAACTCTCGCGAACGGAGACAAATACCGTGGCGAATGTCTGTTCATGAGGTCTTGGTGGTATTTCAGCCTCTATAGGGTCTTCGGTGTCGTGCCGGTGACGCGCACGGTGGTGACTCCTGTCCAGGCCAAGACAATCCCGAGATGCACGGAGGAGGAGATGTACAACCTTCTCGTAGAGGACCTCAAAGAGGCGATTGATCTTCTTCCGGCGAAACGCTCGGCAGAGGTTGCGAGAGTCACCAAGATCGCCGCACAGGCTCTTCTTGGAAAGGTCTACCTGACTTTCGGTAAATACGTCGAGGCCCAAGCTGTGCTTGAGGAGGCAATGAAGGACGCGAACTATGGCCTTATGTCCACAACGGCCGCCGCTTTCGATGTGGCCAACAAGATGAACAAGGAGATCATATTCGCCCTTTATTACAACAAGACCAACGACAACGGACACGGCTACTGGTTCAGTTCAGGTGATGCGGATCCGAAATTCAGAATCAATCCTACGGCTGAGTTCAAGACTGTCTATTCGGATGATGACAACAGGTTCACCTTGATAAAGGACTATCAGGAGATCACACCGGGAAAACTATATGCCATAAACAAGTATATGGACACCTATGATGCCGTTTATACCACACAGGTCGGGAATGATTTCCCGTTCATCAGGTACGCTGATGTGACCCTTATGTATGCTGAGGCTTTGGGACGGCAGGGGAAGATTTCCGATGCCCTGACCTACCTCAACAAGACCCGCACCCGCGCTGGACTTCCGGAATTGACTGAGGCCGAGGTCCCCGGCAACGATGCCTTCATCAAGGAACTCGCCGCTGAAAGAGGCAGAGAGTTCGCCCTTGAAGGACAGAGATGGTTTGACCTTGTGCGGCTCGGACTGGCAGTGGATTATTTCAAGGCTTTGGGCTATTCGCTTGACTCTCACAATCTGTTGTTTCCGATTCCTCAGGATCAGATCGAGATTGTGAACAACACTGACATCCTTTGGCAGAATCCTGGATTCTGATGATAACACTAAGATATTGATAAATATAGAGATTGAAATGAAAAGAATATTATACTGCATCATCGCGGCCGCAGCCTGTCTGACGGTTGGCTCCTGCTGGCAGGAGGATATTCCGCAGACCGGTGGACCGCGTCATCAGGTGACTGACTTGAAGGCTGTTCCGGGTGATGAGGAGGTTCAGTTGTCGTGGTCTGTCCCGGAGGGATGGAATCCTACTGAGTACATCATCACCTACACAAAAGGTTCTGAACAGACTCTTCGCACTGACACTCAGAATTACACCGTGACAGAACTTGTCAACGGTGAGAACTATGAGTTTTCTGTCCAGGCAGTCTATGGAGACCTGATCTCCAACGCTGTCAAGGCGGCGGCCAAGCCTACGACCGCCCGTCTTTCTGTGACGGATCTGGACGCGGACGCTTCCGACGCCACGGTCTCATTGACTTGGACACGTCCTTCCCAGCTGCTGACATCCTACACCTTGACATGGTTCATGGAAGGAGCTGAGGCTGACGTCCAGAAAGTCGAGATCGAGGCGGACAAGGAAAGTTATGACGTGACCGGCCTGACCAACGACAAGAACTACACATTCACCCTTGTGGCCAACTATCCGAAAGGCGCTTCGGCTCCGGCACAGATCAAGGCCATGCCGACTTTGGCGATTCCTTACACCGTTGACAGGACCACGGCTGCCATCAATCAGCCTATCCGGTTCACATTCAACACAGATGGCTATCCTGACGCCACAAATGTCAAGTGGTCATTCCCTGACGGAAAGGTTCTCGAAGGCGTTGATGTTTCCAAGGGCTTCATCGCGACAGGAGCGCAGCAGGTTACTCTGAGCGCGGACATAAAGGGCAAGACAAAGACTTGGACCCTTGAGGTGGAGATCCGCCAGTACGTTGTGTTCTTCAATGATTGGGAGATGTCCGGAACCTCGTACGAAGGATTCAAGGGCAGCTGCCCTGTTTTCTCTCCTGACGGAAAGACTGTCTATGATGTCACTTTCAACAAGAAAGCTGTCCTTTATGCGTTCGATGTGATTACCGGCAACCTCAAGTGGAAATATGTCCCGGAGGTGAACTCTGCAAGTTATAATCCACTGACAGTCAATCCTGTCACCGGTGACATCTATTATGGCACCACGTCATCCGGACAGTTCTATGCCGTTTCGGCTGACGGACAGCTCAGATGGAAGTTCACGGAGGCCGGCTCGCTGAAGAGCGCCGCTCCTGCCGTCAACGCCGCCGGCACGGAAGTCTACATCGGTGACGCGGCCGGAAATGTGTTCGCAATCGACGCGGCGTCCGGCACGAAGAAATGGCAGCAGGCCGTCGGGACAGCTGTGGCTGGTCTTCTCGTGAACGGTGATGAACTGGTGACCGGCGCAGGAGCATCGATCACCTTCCTGAACATAGTTGATGGTACGGTTCTCAAGACATTGACCATGGGCGCCAAGATGGTCGGAATCTCCGGCTTTGCCGTGGCTGCGGACAAGAACACGATGTATGTCCCTGTGGCGGCCGGACTCAGTTCCGTGGATCTTGCCAAAAAGGAAATCATAGTGGACAACTTCGTGTTTGCCGGCAACAATCCTTACGAGCCTGTCGTGGCTCCGAACGGCACCGTCTTCGTCGGCTGCAAGGACAATCATGTCTATAACATCGACAAGGACCTGACCAAGGTGATCTGGAGCTACGAGCATGTCATTAAGGGAGGCGCCAATGCCTTCAACTTCTCGCACCCTTGCGTGGACACGGAGAACCACTTCTACATCACTTCCGGACAGGTCGGAAACACATCCTACATATTCAACAGTGATGGAACGGTCAAGGAGTCGTGGACCGAGAACGCAGGTGATGACAACCAGAAGCAGATGGGTGGCAATAACCTCCTTGACGGTGTGTTCTATTCGGCTTTCATCGGTAGCGCCAAAGGCACTGGCAACGGCCTGCTGGTCGGCAAGTATGTCGGAGGCCAGAGAGCATCAGGGTGGAGCACCCATGGCGGTGACATCTGCGGTTCATGCTGCATAAGGTAATCATTTCCGGCCTGGTCGTGGGATGGAACCTGCGGCCAGGCGGAAATATTCATTAAAAATGAAGGAAATGAATAAAATAAAGTTTATATCCATAGTGTCGGCAGCGATTGCTTTGTGCGCCGCCAATGCTTGTTCGGAGGATAAGGATTCCGAAATCAGGGATCTGGCGGTCAAGGCTAAGATAACCTTGAGCCCATACTATGAGGCGAGCAAGGATTACAAGACAGCAGGGGCTGTTGTCTCACCGTCTTGGGACTCCGGAGACAAGGGAGTGATAATGCTGGAGGCGGGCGGAATCGCGAAAAGAGCCGAGGCGGCTCCGATTCTCCCTGGCAGCAACTCTTCGTTGTTCCTGTTCAATGTTCAGGCTTCAAGGCTTGAGACTCCTGTTTTGAGTTGGTATCCTTCAGGCGCTGATGTGCGTCTGTCCGGAAACACAGTGAAATACACCATCCCGACAAACCAGAACGGAACCGAGGTTCCGGTCATGTTTGATGTGTCGAGCGCCAAAGTCAATTCGTACGAGGGCTGCAACTTCAATCTGAAACCTGCCGGATGTATGGTGTTTGTGAATGTGGCGATGGGAGACTATGATGTGGCGTCTCTGGAATTGACCGCCAACGGAGGTGAAAACCTTGCCGGAGAGGTCGCCGCTGATTTCATCGAAGGAACATACTCCGCAAGTTCCGCGTCGGTCAAGATGACCCCTGCCACGCCGGTGGACTGCCGCTCGAATTCTGTGTTCATTCCGGTATATTGTGCCCCTGTCACTCTGTCCAGAGGATTTACGGTCAGGATAACCACTTCTTCCGGCCAGACAATAACATCATCGATCAATGAAGAGGTTGTCCTTGAGGCCGGAGAGCGGATCAGTACTGAGAAAATGGCCGAAGACAAATCGACCGAACTTGTGTTCTGCGGAGACAATCACGTGTTTGTGATCAATGCGACGATAGCGAAGGATTCCTACAAAGAAAGCATCGTATGGCAGTGGGATGCGAGGTCGGCTGCCGGTGGTCTGGGCCTTGACACCAAAAAATGCGACCATCTTGACGAGTGCAAATTCGTGGACAACGGGAGCAAACTGCTGCTGACCAGCTCATACGGTTGGTGCGCCCTTCTGGACTATTACACATCCAAGATGCTTTTCCACGCCACGGCTGTGCCGAATGCGCATTCCGCTGAATATATTCCTGGAGGTTACATCGCTGTCGCCACTTCCACCGGCTCTACGGCCAATCACAACAAGGTCCAGCTTTACAATTCCGCAAGATCCGAGGTGGTTCTTGCAAGCGCGGACCTTTATTCAGGCCACGGCGTTGTCTGGGATTACAAGAGGAATGTGCTTTACGCCGCTGGCGGTGATGTCATTAAGATATTCAAGATAAACGGCCTGGGCACTGACAAACCTTCGTTTGAGCTCGTCAAGAGCATAAAGACTCCTCAGGGTGGAATCCACGATATCAACCGCGTGGACGACAACACGATCACCGTGGCGGGGAAAAAGGCTTATCTGTTCAACGTGGACAAGGAACAATTCACGGAAATGCCTTTGTTCTCAGGATCCACTGCACTCAAGTCTCTCAACTACAACGCCGAGACAGGCGAGGCTTGGTACACGGACGCTACCGTTCCGGAGGGTGAGGAGAGCTGGTCTTCCCATAAGATCCGCTACAGCCGGAACATCAATGCCTCCGCTCCTGACAGGATAATCAATGTTGACATTGATATGTACAAGGTCCGTGTCAGAAAGTGGTAAATAATCGTTATATTTGTCAAGTGAAATGCCTAATGAAGACAAGCAGTTGCTTGAGCAGATAGCAGGAGGGGATGTCAAGGCTCTTGGCATCCTTTATGTGCTGTATGCGGGACGCGTCCGTAATTTCGCGTTCAGCATGCTGCAGAATTCCGCCGAGGCTGAAGACATCACGCAGGATCTGTTCTTGAAAATCTGGAACTCCCGCGAGGGTCTGCGCGAGGTGGATTCGCTCAAGTCCTACTTGTTCAGCATGGCACATAACGCCGTGTTGAATTTCATAAAGCGCAAAGGAGTTCGTGACCGCTACCGGCAGGTGTCGGCGAGCGTGGGCACCGAGCACTACGAACCGTTGTTTCAGGCGGACACCTTGGAACTGCTTCGCAGCATTGACGAGGCGATCGATGGAATGTCGGTCCTGAGGAAGACGATTTTCAGGATGAACCGCTACGAACACAAGACTTACCAAGAAATCGCGGACGCGTTGATGATAAGTCCCAAGACGGTACAGTACCACATCTCCTGCGCCCTCGCCGAGCTAAGGAAACTTCTTTAGAGAAGCACCCTGCCGCGGATTATTAACGATTGCCGGCATTGACTGACAAAATATTTTAAAATTTATGAATATATGAAAGCAAGAATTTTGTACCTGTTTGCCGCCGCTGTGTGTCTTTGCTCCTGCGGCACTACGAATAAGAACGTGGTTGATGTGACCAAGTACCCTAACCGAGCAGAGATGATCGTCGCGCAGATGCACGATCCGGCCTCGAAATATGTCGTCGTGGCCTGCCACAGAGGCGACTGGCGCAACTATCCGGAGAACTCCATACCAGCCATCGAGTCCATCATCAGGATGGGGGCTGACATCATGGAACTTGACCTCAAACTCACCAAGGACAGCGTTCTTGTGCTTTCGCACGACAAGACAATCGACCGCTGCATGAACGGAAAAGGGCTTGTCAGCGACTACACTCTGGAGGAACTTAAGAAGTTCAGACTCAAGCGCGCGCACGGTGTGGTGACCGATTCCCTGCACATCTGCACCCTCCGCGAGGCTTTGGAGTGCTGCAAGGACCGGATTTGCGTGAATGTTGACCAGGGCTATGAATATTATGATTTGGTTCTAGCCCTGACAGAGGAACTCGGAGTCACAGACCAGATTCTGATCAAGGGCAAGAAGCCTGTCGCCGAGGTCGCGGAGAAGATGGCCGCCCACGAGCACAATATGATGTATATGCCTATCATCGACATCCAGAAAGAGGCTGGAAAGGCTCTTTTCAATGAATATATGGAGACTGGCACCGTGCCTCTCGCCTACGAGGTCTGCTGGAAGAAGCTGACTCCTGAGGTTGAGGACTGCTTCAAGAAGATCATAGACTCAGGATCGAAACTCTGGGTCAACACCATTTGGGGAAGCCTTTGTGGCTACCTTGACGACGACAAGGCTCTTGACTGCGGTGACCCTGCCCTCATCTACGACCAGGTGATCGCCTTCGGCACCACCCTCATCCAGACCGACCGTCCGGAGCAGCTGCTCACATATCTTCGCGGCAAAGGGTTGCACGATTAGGAAGCCGTCATAATATTCATAGATAATGGCTTCATTTCTCGATTTCTTCAGAATAAGCGCTCCGTCCGCCGCAAAGGTGGCTCCGGAGAACACTGACAAGGTCTGGAAGCGTTCCCGTTTCCAGTCCTTCCTTGCAATCACGTTCGGCTACGCTCTCTACTATGTGTGCCGTATGTCGATGGGCGTGATGAAGCAGCCGCTGATCGACGCCGGTTTGCTCAATGCAACGCAGCTCGGTATCATCGGAGCCTGCCTTTACTGGACCTACGCCGTGGGCAAGTTCGTCAACGGATTCCTGGCCGACGGCTCGAATGTCAAAAGGTTTATGGCCACGGGACTTGTCCTGTCATCCGCCGCGAACCTGATAATGGGTGTACTCGGTGCCACGGCGGTCAGCGCGGGCATCAGCAGTTCCATTATATTCATAGTGTTCGCAATAATGTGGGGCATTAACGGTTGGGCGCAGTCCATGGGTGCCCCTCCGTCCATCGTCACTCTGTCGAGGTGGTTCCCGCTCAGGATACGTGGCACCTATTACGGATTTTTCAGCGCCTCGCACAACATCGGAGAGGGTCTATCGTTCATATTCGTAGGCTCCATTGTCGCCGCCTTCGGTTGGAAATGGGGCTTCTTCGGAGCGGCCTGCGCCGGACTTCTGGGAGTGCTTTTGATTCTGTTCTGGCTTCACGACACACCAGAGAGCAAGGGTCTTCCGTCCATCGAGGAACTCTCCGGTGAGGAGACCAGAAAGCCGGCTGCGGAAGAGTCCTCCGAGTCTGACGAGACCAGGGCCATGGAGACCAGAAAGATCCAGAAGGCGGTTCTCCGCAATTCCGGAGTGTGGATTCTGGCTCTTTCCAGCGCGTTTATGTACATGAGCCGCTATGCCATCAACGAATGGGGCACTATCTTCCTTCAGGAGACTTATGAATATGAACTCAAAGCCGCCGCCGCGATCATCGGCATCAATCCGATCTTCGGAGTGTTGGGAACCGTGCTCTCCGGCTGGCTGTCCGACAAGGTGTTCAAAGGCGACAGGAAATATCCCGCCTTCACCGCCGGCGTCCTTGAGGCCATATCCCTTTACTTGTTCCTGTTTGGAGGTGGAAGTCACTTCACGCTCATCCTTTCTATGGTTCTGTTCGGAATCGCCATCGGTGTGCTGATCAGCTTCCTTGGCGGCCTGATGGCCATTGACCTTGTTCCGAGAAAGGCTGCGGGAGCCGCGCTCGGCATCGTCGGTGTCGCTTCCTACGCCGCCGCCGGTTTGCAGAACGTAGTCACGGGACTCCTTCTGGACAACAACACGGTAGAGGCCGTGAACAAACTCGGCGAGACCGTGACCAAGCACGATTTCACCTACGTCAGCTGGTTCTGGCTCGGAGCCGCAGTGATCTCCTTCCTTCTCCCAATGCTGAACTGGCGCCGCAAACAGCAGGAAATATAAAAGGCTTCATTCGGAGCAACATAAGATAAGAGAGGAGTGGCCAAGATTTGGTCACTCTTCTTTTTTTGACGGTTTCGTACACTGCCTTCCTAAGGACGCATGTATTGCCATTTTGCGAAATGGCGGCATACGATCACGCTTCCACGCCATTGTGAGGCATAGTTGTATGCCAGCTATGCCTCCTGAGACCATAGTCGGCATATACACAGGCTTCTCGCCGTGCTCAAGGTGGGTTTGCGTGCCGCCATATTCACAATATGTGGGTGTCGCCAACTCGAAAATAGTTCAGCGACTGCCTGCATGCCATGTTTGTCAACTGCTATATAGTTACCAAAAATTGATGCGACAGTTGGCCGATTTTTTATGCGACAGTTGGCGCAGGATTTGAACCTTACGAGTCAGCCTCTTTTCAGTTCATTCTTAAATATGAACAATACTTGGCGAGTAGGTTTTCTAATGAAAGGTAGCCTTTTTCATACCGCTCCGCATCAAGTGGCAAAATCCTTTCGCTCACTGGTAACTTACCTTTGTAGAGAGCTTTGATGTATTGATTTCCATTTTGCTGTTCGATTCTGATCTCGGATTTTCGAGCGATGGATGAACGCACTTCATCCACATTCAACCGTATTCCTTCTATTTCTGATGAATAAACTACATCAAACGTCAGATTCTCTGCCATCGCTTTTAATTTGCTGTCGAAGCCAAGGGAAGCAAGTCTGCCATATAACAACCCTTGTTTACGGTTCACCTCTTCAAGAAGTGCTGTCAATTCAGCCGCGTTCCAACGGAATGCAGTCCAGTTGTCTCTTTCGTGTATATACATACCTATGACATATTATTTTGCGTCATTAAGTAATGAATAACGCCGCAATTTTTGCGGCAAAATTCGCAAATTATTGTCGCATCACCAAGTAAGGACCTTGTTGTGCGTTATAATAAGCCTATCTCGATTCAAGTATTTGAACAATTTCAGCAGGAGTTACTACGAATGGTCTGATAGGGAAATGCTTGATATTTCCAGTTATGAGATAAGAATCATCTTTTGATAATGCGATTTCATAAAAGACGACATCCTTCGGATCAGGAAAAACAACATCCATTGCAGGTGCTCTGTCAAGGCATAGACCATCTGTCACGATAGCTTTAAGAACTGTCTCAATCAAGGTTTTATCCAAATGAAATTTTTCTCTTGAAAGGACAGACCGATACTCTTGAAGAATCTCATCATTATACAGTGGGACAATTCTGTCCTGCACAATAGCCCGAAAGACTTTCGCTGGATTAGAGTCTATTGATTTTGAAATCAATGCAGAAACAAGGACATTGGTATCCACTACAGCAAATAGCCTATTGCTCATTGCGCACCTCCTGAATCTCCGCATTGATTTCATCTAGAGACATATTCTGAGCACCGGACTCTTTAGCTTGCGCCCTCATTTCGATAAATGCGTTCCAGGCATCTCGATTTATTTGTTCTTTTGTTGATGCTTTGATTTCAAAAGGGATTCTTCTTTCACGTACTACAGCTTTCATAAAGACTGTGATGGCCGCTGTGCTGGTAAACCCGAAATCATCGCATATCATATCGAAATTTTTCTTCAGATTTTCATCTACCCTCATAGATAATGTTGACTGTGCCATAATACAAACATTTTGTTTCTATACAAAGATAATACAGGGTATTGACAAATGCAATACAATCCATTATTATTCGTTAATAATGTCGTCGAATGACTCCTTTTGTCGCCCTTGGACAACGAAATTGCGCAAAAATGTCGTTCAATAGCGAAAGATATCGCATCGAGATCATTTGCTCCATATAATGCTCCCGTTGATGGCAATTGAGCATACAACGGGAGCGATAATGCTTGATTATGCGCCTCTTGATACACCAAAACATATTCCTCTAATATCTCCAATCATATTCATCGCTGGCAATTATATGGTCAATACTATGTGAAAGTCAACAAGTACATGGATTCTTGTTATTATGTACAACTTTTAATATTTAAGGATTGTTATGAAGACAAAAAACATCAGAAAGATCGCATTGGCTTGGAAAGATGACAAGCGATGCTATGTAAAGCGGTCAACATTCGCTGCTTATGTGCTTATTCTGGAGAATCACGTTCTGCCTTCATTTGGCGAGTGTGACACTCTGAACGAGAGTCTGGTGCAGGAGTTCGTCTTGCGGAAGCTTGACAGCGGGCTTTGCATCAAAACGGTGAAAGACATTCTCATTGTCCTGAAAATGGTGATGAGGTTCGGCGTGAAGAACGGATGGATGAACTACTGCGAATGGGACATCAAATATCAGACAATGGAAACCAATAATGAGATTGAGGTTCTGACAGTCTCGAACCATAGGAAGATTCTCGACTTCACCAAGCGGAATTTCACATTCCTAAATCTCGGAATTTGCATCAGCCTGACCACGGGGCTGCGCATCGGTGAAATTTGCGGATTGAAGAGGTCAGACATCGATGCCGTTAACGGAACGATAACTGTCAGGCGCACTATTGAGCGCATTTACGTCATTGAGGGCGCAAGCAAGCACACAGAACTCATAGTCAATACTCCCAAGACAAAGAACTCCTGCCGTGAGATACCGATGTGCAAGGAACTGATGGCGATAGTCAAGCCTTTGAAGAAAGTTGTCAATGAAGATTTCTACGTGCTGACCAATGAGGAAAAGCCGATGGAACCACGGACATATCGCAACTACTATCACCGCCTGATGAAGCGCCTCGGAATTCCGCGTCTGAAATATCACGGACTCCGGCATAGTTTCGCTACACGCTGCATCGAGAGCAATTGTGACTACAAGACTGTCAGTGTACTGCTCGGCCACGCCAATATTACGACAACCTTGAATCTGTACGTACATCCGAATATGGAGCAGAAGAAACGCTGCATTTCCAAGATGCTCAGGTCACTCGGTAAGTAGAACATACAAGACATAGACGATCCGGATGACCATCATAGGTAAGACCACCTTGGAGTTCGACACAAAACAAGGAATAGCTTGCCACATCACGTTATGAGTTGTGAATATATATTCGCAAGTATGTATTTGCGGTGAATATTTTTTGCCCGAGCATTGTTTACTGAAGATTATTTGATATATTTACAACCCCATTCTGGATATCCTCGTTTTGGTGATGAGGCGGCTTCATATTCATAGTGTAATATTGCTGACCGCGGAGCCGGGTTGGTGACGAACTTAATAAATATTCTTATGAACCACTTTCTCGGGAAAAGTGTGGGGGTATTGTTTGCCGTGCTTTCGGCTTGCGTGATCCCTGCGTGCAAGACAGACCTTTCGGATGTCTGGAACTCCATTGACAACATTGATGACCGGTTGTCGCAGGTGGAGAAGAAAATCGAGGAGATGAACACGAACATTGACGCGCTTGGGAAGATCTGCGATGCGTTGAGTTCCAATGTCTCCGTCTCAAGTGTCATCCCTCTTCAAGATGCCTCCGGCTACGAGATCGTCTTTTCGGACGGAACCAAGGCCACGATTCACGATGGCTCTGACGGCAAGGATGGGCATTCACAGACCGTGTCGGTCGCTTATGACCAGACTACAGGCTGCTATTATTGGACTGTCGATGGAGAGCCTCTTCTGGATGCTTCCGGGAACAAGGTGAAGGCCAATGGAACAGATGCGGAGCTTCCACTCCTTTCTTCAGGGGCTTCGTTGGGAGAGTCTTATGTCCAGGACGCTACCTACATCTCGGTTGACGGAGGGAAGACTTGGACGCGGATTTCCGGTGAGAACGGGGTTTCGTTCTTTGATAGTGTAAAGGCTGATGAGGCTTCTTCAAAGGTCACTATGGTCCTGTCCGACGGAACCGTGCTTGAGATTCCGTTCGTCAAGGATTTTATGTTCGCCTTTGCCGAGTCTGAGGTCAAGGTCGCCTATGGTGCCGAAGTTGAGGTTCAGGTGACTCAAAAAGGGGTGGTGACTTCCCAGATTGTTAAGCCTGATGGCTGGAAGGCCTCCTTGAAGGATGACGCCGTGATTGTCAAGGCACCGTCTATGGCCAATGATTTCGCCGAGACTGAAGGAGATGTGGCTGTCATCGCTGTCTCCAAAAGTGGTTTCACAGTTATCTCCAAACTGAAAGTGAGTGTCCTGGAAGCGTCCCTTTACGCTGAGGCCGAGGCTGGTTTGGGAGAGGTGACCGTTAAATATGTCCCTAACGATGCGGTCTCTACCTACAGGGTGTATGAAAGAGTGTTCACCGCTGAGGATGCCGCTGCGATAACGGATGATTCTTTCGAGGAAAAACTGAAGGACGAGAAGTTCTCTGAATATTCCTCCGGGCAAAGTGTGACTTTGACCGTTCCGGACAGTTTCGCAATCGGCTCTGACGCCGTTGTCTTCGCTGTCGCCTATAATCAGAAGAAACAGGCCGGTGCGGTGGTTCGTTGCGCATTCAAGGTGGGCGGGCCTCAGGTCGGAATCAGTCTTGTGAAAGCGCATTGTACCTCGCTTGAGACACAGACCACACCCAACGGCTTCACCAATTATTATTTCCAGTGGGTCGGAAAGACTTCTGTGGCAGATTCGTTTGATGGAAATGCCTCCGACGATGTGGCCGGTTTTGTAAAATATCTTTCCGGCAAGCCATCAGGTACGGTCGCCACTCTTTGGTCAAAGAAAGCTGAGAATAGAACCTGGAAGAACCTTGACGAGAGCACTGAATATTCTTTTGTCTGTGTGCCGGTCACGAAGAAGAACAGTGTGATTCCTACCGGGGCGATGACGAGATTGGATATGAGGACATTGTCTGAGGATGAGGTTCCGCTTCCTGTCGTGGCGGCTGAAGTGACGAGTTCCAACTGGCTTTACACATCGGTTAAGTACACGATGAATGATGCGGTGACCAAACTTTATTGCATAGCGATCTCCCAAAAGGAATGGGCTGAGTATCAGGCGGCGCATCCTGCCGAGGATCCTAAGGAGACCGTGAAGGCCAACGGAAAGCCGTACCCGTACGAGGGTGCGGAGAGGGTTTCGACCTGGGCGACCCAGAAGGAGACTCCTGTCTACATTCTGGCCGTGGCGGAGAACGAGGTCGGAAAATTCTCCGATCTGGTTCAGGTTTCCTACACGACACCTTCCTATGTCAAGGGTAAGGCTACTGTTGACATAGCGGTTTCCGATGTCAAGGCGACCTCGGCCCATTCCGTCTGCACCCCATCTTCCGATGCCGTCTACTATCTGATGAAACACGCCAGCGATGCGCAGTGGACGGCGATTGACCAGCAAGAGCAGGGCGGAATCTATGAATATGTCTGCCGCAACGGTTACAAACTCAAAGACACGGATATCTACGATTGGACCGGACTTGTGGTCGATACGGACTACACCATCTATTGCGTGGCGGTTGACCAGGACGGCAACTATGGTGAGTTGGCCAAGGCAAAATTCCGCACGGCGGAGGAAGAAGGTGAGGACAGCCCTGAATATAGCCGTTTCATCGGAACGTGGACAATGTCGTACACTGACTACCTGACGGGCAAGACTGGTTCGATGCCGATTCATATAATCCGTAAGACTACTGGAAAGTCATTCTATGTGAGCGGATTGATGACTCCGGAGTTTGTCACTCGCTATGGCATCGCCGATGCTTCGATTGTGGCTCCGTTCTCTGACGGCAGGATTCTTCTGAACGCTGCGACATCTGTCAAGGATGCGGGAGAGTCAGCGAAGAAAGTTGGCCGTGACTACAAATTCTGTGGTTTCACGAAAGGTTCGGACAAGGATGAGCCTACGGTGTTCTTTAGGTCGATAGCCGGACTTGTCGGCACCTATTCTGACGGAAAGATTCAATTTATTGATAACGGAGCTGTCGGGGGCTCGTACACTCTCCAAGGATATTGCTGGGTCGCCTTTGATTCGGACGGCAATCCTGTAGGCAGGGCTGACGCAGTGATCCCTGTCAACATCTCTTTCGAGAAATCCGCTCAGACTGCTTCCGTTGCAGCTCAGAATGGAGTGGCAACATCCGGCCGCACAATAGTGAATCGGACAAATGGGACGGATTCGGGAAGTCTGACGGTCTTCGGATTCGACATAGAATAACTATCCGTTTGTTCAGGGATTAAAACAACGCGCTCCCTGTAGATATAAATCCGCGGGGAGCGCGTTTTCGTTACAAGGACCATATTCTTGACGGAGATTTATGACCCTTTGGTCAGGAGCGGCCAAATCGCCAGGCATGAAGGTTGGCCAGACCTTCGTCAAACTCTTTTCTCCAGGCTCTTTGGCAGGAGGTGATGTCAAGATATTCATTCCTCAGTCCGCTGTGGTCGAAGGCGAAGCGGAGCGAAGGGTCTTCTGCGACCATATTCCTGACCTTGTCGTACATCTCCATAAATCGGGCTCTCAGCGGGCCGCAGAGGATGAATCCTTCATCGCAGTCGTACCAGTTGAGGTCACCGCCGGATGTGCAGACGCTTGCCGCTTCGATGTACTGCTTCATCGCCAGAAACGTCAGTCCTGATTCATTCAGGAAGTTTCCGTACTCCTCCCGAGCGAAACTGAGCGTCAGGATGAAAGGAATTTCCTCTCCGGCTTTGTGGCGTTTATGGAGTTCGCTTTCAAGGCCTTGGATTCTATCGAGATATTCTTCGGACAATTCCTTGACCATATCAAGACTCATTCTTACATCGCCGCCTTCCGTCCATGCCGCAAGCTGGGTGTTTTTGTTTGTCATAACGCACAAATTATATCAAAGAACTTTGTGGTTGGCTTGATTGGCCGCCAACCAAAATCCCGGCCACCCGGTCTGTCGTCAGGGTACAATTCCCCTGGTCAGGACCTTCGTCCGGTTCTTTGCGCGTATGTGAAGGAAATTATTGTCAGTGCATTCCGCAAGCGATTACTCTGCAAATGTAATGAATATTTTCGTAAAACAGCCTATCCGCTCAAAATAAAGTGGCCAATAAAAGGATACGAGCCAACTTTAGTAAGGATATGTTTATTGCCCCGGTTCTTTTCAGAAAATAGCGGCATTATTCGATGCAAGCCGGGAATTATTCGTAAATTTGCGGTTCGCTAATCGATGGACTATGACAGAGGACGGAAAGATAATCATCAAAGGAGCTAAGGTCAACAGCCTAAAGGACATCACTGTTGAGATTCCGAGGAACAAACTTGTGGTGGTGACCGGCATTTCCGGGTCAGGGAAGTCTTCATTGGCTTTCGACACGCTTTTCGCCGAAGGGCAGAGACGTTTCGCCGAGAGCTTGTCCTCTTATGCGCGACAGTTCCTGGGCAGGATGAGCAAGCCGGACGTGGAGTCCATAGAAGGCATCCCGCCGGCCATCGCGATCGAGCAGAAGGTCAATGTCAAGAATCCTCGCTCGACCGTCGCCACGACAACCGAAATCTACGACTACCTCCGCATAATCTTCGCCCGCATCGGCCGGACATATTCCCCGATCAGCGGCAAAGAGGTCAAATGCCACAGCGTCAATGACGTGATGGGCAGCATATTGAGCGGGGATTCCAAAACGGCGTATATTCTTGCAGACCTGAACTGGTCAGGCAGGGAGGACAAGGTCGAGTTGATGCTCCGCCTTAAGGAGGAGGGTTATTCCCGATTCTTCGGTGATGACGGCATCATCCGTATCGAGGACATAATGAGGATGGCGGACAAAGGCGAATACCCTGAGCATCTGGATTTGCTGATCGACCGCCTCAAGCTTCCGGTTTTCAAGGAGTGTCTGCCATATTCGGAAGACGGCACACCGTGGTCGCAGAATGATTGGGAGGATCTCCAGACCAGGCTTCGCTCGTCGATTGACACGGCATTCAGGGTGGGGGAGGGCAAACTCATCCTCAGAAAGGACAATTCTGTGGAGGAATATTCCAACCGCTTCGAACTTGACGGCATGACATTCCGCCAGCCTGATGAATATCTTTTCTCGTTCAACAGTCCTCTTGGAGCATGTCCTGTCTGCGGAGGGCTCGGAAAGATCATAGGGGTCAGCGAGGATCTCGTGATTCCGGACAAGACCAAAAGCATCTACGATGGAGCGATCGCTTGCTGGAAAGGGGAGTCTATGGGCTGGTTCAGGGATCATCTGATCAAGGTCGCACCACGTTACGGGATTCCGATTTTCGAGCCGTATTGCAACCTGTCGCAGAAGGTCAAGGACATCATCTGGGATTCCCACAGCGTAGAGGGTGACGATGATTCACTTGTCGGCATCAACGAGTTCTTCAAGTGGGTGGAGTCCCAAAGGTACAAGATTCAGTACAAGTATATGCTCAGCCGTTTCTCTGGCCGTACCACTTGTCACGCCTGCCACGGCACGAGGCTCCGCCCAGAGGCGTTGTACGTGAAAGTCGGCGGTAAGACGATAGCGGAGCTCCTTGACATGAACATTGATGAACTGCTGGATTTCTTCTCTTGCCTGAAATTGACTGACTATGAGACATCCATTGTCCGCAAGGCAGTAGAGGAGATAGTCTCACGCCTGAAATACATCAAGGATGTCGGTCTGGCGTACCTGACCTTGAGCCGAGCCTGCAACACCCTTTCCGGAGGAGAAAGCCAGAGAATCAATCTGGTTACGGCTTTGGGCAGCTCGCTGGTAGGCTCTATGTACATTCTGGACGAGCCGAGCATCGGCCTTCATCCCCGTGATACCGAGCGGCTTATCGGGGTTCTGCGCAAACTTCGCGACATTGGCAACACACTCGTTGTGGTCGAGCACGACGAGGAGATCATCCGCGCGGCCGATGTGCTGATCGACATGGGACCGTACGCCGGAGTGAACGGCGGACAGATTGTCTT
>CAKUVR010000011.1:0-81941 GCA_934698975.1 uncultured Bacteroidales bacterium
GCGAACGCATCAGTCTTGCCGAGCATCCTGCGGATGAGTTCCGTTCCGGTGGTGATGTTGCCCCACTGGTCGCTTCCTCCGAGCTGGAGGCGGCAGCCCTTGTTCTCGTAGAGCCAGAGGTAATCGTAGCCCTGAAGCAGTTGGTAGCTGAACTCCGTAAAGGACATACCCTCGCGAGACTCGCTGGAAAGGCGCTTCTTCACTGAGTCCTTGGCCATCATGTAGTTGACTGTGATGTGCTTTCCAACGTCACGGATGAAGTTCAGGAACGAGTAGTTCTTCATCCAGTCGTAGTTGTTCACGAGCTCGGCCTTGTTAGGCGCGTCAGAGTCAAAGTCAAGAATTCTGGAAAGCTGCTTCTTGATGCCTGCGATGTTGTGCTGGAGGGTTTCCTCGTCCAGAAGGTTTCTCTCCTGGGACTTCATCGACGGGTCTCCGATCATTCCGGTCGCGCCTCCGATCAGGGCTATAGGCTTGTGCCCGCACTGCTGGAAGTGCTTAAGGATCATAATGCTGACAAGGTGGCCGATGTGCAGGGAGTCTGCCGTCGGATCGATGCCGACGTAGGCTGCCTGAGGACCTTCCATGAGTTTTTCCTCTGTCCCGGGCATGATGTCCTGGATCATGCCTCTCCATTTTAGTTCCTCTACGAAATTCTTCATTGTATGATACTTTTATATATTCAACATTTGTGGTGTGTATGGGTGTTTTCCTTAATTTCACACCGAATTTGTGCAAAGTTAGGCAAAAATAACGTAAATTTGTAGGCTGGAAACGAAATTAACAGTTTAAAAATAAACGAATATGAGAAAGAAAATCGTTGCCGGAAACTGGAAGATGAACACAACTCTCCAGGAAGGCGTTGAACTTGCGAAGGCTGTCGCCGCCAAGTCAGTCGAGATCCCAGAACATGTAGGGCTTATCGTCGCTCCTCCTTTCACCCATCTCGCATCTGTAGCTGAGGCTCTCAAGGGATCAAAGGTTGAACTTTCAGCCCAGAACTGCGCTGATCATGAGAAGGGCGCCTACACTGGTGAGGTGGCTGTGAACATGCTGACCTCTGTCGGCTGCCAGTGGACCATCCTCGGACACTCTGAGAGAAGGCAGTACTACGGAGAGACTGACGAGAAGCTCGTCGAGAAGACAAAACTCGCCTTTGCGGCCGGTCTTGGTGTCATCCTTTGTGTAGGTGAGAATCTTGAGCAGAGAGAGGCCGGAAAGCATTTCGAGGTAGTTACCGAGCAGATCAAGAACGTCCTCTACAATTTTACCTCCGAGGACATGGCCAAGATCATCGTGGCTTACGAGCCTGTTTGGGCCATCGGCACAGGCAAGACAGCTACCGCTGAGCAGGCTGAGGAGATTCACGCATGCATCCGCAAGGTGCTTGCCGAGAAATTCGGTGAGACTGTCGCCGAGGACACCACTATCCTCTACGGCGGAAGCTGCAAGCCATCAAACGCCAAGGAACTCTTCGCCCAGAAGGACATCGACGGCGGCCTTATCGGCGGCGCCGCCCTGAAGGCTGACGATTTTATAGAAATAGCTAAGAGCTATTAATCTGAAAATCTGAATGAAAAAGGAGAGGCAAAGCGTTAGCGTTGCCTCTCCTTTTTTCGGTATATAGTCTCTTACTTCTTGGACTCTTCAACAGAAATCTTTCTGAATTCCTTGAGATCCTTCATGAGTTCGAGGGCTGCCTTGCGGGCGCGTGCGCCGGCTGCCTTATTACCTTTCTCTACCTGAGCGTCAGCGTTCTCAATGAACACGTTGAGCTCTTCCTTGATTTTAGCGACAAGATTCTCCATTTTGTTCTAATTTTAGTGAATAGTTGGATTTATTAATGTAAATAATTATTATCGTCTGTAATATGAGTGCAAGTTATGTAAAAAAATGAAATTAACAAATTTTTCCGGCAAAAAAGCTGATTTTCTGACACTTTATGCTTCTTTTTCATTATTTTTAGGCTTGACGTTGAGCATATTCATTGCCCTGTCCGGCCCGATTGTGGAAAAATTCTTGATTCCTGCTATAACTCTGTCACATATTCCTGGAACAGCCTCCTTTTCCTCAGTGGTCAGTTCGCCGATTACATAGTCAACCTGAGCGCCTCGGGAGAAATTGTTGCCGATTCCGATTCTGATTCTGGCCCATTGGGTGGTGTTCAGGCGAGCCTGAATGTCTTTCAAGCCGTTATGACCTCCATCGCTTCCGTTTTTGCGCATTCTGATTGTTCCGAAAGGAAGGTTCAGGTCATCACAGATCACAATGAGGTTTTCAAGAGGCAGCTTCAGCTTGTCCATCCAGTATCGTACGGCATTGCCGCTGAGATTCATGTAGGTGGAAGGCTTGAGGAGGTAGAACTTGCGTCCCTTGAATGAGATCTCTGCCACGTCTCCGTAGCGTTCCGTCCTGAAAACAGTATTGGATGCCTGTGCCCAGGCATCCAACACCATAAACCCCATGTTATGTCTGGTAGAAGCGTACTCGGCGCCGATGTTACCCAATCCTGCGACAAGATAGTTCATTCCAGTGTCTTTATCAGAGGCTTGAGCAGGCTTATTCAGCAGCTGGCTCAGCAGTTTCCTCAGTTGATTCAGTCTCATGCTCCTCGGCGCCTTCCATCTTCTCCTCGTGGGCAAGCTGGGCGGCGAGCTGACGTGTTGACTTGACAGAGCAGATGATGGTTGACTTAGGGGTGACAATGTTCACGTTTTCAACCTTGATGTCGCCGGCGACGATGCGCTTCTCGATGTCGAGTTTGGTGACATCTATGTTGAGTGTGTCAGGAAGATCCTTCATCAGAGCGCTGATGCGGACCTCTCTGCTGGAGAGAACGAATTTACCACCTCTCTGCACTCCGACAGGGTGACCGCTGACAACAACCGGAACCTTGATGACGATTGGCTTGTCCTCGGAAACGGCGAGGAAGTCAGCGTGCAGACAATTGTCCTTGACCGGGTGATATTGAAGCTCGTGAACGACAGCCGTGTAGGCCTTGCCGTTGTCAAGCTTGATGTCGATGATGAATGACGCCGGAGTGTGGGTGATTCCCATAAGGTCTCTTTCAGTCACTGTGAAGAGAACATTCTCCAAACCTGGTCCGTAGAGGTTGCAAGGAACGAGACCCTGCTTACGGAACGCTTTGATCACGGCCTTGTTGCCGACCTCGCGGACTTTGCCGTTAAGCTCAAAATGCTTCATTGTTTTGTTGTTTAAAATGTGTTACTCAGTTCCGGACCGCCCGGAACCCCATTGCACCAAAAGCGTTGTATGCGCTTTGTAATTGCGCGGCAAAGATAGGAATATTTTGTGAATAGGCAAAAGCCCAACTCTGAAATATCCGGAATTTCCTTTTGCCATGCCTACTTCACCAAGACAACCGCATCATTCCATGCTTCCTTTTTATAATATGAATCAAGAAGCGGAGTTCCGGCGCAAGGCAGATACATGCTGAAACCTGAATAGGTCTCAATGTCAATCAAGCCCAGCAATCGTTGGGTGGCGTTCTTATAGATCACGCAATTGTTGATTGCGTTGTCAAGATCCTTGAGATCACTTTCCGAAGCGCCACATTTTTTGAATATGTCAGCCAAGTCATAGAAATAATGCCTTCCTGACCGGAAATACCCTTGAATGTCATCTGTCGGGGCATTGGCGATGGCTTCGGAATATTCATTGACCAGTCTTTTGCAGACAGCGGCCAGATCCTCAACTTCTTCGGTTCTGATAATGTTGACTGTCGATGAACGTTCGGATCCACTTTTTTTATTGTACATCTCGAATGAATCCTCAAACAGCCCTTTGAGGTCAGGTGTTGTCCTGCCGATCAGGAAGGACGTGATCTTGGTGTAGTCGAACATCCCGTCTCCAATGACCTCGGCGGGCGAGAGGCCAAGATAGTCTGCCTTGTCTTTCAGTCCATAGACAACCTCCACACCGGCTGTGAAGCACATATCGAAAAGAATATAATCAAGATGGTAGGGGATGGCGTCGGCAAACTCGCTCACGCTCATTTCTTGGGCAAAATACTGGTCATGGATGTAATCCTGCCCTATCGAGCGGACTTTTCCATAGAATGGGTCGATTTCGGCCAGACTGCCTTCCGGGACGGAAAGCCTTGGCTGCGTGACTTCCTGCATGGAGGCGCAGGAAACCTTCCCGTTGATGTCCTTGCTGTGCTCGCTTTCGAATCTGCTTGGATTGTAGTAGTAACCTGCCGGCAGCCAACCGGAACCATGTGACGAGAACACCATTCCATAGCCTTTGGCCGGAAAGTTGTCCTTGACGAAACCGAGAACCTCCCGAATTGTGGAAGGATCTGCGGCCATTACGGAAGAAGCAAAGGTTTTCAGGGTATCAGAGATGATCTTTCCTTTCTTGTTCTTGTAGATTCTTCTGAGGTGGGATTCCACAGGTTTGGGCATCGACCGGCGGGATGGATCATAGTAGGATTTGGGAATCTTGGAATACACCAAAAGAACATCATCATTCACTCCTGGAATGTACCCGCCTTTCAGTCCATTGTCCTGATTGTCCATATTGCCTTCCAGAAAGTCCCCCAGATTGTTGAATCCACACTCGTAGAAAAGCAAGACACTGCGGTTCATGTAGTTGACGGGTTCGTCTTGATTCTTGCAGCATCCGGAGGCCGCGATCATAATGAGTGCGGCGGCTGTTCCTGCTATGGCCTTAAATATATTCATGGTTGGTCTTTCAATTTAATCAGCGCAGCCGTTATGTTCAGGCTGCATGACTGGCAAATATACGGAAATTCCTGAATAATGGTTATATTTACCGACCAAAAACAATTTTTTATGAATATAGGTATCAAGATGATTTTATCTATCGGAGCGGCCGCGGTTCTCTGCTCTTGCGGCCAAGGGGAACAGAAAACGCAGGACAATGAATTCCACTACCTTCTTGACGAGTTCGCCGACCTCAAGGTGATCCGCTTCAAGGTGCCTGGTTGGGATGCGCTCAGCCTCAGGCAGAAGGAATATGCCTACCATCTCTCGGAAGCCGCCAAACTGGGCCGCGACATCACGTGGGACCAGTACTGCAAATGGAACCTCCCGATCAGGCACGTGGTCGAGGATATTCTCAATGAATATCAAGGCGACCGTGAATGCGCTGATTTTCAGAATTTCACCGTCTATGCCAAGAGGCTTTTCTTCGCCAACGGCATCCATCACCACTATTCAGAGGACAAGTTCTTCCCGGAGTGTTCAAGGGAATATTTCCAAAGCCTTATGGAGGCTGTGGGGGATGGTGACAAGGCCGCAGATCTGCTTGAGGTGATATATTCCCCTGACATCTATCCTCAGCGCCGCTCAACTTCCAAGACTGGTGACATCGTTGAGCTTTCCGCTGTGAATTTCTATGACGGAGTGACCCGTGAGGATGTTGAGAAGTACTACAACTCCCTTATGGATCCGAATGACAAGACTCCGATCTCATACGGTCTTAACACAAAGGTTGTCAAGGAGAACGGCAAGGTTGTCGAGAAGCCTTGGAAGGTCGGCGGAATCTACGGTCCTGCGTTGGAGAAGATCTGCGCTGAGCTTGAGAAGGCAGCCGAGGTCGCTGAGACTGACCTTCAGAAGAAAGCCATCGGACTTCTTGTTGAATATTACAGGACAGGCGATCTGAAGACGTGGGACGATTTTAATGTTGATTGGGTTCAGGATACTGTCGGCACAATCGACTTCATCAACGGCTTCATCGAGGACTATGACGATCCGCTCGGACGCAAGGCCACATGGGAGGGCTACGTGAACATGAAGGACTCCGCCGCATCGGCCCGCACCGAGGTGCTGAGCGCCAACGCACAGTGGTTCGAGGACAACTCCCCGGTTGACCCTCGTTTCCGCAAGCCTCACGTGAAGGGCGTGTCCGCCAAGGTTGTGGACGGCATAACCCTTGCCGGTGCTACATATCCTGCCACCCCGATAGGCATCAATCTCCCGAACGCTGACTGGATCAGGCGTGACTACGGCTCGAAGTCTGTCACCATCGCCAACATCACCCACGCCTACGACTATGCGGCTCAGGAGTCTCCTAAGAGCACTCTGACCGAATTCGCTTACGATCAGGCGGAGATTGACGCCTACAAGAAGTACGGCTCCTATACCGACGAGATCCACACTGATCTCCACGAATGTCTTGGCCACGGTTCAGGCCAACTCCTCCCTGGAGTCTCATCCACGGCTCTCGGCGAGTACCAGTCAACTCTTGAGGAGGCTCGCGCCGACCTGTTCGGCCTATACTATATGGCCGATCCTAAACTTGTGGAACTTGGCATTATGCCTGACGCGGAGGCCTACAAGCCAGCATATTCAAACTACATCAGGAACGGTCTTTTCGTGCAGTTCACGAGGGTTGAGCTTGGCAAGCAGAACACTGAGGCTCATATGCAGAACCGCAAGCTGATCGCCGAGTGGTGCTACGAGAAGGGCGCGGCCCGTGGAATCATCGAGAAGAAGATGCGTGACGGCAAGACCTATTTTGTCGTGAATGACTATGAGGCTCTCCGCGGCCTGTTCGCCGAACTTCTCGCCGAGATCCAGAGAATCAAGTCTGAGGGTGACTATGCCGCCGGCAAGAATCTTGTCGAGACTTACGCCGTCAACATCGATCCTCAGCTCCACAAGGAAGTTCTTGAGAGGTACGCCGCCTTGAACCTCAAGCCTTACGGCGGCTTCGTCAATCCGGACATCGTTCCTGTCGAGAAGGATGGCAAGATTGTGGACTACAAGATCGAGTACGTGGACAACTACCTCCAGCAGCAGCTTGACTACGGCAAGAAGTACAGGACACTTTAAAATTTAATTCGGTCGCTGAGCCTGTCGAAGACCGGTCAAGCATCTCAACAGAAGGAATACAATAGCTGTCGCTGAGCCTTTACCCGGTCGCTGAGCCTGTCGAAGCGACTTAACCGTCGAGACGAAAGTACTGAAGAATTAAAATAGTGAACCTGACAGAAAGAATATTTCAGGATTATTCCTCGTATCTGAAACTTGAGCGTGCGATGTCACCCAACACGGTGGCATCGTACTCTTCTGATGTGAGGGAGTTCTTCTCAGTAGTGACCACTGAGCCCGCTGACGTGGCCACGCAGGAAATCTTGGACTATCTTTCTTCCCGTGACACTTTATCGAAGCGTTCTCAGGCCCGTTTCCTGAGTTCGCTTCGATCTTTTTTTGATTGGCTTGTCATGGAAGGGGAACGCAAGGAAAACCCTTGTGATCCGATCGATTCCCCCAAGATGGGCCGTTACCTTCCTGCTGTCCTGTCCGTCGATGAGGTCAGCGCGATCATGGATTCGGTGGATCTTTCGACCTGGACCGGCAAGCGTGACCGTGCGATTCTGGAGGTCCTTTACGGATGCGGGCTGCGTGTCTCCGAGGCCGTGGGTTTACGAATGTCCTGCGTCTACATAGATGAATCCTTCGTCCGTGTCATCGGCAAAGGCAACAAGGAACGCATAGTCCCGATGGGGGACATGGCCGCGTCGGCTGTCCGGAACTACCTGGATGTCAGACCTGAACCGTTTTCGTCCGAGTTTGATGACACCCTGTTCCTGAACCGCTTCGGCAAGTCATTGAGCCGTGTCTCGATGTTCAACATAGTAAAGCGGCAGGCCATGCTGGCCGGCATCCACAAGGAAATCTCTCCGCACACTTTCCGCCACTCCTTCGCTACCCATCTGATCGAGAACGGCGCCGACCTTCGTGTCGTGCAAGACATGTTAGGCCACGAGCAGATCACTACCACCGAGATCTACACCCACATCGATACCACCACCTGGCAACAGTCCGTCCTCTCCCATCACCCCCGCCGGTAATCCCTTCAACCCACTGCTCCCAAGACGGCATATTTCCGAAAATCGCTTCCCGAGAGAGCACCATACACTCTATAGCGTCATTTATCTCTGAAATTGATTCCCAAGAGAGCACCGCGCACTCTAGAACATCACTTTTCCTCCGAAACGTTACTCTGGAGCGCTATCAGCACCCGGTGGGGGAGCGATGCGACACTTGGCGAGTTTGGAGGCTTTGTCGGGCGGAAGAATGCCGGCTTTCTGAAGGTTGGAGACAGTCCAGTCTGCTTTTGGAGAGTTCTCACGGAATATGATGATACTTCGAGCGGCACGTTTTCCGATGTACGGATGCGCTGCAAGTTCCTTTTCAGGAAGTGTCCATAATGAATATGCCGGAGTTGCCGCTGTGTCCAACTTGATGAGATCCTTGAGGTTGTCGAACTTCTCCTGATCAAAGTGCCAGATGTCCATAAGTTGCTCGGGGTAGGAATATCCTCTCAACTCCTTGCGATAGGAAACCATCTTGCCGGCGAAGAACTTTCCGATGCCCGGAAGTGACATGAAGGTCGCGGAGTCTGCCAGGTTGATGTCAATCTTAGGAATATCAATGTACTTTTCCAGCCTTCTGAACACGGAATCCTCCACGACATAGGATTTCGCAAAATCGTTCTTGCGGCGGAACCGGCCACCTTTCCGACGATAGTTGTCGATTGACTGTGCCTGTTTCTGCGTGAATCCCAACCTCATCAGGTCATCGACGCTTACCGTGTTGGGATCGAAACGGAAACTCTCGTACTTTCGTGGGGTGTGATTCCGCCTGATTTGCTCGGCTTGGATGGAATGTTCGGAGTTTTTTCGGTATGTGCCTGTCCGATATGTAGCCTCGACAGAGGCAGTCGCTTCGGTTTCTGATTCTTGGGGCTGCGTATAGATAAATACGGTGTCCGGCTCGTCGTGGTTTGCGATGATTCTTGCGACGGATGCCTTGCGGATGAACAAGGCGGCTTGATAACCGACAATGAGGAACAACAGGGCCACGGCCCCGACAACGAATGAAGCGGACGGCTTCTTGCCATCCTTGTTGGAGTTGAAGTCTTTCATGAGTTTCGGAGATTTATTCAGTTCAGATCATGTGAGAAAAAGTTATGTTGTGGTTAAATGTGAAAACAATATAGACTGACAAGTGTGCATGCATAAGGTGGGGCATCTTCTTTTTGAAGATTACACAATGAGCGGGCATATCCAAACCTACTCTACCGCTTCTGTTTTCCGCCTCTTTTTCTCCGAAGGAGCCCCGGCGACAACTATGACAATCTCCCCCTTGGGCTCATGTTCCTTGTACCATGCCGCCACTTCATAGAGTGTTCCGCGCTTGTGCTCCTCATGGATTTTTGAGATTTCCCGTGCCACGGAACATTCGCGTCCGGGACCGAAATATTCAATGAATTGGTCGAGGGTTTTCACCAATCTGTAAGGTGACTCGTAGAAAATCATTGTTCTGGGCTCTTCCGCAAGAGTTTTCAGCAAGGTCTGGCGACCCTTTTTGACCGGAAGAAAGCCTTCGAAGCAGAACCGGTCGCATGGCAGTCCTGAAGAGACTATCGCCGGAATGCAGGCTGTGGCCCCGGGAAGAGTCTGCACCTCTATGCCTTCTGCGGCGCATGTCCGGGCAAGAAGAAATCCAGGGTCTGAGATTCCAGGCGTTCCGGCGTCGCTGATCAGAGCCACGTTCAGGCCGCCGAGAATCCGTTCCTTGATCATCTCGGCGGTCTGGTGCTCGTTGAACTTGTGATGCGATTGGAGTTTTCCGTGGATGTCATAACGGTGGAGCAGGACGCTGCTGGTCCTGGTGTCCTCGGCCAGAATGAGGTCCGCGTCTTTGAGGACCTGGACTGCTCTGAATGTCATGTCATCCAGATTTCCGACAGGGGTAGGAACTATGTAGAGGATTCCTGGCATGGTCGTGCCGTTTTATGTTTTTTTTTGACATCATAGGATCGGTCGTTCATATTGCCGGTCCTATGGATTACTTAAGTTTCCTGCGAACCGCCATCATCAGCCTGTAGACAGGCTCCGAGTTCAGATCCCAGTCCGGAAAGTTTGTCTGGATATAGGTGAGTGCCTCGTCGAGCGTGGTCATGCCGTTGAAAGCGCTGATGGTGTTCTGGAAAAGGAGCGGATCCTCCCTGAACAGCACATTGATCAGCAACACCCTGTCGTTGAGGGAGATCGCACTGATTACGTTTTTCACTTGGGATCCAGGGCGGTCTGTTCTCCAGGCTTGTTTCTCGGCCATCACATCCATGACAGCGTTTTCTGCTTTTCTGCTGTCGAGTATGGCGGCCTTGGCTTTCGGCGTCGGTTCGTGTTCCGTTGCCGGTTTGATTACAGTCTCAGGTTCGATGTTGAGCATCGGCTCCTGCGTCGGCTCCGTAATCGCGGAGGGGTTGTTCTCCGGAAGGTCGTCATCGAAAGGAAGGTCATCCAACGCAGCCGTCTTTGCCGGCTCGTTGATCTCCATGGTCACTTCGACAGGTTCAGTGACCATGGCGGCTCCGGCCGGAGTATTCGTTTCGGCGTGCTCTGGTGACAAATTGGTGGTCACTTCGACAGGCTCAGTGACCGGAGAATCAGGCTCAGTGACCGGAGAATCAGGCTCGGCGACCGGGGCTGTCGGTTCTGTGACCGGAATATCATCAGCCCCTTTGTCCGTAGAAGCGGCGGTGTACTCAGCCGCCGGATCCTCGATGATCGGCGTGATGTCGATATCCTGAAAGTCAATGTCGATAGGTGTGTCGTCTGCCTGGACTTCTGTTGACGCTGTCTGTTCAGTGGCTACGGGCTCGGCCACTTCGACAGGCTCTGTGACCGGCGGACGTGATTCAGTTTCCGTGGCAAGCGAGCGCGCTTCATGCTCAAGAGCCTCAAGCTCCACCTTTATCTTTACGATTCTTTCCAGCAGTGCGGAAATCCTTTTTTCGTCGATGTTTCCCATAAAAATGCTATCTTTGCCTGACAAACCCATAAGACGGAAACCACGCCGTACAGCAAGGTTTGCGAGTGTTATTCATTATTTCAACAAATCTAACGAAATGTTTTCAGAAAACATAAAAAAATCCGGATGTATTGAAGTCATTTGTGGCTCGATGTTCTCCGGCAAGACCGAGGAACTGATCCGCAGGATCCGCAGGGCCAAGTTCGCCAATCTCAGAATAGAGATATTCAAGCCGACGATAGACACAAGATATTCAGAGGATGACGTGGTTTCCCATGACTTCCACAAGATTCCGTGCCATTCCGTGAAGGATCCAAAGGAGATGCTAAACGTCGGCCCGGAAGTCCAGGTCGTGGGAATAGACGAGGCCCAGTTCTATGACATGTCGCTTGTTGATGTCGCGCAGGAACTTGCCGACCGTGGAATACGTGTGATCATAGCCGGCCTTGACACCGATTTTCTCGGAAAGCCTTTCGGTCCTATGCCTTACCTGATGGCCGTCGCCGAGGAGGTGAGAAAGGTTCATGCCATCTGTGTCAGGTGCGGAAATCTCGCGAACCATTCCCACAGATTATCCCACAGCACAGAACTCGTGGTCCTAGGAGAAAAGGATGCCTACGAGCCTCTGTGCCGTGAATGTTACAATAAGGCGATGGCCGAGGAACGTGAGGCTTAGTCCTTCACGTTCTTCAGCGCCTCGCGTACCTTTGCCTCGATCTCGTCGCAGAGCTCTTGATTGTCCTTGAGCAACTGCTTTGTGGCCTCGCGCCCCTGAGCCAGTTTCTGGTCGCCGTAGCTGAACCAAGAGCCGCTCTTGCCCACGATTCCATATTCAACGCCAAGATCAAGAATCTCTCCGGCGTGCGAGATTCCTTCTCCGAACACGATGTCGAACTCGGCTTTCTTGAAAGGCGGAGCCATCTTGTTCTTCACAACCTTGACACGTGTGCGGTTGCCGAGAGCCTCGTCTCCATCTTTGAGTTGTGTGGTCTTGCGCACGTCGATACGTACTGAAGCGTAGAACTTCAAAGCGTTGCCGCCGGTCGTTGTCTCCGGATTGCCGAACATCACGCCGATCTTCTCCCTCAGCTGATTGATGAATATGCAGCAAGTGTTCGTCTTGGCGATGTTGGCCGTCAGCTTCCTCAGGGCTTGACTCATAAGTCTTGCCTGGAGTCCGACCTTGTTGTCTCCCATCTCGCCCTCGATTTCAGCCTTCGGTGTCAGGGCGGCGACAGAGTCAACCACCACGATGTCGATCGCTCCCGAACGGATCAGGTTGTCGGCAATCTCAAGCGCCTGCTCGCCGTTGTCCGGCTGTGAGATGAGCAAAGTCTCCAGGTTTACCCCGAGAGCCTTTGCGTAGGTTCTGTCGAAAGCGTGCTCAGCGTCGATCATTGCCGCGATGCCGCCTTGTTTCTGCGCCTCGGCGATCGCATGGATCGCCAAAGTGGTCTTGCCGCTGGATTCCGGACCGTAGATCTCCACGATCCTTCCGCGCGGATAACCTCCGATTCCGAGCGCATGGTCAAGCGCGACGGAACCGCTCGGAATGACCTGCACGTCCCATTGTGGCTGTTCCCCCAGCTTCATGATCGTCCCTTTCCCGTAGTCTTTCTCAATCTTGTCGATCGTGGCCTGCAGCGCCTTGAGTTTCGCGGCGCCCGCATCTGTGGCCTTAGCCTCTACCTCTTTTGCCATAATGATTAAAAATAATAGTTGTTAGTTGTTTTTGGGCGAAAAGATGTCGCCTTTGTGACAAAGATATAAAATTACGTCCAATCCGGCGTTATTTTTCACTAAATTTGTAGTAAAATGATAAACTCGAAAGATATGCGGGAGCAACTGTTGGGAAAGACACCTGATGAATTGAAGGAAATCGCTTTGAATGTCGGTCTGCCGGCCTTTACGGGCAAGCAGATCGCTCTTTGGATGTACGGACGCAAGGTCCGGAGCATTGATGAGATGACCAACATCTCGAAGATTGGGCGTGAAAGGCTTAAGGAGGGATATTCACTCGGTGTGACTATGCCTTCAACGTGTCAGATTTCGTCGGACGGCACGAAGAAATACCTTTTTCCAATCGGGGAAGGCAATGCCGTCGAGGCTGTGATGATTCCTGATGACGACAGGAAGACCCTCTGCGTATCCTCTCAGGCTGGATGCCGGATGGGGTGCAGGTTCTGCATGACAGGGCGTCAGGGATTTCATGGCAACCTCACCGTTGCGGAGATTCTTTCACAGTTCATCGCCATCGACGAGGCTGCGGAACTGACGAACGCCGTGTTCATGGGGATGGGCGAGCCGCTGGACAATTTTGACAATGTGATGAGAGCCATCGAGGTGCTGACGGCAGACTGGGGATTCGGTTGGAGTCCCAAGCGCATCACACTTTCGACCATCGGAGTACTTCCGAACCTGAGAAAATACCTAGACTCCACCCGCTGCCACCTGGCGGTCAGCCTCCACAACCCGTTCCCTGACGAAAGGGCGGAGATGATGCCGGTGCAGAAAGCCTGGCCGGTGCAGGAAGTGATTGACATGATCCGTGAATATGACTTTACCGGCCAGCGCAGGGTAAGTTTTGAATATACAATGTTCGCGGGCCTGAACGATGACAAGCGTCACGCTGACGCATTGATACGGTTGCTTCGCGGACTGGAGTGCAGGGTGAACCTGATCCGCTTCCACAAGATTCCCGACGCTCCGTTCGACACAACTCCGCAGATTATTATGGAACGCTTCAGAGACAGACTTTCCAACCACGGAATCACCTGCACGATAAGGGCTTCCAGAGGCGAGGACATACTCGCCGCCTGCGGGATGCTGGCTGGGGAGCATAGAAGTAAATGAATATAAATCTGAGAATGACTATTGAAACGAAAATCGGTAAGTTAGTGGTGCCTCTGGCCGTGATGGCTGTGTCGGTGTTCACGGCCAACGCACAGATTTCTCATTCTGTGTTGGACACCAGGCGGGAGATGAAAGACCTCAGGGTAGAGAAGATAAAACATAAGCTGGATTCGGTAAAAGCGGTACGCCATCGTCCGACCGTGGCCTTGGTGCTCAGCGGAGGCGGAGCCAAGGGCGCAGCCCATGTCGGGGTGATCAAGTATCTTGAATCAATCGGGATGCCTGTCGATGTCGTGATGGGAACCAGTATGGGTGGTCTTGTCGGAGGTATTTATGCTTTGGGCTATGATGCCGGGCAACTGGATTCGATAATCCGCGACATTGACTGGGATATGGCTTTGAGTGACAAGGTTCCGAGGGATTACCTGTCATATTCGGCGATAAAATACAAGGAAAAATATGTCCTGTCCTTCCCGTTCTTTTATGACAGGAAGGAATATATGCAGATGAAAGAGTCTGACCAACAATATACCCGCAGGGTTGAAGACATCCATTTTGGCGCCGGGGAGGCTGACGCGACGAACATGGTCAAGGACAATCTTCTCGGAAGCCTTCCTTCAGGAATGGTGTACGGCCAGAATGTCAACAACATATTCAGCTCGCTTTCCGTTGGTTATCAGGATGTGACTGATTTCTACGACCTTCCGGTCCCGTTCCTTTGTGTGGCTACGGACCTTGTGTCGGGAACCGCCAAGATCTGGACCAAGGGCAAGCTTAACACCGCACTGCGTTCCACTATGTCAATCCCTGGACTTTTCGCTCCGGTCAGAGTGGATGGAATGGTGCTGGTGGACGGCGGCATGAGGAACAACTATCCGACAGATCTTGCGAAGAAGGTAGGCGCTGACATTGTGATCGGAGTGAACCTTTCCGACGGCTACAAAAGCTACAATGAAATCAACAATCTGGCTGACATTATCAACACCGGCATTGATATGCTGGGCCGCACGTCATTCGAGTCCAACATCGACATCCCTGATGTCAACATCAAACCGGACCTGCACGAGTTCAATATGCTGAGCTTTGACGACAGGAGCATCGACACAATCATCAACAGAGGCTATCAGGCCGCTCTGGCGGTTGCTGACAAACTGGATTCGATAAAGGCTGTTGTCGGCTCGGACGTGACAACGATAAATAATGATCCTGCCGATGACATCAGGCTAAGGAAAGTGCTTGTCTCCGGAGTGGAAATCGCCGGCGTTGACGACAAGGAAAGCCTGTACCTGATGAACAAGATTAAGGTGGGAGCCGGTTCCAGGATGGGAAACTCCGAGATAGAGGATGCCGTGGCCACGATATTCGGGACCAACGCTTTTGACTATGTGAATTATGAACTTCTTGGTGACGAGGAGCCTTACAGGCTTAAGTTCAACTGCAAGAGGGGACCGATCTGTCAACTGGGGCTGGGAGGACGTTTTGACACCGAGGAGATTGTGTCTGTGCTTGTCAATCTCGGACTTGGGGTGCACAAGATACAGGGCTCGTCACTGGACTTTACCGGAAAGGTGGGAACCAATCCGAACGCCAGCCTGACATATTCGTACATTTCTCCCAAGGGAATGTCGTTCAATGTCATGGCAGGAGTGAGGTACACTGACAGGAACACGTTCAGCATCGGTGACAACAGGTTCAGGATCAATTTTTTGGATGTGCGTCAGGAAATCTATCTGTCCAACATAACCTGGTCCACCTTCTATCTGAAGACAGGTTTCAGGAACGACTACTACAACGTCAATTCCGTGATGGCTGAGCAGGCTTTCGGGGACTATGATGTCAATCAGCTGTCCAATGACTATGTGACATTCTTCTTCAACGCGCGCAAGGATTCGTTCGACAACGCCTACATCCCGACCAAGGGTAAGTCATTCGGTGTCTCATACGATTGGGTGTTCGGTGGCGGGCCGCAGAAATTCAACAACTTCCACGCTTTGACCTTGGATGCCAAGGAGGTTGTGGGAGGTGACAGATTCGCTTTCATTCCATCTCTGAATATCCGTTATCTTATCGGAGATGAGGTTCCGGTTCCTTTCACCAACACGATGGGAGGAAGTATGGCGGGCCGGTATCTGGACCAGCAGATTCCTTTCATCGGGATCAACAACGCCGCTGCGATGCAGAAGATTCTCGGGGTGGCCCGGACAGACTTGCGCTTCAAACTGCTCAAGAACAACTACTTGACTGCTATCGCCAACTATGCTTTGTCCTGTGATGAAATCTCGGCCTTCAAGAATCTGAACGAGGATGTGGCGGGCTATCTGGGGTGTGGACTCCAGTACACATACAACTCGATAGTCGGGCCTCTCAGCCTGAATGTTCATTGGTCAAGCTATACACACAATGTTGGGCTTTACATGAGCCTTGGATTTGATTTCTAAGAATATGGAAGAGTTCGCTAAAGTGCTGGACAGGCTTCAGACCCAATGTGTGAAGAGGGAATATTGCCGCTCTGACATATTCAGAAAGGCTATGACAGCCTTTGAGGGGGACAGGGACACCGCGGAGAGATTGGTGGCTTCTCTCGTTGAGGATCGCTTTGTTGATGATTCTAGGTACGCCGCCGCTTTTGCCAGGGAAAAGGCAAGGCTTGCCGGATGGGGGCCGGTGAAAATATCCTTTGCGCTCGCTGCCAAAGGTATATCCAAAGATGTGGCTTCCAAAGCATTGAGAGAGGTGGAACCAGAGGAGGCTGACCGTCGGATGCTTTCTGTTCTTGAGACTAAATACCGATCTTTGAAAGGTGATCCGCAGGAGAAGTTCAAATTGATCAAGTTCGGTTTGACCAGAGGATATGAATATGAAAAGATAGCCCCTGTTGTGGATGAGATTTTGAAGAAGAATAGTTAAATTTGCGCTTTGGGAAAGTCATGGCATGCGCCCGACGTGATTCTGGATTCATGATTAAGTCGAACATAATTCAATTGATATGAAAGCGATAGTAAAAACCGATTTCAACTTGCCGGGACAGGTTGGAAAGTATGTCGGTAAGGTACGTGATGTCTACGACATTGACGGAAAGTATCTCGTGATGGTTGTCACTGACAGGATCTCTGCCTTTGATGTGGTTCTGCCTGAGGGTGTTCCGTACAAGGGACAGGTCTTGAACCGCATCGCTGCCAAGTTCCTTGACGCCACATCTGACATCCTTCCTAATTGGAAGGTGGCCGTTCCGGATCCGTCCGTCACCGTTGGCTACAAGTGCGAGCCGTTCAAGGTTGAGATGGTTATCCGCGGTTATCTCGCAGGACACGCCTGGAGAGAGTACAAGGCCGGGAAGAGGACAATCTGCGGAGTTCAGATGCCTGACGGGATGGTAGAGAACCAGAAATTCCCGGAGCCTCTTGTGACTCCGACATCAAAGGCAGCCGAAGGACATGACGAGGACATCTCCAAGGAGGAGATCATCGCCCAGGGACTTGTCGGACGCGAGGACTACGAGAAGTTGGAGGCCTACACGAGAGCCATCTACAAGCGTGGCTGCGAGATTGCCGCTCAGCATGGACTGATTCTCGTGGACACCAAGTACGAGTTCGGCAAGAAGGACGGTCAGATCTATCTGATGGACGAGGTCCACACTCCGGATTCCTCCCGGTATTTCTACGCCGATGGTTACGAGGAGAGGCTTGCCAAAGGGGAGCATCAGAAGCAGCTTTCCAAGGAGTTTGTTCGTGAGTGGCTGATGGCCAACGGCTTTCAGGGACAGGAGGGACAGAAAGTTCCGGAGATGACTCCTGAGGTCGTGTCCGGAATCTCTGACCGCTACATTGAACTCTACGAACATATTACCGGGGACAGGTTCGAGAAGGCGGAATATTCCGCTGGAACCATCGAGGCGAATGTCAAGGCTTGTCTTGAGGGTCTGAAATAATAAAGTCGCTTCGACAGGTTGGGTAACTTCGTCACTTCGACAAACTCAGTGACCGATCTGTCATGAATCCTGAGCTTGTCGAAGGGCCGAAATCTGAGTGATTGAAAAAGGTCATGTGTCATAATTTGGTCACTGAGTCTGCGGTTGCTGAGCTTGTCGAAGCATCGAAGTGACCATAAATCTGAGACAATGGACGGCCTGAGACGAATATACGCCCGCAACTGCGAGGTACGAAGGGTTGACAGAACGGTCGCCGGACCGTTCCTTCAATCCTTTCACCGTTTGGGCTACACCCGCTGCCGCCACCTCTATGGCCTGTTTGTGAACCGTGGCGAGGATATTCCTTCGGGAACATTGGTGGCCGTAGCCGGCTTCTCCGCTCCGAGAGTGTGGCGGAAAGGGGGCAAGAGCATACGTTCGTGCGAATGGATCAGGTACGCCTCATTGGAAGGGGTCGGAGTCGATGGCGGAATGGGCAAACTTCTGAAGGCGTTCATCGAGGAAGTAAGACCGGATGACGTGATGAGTTATGCAGACGCGTCGTGGTCGGATGGCGACGTTTACCGGAAACTTGGATTCGCACAGGAGGAAGACAAGGTTTTCCCGGATGGAAGCCGAAGTCTTAAGTTCAGACTTAAACTGACTGAATATGAGTAAGAACCGAACGTTTTTAGGACGAATGTGGCGGCTGCTTCTGATCAAGTTGCCGTTGGCTTTCTTTGTGCTTACGTTTCTGTGGGTCCTTGTTCTGAAATGGTGTCCGGTCTACGTCACTCCGCTCATGGTCCAACGTTCGATCCAGTACAGAAACGACAAGAATTTCCACACCCGAAAGACTTGGGTTCCGTACGAAAGGATATCCCCGGAGATGGCTCGTGCCGTGATAGCCAGCGAGGACAATCTTTTTGACAAGCACAGCGGCTTTGACTGGAAGGCGATCAAGCAGGCGCAAAAGGAGTATGAGAGCGGCAAGCGTCGCCGTGGTGGCAGCACAATCTCGCAGCAGACAGCTAAGAATGTGTTCCTGCTTCCGCATAAGTCTATGATCCGCAAGGGTTTCGAGGCTTACTTCACTATCCTGATCGAGTTGATGTGGGACAAGGAAAGGATCATGGAGGTCTATCTGAATGTCGCCGAGATGGGAAAAGGTGTCTATGGAGTCGAGGCCGCTGCCGAGGTGCATTTCGGTACGTCAGCCGCCAAGTTGACACGCCGTCAGGCCTGCCTGATCGCAGCCTGTCTTCCAAACCCGATCAAGCGGAACGCTGGCAAACCGTCAGCCTACATAAGCAAGCGGGCAGGTGACATTGCCGCTTTGGAGCCCAAGATAGGCTATCCCGACTGGGTCTATCACAAATGATTCTGAACGATAGGTGAACTTGAAGGCGGTGGGAATGTAATTCCCGCCGTTTTTGTTATATTTGTAAACTTTGCTGGACGGTGGCGGCATAGGCCACTGATGCTGTCGAAGTTTGTTTGTTGGTTCGACATGCTTACCAACCGGAAGATCGATTACAGAGCCTGTCGAAGTGGCATAACGTTTATCAATAATGACTGATCTGAGATGAAGATACTTGTGACGGGTGCGGCGGGATTCATCGGCTCAAGGCTGATGGCAAGGCTGGCGGAAAGAGGAGATGATGTTGTCGGGCTGGACAACATCAATGACTACTATGATGTCCGTCTAAAGTACGGGAGGCTTAAAGAGAACGGTTTCGACGGGCCGTTTGAGGAAGGTACTGTGGCCGTGAGCGGAAAGTTCCCTAACTGCCGTTTCGTGAAGATGTCCATCTGCGACAAGGCAGATCTTGACGCACTGTTCGGACGCGAAAGATTTGACAGGGTTGTCAATCTGGCGGCGCAGGCCGGGGTGAGATATTCGATAACCAACCCTTACGTCTATCTTGAAAGCAACCTTCACGGCTTTCTGAATATTCTTGAGGCGTGCCGCAACTTTGGCGTGGAGCATTTGGTCTATGCCTCTTCAAGTTCTGTCTATGGCCTCAACGAGAAAGTCCCGTTCTCCGAGGAAGACAAGGCCGACTGTCCGGTCAGCCTCTACGGCGCGACCAAGAAGGCCAACGAATTGATGGCCCATTCATATTCAAAGCTCTATGGTTTCGCCTCCACAGGACTCCGCTTTTTTACGGTCTACGGCCCATGGGGCAGACCGGATATGTCGCCGATGCTTTTCGCCTCGGCCATCGCCAAGGGTGAGCCGATCAAGGTCTTCAACGGCGGCGACATGATCCGTGACTTCACATACGTGGACGACATCGTTGAGGGCACCATCCGTGTGATCGACCACACTCCGAAGGCTGAGGAATGCGCCCACAACGTCCCTGCCAAGGTCTACAACATCGGATGCTCGCATCCTGTTAAACTCATGGATTTCATAAGCGAGATTGAACAGGCCTACGGCAAGCCGGCACAGAAGGTTTTCCTCCCGATGCAGGCCGGTGACGTCTATCAGACAAATGCCGACACCTCAAAACTGGAAAACGAACTCGGCTACAAGCCCTGCACCTCCCTCCACGACGGCATCCGCCTCTTCATGGAGTGGTACAAGAGCGACCTTAACCCATTGAAGTAAATCATTGAATATGCTCGTCAAGCAAGTGTAGGGTATGAGTGACATGCAGACAGGACAGATCTCAGAGAACAGCAGGAGGATAGCCAAGAACACCCTTGCGCTGTACTTCCGTATGTTCCTGCTGATGGCGATAGGACTCTATACGTCCAGAGTCGTTCTCAACGCCTTGGGGGAGACTGACTTCGGTGTGTATGGCGCTGTTGGTGGAATCGTCTCGATGTGTTCCTTGCTGACGGGTTCTTTGGCGTCTGCCATAAGCCGTTTCTTGACAGTGGAACTTGGAAAAAACGATGAAGTCAGGCTTAAGGACATATTCTCCACATCCGTCATAGTCATTCTGCTTCTCGCGGCGTTGGTCTTTGTTGTGGCGGAACCTTTGGGAATATGGTATGTCGGCAATGTCATGAACCTCCCTCCGGAGCGGCTTGAGGCCGCCCGATGGGTATTTCAGTTTTCTTTGTTCACATTTGCCGTCAATCTCATGTCCGTGCCGTACAACGCGGCCATCATCGCACACGAGAGGATGACGGCCTATGCCTACATCAGCGTCCTTGAAGGAGTCTTGAATCTGGCAGTGGCCTTGCTTGTGTCGTATTGCTCCTTTGACCGCCTGAAATATTTCTCTTTTCTGATGTTCCTGTCAGCGGTTGCCGTCAGGTTCACATATGCGGTCTATTGCAAGCGTCATTTTGGCGAATGCCGGGTCAAACTCAGGTTGAACAAGCCGATTTTCGGCCAGATGCTCTCTTTCGCAGGCTGGAGTTTTCTGGGCAACGGAGCTTATATCCTGAACACTCAAGGGATCAATCAGCTCTTGAATATATTCTTTGGTGTTTCGCTCAACGCAGCCCGTGAGGTGATGTCAAAGGTTGAGATGACGGTGAACAAGTTCGTCACGAACTTCATAACGGCGATCAACCCTCAGATCATGAAGTCATACGCCGCCGGGAACTATGAGTATATGTATCATCTGGTCTGCCGCGGGGCGAAATATTCATATTTCATGCTTTTTGTGCTGGCGCTGCCGCTGATGTTGGAGACACCCGCCATCCTGAGACTATGGCTGAAGGACGTGCCTGAATATTCAGTGGTGTTTGTCAGGTTGTCATTGGCAACCGCACTGTGCAACACGTTGGGACACACGTTTCTGGCTGCGGTCAACGCCACCGGCAAGGTTGTGCGTTACCAGATTTGGGTCTCTGTCGTGGGCGTTCTGGTGTTTCCTCTTTCACTTGTCGCTTTCAAGGCCGGATGTCCTCCCCAGACTGCGTTTTATATTTATTTTCTTGTCTATTTTGTTCTGATATTTGTCAGGTTGTTCATTGTGACAAGGCAAATCGGAATGCCTGAAGCGTTGTTTGCAAAGGAAGTCTTCTTGAAGATCATTCCTGTCACCATACTTTCGGCCGTGGTACCTTTGCTGCTCATGCGCGGGCTGCCTCCGTCAATCTGGAGATTGCTGGCTGTTTGTGTGTCAAGTGTGCTCTGCGTGGCGGTTTCCGTTTGCCTTGCCGGACTGACAGCCGGTGAAAAGATCTTCATAGTCAGAAAACTCCGGAATATTTTCAAAGTGAATTTATAGGTATGAATACACACTATACTGTTGAGAGAAACGTTCAGATACTCATAAGTCTTCTGAAACATAACGGAATAAGAAAGGTCATCGCTTCTCCGGGCACCACCAACATCACGTTTGTGGCCAGCCTTCAGAGCGATCCGTTTTTCGAGATGTATTCCGCGGCGGATGAGAGGTCAGCGGCCTACATGGCCTGTGGACTGGCAGAGGAGAGCGGTGAGCCGGTCGTCATAACCTGCACAGGCGCGACTGCTTCCAGAAACTATCTTCCAGGGCTGACAGAAGCATACTACAGGAAATTGCCTGTGCTGGCTGTCACGTCCATGGCGGGACGCTCGAAGATCGGCAACCTGAATCCTCAGATAATAGACAGGTCACGGATTCAGAATGATGTGGCGGTTTTCTCAGCCCAAGTTCCTTTCATCCATGATTCCGAGGAGGAGCGGCTGTGTGTCTTGACGGTGAACAAGGCCTTGATCGCTCTCAAGGCTGATGGCGGCGGTCCGGTGCATCTGGATGTGGAGACGAGGATTTCGACTGATTTCTCTGTCACGGAACTTCCGCCTGTCAGGAGCATAGGCTATTTTGACACAGAGGATGCCTTGCCGGACATCCCGAAAGGGAATGTCTGCGTGTTTGTCGGATCGCATCTTCCATGGAAAGAGGACGAGACGCAGGCGTTGGAAGATTTTTGTGAGAGGTATGACGCGGTCGCTTTTTGCGATCTTACATCAAATTATACGGGCAGGTTCGCGGCAAGATCCGCGGCTGTGTTTTCACAAAAGTACATTCATACGCCTTTGCTCAAGCCGGATCTGTTGGTTCACATAGGTGAAATCTCAGGGGATTACTACACTTGGGCGTCATTGAAACCAAAGTCTGTATGGCGGGTCAGCAAGGATGGAGAGCTTAAGGATGCGTTCAAGTGTTTGGACAATGTATTCCATATGTCGGAAAGATTCTTCTTCAGGCATTATTCAGATTTAAGGGAAACGTCTCCTTCTGTGTCAGGGAAAATGGCCGGAATCGAAAATGAATATAATACCGTTGTCTCTTCGGTTCCGGAACTTCCGTTTTCCAACCTATGGGTGGCGCGGAGTCTTACCGATAGACTTCCGGCCGGCTCCGTACTTCATCTAGGCATATTGAACTCTTTGAGGAGCTGGAATTTTTTCAGACCTGATTCCACAATAAAGGTTTTCTCCAATGTAGGAGGCTTTGGAATAGACGGTGGCTTGTCATCATTGCTGGGTTCGTCCTTGGCTTCGCCGGAAATCCTGCATTTCGGGGTCTTTGGTGACCTTGCATTCTTCTATGATATGAACTCATTAGGAAACAGGCATATAGGAAAGAATATACGGATTTTGTTGATTAATAACGGGAAAGGGACGGAATTCAGAAACTTCAGTCATCCGGCATCGATGTGGGGAGATGAGGCCGACGCTTTCATTGCCGCGGGAGGGCACTACGGCAATAAATCTCCGGAATTGGTTTCTCACTATGTGCGAAGTCTTGGTTTTGAATATCTTTCCGCGTCGTGCAAGGATGAATTCGCCAAAGTGTCAGGTAGATTCCTTGAACCTGGCCATTCCCGCCCGGTTGTGCTGGAAGTGTTCACCGACAGCAAGGATGAGAGCGATGCCTTGGAGATGTTTTGCGATGCCTTGCGTCCTGACTCCAAAGACAAGGCGAAGGATCTTATCAAGAGTGTGTTCGGGAAAGATGCTGTAGAGCGGGTAAATAAACTGATCGGGAGAAAGTGATTATGGGCAAGACATTGACAAGGGCGATCAACTACATATTCAAAGGCGTGCCTGAAGTGGACGTCAAGGTTGAGGTTGGCTGTGTGGATCCATCATCGAGATTGAAGGGCAAGAGGATACTGATTACCGGTGGAGGTCGCGGACTGGGCTTCTCCATAGCCAAAAAATGTGTCGCCGAGGGAGCTGATGTGTTGATTTCCGGCAGATCGTCCGAGACTCTGGAGAAGGCTTCGGCCGAACTCGGCGGATGTGCGTATTCGGTATTTGATGTGACAGATTATGAAAATATACCTTCTTTTATGGAGGAATGCTCGCGGAAGTTGGGAGGAAGGATTGATGTCCTTGTCAACAACGCTGGAATCTCATTGCACGAAGGCTCCATCCACAATGTCACCCTTGAGAGTTTTGATGCCCAGTTCGGCACCAACCTGAAAGGCCCATATTTTCTTGCCAAGGCATTTTTGGAGAGATTCAAGTCGGCGGAAGGTACTGATGGCAGCATAATATTCATCACCTCCGAAAGGGGACTTTATTGTGATGATCAGCCTTACGGTCTGACCAAGGCGGCGATATGCAGTCTTGTTCAGGGACTTGCGCGCAGAACATTGAAGGATGGTGTAAGAGTGAACGCTGTGGCTCCCGGGGTTACAGTGTCGGACATGACAGGAATCGACAGGAATGGAAACCTTTACCGTCCGGAGGCTTCCGGAGGACGTGTCATGCTGCCTGAGGAGATAGCCGAGACGGTCGCCTTTTTGATCTCCGATGTTTCCAAGTCGATCAACGGAGCCATCATCCCGTGCAATGAAGGCAATCATATCCGATGTGACTGGTAGTTATGAAAATAGGGATCCTGACATTTCATTATGCATGTAACTACGGGGCGATGTTGCAGACTTACGCCACGCAGGAGTTCTTGCGGTCATTGGGACATGAAGTCCGGGTGGTTGATTATCGCAACAAGTTTGTGGAGAATGGTTACGACACATGGAACTTCAGAAAGGACTTGCTGAAGACTTTGCCCAGAGCCTTCTCCAGGATGGTGAGAAACAGCCGGTTCGGACATTTCATGAAGAAGCGTATAGCACTCTCAAAAGAGCCTTTCGATGATTTCGACATCCTGCTTTTCGGAAGTGACCAGATATGGAACGAGAGAATCACCGGCGGCTTTGACAGGGTTTACTGGGGGAATTTCCAGACCAAGGCAAGGAAGGTGGCTTGGGCGGCCAGCGCCAATGTCCTGTCTTTCTCCGACATGGAATATGTGGCCAAATGTCTGTCCGGATTCCATGCCATAAGCGTCAGGGAGGAATCATTGATGGAATTGATATCATCGGTCGCTCCAGTTCCGGTAAAATGTGTCCAGGATCCAACCTTGATGCTTGGCAGACGGGAATGGGAGTCTTTGTCCGGTCAGGTTCTGGATGGGGGATATGTCTTGGCTTACCCTATGCTGTGCGATGACTTGGTGATGAACGCCGCTCGCTCGATCGCTGAAGAAAAAGGACTCCGGCTCGTGATCCTTTCTAAAAACGCATCGTACCGACCATACAAGAATATGGTGCAGTGGGCTGGTCCTGAAGAGTTTGTCTCATACTTCGCCGGTGCGTCTCATGTGGTTACCTCATCATTCCACGGAACAGCCTTCTCTTTGATATTCAGAAAAAAGTTCCTGTCGGTTGTCGAACCCGGAAAGCGGAACCTTCGTGTGGAGTCCTTGCTCCGCAGGGTTGGGCTGGAGAATCGGATTTCGGACGGAACCGCTCTGGATACCATCGACTTGCCTTTGGACAATGACTTGATAGATAAAGTCTTGGGTGAGATAAGGCAGGAAGCGGTAGATTTTCTTAACGAATCGATGTCATGACAAAAACCGGAAAGACAACGGTTCTGTACGTGAACCATGAAGACAATGTCATCGGGGGATCATCGAGGTCGCTTGACAACCTCATCATGTCCGTCAAGGAATATGTCACTCCGATCATCCTGTTGAGGTCAGAAGGGCCTGTTGCAGACTTTTTCCGTTCGCGAGGCTACGAGTGCATTGTGCATCCGTTCAGGCGGTTGACCTACAAAGGGGGAGTGGTGACAAGGACCGTGCGGTTCTTTCCTCATCTTGTGACAAACACCCTCATCAACCACAGGTGTGTCAAGGATGTGTGTAAGGCTCTTTCCGGCAGGAACGTGGACATCGTCCACAGCAATTCGGGTGTCATCGACATCGGGCTGGTCCTGGCGGAAAAACTGGGCGCGAAGCATGTCTGGCATATTCGTGAATATTTTGACCTTGGTTTGAACGCCCGGCCTTTCCTGGGATTCCGAAGGTGGAACAGGGAGATCCGTCGCTCTGATGCAGTCATTTTGATTTCCAATGGTTTACGGGAACATCTTGGCCTCGTGGATAGACCGTACGCATTTTGCTTTCCCGATGCTGTCAGATCGAAAGAAGATGTTGTCCTTGACACGGCGAAGGAAAAGTATTTTCTGTTCTGCGCCGGAGAAATGGGAGCGGTGAAACGTCCTGAGACGGCGATTCGGGCCTTCGGAAAGTCCGGTCTGGCAGAAAAAGGATATTCGTTGCTCTTTACCGGAAACTGCCGTGCGGAAAGAGAGGCAGAACTGATGCTTGCCGCCAAGGAGTCAGGTGTCACTGACAGAGTGAGGTTTCTTGGCTATGTGCCGGACATCAAACCGCTGATGTCCAAGGCCACGGCGTATCTGATGTGTTCTGAGTTCGAAGGCCTCGGACGAGTGACCATCGAGGCGATGTTCTATGGCTGCCCGGTGATCGCCAGAAGGTCTGGAGGCACTCTGGAGATAATCTCCGACAGGCGGAACGGCTTTTTCTTCGACACCGTCGAGGAATGCTCGGGACTTATGAATATGCTTGCGTCGGCTCTGCCTCTTGACGTTGTACGCGAGGCTCAGAAAGATGCTGTCTCCCGTTATTCGGAGGAGGAATATGGCCGTGAGATAATGCGTGTTTACAATAATTTGACATGATGATAGGCGTTATAGTGATAAACTACCACAGTGAGGAGAAGACGATCGAGTTCGTGAGGACGGAGCTTGCGAAGATCAGGTCGGACTATGCCGTGGTGATTGTGGACAACGGGAGCACGGAATTGAGCCGTGACCGTCTGCTTGAGGCTTTCAAGGGATCTGACCAGTACGTGTTCGTTGTGCCTTCCGATGAGAATCTTGGCTTTGCCAAGGGAAACAATCTGGGCGCCGAGGTGGCCAGGAACCAGTTCTCTCCCGACGTGCTGCTGTTCGCCAACAATGACATACGGCTGGTGGATCTTGATGCTGTGGACAGGATGGCGGTCAAACTGATGTCTTTGGACGAGGCCGGTGCTCTCGGACCTAAGGTCGTAGGTCTGGACGGACGCCTCCAGAGTCCTGAGCCTTTCATCAGTTTCTGGGACAGGCATGTGGCCCTTTACTGGAGGAGCCTGTTCTCTTCCAAGTCCGGAAGGCCGTTTTGGGAGGAATATTCGCAGACTGCTCAGGAAGGATTCCATTACAGGATTTCCGGGTCGTTCTTCATGGTCAAAGCCGATGATTACTTCGCCTGCGGAAAGATGGATCCGAACACTTTTCTCTTTGCTGAGGAAATGATTCTTTCCGAGAGGCTCAAGAGGATAGGGAAGAGGGTCTATTATTACCCGGAGGTCTCCGTGGTTCATGAGCACGGGGCGACGACACGGAAATATTACGACAAGGTACGGATCCGCGAGCTCAAGTACCGGAGCGAGAAGTATTATTACAAGACCTACATCGGGACACCGGCGTGGCAGTTTATGGTAGGTGATCTGACATATTCATTGAAAAAATTGCTGAAGAGGTAAAGGATGAGAAAAAAGATTTACGTCTCGCCGTCGGCCAACCGCAAGAGCGGCTATCCGAACCGCTATTTTGTCATGCTGAAGGAGAACCTGGCGGAATATTTCGAGGTGCTGGACGCTTCGAATGAGCCTTACCTGACTCAGGGATGGGCATTGCTAAAGCACTCTTTTCAGGCTGACATATTCCTGCTCAGTTTTGTGGAGACGATAGCTTTCCACAAACTGGCCTTTGCGCAGTACCTTATGGTGCGGCTCAGTCTTCTGATAATGAGGCTCCGGCGCAAGGAGATAGTCTTCATATTCCATAACCCTCGCCCGCACAAAGGGGAGAACTGGATGTCGCGGTCGCTCACGAAGGCTCAGCTCATTCAGGCGTGTCTGGTCATTTCGCATTCGTGCGAGACCGCCTCTTTTGCGCGAGGCTTGCTTTCTGAATATGGCTGTTCACCGGACAAGGTTCGCTACATTTGCCATCCTGTCGTGGAGCCGTCTCCGGACTTTTGGGCGTCTTCGGTTTCCGGTGCGGATTCGCCGTTCGGACCCGCAAGATCGGATGAGATTCTCATCTGGGGGAATATTCTTCCGTACAAGGGGGTGCTGGAGTTTGTCTCCAGTCCGGCCGTGCGTTGCGCCGGTCTGAAGGTCAGGATTGTCGGCAGCTGCAAGGATGTGTCTCTTGCCTCGGACATCGAAAAGGCTGTCGCCGAGTGCGATTCCGAAGAGTTTCTCGGATCCTATGCCGGTGGCTCAGAAACCCTTCGTTCTGAAATTGTTTTTGAGAACAGATCCGCTGATTTTGACGAGCTTGCGAATCTTGTCAAATCCAGCCGTTTCGTTTTGTTCCCGTATCTTCCGGGCAGCGTCTCCAGTTCAGGCGTTCTGATGGACACTCTGACTATGGGCGGCAATCCTGTCGGTCCTGCCATCGGTGCTTTCGCTGACCTTGCCCGTGAGAATGTCTGTCTGGTCTATGGTTCCGAAGCGGAGATGATAGAGATTCTCAAGTCCGACCGTTCGCTGAATCCGGAAGTGCTTCGCGATTTCATCTCCCGCAATTCATGGCACGCCTACGCCAAGTTTTTCGCCGATTTCTTCGCCGTCCGATGATTCTGTCTGGTCTGTGCCGTTGCATAATGCAGCCGATGGGTGTTCAGTCGTGACCTTCCCTGATAATGATTGGACCTTCAGTGGCAGTTTGACAGATATGCCGCCTTATACGTTGTCGTTTGGTTGAAATAATTGACCATACGGTTGCATATTCGTGATATTTTGGAATAATGGATTAATTTTTGATATATTTGCTTCTGTTTTGGAAATCCGGATTGCCCTTCCCTGAGAACGGCGGATAGAAACGTTCCGGTTCTCCATGAATTTGAACAATTTAATATTCTATTATTATGAAGAAAGCATTTTCAATCATCCTTGCGGCATCCATGATGCTCATGGGAACTGTGGCTATGGCACAGCCGGCAATCGGTGTCGGTTACCTTAACTCAACCGACAAGACAAAGTCGGGAAGCACGACCAATTCCACCAATCTGAGTGGTTTCTATGTGGGAGGGTCCTACAACATTAATCTTTCAGGCGCTTTGAATGTGGCTCCGGGAGTATATTATTCTCTTCTTACCAAGAGCGATGCTAACAACTATTTCGGATTGGTTGACACAAAGGTGGATGTGACCGAACACTATCTTTCTGTCCCTGTTATGTTCAATGCTGGACTTAATCTCACAGATGGCATAGTTGGAAGAATTTATGCCGGACCGACTTTGGCCTATGGACTTGCGTCCAACACCAAAGTAAAGGGTACAGTGGCTGGTTTCTCTAAGGATACCAAGATCAACAACTATGACGATGACTACAACTACCGTCGTTTTGACATCATGCTCGGTGGTGGAGTCGCTGTTGACTTCTTCGATATGGTACGTTTCAACATCGGCTATGACTACGGTCTCGTGAACCGCTATTCAGGAGACAGCGATGTAACCCGTCATAGAGGTCAGCTCAGCGTAGGCGTTGCCTACCTCTTCTAGAGCATAGCATTGCTTTATCCAGACAAGTCAAATCCTGTCTGAATAACATATCGTCAAGCGGTCAAGGATTTCATCCAGGCCGCTTTTTTGTTGGATCTGATTTTCGGTTAACCTAGCCAGGCCGAATTCAAAGATATGAGTGGCCAAAGCCTGAAGGTCATTTCATGGTGAGATAGTGACGGCGGAGTGGCTCGGGGAATTTCTCGATGGAGTAACGGAGCATGGTGCGAGGCATCGAGGTGGCATATTCATTCAGGAAGAGTTCCAGGCGGCGCCGGTCGCGCTTTCCGGCCTCGCGCAGCATCCATCCCACAGCCTTGTGCATCAAGTCATGCTTATGGCCCATCAACCTGACCGCCAACGCGTAAGTGTCATCGAACTCGCCGTTTCGGATGAGATTCAGTGTGGAGACGATGGCGATTCTTTGCTCCCATAATGAGCGGCTGTCAGCCAAGGAATATAACAGTCCCCGCTCTTCCGGATGCTTGGAAAGATACCCTCCAATGATAGAAGGGGCTGTCAGATCCACCAAGTCCCAGTTGTTGATTCCGGCGGTGTGTGCCAGATAGAAGTCCACGGTTTCCTTAGGAACTGATTTCCGGCATTGGAGCACGAGAATCAAAAGAGCGCAAAGCCGTGCCTCATGCCACTGGGATTCAAGAAGTTTCTCGATTTCTGACAGGGAAGCGAAAGTGTTCTTTTTCGCTACCTCCCTCACATCAGGCACGACCACGCCAAGAAAACGGTCACCTTCGCCGTATTCTCCGGGACCGCACTTGAAGAACCGGGGAAGCACCTGCCGTTTCTCTTCTGAATGAAGAGCGTCCAGTTCCGCTGTCACTCGCTCGGCGAATATTGTAGCATTATTATCCATAGAAAAGTTACAGTCTTGTCCATGTCACGGTTTCCGAGAAGCCCATCTTTGAGCCTTTGAGCGAGAGGGTCTTGGAGTCTGAAAACCACGCTTTGAGGGATGCGTTTATGCCACGGACAGGGTCATAGATGCTGGCTCCACCCCAGGCTTTCGCCGAAGCGTCGTACTTCAGTCCTTTGAATATCAAGATTTTGTCGCAGTCCACATTCCTCAATGACTTGTCCGGGTTCTTGGTGTCCTTGCGCACAGATCCATCTTTTTCCGTCCTGTTCTGAACCCAGAAGACTTGAGCGGTGTAGGAACCGTCGGCATTCTTGAAGACCTTTACCTTGCTTTTTTCTCCTTTATGTTCGACAAGATAGTTGCCGATGATGTTGTCACCCGCCGCATTCGAGTCATCAGTCATTGCTGGATTGGTATCAGAGACCAAGCGAACTTTGGCGGCCGGTGCGATGTGCGACCTCGCCGTCATGCCTTGTACGTTGAACGTAAATAATGTGAAGGCGGCACATAGCAAGCCTAAAGCCTTATTGTTCATATTCATGAAAATTTAATTTTGGTATAATAATTGTCTCCTCACCGTTTTTTTGGTGTGGCGATGGTTCTGTTGCCATTTCTGTGCCTAGGGCTTGAAATCCCGACAAATTGAGTTAATTTTGCCGCATTATGGACAACGGACTTATAATTCTGGACTTTGACGGTACCTTATGCGATACCAGACAAACAATCGTCAAAACTCTTCAGATGACGATGGATAAGCTATGTCTGCCGGTAGCGGACGAATATGCCTGTGCGGCTACAATTGGCCTTCCCCTGAACGAAAGCTTCAAGACTTTGTTCCCGTCACTGACTGATGCTCAGGCTTCAGGGTGCGCCCAGACCTACAGGGACATATTCGAGGAGAATAAGAAACAGTTCGCACCGAAGGTTTTCCCTCATGTTGCTGAGACTCTGAAGGAACTTAGCAAGAGGGGACTCACGCTTTCGATCGCTTCGTCGCGCTCCAATCATTCGCTTCTGGATTTTGTCAAGGCTTTTGGTTTTGACAAGGTGATTTCTCTAATTCTGGGCGCCGATGACGTGACAAAGGCAAAGCCGGATCCGGAACCTGTTCTTCTGACATTGAGAAAGTTGGGATTCAGCGCGTCAAACGCATTGGTTGTCGGTGATATGCCTTTCGACATCCTTATGGGTGGCAGAGCCGGATCCAAGACCTGTGGCGTCACATACGGCAACGCTTCCCGTGAGGAACTGCAAGACTCCGGCGCAGACTACATCATAGATGATTTCGCGAATCTCTTGGATTTGAATTGGCTGTGATACTCCTTTTGCCTATGAGGGCACTATTTCCCGCTCGGGATGATGATTTTGTAGGTGTTCCCGGCCTTGTTCAGCAATTTGTTGTCTCTTAGCCAAAGATTGGCCTCTTTCAGTTGAAAGTAGGATACTCCATGCTCCTCGGCGAAATCCACCAGACTGGCAATCGCTCCGCTGACCGTGACCACTTCTTTCGGAGAATAGCAGGGGTATTTCTCAAAATCCTCGATTCTGTAGCCGAAAGCAGAAGGGTTCTCGAAGAACATCTTGGCTGACAGCACCCTGAATATGTAACGTGACGTTTCCTCGACCAACCAAAGATCCAAGGCCGACTTCTGCCTCTGGTCCGAAAGACGGCGCGATATTCCACCCTGCCCGGCATTGTAGCTTGCCGCCACCGTCATCCAGTCCCCGTACTTCACGTAGGCCTTGCGCAAGTACTTGCAAGCTGCCACCGTCTCTTTCTCAATGTTGTAACGCTCGTCCACCTCATCATTTATGATGAGACCATATTCCTTGCCTGTGGTCTTTGTGAATTGCCAGAGACCTGCCGCTCCCGCCGATGAATATGCCTTTGGGTTGAGATTGCTCTCGATCGCCATGAGGTATTTCAGGTCATCGGGAATGCCGTTCTGTTTGAGAATGGGCTCGATCTGCCTGAAATAGCGGTCAGACTTTTTCAGCATCAGAATCGAGTTGGAGTGCATATAAGTGAACGAGATGAGTTCCCGGTCCATCCTTTCGTAGAGGTCGCTTCTGTCGAAGCGTATGGTGTCTCCGGCGAACATGATTTGTCGAGGGACGGCAGGAGCCTTGAAATGAAGTTCTTCCTGTGGGTAGATTTGAGCCGAGGCGATGCAGTCGGAGCCGGCTGCAAGAGTGACGGCAACCGCAGTGAGCCTGAATATTCTTGCTGTCAATGATGTCATGAATCCTGATTTTTCAATGTATTACAAATTTAGTGAAATGTATTTGATTAATGAATATCACGAAAAGAGAAAAGACCGGATTCACATTTGTGAATCCGGCCTTTCATGTTCAATGGTGAAGGTTACCGCATAAGGACGGCCCTTTCTCCCTGGAAGGTGTCCGAAGAAAGGGAAACCGAAGCCTTGGTCGAAATCCCGAATGGCTCCAAGGTGAGAGAGTTGTAGGTTTTTGATCCTACGCTCTGCCTCAAATAGGATGAACTTGTCGGTTTTTCGGATCCGAACAGAAGGAACTGATAACTGTTGACGGCTGCGCTGGAGTACGGACTCGGGGTCATGTGCATCACCCCGTCAATGAAGCCGAGGGCGATGCTGTTGCCTCCCCAGTAGATTGACAGACCGTCAGACAAACCGAGGGTGACGTAGTTGCCCTTGTAGCGTCCCAGTTGCTGTGGTTCTATGATGATTGAATGACTGTCAGGATCGAAGTACGCCTTGACATCAGGGGTGAAGTCGCTTGTGTTGGACAGACCGCTGATCGTGACATCATTGCCGCCAAGGCTGTAGATGTCCACCCGGAACGACTCCTCTGAGGACGAGGATGCACCGTCAACCGTGGCCGTGGCCTTGAACGCCCCGATGAAATCGTCCACGGTCTTGGCCGTGTCAAAGTCAGCGGCTGTGTAACCTTTGGTGGAGGCTGTCTTCTTGACGAAGGATGTGTCGCCATATTCATTGACTATGCAGACGCACAGGGTGTAGGTAGTGCCTTGCTTGAGGGTGTTGAAGACTGTGGCGAATCCTTCATCGGAGCCTAGCTTCTGAATGAACTCTTCGTTGACCGCATTGCCCCTCTCCCATGCGATCTCGGCTGCGCTTTGTCCGAGATTTCTCTCCATGTAGTCCAGGTAGTCTGTCCTCATGCAGAGGTACTTGAGGGACACGGCGTTGTCCGCCTGCATATCCCAGAACAAAGTCGTGTAAGGGGAGTAAAGAGTGTTGGACTCGTCCCTTCTCCACTCGAACTTGTTGACTTTAGGCGTGAACCGGCCGTCCGGGTCGCAAGTGAACCTCTGCATATAGAGTACAGTGGCGGTCGATGTGGAATCGTAGGCGAGAGCCACCGCAGTGCAGTTACCGGCGCCCACGTTCCAAAGTTCTGAACTGTCGTCGTACAGTGTCAGTACCGGAGCTCTTCCCGGAGCCTTGTCCTCTGAGAGCATCTTCTTGACCTCTTCCTGACGCGCCGAGTCTCCAGTGATGTCGCCGCTGACGACGGTAGCCTTGTAGAACTTGGCATATTCATTCTTGTAGAAAGAGATTCTTGGTGCCTTGAAGCCGGTCTCCGTGGTCTCGATGCCGTCGAATGAAATCTCCACGGCCGGGGTCTTGTCCTCGTTGCCGTCAAACGTGAGGGTTTCGTTGCCTTGGGCGAAATATCCGGCGGAGACGTAGTAGATCAGGTAGAACGAGAATGTGCCCTTGCCGTCGTAGGTGCATGGGTATGAACTGTATGCGGCCTTGCTGCCGGTGTATTCAGCCATGTCGGCGACTTTGACATATTCTTCGTAATTGGAATTGAAATAGCCGATCGACTGGGCGGGCACTGTGCAGGAGTTGTCATCGTTGAGGATGAACTTGAAGGACACTCCGCTGGCCCAATCATTGACTTTGAATATGTTGGCTCCTACTGCTTTTTCTACCTTCAGGCCGGAGTCGCGTCCGGTGTAGAAGGCGTTGTAGTGGTAGGTGGCGGTCTGCGGAACCTTGGCTCCGCTCTCGTCGGTTCTGTAATATGTCTCCCACTCAAGGGCGTAGGAGACGCTAAGGGCGATCTTGTCAGAGTATTGGGTGACGTACGCCCCGTTCCCGGTTTCCTCCTGGCGGTCGGATATGAGGATCGTGGTGTTCAGTGAAGAACCGGCAAGCAGTCTTCCGAGATTCACTTCCACAGGTACTTTGACGGAATGGCTTCCGTCCGGAATCGTGACTGTCTCGGGAACAGTGAACGAGGACTCGTTCTCGCCTTTCTTACGCAGGCCGACTGACAGTTCTCCCTTGTCGCCGGGACGAGCGATCTCGATCTCGATTGTGCCGGTCTCTGTCCCTTGAGGGAATTCCTTGCTCAGGGATGACTGTATGAAGTGTATTTCCTTGGCGTCCTCGGAACTTGGCTTGTAGATGGTCCCGTTCTGTTCCTTGTCGCAGCCTGCCGCAAGAAAGAGCAGTGATGCAGTCAGGCATGATATTGTTCTTGAATATTTCATCGTTTCTAAATGCTATCAAGGATTCTGGTCTTCTTCGTTGATGTTAGGGTTGGCGTCGAGCTCGTCCTTGGGGATTGTCAGCACCCAATCATAGGTGTCTGCCTTGGTGAGGTCGATGCCGTTCCTCTTCATTGCCGAGATGCACTCCTCGGCGAAGCCGTCCTCAGTGCGGCGGTCGATGCCCTGTCCGGTGCGGCGCACGTCGAAGATGCGGCCGTACTCGCCCCACAACTCTACACGTCTCTGTATCAGGATGTTCTCAAGGAGGGATCCCGTCCAAGTGGTCGTGGTCGCACCAAGGTGAGTGCCAGAGTAGTTGTAGGCGTTGTATTTAGGGTTCCTCTTGGCCATCACCTTGTTCATCAGGTCGCGTGCCTTGTTCTGGTCACCAAGCCTGAGAGCCGCCTCGGCGGCGGTGAAGTACATTTCCTCGACCCTCATGTAGATGTAGTCTCCGAGCCATGACTGGACATTGGAGAACGCGAACTTTTTCGAGATGTAAGGAGACTCTTTGTCTGTCGGATCCCACCACCTGAGGCGGATGTCGCCTGAACCGATGTGGTTGTAGAGTTGCTTGTTGATCAGCTTCGGGGCGGACTTCGCATAGGCTCCGTCAACGTTGTCCATGTGGGTGAAGAATCCGGCGTAGGCTCCTGACTGCTCGGAGGTCTCGATTCCGGCTCCCCACATCACGTTGCCGGCGCTGATTGAATTCATGCCTCCCATGAGTTCGTTCTCACCTCCGATCTCGTAAGCTCCTCCGTCGATGACCAGGGACGCGGCCTTGCAGGCTCCCTCCCAGTCACCTTCGGCAAGGCAGACGCGCGACTTGATGCCCAAGGCGACATATTCATTGATGTGTGACTTGTTGCCTTTGTTGAGGGTCGATGCCTCACCTTTTGCGAGCCGAACGATGGCCGAGTCGATGTCAGAGTCAATCTGCTTGTAGACAACCTCAAGGTTTTCCCTTGGTTTGCCTTCTGTGCTGATGGATGTCGGATCGGTGTAGACAGGCACACCTGGATCGCTCCAGCGGTACTTGTCTGTCATCGGATTGTAAGGCGCTCTGGCGAACCATGTCGCAAGGCTGAGGTAGGAGAGTGCCCTGATGGCGTACGCCTGTCCCACAACGTAGGACACGTCTGCGGCGCTGCCTCCCATCGTCTCCTTCGCCGCGATCACGTTGTTGGCGTTGGCAATCCACTTGTAGTTGGCGTACCAGACGTCGTATGATCTGAAAGCTGATGACATATACTGGTTCTTGACGTTGTAGACATGGTCGTACCAGAACCATCCGTTGCCCTGAGACTGCATGATGAGGTCATCTCCCATTACATCCTGGGCGAGGTTGTAGGCGGCGACGCCGAAGCATTGGTGGGTGTTGCCCGAGGTAGACCATCCGGCCGTCCACATCGAACGGTAGATTCCGTTGATTGAGGTGATGGCAGTGGAAGCCTCCTTCATCAACTCCTCTCCGGAGCCCGAGTCTGTCGGGTTGAACTCAAGCATATCGCTGTCGCAGGAAGCGGCCGCGATGGCGAGAGACACGATAAAGTATAGTTTCTTTCTCATTGAATATCCTCCTAGAATTGAATGTCGATACCCGCCACAATGGCTCTGGACGGGGTGTAGGAATACGACACGCTTCCCGTGAAGTTGTACTGTGGGTCCATACCGTCAAGATGGTTGAACATGGCGATGTTGTCAGCCGTGACGAAGAGCCTCAGGGCACTGATGTCCACCTTAGAGAGCCAGTTCTTCGGGAAAGTGTAGCCAAGCGTGATGTTCTTGATGGCGAAATACGAAGCGTTGATGAGGGCGGAGTCGTTCGCAGGGGATGATCCTCCGATCTCCACCATCGGCACGTCCGTCACGTCACCTGGTTTCTGCCACCTGCGCAGGATATTCCTGTGCCAGTTGTTGCCGGCGTACTGCACGTTCATGGTGCCGGAGTACAATCCGTCATAGACCTTGCCTCCGATGGACCAGGTTGTCAGGAAGGACAGGTCGATGTTCTTGAATATCACAAAGCTCGAGCCGAGGCTTCCCGACACGGCAGGCTCACGACTTCCCATATAGTACTTGCTCAGAGAGGCGAGTGAGACGTTGTCGGTCACATATTCATCACACCTGACATTGCTGACCGCTCCGGTCTCGTCCACGCCTCTCTTCCAATAGGCGTAGTAGAGACGTTTTCCTGTGGCCGGATCGACTCCTGCTGTCTTTGAAAGGTAGAACGTGTAGATAGGCCTGCCTACCTCGATGACGGAGGCTCCGGCGCTGATGAAGTCCTGAGATGAGGTGAGGCTTGTGACCTTGTTGCGGTTCAGCGAGGCCATGGCGTTGGCGTCCCATCTGAAGTTCGGCCGGTCAAGGATGTTGACTCTTCCTGAGAACTCGAAACCTTGGTTTCTCATCGACCCCACATTGGCGTCGTAGCCAGTGAATCCGGTCGAGATCGCAAGCGGGCTCTCAAGGAGCATGTCGCGGGTGTGGCGGTTGTAATATTCAGCGGTGAAAGTAACCTTCCCGCCGAATAGAGAGGCTTCGATGCCGGCGTTGAGGTTGCCGTTCTTCTCCCATGTGATCGCCTTGTTCTCAAGTTTGGATGCGAAGGCTCCGGCCTCGCTTCCGTTGGCCCAGGTGTAGTCGTACAGGCCTTGCCATGCGTAGTAGGTTCCGAGGTTGTCGTTGCCCTGCACTCCGTAGGAGACTTTGACCGTCAGGTTGCTCAGCCACGAGGAGAACTGTTCCATGAACTTTTCCTGCGACATCCTCCAAGACGCTCCGACAGACCAGAAGTTGCCCCAACGGTCGGTCCTGTAGAATCTGGAGGAGCCGTCGGTACGCCAGCTGGCATCGAAATAGTAACGGTTTCTGAATCCGTAGTTCAGCCTTGTGAACCAGGATTCTATTCCATAGTTGTTCGAGTAGCTGGAGTTCCCTGAAGTCGTAACGGCAGGATCGAGCTCGTCGATTCCGTCCATGATCCCGGTCTTCTCGCCCATAGCGTAGTTGAACCGATAGCGGTAATATTCATGACCGAGAAGAACCTTGATGTCGTGGTCGGAGAACGTGCGGTCGTAGTTGATGATCTGGTTGAAGGTGTAGCTGAGGGTCCTTGTGTTGGTCTTGCTCAGGCGGCCTCCCTGATCCGCGGCGTTGCCGTGATACTTGTCGTTGGTGATGGTACGCTGGTAATCATTGAAGTCCGTTCCCAGATTGGCGGTCAGCCTCAGGCCGTAAAGGAGAGCGTCCTTCCTCGTGGTGCCGAATGTGAGATAAGACCTGGCCGACAATGTGTTGCGGTAGTAGTAGGCCTTGTTGTTGTAGAGCTCTGCCCTTGAGTTGAATCCTTGGGCGGTAGGACGGTTGGCGTAGCCGTTGTCGTCCTCGTCGCCATATTCATACTGAAGGTTTCCGGCCTCGTCGAGGATGTTGTTTCCGGCCATGTCCTTCAGGTAGACAGGGTAGACGGGAGCCATGAACTGTGCGGTGTACCAGACGTTGGAGGTTGTGGAGCCGGAGAAGTTCTGATAGTCAGCCTTTGTGTGCGAGTAGTTCGCGCTCATTCCGACCTTCATCCATGAGTTTGCCTGGGAGTCAACGTTGACTCTTCCGGTGTAGCGGTTGAAGTCCGTGTTCTGGAGGATTCCGTTCTCCTTGTAATAGCCCATCGAGATGAGATAGTTGACCTTTTCGGTCGCACCGTTCACGGAGAAGATGTGTTCTGTGCGCAGGGCGGAGTTGTCGCTGATCTCGTCCATCCAGTTCTCGTTCCACGCCGCAACCGCGTCGTCCTTGATCTTGCCGGTGGCAGGGTCGATCACCGTTGACCAGGTGTAGTTCTTGTACGGGTTGTAATATTCAGGATTCTTGAGGCCACCGATCGTCAGGCCGAGATTGGCGGCAGCGTATGCGCTCGCACCCTCGAAATCAGATCCTGTGCTGTACTGGGCGCTGTTCCTGAGGGATTCGTAGGTCAACTCGACGAAATCGTCCATGCCCACGAGATCATAACGCTTCAAGGAACGTGATGCGATGCCGGCGCTGCCCTTGTAGCTGACAACCGAGCGCTCTCCGCTGCCTTTCTTGGTGGTGATGACGATGACTCCATTGGCTCCTCTGGCTCCGTACAACGCTCCGGCCGACGCATCCTTGAGGACGGTCAGGGACTCGATGTCAGCAGGGTTGATGGCGCTGAGCGATCCGTCGTAGGGGATTCCGTCGACAACGTACAGAGGGGTCGAGACCGCGTTGATGGATCCGATTCCTCGGATCATTATCGACGCACCCTCACCAGGCTGGCCGCCTCCGGATGTGACCTGGAGTCCGGCCACAGTTCCCTCAATTGATTTGGTGATGTTGCCTGTAACCCTTTTCTGAAGCTCATCGCCCTTCACTACTGAGGCGGAGCCGGTGAAGCTGCTTTTCTTGGCGGTTCCGTATGCTACCACCATAACTTCTCCGAGCTCGTCATCGATAATGTCTTCCTGAAGAACCACATCAATCACGGACTTGCCCGCGACATGGATTTCTTGGGTGACATAACCGATGCTGGAGAATGTCAGGATGGCGTCGGACGGAATCCCGGAGAGCGACCAGGTTCCGTCAGCGCTCGTGACTGTTCCGGTCGTTGTGCCCTCGATGAAGACCCCGACTCCGACAAGCGGAATGTTGCCGCTGTCAGTGACCTTTCCTTTCACATTTATGTTCTGGGCCGTGGCGGCCAGGACGCAGAGAAAGGCCAGAAGAGTGGCGGCTATTGCTCTCTTTATGCTATTTTTCATAATTTGTTCCGAATATGTTCATGTTGTGGATTATTGTCCAAAGGTCTTCAGTAGAGGTCGGTGTCCCAAAGACCGGGATAGCCTCCACACCGTCAAGCCTCAGTCCGACAGGGGAGGCCTCGGCGTTTGCGGCAAGGTTCTCGAAGACCGCCGTCGCCCTTGTCCTTGCAGCCTTTGTCTCGGCCGCCGTTGTGGTCACGGACGCATGCTTCGTGAGTTTGTCTCCGGCCTTGTTCACTACAGTCGCCATCACTGTGTAGGATGTCTGCGGCTCCACGTCGACAACAAGGGCAAGGCCGTTTCCGTTGATGTACTCAAGGTATGATTCCTTCAACTCTGTGCCTTTGTCTGCGATTATGGCAGGGTAGGAGGACTCTGGAACATTGGCGAGTGCCGCTGTCTTGATGATGACCAGTCTGCCGGACTCTATCCCGACTCCTTTCAGAACACAGGCCATCTTGCTGGATGTCGGGCCGTATTTCTCGTTGACCAGAGCGGCGATCGAGAACCAGGTGTAGGCCTCGCTTGTGGTCTTTGTCGTGATTGAGTTGACGGTCAGTTCCTCTTCTCCCGATACGGATGTCGCCAGTGCGGACATTGTGTAGGAGACACCGGAGTTGCAAGGGGTCACAGAGTTGTAGCCGTTAGAGGAGTTCACGAGCGCAAGATAGTCTGACCTGACAGCGTAACTGTAGGATGTGTCTCTCAGGAATGCCTTGACGGCCTCCTTGTCGTATGGATCGCTGAAGACACTGTTGAATGTGCTTGTCGGAAGAAGACGGTAGCGGATGCTTTGTACATCCCGTCCTTTCCATGTTGTCCACACGGAGTTGGTCCATCCGTAACCTGTCATTCCGAGATAGGCGTTGGTGAGGTAGAAGTTCTGGTCGAACCAACTGGATCCGCCGTAGTTCGGGCCTGAGGACCAGCCGGTTGCAGTGGTCGTGATCCTTTTTGTGTACAGTCCTGTCGTGACGTTGCCGTTGTAGTCCATCCCGAATGCGATGATGTCGTAGCTCATCTCGGAGGCGAGGCTGGACACGCCGATGGTGTTTGTTCCGACCTTCAGGACGGAAGCTATGGCAAGCTGGAGGCTTATACCTTTGCTTTTGGCATATTCGATGATTGCGGATCTGTATCTTTCTATGACTGTGGCCTCGTCAAACTGCATCAAGGTTGAGGATGAGACCACATCGTAGTAGAAGGTGGCGTCAGGAGTCGCATATACATCGAAAACGACCGCGTCCGCAAGAACGTTCTCTGGAACGATCAGCAGGGCCGGCACATCCTCGGATGAGGTCGTGAAACTGGCCTGGGCGGATTCGGACGCTGTGTTGCCGCTTCCCGCAGGGATGGCCTTGACAGTGAATATGTAGTCGGAGCCCTTTGCGAGATTCGATAGGGTCACGCGGTTCTCTGTCGTCGTTCCGCTGATGTCGCCGACGGTATATTCATAACTTCCGGCGCCAGGGATGACGCTCCAGCTTATTATTGTCTTTGAGGCGTAGGCGCTGCCGACTGTGATCTCAGGCTTTTCAAGCTGGCTGATGTCCGAGGTGCGGACGTGAATATAGACGGGCTCGGAGGATGTCTTTGAACCGCCTTTCGCAGGTTCCGCCTGAAGTTTGACGACATATTCCTTGGCGGCCTCCAACCCGTTGAATGTCACGAATAAGGCCTTGGTCGAATCCGCTTCGGCTCCGTCGAGGGAGTAGGTGTAGTTCTCCGCTCCGTATACTTTGTCCCAATCGATGCGGAAACTGGAGACTGTCACTTCGCTGACCTTGGCTTCAGGAGTTTTCAATGTCTCGCTCAAAGTGGCTTCCTTTGTGTCAGAACCGCATCCTGCCAGCAGCAAGAGGACTGACGACGCAGCCATCGCTAAGGCTGACTTTATCTTTCTTGAGGTTTTCATCATTCCACAGTAACGTTTATGGTTCTGACGGACTGGTTGCCGTCGGTGATCCTGATTACGGTCTTGCCTTTGGACACACCCTTGATCGTCAGGACGCTGTCCTTTAGGCTTACTTCCACTATTCCCTGCGCCGCCACTGAATATGTCAGCACGTCAGTCTTGTAGAAATATTCGGAGAGATTGACGCTGACTTCGCCTCCTTGGCTGACGGTGATGTCAGGTATCATCGCGACTTTCTTCACAGCCAGCAGGAGCTGGTATGTGTCAAGTGAGCCGGCTCCCATATTTCCGAAATATGGCGCCTCGCAGTACGGATCGACAGGGGTGACGCTGGAAAGCAGAGCCTCCTTCAGCATCTCGTTGGTAAGTCCTTTCTTCTTGTCCGCTCCGTAGTACCAGCTGACGGCGAGCGCGCAGGCTCCGGAGACGTGTGGGCAAGCCATAGATGTTCCGTTGATTCCCTCGTAGGCTGAGCCCCCGTCCTCGGCAACGCTTGTGCTGTAGACTCCGCCGTAGGTAGAGTTGAGGGAGAGGTCACCGCCCGGAGCGGAAAGGCTGACCCATTTGCCATAGTTGGTGAAGTATGACGGTGTCCCGAGCCATGATGTGGACGCGACACTGACCACAGCCTCATCCGAGGCAGGGTAGCAGAGCTCGTCAGAAGCATCGTTGCCAGCCGCGAATATCACGATTCCGCCGGCCATAGGGCCTTCCTGCTCCCCGTTCTCATCCAATCCCGCATATTTGATGAAGTAGTGGATGGCATCTGCGAGGGCTGAGTAATTGCCTCTGGTCCAGTCATTTTTGGAAAGGGCTCCGGCAGTGTAGCCCCAACTGTTCTGGCAGATCACCGCACCGTTGTCGGCCGCATACTTGATCGCGCGCACCTGCGCTCCGAGTCCGCCGCCGGAGTTGCCAGACTCTGAAGCTCCGAGAGTCTCACAGGACATGATCCTGACTCCGTCGCCATTCCCTGATCCGCCGGCTATTCCGTTGACTCCTATTCCGTTGTTGTTGACGGCTGCTATTGTTCCGGCGACGTGCGTCCCGTGCATGTTCTCCGCCGAGAAAGTCAGTTTGCCATTGTTGTCGGTGAAGTTGAATCCGTGCACATCGTCGATGTAGCCGTTGCCGTCGTCATCGATTCCGTTGTCCGGAATCTCTCCCTTGTTTACCCACATGTTGGCGGCGAGATCCTCGTGGTCGTATTTCACCCCCTGGTCCACAACGGCGACAATCACATCAGGATTGCCGGTGCTAAGCTGCCATGCGGCATAGACATCAGCGTCCGCTCCGACTACCGTAGCGTTGGAATAGACGTTCCCGGGATTGTTGTAGTGCCACTGCATCCTCTGCGAGCGTACGCTCTCATTGAAAGGGAAAGGAATATTCCTAGCTGATGAGTATGTCTTCGTCGCGGCCGGCACCGCCTCTTCCGTCACAGTGGCCTTTGAATATGCCGTCTCGGCAGTCGGGATGGAATATTCAATAACCTCCACTCCGTCGCATCCGGAGAGCATCTCCGCCACTTCCTTCGCCGGGATGGTCTCGTCGTACTTCGCTATGAACCACCTGTCCAGTCCTTCCTTTTTTGTTCGTGCTTCGAATCGTCCGCACGCAGGGAACAGGCGCTCGAAACTGACTGAACCGACATTCATCAGAACCCTGTCGATCTGGGTGTTGCCGGAGGTCACGCCTCCTGCCCTTGTTGTTGTCTCGTCCGAGGCCCCGGCCTTCATCTTCACGATGATCTCGCCTTGTATGGCCGCCTCCGGCGAAAAGACAACGATAGGCCCGCTGTCTTCCGACTCAGGCCCATTGTTGTCATTTCCACCGATTCCGTTGCACCCCGCCAGCATCACGAGCAGCGGAGTGATTGTCAAGAATCTGTTTTTCATCATTGATTGTTAAAAGTTTATTCCTTCACGCATCTTACCTGGCCTGAAAATATCTGTGACCTCGTCTCGTACGCAGCCCAATAGCCGTTGAATGCAGCAACATAGTGCTCGCAACTCTGGCTCTTCTTTTCGGGATCATAAGTCTTTTCCTGACTTGTCAGGTAGAAAGTCTGACCGCTTGCGTAGTTGTAAGGTGTGGTTCCGGCCGGTGAATACGATGACGGATAGATGTTTCCTGCCATCGGGTAGAAATCACCTGTCTGTCTCCAGACACGTCCGCATTCATTTTCCCTGTTCCAAAGGAATGCGTTGCTGATTCCGGTCTCGTCGTAATCGCCGTGTTTTCCACCGGTCTTGATGCTTTCGTCGCCTACCGCCTTGCCCCACATATTCTTGCCCGGTACCTTGTAGCCTGGAGGACAAGGGTCGAAAATGGTTTTCTCCTCACCCCAAAGTCCAGGCTGGACACTGTCCTCGTCGCTGGAATCTATGTACCAAGAATAACTTGTCGAGAAGTAACCTACAAGAAATCTCATAGGATGTTCCGATGCGTATGGGATGTTGCCCGGCGCAGCGAAGGAGGCCTTTGCCTTGAACTTTGAGTCTATCTCCCACTCTCCGGCGCCGTCTCCAACCTCTGTGTTTGGCTTGTTCCATTCCGGCTTGTTGGCGCAATAGTCCTTAGCGTTCTCGTAGTCGGTGATGCCGCTGTAATCAGCGTAAGGTGAACGTGACGGAATGAACGGATCCTTCCTGCCCATCTGGTAGATCATTCCTCTGTTGTTTATGTCCATCGGTGTGTTGTTTAGCGCTCCAAGATTGCGGTCCATGATCTGTGCGATGACATTGCCTTCCGGTCCGATGTGGTCGTGTACATTGAGATCATTGTTTGTAACCCAGATGTGCCAGCTCCAAAGCACTTTTCCCTTGGCGTTCTTGACCGCTATGAGTGCGTTTCCCTCGCTTCTTCCGGTAGAGAAAGAAATGTAGCCTCCGTTGTAGGAAGGTGTGCCGTCTATTATCTCATACGACATCGTACGGTCTCCGTCGTTCCTGGCCTCCCAAAGAAGTTCGGCGTAGGCGACATCCTTTATCTCAAGTCCCTCTGTCTCTATGTACTTGCTCTTTCCGTCCTTGCCACCATTACCTTTGATGTCAGCGCGGAACTTGTATGATCCGTTGGTTTTGGCAATGTAGCAGTTGGCAGTCCCGTCAGCGCTCAGATCGATGGAGCCGTCCGCCCTCTGCGAAATCTTGAGTGTAACATCCTTGGAATCATCTCCTTTGGATGCGGCGACCTTTATCTCATCGGTTTTCACAGAACTGCCATTGTTGACAGGGGCCTCGACAACGAGACAACTGTCAGAGTCCACGCTGACGTTGAACCAGTCTCCTGACTGTGTGGTGACACTCCAAGACGCGGCGTTGGATGCTATCGTGACGACAGCCTTGCCGCCTTCCTTGTCAAAGACAATCTTTGAGTCCGATGTTTGGAGGAAAAGCGGAGCCTGATAGGCGTCAGGATCAATCTTTTGGGTTTCCGTGCAGCCGGCTACTGCAATGCCGGCCGCCAAAATAGATGTTATGATATATCTGAGTTTCATATCGTTTGTCAATTTATTTCAGATTAATTTGCCTTGGCCGGATCCGGAATCTGCGCATAGTCAGAGAGTTGCGTGCATCCTTGGAATGCCGCTTTCATGAATTTTATCTCAGCGAATCCGGAAGCAGACGCGTTTTCCGCAGTCCTGTCGTAGAGGTGGTACTTCACTCCATTCACGACAGTGTAAGGAGACTCTCCTTTCAGAGAGACACAGCCGTCGAACAGTGAGTTGATGCTTGTGGCGGCCTTGAAATTGTCGAATGTTCCGACAGGAACAGACTCCAGAGCCGAACATCCTTGGAAAATGTAAGTCAAAATCCTGACTTTCTCGGGGTTTATGAAAAGATTCTCTCCTACCTCTTTCAAGGATGCGCATCCTGCGAACAGGTTGTTGATGGAAGCGTTGGCCGCGCAGTTGAAGACTTCCGAGCCGACTTTTTCAAGGCTTGTGCATCCGTTGAACGCATAGGTGTAGTTGTTGATCTTAGCATTGTTCTTGAACAGCCCGGACGGAACCTCCTTAAGACCTGTGCAGTTCTGGAAGATTTTCGTCACGGTTCCTGAGGCCGTGTTGAGACCGCTGAACGCGTCCGGTGCGATTGTGGCCAACGATGAGCAGCCAGCGAACATTGAAATCAAGGTCTTTGTCTTGGTGGTTGTACCGAACAGCCCAGCAGTTACGGACTGAAGCGCGGTGCAGTTCTGGAAACAACTTTCAGTTGTTGTCGCGTTGGTGTTCTTGACAAAAAGCTTCTCCGGGATCGTGACGAGGGCGGAGCATCCATAGAACGTCTTTTTGAATGAATCCGCTCCTGTGAGTCCGTCGAAGAATCCTGCAGGAAGAGCCTTCAATGAAGTGCAGCCCTCAAACGCTGATTCAAAATTGATCTTGGCTGTACTTGCCCCGAAAATCTTTCCAACAGATGCGAGAGAAGTGCATCCCTTGAATGCGGCCTTATATGTCGTGACCTTGCTGTTGTTCGCGAATAGACCGTCAGGAAGTATTGTCAGTGAGGTACATTCACTGAATGCACTCTCAAATGTTGTCACAGCTTGGTTGCTGGCGAACAGGTTGCTCGGCAGACTTGTCAGTGACGTGCATCCGTTGAACACTTTCAGGAAAGTGGTGACAAGTGTATTCTTTGCGAACAATCCGGCCGGTATGGATTCCATGCCGGAAGTGGCGAATACCTCACTGGTGGTCTTAAGGCCGGTCATAGGGGCGAAAAGACCTTCAGGAACGGTCTTGAGACTTGTACATCCGCTGAACAAGCCTGAAATGTCCGTGACCTTTGCCGCACCGGCGAAAGCATTCTCAGAAACCTTACTGAGTTTTGTGCATCCCTTGAACATGTTAGAGATTTTGGTGCAGGCGTCGCATCCTTCAAGGAGATTGTCCCCGATTTCCTCGATGTTCGTACAGTTCATGAACACACCTTGGAAAGAAGAAAGTTTCGCCAATCCTTTGAATACACCTGAAGGTATCGATTTGAGTGAGGTGCAGCCTCCGAAAGCGTTGTTGAAATTTGTCACGGCTCCGGCGTCCTTGAACAGACCTGACGGAATCGTCTCTAGAGAAGAGCACCCGTTGAAGATGTTCTCGATGTTGGTGATTTTCGTGAATCCGTCCAGAAGTCCAGCCGGAATCTCTTTGAGAGAAGAGCATCCATTAAAGACATATCTCATGCCGTTTCCTCTCTTTCCGTAAACGACACCTTGCGATCCGGAGTTCTTGAAAAGATCCGCAGGTATGCTTTGGAGTTCTGAGCAGCCGCTGAAGCAGGACATGAAAGTGTCAACTGATTTGCATCCCTTGAACAAGTCCGCAGGGACAGTCTTGATTTTTGTCCCCGAAAATGTCTGTTGGAAATTCTCGCACTTGGTGTTGCTTGCAAACAACCCGGCAGGTATCTCGGTCAGACCCGTGCTGTTGAACGCCATCCTGAATGACTCACATTCAGTCTGGTTTCTGAATATTCCCGCGGGAATTGCGGTTAAAGCCGCATCGTAGGAGAACACCGCACTCAAATCTGTGATTTTCGGATTGTTGGCGAACAAGTCCTTGTCAACGGAAGTCAGTTTGGTCATGCCCGAGAATGTGGAACTGCAGTCCGTAAGTTCCGGATTCTTTGAAAAGAGATCTTTGTCAATTTGTTCTACCGACTCACAATAGAAGAAAGCAGATCCTGCGTCTGATAGTTTCGGGCAGTTGAAGAATAACTGGCGAGGGATAGTCTCTATGGCCTTGCAAGAGTAAAACATGTTGTTCACGCTTTCTGTTTCTGCGGCGCTGGCAAGCAACCCCTCGGGGATGACTTTAAGTGTGCTGCACTGGTAGAAGGCGGATTCAAAGGTCGTTACTTTTGAGAAGGCTCCCGTGTCGTCCGAAGGAATGCTTGAAAGAAATCCGCATCCGCTGAACGCCGACTCCATTGATGTGAGTCCCAACCGTCCCCAGTTATATACCTGTTCTATCTGGTCTTTCTGGTCATATGTCAGTGAACCGACGCTCAATCCGCTTGCCTGTCCCTTCACCGAAACCACGAAGTAACCTGTGTCCGCATATTCGTGAATCGGATTGTCTGTTGTGAATTGTTTGGCCTCACTGCCGTCACCCCAGTCAACCGTGACATTTGTCACGCCTTCGACAGGCAGCATCGATGAGACGATCTTACCTTTGGCTTTTTGAACGTGAAGACCGACGATGAAAGCGTCCTTGTCTATTCCAGGCTGAGAGATTGTTATTTCCTTAGAGTCTGAGTTTTCCTTGCCGTCTCCGGTTTTTATGAAGATTTTAGCTGTTCTGGTCTCGGCTCCGGAATTGATGGACGGAACGAATTTGAGACCGTTTTCAGTTCTCTCGATTGTAAGCCAGCCGCTTTCGTTGCCTGAAACGGAATATTCCCAATCAAAGTTTGCTTTGATTTCCACTTCCTTGGCCTCGCTGGAGAACGGGGTGACAGGCACTGTCGAGACTGATGATGTCACGAATGCCGCCCTGTCCTGCAGCACATCGATGGTCTCCGTGACTGCCTTGTCTCCGACTCCGGCCTTGAGGACGAACTTCACGTCCCTGTCGGTATATTCCTCATTAGGGTAAGCGCTGATGTTGATGGAGTTGCCGTCCTTTGTGACGAGCATCCATTCGCAGCCTGAAGTCTCGAATGTCCAGTCTGGATCGGTAGATGTAACCTCAAAGGATGCCGTGAGCTCTCCCTTGGCAGCGAGGTGGAAATTGTTCTCGGAAGCAACGATCTCCACTGTTCCGTAGGCGTTCTGTGTGGCCGTGACGGTGGCGGTCTTGTCTCCGGCCTTGATTGTCACTGTGGCAGAAAGAGTCTTTTCGACTTTGTTCTGCTCGCAGGAGAGAGTGAGCTGGTTCGCTTCCTCGTCTTTTTCTCCTTTGATGAAGGATTCTCCTGAAATCTCGTAGGTCCAGTCCGTGTTGGTGTTCACGTCAAGAATGACCTTACCGCCGAGGCTTTTGAAAGCTATGCTTGCATTGACATCGTCCTCAGATGTGAACAGTGTGTTGCGGGACGCCACAGCCAATGTGGCATTCTCCTCTGTCTCGTTCTCTCCCAGGACTGGATTCTGATAGTTGATTGTCTCCTTGGTGCAGGCGCAGAAAGAAGCGGCCAACACTATTGAATATATTATCTTCTTCATGATATACAATTGATTATTCGCCCTTCTCGGCTCTTACAAAGTACATTTTCCCGTCAGCGTAGTACACATCGCTGAGCATGGCCAAATCCGTGGTTGCACCTATCCTGACGATGAGTCCGAGAGAACCGTATGCCTCGTCGAAGCCTTCCAACAGAATAGCCTGGCAGTTGTCACTCGTCCCGTCAGTGGCGGTCCCGACAGTTCCGTAGAGGATTCCGGTCTCGAATTTCCTCTCCGTGATGTTCGGCTGAACCAGATAATAATAGTATGTGTCTGATTGCTCGAAAGCTCTGGTCAGACACAGTGAGCCAAGCGTAAGCACCATCTTCTTTGTGTCTTTGTCGTAGGAGGCTTCATATTCAGTACCTTCAACAAACAAATCCTTGATAGTGAAACTCTTTCCGTACTCTTTTTGCTCAATCGTGCAGTACGAGCCAATGCTGGGGACATTGATGGCGTTGCCACCGAAGTACCAACGTTCCGCATAAAGTCCGAAGCTTCCCAGCATCTGGAAGTAAGGATTTTCATCGCGCGAGATCTGGGAAATCTTGATTTCCTTGCTCTGAGAGTTGCCGGTGGCTGATGCAGTGACCGTGATGGTGGCATCACGATGCGCGCCCTCGTTGGCGGCGGCGTTCACTTTGACAAGTTTCCCTTCCGTGCTTACCGTCAGCCATGATGCGTCGGACTTGACATTCCATTCGTCATTTGTCTCCACGGAGAACATGAAGTTGTCTCCTTCAGAGTCAAGTTCCATGTTTTCCGGGCCATTGATTTTCAGTGACAGCATCGCACCGGACCAAGACTGAGAGACCTTGATTTCCTTTGTGTCGGTTCCTGACGCAAGTGTCACCGAAGCTTTTCTTGAGTCTCCTGTCTCGTTGGCAGTGACGGTGATCGTCACTTTGCCGTCGCTGTCTGTGGTTGTGATCCATGCTGAACCTGACTCGGAGGAATACGACGACACGAAGGAGTGCCACTGTGACGGACATGCCACTGAAATTGTGGCCGTGCCTCCCTCCATCGGGAACGCCACATTGTCCTGAGAGATGAGGAGGACATCAGCGATTTCCTCCTTCGTTGTCTCGCCGCAGGCCGAAAGGACAAGCAGCGGGATTGCGATCATTACAAGCAATCGTCTCATTGTGAAATTATTTTGATTGTGATAAATATTATCTGTGAAACGTTTTGTGGCGACTTGGTTGCAACCATTCTTCGAACTTGTCGAACTGATCTCAATAAATGGTGTGCTGCGCGCTTTCATTTTGTAATTAAAATTCACTAACAAGTGATTCAAAGTTACGAACTATTTTGTGATTATATTCAATTTCAGTGAGGTTTTTTGGCTAAAAGGACTGATTTTTTACTCCAATAAATCGATTTGTATAATTATGCATTTGTTTGTGAATCTTCATTGCTTACAATACGTAAGTCGTTAATGGGCGTACAGGTCTATTAAAGCAGTCATTAAGGTTGATTACGGTATGGTGTGTCAGCAAAAATGGCTATCTTTGCCATTAAACCAGATACAAAAATGAAAAAGATATCATTCTTAGTAATCTTTCTTGGCATCTTTGCTTTTTCTGTCAAAGCCCAGACTCTAGATGATTCCTATTATGTGGCGGCATACGTCTGGCCGTCGTGCCACAATGATCCACGCGGACAGGAAATCCTATGGCCTGAGGGAATAGGGGAGTGGGAGGTCATAAAGAAGGGTACGCCTCGTTTTCCAGGTCATTATCAGCCAAAGCAACCTTTGTGGGGCTACGAGATGGACAACGATCCGAAAGTGATGGAGAGATGGATCGATCTGGCCACAGATCACGGAGTGAACACTTTCATATTCGACTGGTACTGGTTTGAAGGAGAACCTTTCCTGGAAAGTTGTGTCAACGATGGCTTCCTCAAAGCTCCGAACAACACTAAGATGAATTTTTACCTGATGTGGGCGAATCATGATGTGAAAAGAAATTACTGGAACGTCCATCGCAGCCCTGACGATGATTCCATCCTTTGGAGAGGAGCGACGGACGAGAAGAATTTCAGAATCATAGTCGACAGGGTGATAAGACAATACTTTACTCGCCCAAACTATTTGAAAATAAACGGATGTCCAGTCTTTTCCATCTACAAGGCCGACAACCTCATCGCCACTTTCAGCGGAAGTATGGAGAAGACCCGTGAGGGACTTGAATATTTCCGATCGCAAGTCCGAAATGCCGGTTTCCCCGACCTTCACCTGCAATTCGTCCACGGAGGCCCTTCTACTCCCGAGATTCAGAAACTTCTTGAATATCTTGGCGTTGACAGTGTGACTTCCTACAACTGGGGCGGCCCTCACCGGGAGGATTACCTTGACTGGGGGGCAACAGGGATGAAGCGTTTGCAGACGTGGAGCGATTCTCCGGTACCGTTCTTCCCGAACGTGGCGGTAGGGTGGGACAACACACCTCGTTTCCCGAAAGTGGGGCGCGAGGATGTAATCCATTACAACAACACTCCCGAATCCTTTGCCACCTATCTCCAGAAGTGCAAGGAATATGTCGATTCACATCCTGCCCAGCCGAAGGTCATAACCATCTTCGCTTGGAACGAATGGGTGGAAAGTGGCTATCTCCTTCCTGATCACAAGTACGGTTTCTCCTACATCAGGGCTGTCAAATCCGTCTTTGACGGTGATTATTCCTCCTATAGGAAACGTTGAAGCCGGCCCTGAAAGTTGCTGTCAATCGTCTGACGGGATCAGACCCGTTGGTAGGCGAGCCTTTCGGAGCCGTCCGCGAGGTTGATCACTCCGCGGTATGAGAAGCCGGCCTTCTCGATGAGGTGGCGCATGATGCTGTTGTCCCTGTGGGTGTCGATGCGGAGATTCCTTGAGACTGAGAGGGAATATTCAATGATCTCTTTGAACACGCCGTGGCTGTCAGGTGAACTGGCGATGCGGTGGATGACATAGTACGGTGCCTCGTCATCCAGCCACTTGCCTTGGATTGATGAATATGTCGGTTCGGGTGAGGGGAGGAGTGCGAAGTAGCCGACTGTCTGGCAATTGCGTTCGACGATATGCGCACCGCCTTTTCTGATGTCGGAGCGCACGATCTCCTCATTTGGATAACCGTCCTCCCATTGGGTGAGATTTCCGCTTGAACGCATTATGAACTTTGCGGCGATGAAAAGTTCCATCGCCGCCGGAATGTCTTGCTCTGTGGCTTTTCTAATCATTCTGTCTGTAGGCTGTCAGTAATGCTGTCAATCCGCTGAACATAGGTCTGCCGTCATTTCCCGTGCGTGGCATCGGCCATTCTGCGCACGGGCCTTCTTCAATTGTCACCCCGTGCGTGGCAACAGCCATTCTGCGCACGGAGGTTCGGCAAACATACGAGTTGGTATATTCCTGCAACTACTGGTTGAACCTTTTGGCCTGCTCCTCGATGAGCGCCTTGTCGTTGAAGTAGTCGATCTTCATCGCCTTCTTGACATCTGATAGGGTGGCGGCGGCGACCTCTTCTGCTGCCTCGCTTCCTTTCTTAAGAATATCGTAGACGGCAGGGATGTCTTTCTCGTATTCCTTTCTGCGAGCGCGGATCGGCTCAAGCTCCTCGTTGAGGATCTTCTCGAGGAACCTCTTGACTTTCACGTCGCCGAGGCCGCCTCTTCTGTAGTGGCCCTTCAGCTCATCGAGGTTGGCATATTCAGGAAGATAGAGGCCGAAGTGCTCATCGCGGCAGAACGCGTCGAGGTAGGTGAAGACGGTGTTGCCTTCCACGTGGCCAGGGTCGCTGACATTGATGTGCTGAGGGTCCGTGTACATCGACATCACCTTCTTGTGCATCTCTTCCGCTGATTCGGCGAGGTAGATGCAGTTGCCGAGGGACTTGCTCATCTTCGCCTTGCCGTCGGTTCCCGGGAGTCTGAGACAGGCGGAGTTGGAAGGCAGGACGGCCTTAGGCTCGACGAGCGTCTCGCCGTAGATTCTGTTGAAGCTGCGCACAATCTCCACGGCCTGCTCCAGCATAGGCTTCTGGTCCTCGCCGACAGGTACGTCTGTGGCCTTGAAAGCCGTGATGTCGGCGGCCTGGGAGATAGGGTAGCAGAAGAATCCGACCGGCACTCCGCTTCCGAACGCCTGCTCCTCGCCGTCCTGACTGAACCCGCGCATCTGGATCTCAGCCTTGACGGTAGGGTTGCGCTGGAGCCTAGCCACTGTGACAAGGTTCATGTAGTAGAATGTCAGCTCGGTGAGCTCAGGGATCATGCTTTGGATGAATATTGTCACTTTGGCAGGGTCCAGACCGACTGAGAGGTAGTCAAGCGCCACCTCGATGATGTTCTGGCGGACCTTCTCCGGGTTGTCGAAGTTGTCGGTAAGTGCCTGCGCGTCAGCGATGAAGACAAACATCTTCTTGTAGTCGCCGGCATTCTGGATGGCCACCCTGTTCCTCAGGGAGCCGACGTAGTGGCCGATGTGGAGGCGTCCGGTTGGACGGTCGCCTGTCAGTATTATCTTGTTTGACATATCGTTATGTTTTTTAGTTCGTTATTTGTTTTTTTTGCCTGATATTGAAATCAGATATATTATTCTTCAGTCAAATCGTGTGTTGTAAAAGGCAACTTTGCTCTATTTTATCAGGTTCAGAAACTCATTTCTTGTTCTGGCCGAGGTCAGGAAAGCCCCTGAGAATGCGGAAGTTGTGGTCGTGGCATTGGCCTTCTGCACCCCTCTGACCGACATGCAGGTGTGCATGGCCTCGATCACCACGGCAACGCCCAGCGGATGCAGTGCGTTGTCGATGCTGTCCCGGATCTGGACCGTCAGCCTCTCCTGCACCTGAAGCCTTCGAGCGAATGTCTCCACGACGCGCGCCACCTTGCTGAGTCCAGTGATCTTGCCGTTAGGAATATACGCCACGTGGCACTTACCCAGGAACGGCATCATGTGGTGCTCGCAGGTGGAATACAACTCAATGTCCTTCACCAGCACCATCTGGCGGTACTCTTCATCGAATATGGCGGACTGGATGATCTCCGTTCCGTTCTGTGAATATCCCTGCGTGAGGAACTGCAATGCCTTCGCCACTCTCTCCGGAGTCTTTACAAGCCCCTCTCTCTCAGGGTCTTCGCCTAAAAGCCGGAGTATCTCCTTGACATGGCCGGCGATCTCGGCGGTCGTCTTTTCCTCGTATATTTCCTGTTTCTTGTATGACATATTCCTTTTATCGTCCTTTTGGTACGGTTGTTGAAACTGACAGCCCGGAGTTTTCCGCTTGTCTGGCGCTTTTCCATCTTTTTCGGCGACCGCATACCCCTTGGTTCCGAAACTTGCAGTGGAAACGTAGGCTTTCAAACAGGCGGCCAAACTTCCAAGCCTACAAAATTAGGCAAAAATTACTTATTGTTATGTTTTTTTGCATATCTTTGGGGCAAATAGAGCCGCTTTTTGTGACTCGTTGATTTATTTTAATGATTGTTAACGATTTAATTGTTCACGAATATGTATTGGACACTTGAACTTGCCAGTAGCCTGGACGACGCTCCATGGCCAGCATCAAAGGAAGAACTTATCGACTACGCCAACCGCTCCGGCGCTCCCGAAGAGGTCATCGAGAATCTAACCGAACTTGAGGACGACGGAGAAGTCTACGAATCCATCGAAGACATCTGGCCCGACTACCCGACCAAGGATGATTTCTTCTTTAACGAGGAGGAGTATTGATTAATAATCAATGATTTATATCGTTTTAGTTAAAGTTATTTTTACTAAATTAAGCAAATCATAGACAGACATCCCGTAACAGCATCGCAAGTGTGATCCAGGGATAGTCACAAGACTGAATGCCGCGGCGCCAAGAGCCCGCAAAGCGAGTTAGGTTATATCGCACCTGACTCGCTTTTTTTGTTGTTTCGTGGTGACGTGAGGATAGGTTGATGTTTGGTATGAGACAGGAATATTCAAAGATTATTTCTGGGTTTAGCCAATTGGGAACAAGTGCGGGCTATAAGATCGTGCATGAAAGATGTTACCCACCATAGGGAAAGTATGCGCTTGCGGTCACTGAACCTGTCGAAGTGGCGCATCAATGTCTGAATCGAGAACTTGTCCGTCAGAAACCCGTTTGGCCGGACAAACTCTCTTGGCATGTACATTTGTCCGGTGGATTGACATTTGGCCGGACAAAATGTGCAAAAGTGGCTTTATATCCGGAGAAATGATGGTAGGGCCGGACAAGTGAATGTGAAGTTTAACTTTAAAACACAATAAATTATGGGAAGATATGTAAGCTTCGGTATTGTGCGGACATATTGCTTTTTCAAGAAAAGCATCCGCGATTATGTTAATGACTGGTTCAACTTGCGTCTGAATCTTAAAGAGGAAGATGTCAAGAATGCTTTGGTGGAGCAGATGTTTCCTGACATCTATGAATTCATCGAAACGGACGACAGCTATGAGTTCACACTTAAGAATGATCTGTCGGTAAATGACATAGTGGAACTGCTTTCGCGTTTCTGGGACGTCGCTCACATCCCTGAATCCGAAAGGAAGGGAATATGTGAGACCATTTCTGAAATGACGCTGGACGATGCGCTGGATTTGGCGGAAGAGAAGAAGTTCTGCAAGTATCAGGATTTTCATCTGTATGGCAGGTTCTATGGCGGAAGTCCATTCGCATACCCACTGACGGTAAATGGCAAACAAATCTACATGGCTGCGGAAGTCTTCGGCGTTATGATCGGGCAGTCTGATTCGAAGACAATCTCGGAGTCAGACATCAGACCCTATGACTTTTTCACAGAGCTGCTTCGTTATCGTTTGAAACCTTGCAGGCTGGCGGATTCCGCTTTGGTGTTCTTGTCGCAATAATAGATCTCCGCGAACGCCACGAAGGTTTTGTCCGGGAAAATCCTTTTTTTCCGGACAAAACTACTGAGAGTTAAACCTTGTCCAGCGGATTGACATTTGGCCGGACAAACCTGCTGAATAAAGTGATTCATCCGGGTAAACGCGATTATCCCGGACAAAATATTATCAATATGCTAAACAACATTATTGTTCCTGAATATAAGGAACTATGGCCGCTGTTATGCCTTGGCGGAGCACTTAACGGCAATGTGGTTGATGACGCCTCTTTGGAGGTGATGCTCCGGATCGAGAATGAGATGCGTCGTCTCAAGGTGATGGGTGATGATGAGAGACGCTCCCTGTGGCTGGAAATACGTCTTCCGGGAAGGCGGTACTATTGGGGCGAGGACAAACGTGACCGGAACGGGAATATCTGGTACTGGATATCCACAGGGAACTATCGCGGCTTCCATTATCTGCTGCTGGGCGACAATCACCACAGGTGCATCGACCTTCGGAGTCAACCTTATGTCGGTGAAGGACGTGTCCCGGAACATCATTACACCGATGTCCGTGCTCCGTTGCTCCGTTTGGAGGAATATGTCAAGGAAATTGTGGATGCCGTGTGCGTGGCTCCGGATAAGTACAATGAATATATCGAAGAGAATCTTCCATATTGGAAGAGACATGGCACAATCATGCGTTCGGTGCTGAACGGTATATGCCCTTTGTACAGACGAGTCGAAAACCCGGAGGCCGAGGTTGAACTCCTTGAGAATGTGCGCGAATGTCCGTTGACAGTCTTGGATGAGATGACTTTGAACACCTACATGCATTATTGGAGGTTGGCCTATGTCGCATACAGGACACGTGATGACGTAGAACCGGGTTCCATTGATGAATATGCCGATTTGGATGACCGTGAAGTTTTCCGTCATTCCAGCAAAGGATATAATCTTGAAGGATACAACCTTGACTCTCAGGAGGATTTCATAAGGTGGAAAGACGGTAACTCACCGTATCACTGCCTTGATGTCGCCTACGCCCGCATTCATCTATGGCCGGTTCGGGAAGATGATGGCTTGTGGCATTTCGAGATAAGCTATAATGTTTGTGGCTATTTCCGTGATGTCTTGAACATCGTCAGGGCTCTGTACGAGCAGGGAATAATAGTCGGAATCCGCTATTGGGTGGATGATGCGCTCGCCCAGCTGAGGGAAGAAGACACCGTCAGGATATCTCCTTGCCCGAACAAATATCAGGAGGAAATATCCTTGCCGGCAGTAGGTGATGGCGTTACGAGAAAGATGGTCAATGCCATAATCCGTGAGACTGTGTGGGATAAGGAAGAACAAGTGCTGCCTGAGTTGCCCCGCTGCTGAGATGTCAACAAATGTCGGTTTTCTCCGGAGAAACACCATTCTGCCGGACAAACAGCCTTTCAATGGCGTTTCCTCCGGGGAATCGTGGTTTGGCCGGACAAACTCTCACAAATGTGGGCTTCTCTGAACCTCTGGTGGATAGAGGGCAGACAGCACTGTTTGTCCGGTATAGGCCTTATCTGCCGGACAAAGTGCTGAAATCAGGGATTATGTCCGTGGAAATGGGCTTTGGCCGGACAAAATAATATTCGAAAAAATAAATGAGCATATTCAAAGAAAAGGAGGGATGTTGCGAGGCGACGTTCCGGTCTGGCGGACCATATTGGCACGCCTATACTTCGGGAAAGGATACTCCGTTGCTTTTTGTGCGGGATGAGGATCTGGTGTTTGTCATGAATGTGGTGGCACAGGCTGCGGCCCTGTTTCCGGAGGTTCGGATTATCGCGTTCGAGGTGATGAACAACCATTTTCATTTTGTGGTTTCAGCGGAGGAGAACTCTGTATTGGCGTTCTGGGCATTCATAAAGAAAAGGTTGGCGAGATCGTTTCCTCTGATGAAGAATATTCATATCACACTCAAGCCCATAGAAGATCTGTGCTCATTGCGCAATAACATCGTCTATACCAACCGCAACGGTTATGTGGCTGATCCGGCTCACACGCCGTTCAGTTATCCATGGGGGACTGGGCGCTATTACTTTTTGGACTGGCCAACTGGTAAGGCATTGGGTCGGATATTCGTGGATGACAGGAGGAAGATGTTCAGATGCCGCACCCCTGGGCTCCCGGGAGAGTGGGAGGTTGTAGGCGGCTACATCGCCCCGTGGAATTACTGCGCCGTTAAGTTCGGCATGGCGATGTTCCGGGACGCGCATCACTACTTCATGATGGTGAGCAAGAACGTGGAGGCGTATGCGGAACTGGCCGCTGTACTCGATGACGGTGAATTCCTTACGGATTCTGAACTGTTCTCTCGTCTGAGTTCGTTGCTGCGGTCTGACTACGGCGTCTTCTCCATCAAGGACTTGACCAAGCCTCAGAAATTCGACCTCGCCCGTAAACTCCGATATGAATTCCGTTCCTCCAACGGTCAGGTCAGCCGGGTGCTCGGTTTGTCCCGGTACGAGATTGATTCGCTTTTCCCTTTGGCGGCGGAAAAGTGAGGATTGCTTTCGACGGCATTGGAAAATCTGCGGCCGAGATTTTGTCCGATAAAAGTCGTTTCCGCTATAATGCAAAGTTGGTGAGGCTGTTTGTCCGGTGGAAAGCCACATTACCGGACAAGAGTAGCCCAAAGAACATTTTGTCCGGAGAGAGGCTGATTGCCCGGACAAACTGTGTTTTCCTGATTCAGGTGGTTCTTCCGCAATTTAGTTGAAGCATAGGTCGCTGAACACCATTTTCCTCTTCAAGAGTGCAAGGGAGGCGCGCCCATACATAGTCCGCTTTACCGCTTTCAGTTTGTTTACATACCCTTCGACGATGCCGTTTGATATGTTCATAGTAATGGCGTTTTGGACAGCTTTCAAATCCATCTGGATACCATAGGCAAGCGACCGTAGCTCCCGCAGGGGCGATTGTGCGTAAGTTTTTAGCCACAAAGTCAAGTTGTCCACACTGTCGCCAAAAGGTGGCGGCCGCGTCGTATATGTCTTTGAACCAGCCAAGAGGCATTAGCCTCTCAACTATCAGAGCCTCCTCGTCCCGCATTTTCTTCTTGCGTATGCTCTTGTCAACGATATGGGCTATCTGGCGTATTGGAAGCAACGGTTCCCGTCCAGTATCAGGGGATTTCTGCATTTCTGCAACGTCTTGCTTTGATCTGAAGCCCCGATGCCCGTCAGACAGATAATGATAGTGGTCATAGAATGGCGTCAGAGTTCCCGGAAAGCCTTGTTCCTTGATTTCCAGAAAGATTTTCCGGAGATCCTTCCCATGCCGGTAGGCTTCCTCAACATATGTGTCGTAAAGAAAATATGGTATCCGCTCCTTGCTTGCCCGCTTCGGCAGCGAGTCGTATTTGATGTACTTCCGTACGGTCTGCCTGGCGATATCCAACATCCTGGCTATCTGGGCTGTCTTGAGACCGGCCGCTTGCAGTTCCTTCACCTCGTTGAACATAGTCTGCCGAGAATCGGTCTTTGTCGGGCTCTCCTCCGCCTCTTCCGGTCTCACGGCTCTCCTGTACTCCTCATAGTGGGAACTGATGACTTTTTTGACGCAATCCGACATGTTCATGTTCAGATGGAACCTGTCCGCCACCTCCGTGATGTCTCTTCCCGTCGCGGCTATGGCGGCCGAGTAGTCGGTTGAACGGTCACGGCTGACAACTCTGACCCGGGCGTGAGAGTCTAGCCATTCCCTGAAGCTTTCCACACCCCTGTCTTCAAGCAAATCGATAACTTCTCCTGTGTCAAGACTCACGATGATGCTCCCATACGTCACTCCTTTCCTGAACGCCCAGTCATCAACGCCAATCCCGTGTACTTCTTGATGTGAAGGCACTGACATGCGGTGTATGTCACGCAACACGGTGTCACCGCTCACTCGGACACCGATGGCGGCCAACAACTTTCTGGCAGACTCCGAGGATGATTTCAAGCCGTGTTGGACCACCACCATATCGCATCGCCTTGTGCGCCTTCGATACCGGAAGACTTCATCGCCGGGTTGCTCCGCAAAGGTCTTCCGCCGACAGTCCTGATTGTCACAGAAGAACTTACGAGACTCGAACTTCATGATGACAGGGAGACCAAGCATAGAGAGATCGGCAATGGTGCGCATGTACTTGCTATGGACGCGATGGCTTATCCGTCCACAGTAAGGACACTTGCCATAAGGAAGACTGCATCGCGCGAAAATACAGTAATATGACTGAGGGGTATCACAACACACTATATGTTCAACCAAAAGGTCGCTCGATGAATAAAGAGGACTCAGGTCTACTTTCGCCACGTCTTGAGTTAGGCATTGTGGGAAAATAGTTGTAATTTTGCCTTCGTTAGGTGGTTTACACATTCTCTAAAACTTTATACTATGCTAAGCGTAAAGTTGCGAATAATTTATGTAAATACCTAATAATCAATTAGTTAAATCGTATTGTATCTGTAAGATTTTTTCAATTTGGCTAATTGATTTTTCTGTTTCTTAAGTAGTTGTCTTATGTAATACTTACTCCCAATCGAAACACCTATACGAACCGATTTTCAACTAAATTGCGGAAGAACCATTTTAGTTGACTTTCAGCCGTTATCCCTATCAGTGGTTGACAGGAGGCCGTAGGCCGGAAGGAGACCCCTGATAATCCTCCAAAGGTAAAGGTTTTTCAGGGATTTCCAAGCCGTTTCCGGATTTTATGGCCTGATGCCTGTAACTGGTCCACAGCATGTCCCTGTCTCCCGTCAGCTCCGCTGCTTCGGACGGGGTCTTCATTCCGATGCTCATATGCGGCCTCCTGTTGTTGTAGAAGTCCACGGCCTGAGCAACCGCCGACTCGACCTCGTTGATGTTCCTGAACACCTTCCCCTTGAGCATCTCGTTCTTCATCGTGTTGTTGACTGGCCTGCCGGTTCTCATATATTTATTATTTATTAGCACATAATGTACTAATAAATATGGAACCATGCAAGTGCTTTTCGGTTTATTTTCAATGATTTATGAGTACATTTTTATGCAAGACTCAGATTATTTACTGCCGGAGCCGTTTAGTCACTGGAAAAAATTAACGAACTATTGTTTTACAAAACACTTTCAGCCTCAAGTGCCACAGAACGTCCTACGTTGTGCTTGTGGCTGAAAAAGTAGCCCTTAAAGTTGATGGCAATTCATTTAGATATACCTTCAGTAGCATTGGAAAGTGCAATCGCCTGAAAGCGTTTTGTAAAATTGTTCCCTAATTCAGCAGGTGGCACGTGGCACTTCGACAACTTTTGAGTCCCGATGTATTCGCTAGTCGTGAATAACACAAGGTGAAATGCAAGACAAAAGGCAAAAATGAATATAAAGTACCTCGTTCTCAGAATTTATTACTAAATTAGCATCGTTTTAGACCAAGTGCCTGAAACGGACAAATTTGATGAAAGTGTTTTCGCACTATCCTTAAAAGAGAAATCTGACAGTTTCAATGAGTATAAGGATAAACGACAGCACCGTTCATCTGTATTCGTTTGCGTGTTCCTCACACAACGATACAGGTGTGGGGATTGTATCTGTTTATTTATACTCGGGTTTTGTCAGAGCCTCTCTTTTAGGTAAACGAATCGGCTCCACACTTTCTTTGTATAAATAAAGCACTCCTTAAAGGAGCCCAAGGATACTTGAATATGTGGAATAAAATAGCACAATTAGCCATAAATCTTGGCTGTCAGTATGTAGAGAATAAAGGCGTGGATGGAGTCTTGGAGGACTGCAAAAGAATTGCTGAATTGTTCAGTTCTAAGACATCTCAAGGTGAAATGAATGATGATTTGCTAGATAAATGGCATGAATATGTCGAATGTATATGCGATGAGGTCGATTCTAATATTCAGCAACTTGAAGAGTTGGATATAAACGAATATGAAGATTATTTAGAGTTTCGCAATTTAATGCTTATTTCAAAAGATCTTGTGATTCCAGAGCTTAATAATATGACGTCACTCGTTGAGGATGGTATTCTTCCTGATGCGATGTTTCCTGATTCCGAGAGACTTCAGGGTTTATCAAACGATCTAAATAGAATAATATGCGAAAAATGTTGTGGCTCAAACTCAGACCTACAATGGATAACGAACGAAGAATGTAAGGGACATCTTAAATTCGGCAAAAATTCAATAAAAGCAAAGATAGGATTTGCTTTTCCATGGGACTCCGTTTCTGAAAGGCTACTCATTGTTGTAAAGGTAGAGCAGGGGGTCATTAAAGAGGATAACGAGTTATGGATTAATGATGTCTATCATGTGAAAGTGGACATGATCTCAATGTTTGGTGTCACATTGGAGCAGGCTGAGGCGGGTGATTTGGCAGCATTATTAGTTTCATTTCTTGATTCATGTTTCCAAACAACAGATTACAATGAACTACGCATAATTTCATGCGGTATTAGTCCATCAACAATATTTGCAACCAAAGAGGAATTCGATGAAGATTTGATAAATGAAGATCATACTGAAATGGGTAGGAGTTCTTTGACGCAAGAAGAGCAAGAATATTTAAATGAGTATGTAAGTTGCTCATCTGATTGTGTTTCTGATCGCGAACGTCGGCTGCTCGACAAACTGGCAAAATCGCTTGGTATATCAAAGGAAAGAATGAAAGAGTTGGAGGAATCGTGCAAACAACCGACTCTTAATGAAGAAGAACATGAATACGCTGATGGACTCAAGGATTTCTTAGTAGATGGCGAGATGTCCGAAAGAGAAAGGCATTTGCTCGACAAACTCCGTAAATCACTCGGAATCTCCGAGGAAAGAGCACGTCAGATTGAAGCTATGTATCAGCATCCATCTTTTAGTGAAGAAGAACAAGAATATGCAGATGAACTTAAGGCCGTTCTGGCTGATGGTGTGATATCTGATAGGGAACGTAAGTTACTCAACAAACTTCGCAAGTCTATCGGTCTCTCTGAAGGAAGAGCCGAGCAAATCGAAATGATATTGAGGTGTAAATCTATATGATCCTTACTATGCTTATATTACAGAAGTTTTTTCGTAAGATTCAGCTACTGGACTGTACTGGTCGCTGAGCCTGTCGAAGCGACTACCAACTGCTTAAAGTGTCTCCAACCAGCCGTTGACTGCTTTGTGGGCCTCGTCACGGGAGTTCTGGGCGGTGGCGCCGCGGACGGCCAGGCCGGTTAGGAATGTGGCGTCTTTGCAGGAGGCTGCGAGTTTCTTGGGGGTGGAGCCTAGGCCGCTGCCTTCGTGGGTGCAGAAGGGAATCACGGTCTTGCCTTGCCAGTTGTGTTTCTCGATGAAGGTGTATAGAGGCATCGGAACGTCACCCCACCAGTTTGGGTAGCCGATGAATATGGTGTCATATTCCTCGACATTCACATCGTCTTTGACGGCGGGGCGGGCGTTGCTGTTCAGTTCCATCTTGGCCAAATCGACGCACTCCTTGTAGTTGTCCGGGTAGGCTTTCTCTGGCACGACCTGGAACAGCGTGCCACCGGTTTTCTCGGCGATCATCTCGGCGATGATTTCAGTGTTGCCTTTGTCGATGTTGCCTACGGCGTAGTTCTCGCCGGTGCGCGAGAAATACACCACTAATGTTTTCTCTTTCATATTCAAGTCATTTGAGTTTTTGTCCTGCGCGCAGACTTCAAGACAAAATGTCGAAGCCAGAAGTGTCAGGATAGAGTACATGATTTTCTTCATGAGCATATTCATTTAACAACATCGCAAAGGTAGTCAAGTTCTCCGCCATTTCGGGTACTCTGATTACTGATTGGCTTACCCCGATTACGGAATGTAGTTCCGTTTCTGTGGTTGTGGAGGATGAATGATTAATAATCAGGCGGAAAGCAGACCATCCTCCTATCCGTTATGATGGGGAAGACGGTAGGGAAATATATTCATTATCAGTCACTAAACCTCCAAGTGGAATCTGTGCCGTTTTGAAGGAATTGAAACAAGGCGGCGGGTAATCGGGTATATTCATTAATGGCGGAGGAGTGGAGCATATTCGCAGATTGGAATCCGTGGCACGGTTGCACCAAGGTGAGTCCGGGCTGTCGGTTCTGCTATGCCTATCGGCAGGACGAGATGTACGGGAGCGAGATCGCGAGCAACCTTGCGCGCAAGACGGCGGCGTTCAATCTGCCGGTGAAGCGCAAGCGGGACAAAAGCTACAAGATTCCTTCGGGGAAGGTGGTGTTCACGTGCTTCACGTCGGATTTCCTGCTGGAGGACGCTGATTCGTGGAGGCCGGAATGCTGGGAGATGATGCGTCTTCGGAGCGACTGTATGTTCTGTTTCTTCACGAAGCGTATCGACAGGCTTGAGCGCTGTCTGCCGCCGGATTGGGGTGACGGGTATGAGAATGTCATCATCGGCTGCACGGTGGAGAACCAGGCTATGGCCGACCACCGGCTTCCCATATTCAAGGCGCTTCCGATAAGGCATAAGTCGATCGTTGTGGCTCCGATGCTTGAAAGAATGAATATCTCAGCTTGGCTTGATGGCACGATCGAGGAGGTGAGTGTCAGCGGAGAGTCGGGAGTTGGGGCGCGTCTATGCGATTTTGACTGGATTCTGGATCTGCGTTCGCAGTGCGTTGCCAAACAGGTTCCGTTCCGCTTCCATCAGACTGGCGCATATTTCGTCAATGAGGGCAGGATGTACCGCATACCACATCGTCATCAGCTGAGCCAGACCCACAAAGCCAATATCGACTACGGTGTCAAGGACTGCTACGTTCCCGAAAAGCCTTGGAATCTTTGGACGGATTCGGATTATCAAAAATAAGATAGCCATGATTCGCCGGCTACTTCGGCAAGCTCAGTGACCTGTCGTGATTGATAAGCCTGAAATATTCAAAAATAATTTTTACTTTCGGATGTTTTCTGCGACTGATATGTAGGCGTTGGAAAATGAGCCGTTGATAAATCCAGTAGAGGATGGACGATTTTGAATATGTCTCCGAAAGGGTGAGGCCGAAGTTGCTGGCGGTGGTGCGGAAGTACCTCCGGGTGGCGGATGCGTCCGGGGAAGCGGAGGATATCGTCCAGGAGGCGCTTGTGGCTTTGTGGGATTCATCAGCAAAGGGATGGAGCCGAGGAATGTGGAGGCGTTGGCGGTGCGGATAGCGAAGAACATCTGCGTGGATCATTATCGGAGGCTAAGGCTTAGGACTCAACCGATAGGGGATAGGGACTATCCTGGCGGATTACTGGCTTCGGCGGCGACTGACAGGAATGATGTTGCGATTCTGAGACGTGATTTGCTGAGTCATCTAACTGATAGTCAGCGGGAATGCGTGATCCTTCGCAACGAGGATGAACTTTCGTTGGACGAAATCGCGGCTCGGACGGGAAAGCCGAAAACCAGCGTCAAAACCAACATCTCAGCGGCACGCAGGCTGATGCTGGAGGAACTTAAGAAAATGATCTGAGCGATGAAAATAGAGGATAAAGAATATAGGAAAGCGTTGATCGAGCGCTACTTGAATGCGGACACGACTCCCGATGAGGAGTGCCACTTGAGGGCGTACTACGCTGAAACTGCGACAGTCGATGACGATGAAAAAGCCGTCGCGCGGCTTATGAATATCTCGGCTCCGTCTTCGGAGTCATATTCACAAACCAAGGCTGATGAATATGATCGGCTGTTCGGAAGTGACGAAGCTGCTGAATTTAAGTTGCATGAGTCAGATTCAAAGCAAGCCAAGAAGCGAGGCTTCATATTCAAAAGCATTTCTGCTTTTGCTGCTTGCACTGCTGCTGCATTAATTTTGATTCTTAGGCCTAAGGCTGCGTCAACGGATTTCACTCCGCTGGAGATCGCGCAGAGCATCAGCGCTCTTGCTGAACTCAACTCTGAGGATGTCGAGAGTGTGGCGGCAAAGCCTACCGGTGGCGGAGTGATTGTAACGGTGCTCTTGAAAGACGGAACTCGCTGTGACTTCCGGATGGCACGTGACGGGGCGTCAGGGGAGATTCAGCTTCTGGCTATGAATGATTGACGAAATTTACGTTGTTTTTAAGATTAAAAGAACTTTGCAATGGTTTCTTTATCGCGAATGCTGTTTTGTTCAACCTATAAATGATTTTGAATATGTTTACGACTTTGGTTTCAGTGATTTGCGCTCTAAATATGGGCGTTGGGAGTCCAGTGGCGGACACTGTGGATGTCTATGTGATTGATAAAGAAAAGATTGAGAAATTCGATGGCTCGCAGTTGAAGGACAAAACTATCTTGAGCTACACAATAACCTTGAGTGAAGGGATAAGGACCCACAATATTACAACCTTGCAAGGGAGAAAGAAACCTGCTGTTTCATATCCTAAAAGGAAAGTTATTTATGTCGTGAACGGAAAGATGGTGACTGAGAAAGAGTTAATTGCCATCAAGCCGGACAACATCAAGGAAATGAAGGTAATAAAGAATCCGGATTCTCCGGAGGCCCGCAAGTATAACTCCGGTTCCGGTGCCTCTGTGATCATCGTCACGACCAAATAGACTATGCGTGGAAGAACACTTTCCACGAACGAACTCATAAATTAAAAATACTATGCTTAAGAATGTGACAATGGCGATGATTGTCGCCATGGCTTTGCCATCAGGAATCGTGGTCTCCGCGCAGACCAAAGAGCGGAACAACTCCGAAATCGAGTGCGTCTATGAATATAAAGTGACGAACCCGAAGGGCGTGACGGACACCTACTTGACAATCCTTCAGTTTGACAGACGGTCTGCAAAGTTCTGTGACTATTCGGCTTTCCAACTGGATTCGGTCAGCCAGAGCAAAGGCGCCACTAAGGAGCAGATCGATGAGTACATGATTAAGGAAATGAGGAACGATTACTTTTTCGACCAGACAGTCCTTCAAAATGAGCCGAAAGGCAATCTCACGGTTTACAGTACAATAACTCCTGATAACTATACTTACACTGAAAATCTTCCGAACATCGACTGGACACTGGCCGAAGAATCCGACACCATTTGCGGCTATACTTGCAAGAAGGCGACTGGGGAATATGGCGGCAGAAGCTGGACGGTGTGGTACACGATGGATATCCCTGTCACTTTCGGTCCTTGGAAGCTGTGTGGACTTCCGGGACTTGTGATGTCGGCGACAGATAATGAAGGAATCCATCATTTCGAGGCGATCATCATAAGAAAGGGCACGACGCCGATGACGGAGATCGATGCCACGAACGTCATCTCCACGACAAGGGAGAAGTTCATCAAAGCCAAGAACCATTTCGAGGAGAACCCGATGCAGAATCTGCCTGTCGAGGCCGTCAGCGAGATGAGCATCCAGAAATATGACGACGGTGGCAAGGCCGTCCTGATCAACGGTATGCAGTTGCGGCTTCGCCCGAACGGTTATATTCCTTTGGAGATAAGATAATTTAGCAATGAGAAGATTGTTCCTTTGCCTTGCCGTTCTGATGGCGGGAATAGCCACTTGTGCCCAAAACACTGCCGAAAACGGGGCGAAAATCCCAAGGCAACTGTCAGTTAAAGGCACGGTGAAGGACGAGTCTGGGGTAGCGGTCAGCGGAGCCATAGTGAAAGTCTCCGTACAGGAAGCCGTCCTTGGATATTCAATGGCGGATGAGTCTGGGCATTACGAGATTCATTTCATGACGGACGCAAAGCGGGTGACTGTCTCAGCGGAATGCCTTGGCTATGAATCCGTAACCGTAACGAGACCAAGCTCTTCTACCACCGGGTGCAACCTTACGATGAAAGAAAAAGCCACGGCGTTAAAGGAAGTTGTGGTCAGGGCCCCGGCGATCCACCAGCGAGGCGACACACTCTCATATTCCCTTTCCGCCTACGCCACCCGAGGAGACTACACCCTCAAGGACGCAATCAAGAAGCTGCCTGGAATAGATGTCACGGAAGCGGGCGCGATAAAGTACTTGGGCAAAGACATTTCCAAGTTCTACATCGAAGGCTTGGACCTTCTCGGCGGCAAATACAACATCGCGACCACGAATATTCCCGCGTCATACGTCAATCAGGTTCAGGTGCTCAGCAACCATCAGGAGGCGAAGGTGGACAAGGATGTCTTTTCCGATGATGTTGCCATCAACATCAAACTCAGCGACAAGGCGAAGCTCAAACCGACAGGTACATACGAGGCCGCGGCCGGCTATGGAGACGATTGGCTGTACTCGCTGAGCGGAGCTGGAATGTTGTTCACGCCTAAGACCCAAGCGATTGCCACGGTCAAAACCGGGAACATCAAATCGTTCGCTGCCGACGGCGGCAAAACTCTGACAGGAACCTCAGAACCGGAATCCAAAGCCTCCGAACTGCTCGGCAACCTTTCCGCCTCCGAGGCTCCACTCAAACCGGAACGTTTCCTGTCTCCGTCCGACATTCTTCTCACACTGAACGCCATACGCAAGACCGGCCGCAACTCCACCATAAAAGCCAACGCCGGTTACTCCACCTCAAAAAGCGACTATGAATATTCCCAAACCAGCATCTACTACGATGGTTCCGGGAATATGCAGGTGAACCGATCGGTCTCTCCCGAATCGACACTCCGGAAGCCTTGGCTCTCAATGACATTCCAGAACAACTCCCCGAAATGCTACATCAATGAGGATTTTTCGCTGAAAACGACATCCCGCGAATCCACCGTGCCGACTGGCCAAAACGGGAATATGCTCGTTCAGGGCCAGAGCATAAGAGACATTGACTTGAAGAATGACTTCACCGCCCGTTGGCGAACATCCAAACTACGGTGGAACGTTTACTCTGTCCTTGAATATTCAGAAGCCCCGACCGCAAGTCTGGAAATTTCGTCTGATGAGAATGAAGGAATATTCCAAAACGCCCAAAGCAAAGGCTTCCGTACCGAAAACAGCCTTTCCACTGTCTTCGAGAGCGGTTCAAACAGGCTTTATGTCCCCTTGATGCTGAATTATTCATCGGACAACATCACCACGTCACTTGACGACAACCTTTCGGCAGGTCAAAATGACGTGACATCCTCACAGTTAAAACTCGCCATCGCACCTCAGTATGAATATACCCACCCTCGCCGCAAGTTTGTCTTCCGCGCCGAGCTCCCCATAAGGTTGGACAACATCTCCTCACGGCAAGAGGGGAAAGACTATTTTTCAAATTTTGGTAACGTGCAAAATTTGAAAAATAGTCTTTGCCCGACCGCCCCCAACGAGCAGTGTCGTGTAGTATCTTCTGTTGGTGGTCACTTCGACAGGCTCAGTGACCGGTCGCTGGGTTTTATGTGCATCAAACTTGCAGAAGCGTCGAGGCAGCGAAGTGACTTGTATTTTTCGGTGTGCCCTGATCTGTATTTCAACTGGAATGTCAGCCCTCGTTCCGTGCTGAGGGCGACGGCTTCATATTCAAGAACATTTGGAGACGCTCTGGATTTTTTGACCGCACCGGTACGCCTTGATGAAACGACTGTGCGAGTCTCCTCCGGCATCCTGTTTGACACCAAAACCCTCTCCGCCAACCTACATTACGACTTCAAGGTCCCTCTTGAGCAATGGTTCATTAACGCTGACCTTGCATACGTCCGCAACTGGAATAACCAGATCGTTTCACAGGATATCACCGAAGACATCATCATGACCGGCACTTTGGCACGTCCGAACGTCTCCGACAACATCGTCTCGCAGTTAGGCGTGGCAAAACAGATCTCCTCAATCAGGACGAAGATATCCTTGAGCGGAAGCCTCCTTTGCAGCAATCAGTCCACTATTCAGAGCGGCAAACTTTCGGATGTCTCTTGGCAAAGCGCAGCGATATCTCCGTCGCTGTATTCCAATCCGCTTGACTGGCTGGAACTTGACTATTCCGGAGAATTGACTCGAACATCGGCAGGTTACGATTCCGTCCGTAAACACTACCTTTCCCAAAGCCACGACATCGCCCTTAAACTCCTCCCCGGCGACACGTTCCATTTCACGGCCGGAACGGAAATATCCCGCCACCAGATTACCGATGACCTCACAAAGACAATGGCTCTGCTTGACTGCGGTCTGTCGTTCCGCCACCGCTCGTTGCAGCTCTCCTTGGATCTGCGCAACCTCCTGAACCAGAAGTCATACTCTTACACCATCTACAGCACCGTCAACACCTTTATCTACGACTACCATCTCCGTGGCCGCGAGCTGATCCTGTCTTTGAGATTCACTCTGTGAGCGCGTCATCCGGCAATAATGTCCGCAAGGCCAAGCCCGCAAAAGTTGGATTCGGTACGCCAGAGAGCCTTTTCCCGTACCAAGCGCCCTTACGGATGAGTTCGGTACACCACAGGGCCTTTTCCTGTACCAAGCGCCCTTACGGATGCGTTCGGTACGCCAGAGTGCCTTTTCCTGTACCGAGTGCCATGGCGGATGCGTTCGGTACACCAGAGAGCCTTTTCCTGTACCAAGTGCCTTGGCGGATGCGTTCGGTACGCCAGAGGGCCTTTTCCTGTACCAAGTGTCTTGGTGGATGAGTTCGGTGCGCCACAGGGCCTTTTCCTGTACCAAGCGCCCTTACGGATGAGTTCGGTACACCAGAGGGCCTTCCCCTGTAAATTGCAGGGAATGGAGAACGTCCGCCAAAAGTGGGCTTTGCGTGGACAAGTGGTTCCGAAAGATGGTTTTGTCCACCCGAAGTAGGCTTTGCGTGGACAAAATAGATGGCTGAGGCAAAGAAGTCCTTTTGCACAATGGCGTTTTGGATTCTTTTCGCTATTTTTGATGCCGTAAATTTTTGGACTATGATGAAGGATGTAAAGGTTATAATATTCGATGCGGATGACACGCTGTGGGACAATCAGTCGTACTTCGACAAGGCGGAGGATGTGTTCACGGAGGAACTTAAGGAATATGGTACGGCTGAGGAACTGTCGGCGGAACTTTTCAAGACTGAGTCAGCGAATATGCCGACTCTGGGATACGGGGCGAAGGCCGTCTGCATCTCGATGATGGAGACCGCTTTGAAGGTGTCTGACAACAAGGTTCCGGGCGAGAATCTTTCACGAATATTATCAAGTGCGAAGTCGCTTCTCAGCCTTCCGGCCACACCGCTTCCCGGAGTGGAGAACACCTTGAAGGCATTGAAAGGCAGTGGCCGCTATAGGCTGGTAGTCTTGACAAAAGGAGATATGCTCGATCAGGAAAACAAGCTAAGGCGTTCAGGGTTAAGTGAATATTTCGACAGGGTTGAAGTGGTCTCCAATAAAGGCAAAAAGGAATATCTTGACCTCTGCCAAAGCGAAAACATCAAACCCTCGGAAATGGTTATGGTCGGCAATTCTTTCAAGTCCGATATCCAGCCGGTCATCGAGATCGGCGGCTACGGCATACATATTCCTTTCCACACCATGTGGCAGCATGAGGTGACGGAAGAGTTTGACCATCCGAACATCATCCGCCTGGATTCTTTCGAGCAGCTCACCAAGATATTCATTGACTAAGAATCAATCGTATAAAATTTTGCGACTCAGAGCGTTATAATTGGAGGTGTCAAGGCGTTACCTTGGGCATCTTCCGGCTTGCACCGTGAGATGAATGACATCCTCTGCCCAGACTTTGACTGTGCATCCGGACGCTAAGCTTGGAGTTAAGGGAAACCGGAAACTCGGCTCTCTGTACGATCTGATACCAGCCCCGGATGCCAAACCTTTCGTCAAAGATGAATTTAACACAGCGATGATCATAGTGGAAGGCAAGCACGTCGAGCATTGGCTGAACGGGGTGAAACTGGTTGAATATGATCGTGATTGTCAGATGTGGAATGCCATTGTGGCTTACAGCAAGTACCGCGACTGGCCAGGCTTCGGAAATTTTTCCGAAGGGTATATCCTTCTTCAAGATCATGGGAATGAGGTTTGGTTCAAAAACATTAAGATAAAGGAACTTTAGCAAGTCGCCGCCAATGCGGGAGTTTACCCATTACCGCAGTCAGCCCGCTTTCCGTTACATCCATAAGGATTGTGGCGGAAACGGGTTTTTCTACGCCTGGACCACAGTCATGCACACAAGATTGGACATGGCATTGGTGTGTCCGGAATCTGTAGGATTGCAAGTCTCTTATGATGTCCTGGAAACGATTGTATTATTGGAGGCTATCGGCGACAAATTTAATCCTTGCAGCGAACTGTCTATGCTGAACAGGGTGGCGGCGGATCATCCTGTTGTCATTAGTGAGGAACTATTCAATATTATTGAGCAATGTGTCATGTATGCCGGCTTGACCTTCGGCCTTTTTGACGTATCAATTGATTCCTGTTGTCACAGTTTCGGAACAATAGGCATGATACATCTTGACAATGCTGCCCGAAGTGTGTTTTTCGAGCGAAAAGGCATCTCATTGAACCTTTCCGGTTTCCTTAAAGGATATGCACTGGACAGAATTCGTCCAGTGTTGGAAGCGAGTAATATAACTGATGCCTTGATTAATTTGGGGAACAGCTCGATACTTGCGTTGGGCGATTGCCCTGGAGGCTCCGGTTGGAAGGTGGGCTTCGGCCAGGCTGATAAAGCGCCTGTGATACTGAATGATGTGTGCCTGACGACCTCCGGAAATTCAAAAGAGGAAAACGATCACCTTGTCAATCCTCTGGATGGCACTCTCGTAAAGAAAATGGGAACCCTGTCGGTAATGACAGGCAGCGGGGCTCTCGGCGAGGTTCTCTCGACATCCCTGTTTGTCTGTGACATCAAGCGCAGGCCAGAGTTGCTGTCGTCATTTGGCGACGCTGCTGTCATCGTGGCCGGGCCAGACTCTTTGGACTGTGCGTTCAAGGCAAGTCTTTGATGCTTCATTCAACAAGAAATCTTGCTTCACATCCGAGCGCTGTGGCAAGTCTGAAGACGGTGCCGGCCTCGGCCTTGGAAAGAGATTGTTTGCCTTGCTCATAAGCGCGGATCATCCTTATGGACGTGCCTGAGCGGTTGGCCAATTCCTGTTGGGTCAAGCCGCACCGCATCCTTTGTACCTTCAATGGATTCTCAGACTTCTTTGCGTTCATAATGCCCAAAGCGACTTCAACGAACTTGCTCAGATCCGCTTCGTGAAGTGTCGGGTACAATGCGATCACAGCTTGGATTGTCAGGCCGTCACGCTGGAATCTTTCAAAGGGAAGTCCCGTAAACCATTGAAGATAGGATATAACCCATCCAGCCCAGAACATGTCTGACCGGTCAGCCAGCACATAGTCCATAGTCATTGTGCCTGTTCCCTTGACCGAAAACAGGGACTTCGATTATGTTAGCCGAGCCGTGGTACAAAGTGATCATAACGCAAATGGTGACTTTATAACGTCACTCTGCAAGTGTAGCCATTTTTGAGATTATTACCAAACTTGGATGATGATTCCTCTGCTTGGTTATCTACCTATGAATGGATGGCTGAATTTTGTGTCTAACAGTGCGTATATATTTGACCCTTTTTGTTATTTTTGAAATCTATACATTACATTTATGGACATGATGAAGGAAGCCAAGGTTATAATATTCGATGCGGATGACACGCCGCGGGACAATCAGTCGTACTTCGAGCGAAGGCATCTCTCCAAAGGATAGGGCGATGGTCGGCAATTCATTCAAGTCCGACATCCAGCCGGTCATCGAGATCGGAGGCTACGGCATACATATTCCTTTCCACACCATGTGGCAGCATAAGGCGACGGAAGAGTTCGAACCCCCGAACATAACAAGGCTTGATTCAATAGTAGTGGTTCTATCCTTGTTTTGACATCAACATATTCATTGAACGCCTGTTGACTGCCTTCCAACAGGCTTTTTTTGCAGACTCGCCTTAAAAACGTTTTTATTTCCTTTTGTCTGTACGGAATTATCCTTATATTTGCATGTGTATAAAACGTTGCAATAGAATTACGATTGTCATTGTTTTACTAAAGGCGAGGATTAACAAAACCAATTAATAACCAAATTATCGTATGAAGTTGTTTTCCAGATTTTTTCTGACTTTGTTGACGATGATGTTTCTGGGCGTTTCGCTTAGCGCCACAGGACAGTCTGTCAACGAAGGCATCTCTGTGACCGTCAAGGTCACGGACAAGGCCGGAGCTATGCCTGGCGCCGGAATTTTGGTAAAAGGTACTACAAACGGACAGATCACCGGTTCGGACGGGACCGCGACGCTCACCAACGTCGCTCCTGACGCTGTGCTTGTTGTCACTTTTGTCGGGTACCAGACTGTCGAAATCCCTGTAAAGGGGAGAGCCAATGTGAATGTCACATTGGAGGATTCTCTGACTCTCGATGAGATTGTGGTTGTCGGCTATGGTACTCAGAAGAAAGCGAATCTGACCGGAGCCGTCGATCAGGTGGGATCTGAAACATTCGAGGGAAGGTCCAACGCCAACCTTACGCAGATGCTTCAGGGACAGGTGCCTAACCTTAATCTCAAATTCAAGGACGGGCGTCCAAACAGTTCTCCGTCCTATAATATTCGAGGAACGACATCCATCGGTCAAGGTGGCAGCGCGCTTGTCCTGATTGACGGAGTTGAAGGCGACCCGGCTTTGCTTAACCCGAATGACATCGAGTCTGTATCCGTGCTCAAGGACGCCGCCTCTTCCGCCATTTACGGCTCCAGGGCTCCATACGGTGTTGTGCTGATCACGACAAAGACCGCCAATCAGGGCAAACCGACGGTTTCTTATCAGGCCAACCTGACATTTGAGAAGCCGACCACCATTCCTGATTATGTCTCAAACGGCTATACTTGGGCCGACCACTTCTACAAAGCCTTCTACAATTACAATTTCTCCAATCCTTCCGGCATCAACAAGACTATGGAGTTCTCAACCGCCTGGCTTGCTGAATATCAGAGAAGGAACGAGACCGGAAACTATGAGGTGCTTGTCAGCGACGGCAGCATCGGCACGGCTGGCAGATGGCTTTACTACATCGAAGGCGAGGACTACATCGGAAAACTGTACAGGAATCACATGACCAGCCAGACGCACAACATTTCTGTGTCAGGCTCTGACGACAAGTTCGATTACTATGTGTCTGGACGTTACTATGGCAACAACGGTATATTCGACACGGACGTGAATCCTGAATCGTACAAGATTCTCAACGGACGAATGAAGATGGGTTATAAGGTCACCCCTTGGCTCAGGATATCCAACAACACGGACATATCCTGGACAAAGTATGTGATGCCGCAGACATATTCCGAAGGCAACGGCAACATCTGGAGGAACATCGCTGACGAGGGGCATCCTTGCTCCCCAATCTGGAACCCTGACGGAACCCTCAGCCATTCAGCCGTTTACTCTGTCGGCGACTATCTTTACGGTCACAGCAACAGAGGCTACATCAACAGGCAGGTCAAGACGACTTTCGCCGCTCAGGCCAAATTCCTTGACGACAGGCTAAGGCTCAACGCTGATTTCACGTACAGGAACAAGGATTTCAACACTACCGTGAAAAAGGTGAAGAGCGAGTTCTCAAGATATGAAGGAGTGGCGGAAACAATCACCGGAACGCAATCCTACCTCAGCGAGACCATCCGCAACTATGAATATCTTGCCACAAATGAATATGTGGAATTTGAGGACACATTTGCTGACAAGCACTATTTCAAGGCATTGCTTGGCTACAACTATGAGCAGGAAACCTACAAGAACACATACTCTTACAATGATGACCTCCTGACTCCGGATGTCACAAACATCAACCTGGCTATGGGCATCGACAACAGGAGCATCACAGGTGATTACTACAGGTGGCGTACCGCAGGTGCCTTCGCCAGAATCAACTACGCTTACGCTGACCGCTATCTTCTTGAGGTCAACGGACGTTATGACGGAAGTTCCAAGTTCCCGATGAAGCAGCGTTGGGCGTTCTTCCCATCGGTCTCCGTCGGTTGGAGACTTACCGAGGAGCCTTGGTTCAAGGTCAACAAGGATGCCGTGTCCAACATCAAGTTCAGAGCGTCGTTCGGAGCGCTGGGCAACAGCAACGTTGGCAACTATGCTTACGACGAGACTTTCAGCTTCGACAACGGCCGTATCATAAACGGAGCAAAGGTCCGTTACACAAGCGCGCCTTCTCCGATTCCGGAATCCCTTACTTGGGAGACGGCACAGACGCTCGACTTCGGTCTTGATATGAGTTTCCTCAAGGGAAGACTTTCGTTCACCGGAGATTACTACATCAGAAAGACTCTTGATATGTACACCGTAGGACCGACACTTCCGGATGTGTTCGGCGCCAGCTCACCAAAAGGCAACTACGCCGAGATGACAACAAGGGGTTACGAGATGACAATCCGTTGGAATGACTCTTTCAACCTAGCCGGCAAACCGTTCAACTACGGCATCAAGGCATCATTGGTGGACTATAAATCAATCATAGACAAGTTCAACAACCGCGAGAATGAACTCTCTACCGCCTCTTATAACACAAGTTATTATGCGGGAATGGTTGTAGGTGAAATCTGGGGTTTTGTCTCCAACGGGCTCTGGCAGAACCAGGCTGACATCGATGCGGCTGAAGCCGGGGCGTTGGCGGCCGGCCAGAAGTACTACAATCCTCTGATGCAGACCTCTAAGACTTACAAACTTTATCCTGGCGACATCAAGTTCGAGGATCTCAACGGCAACGGCTACATTGACAGAGGACAGAACACTGTGGATGATCCGGGAGACCGCAAGATCATCGGTAATTCGGAGCCAAGGTACATCTACAGCTTCGGAATCGATCTTGAGTGGAACAATATATTCCTCAGCGCGTTCTTCCAGGGAGTCGGCAAGCAGGATTGGTATCCGAGCAACGAGGCTTCCGTGATCTGGGGACAGTACAACCGTCCGTACGCCCAGATGCCTGCTTGGCATCTGAACAACTACTGGACAGAGGACAATCCTGACGCTTACCTTCCAAGGTATGCGGGTTACTACGCTCCTTTTTATAAAGGAACGAACAACGCCAACACAAGGTACTTGATGGATGTCTCCTACATCCGCCTGAAGAATCTTCAGGTCGGCTATACTCTTCCTTCTAAGTGGACTGACACCATCAAGATGAAGAAGGTCAGCGTATTCTTCTCTGGAGAGAATCTCTGGACGTGGTCACCGATGTACAAGCACACACGCGACATCGATGTCACCGCTAACATCTATGGCACCGACTCTGTGCTGTCATCGACGGGTGACGGATTCAACTATCCTACCCTTCGTTCCTACAGCTTTGGTCTGAACATCACCTTTTAATAATTGAGGAATATGAAAAATCTCAGCATATATTTCACTGCCTTCGCCCTTCTTGCCGGTGCGGTTTCATGTGACCTTACGGAAACTCCGCAGGCGAAGGCCGGACGGGATATGATCTTTGGTTCGGAAACCGGACTCAAGAACTATACCTACGGGTTTTACAACTACCTGCCGAACTACGATGATGCGTTCAAACTGAACACAACGATGGACAATGCGGCGAAAAACGCGACCGGCACGTACGAGGTGGGAGCCTACACGACGAACACATCAACCTCTTGGAGTTGGGGCTCTATCCGAAACGTCAACTACTTCATCAAATACAACACAGACACCCGTGTCTCCGAAAGTGTCAGGAACAACTATACAGGAATCGCAAGGTTGTTCAGAGCTTACCTTTACTATAGCAAACTGGTTCAGTATGGCCCCGTTCCGTGGATCGACGTGCCTCTTGAACCGGACAGCAAGGAATTGTATAATGGACAGGACAGCAGAGACGTGATCATCAGCAACATCATTGAGGATCTTGACTTTGCCGCCAATAACATCATGGAGGACAAGGTGACACCGAATTCCAACATTGTCAACCGCTGGACGGCTTTGTTCCTGAAATCCAGATTCTGCCTGTTCGAGGCCTCATTCAGGAAGTATCACGCTACCGGAAGCGAGTTCGGGAAGGATTATCTGGCCGGATGTGAGATTACCGCTGACGAGTTGTTCCGACAGGCGGCCGAAGCCGCCCGTGAGATAATCGAGAAGGGACCTTACAAACTTCACACAACCGCCGATGCTTACACCAAGGACGGCCGTGGAGCCTACAGAGATCTCTTTATCAGCGACAATCCTGTGACTGACGAGGTGATGCTGGCGTTGTCTCTTGATCCGGTGATGCAGCTTGGCGAGATGAACTGGTACTACAATTCATCGACTTACGGTCCTCATCTTTGCATGACCCGCACGTTCGCCAAGACTTATCTCAATCTTGACGGAACAGTGTACAATGAGAAGAAGTCGAACGGGGCTTACAAGACTTTCGCCGAGGAGACGACCGGACGAGACTATCGTCTTAACCAGACCATCAGGGGAGCGGACTATACCTGCAAGAACTCGAATGGTGAATATGTCCCGACAGCGGCTAATATGACAGGACACTCCCTGACCGGCTACCAGTTCACGAAGTATGTGATGGATGACGTGTCTTTTGACAATGCCAGAACCAATTATAACGATGTGCCTCTCGCACGCTATGCCGAAGTACTCCTTAATTATGCCGAGGCGAAGGCCGAACTGGGAGAACTGACGGATGACGATTGGAAGATCTCGATCGGAGCGCTCCGGCGCAGGGCTGGAATCACCGGTGGTGACCTTGACAGGAAGCCGACCGTGGTTGACCCTTATATTCATTCGATTTATCCGACGGTCGATGATCCGGTCATTCTGGAAATCCGCCGCGAGCGTGAGATAGAGCTGATTCTTGAAGGAATGCGTCTGAATGACCTCAAGCGTTGGGCTTGCGGAAAACTTTGGCAGACAGCTTCATGGGATGGAATTTATATACCGGCTCTTGACACACCGCTTGATCTGAACGGGGACGGTACCTTCGATGTTTTCGTCACTGAGAACAGCAGTTACAGCGGGCCTTACAAGAATATAGCGATGACCACCGGAAGCAACCTCAAGGTTGTCAAACTGGATGATGACCCGGCCGGAGGCTACAAGCTTAATTACGAGATGAACAGGGTCTGGAACGATAATATGTACATCTATCCAATACCTGAAGTGGTTATCCAGAAGAATAAAAATCTGGTTCAGAACCCCGGATGGAAATAGCAGGAGGAAATGAATATGAGAATCTATACAAGAATATTCACAATGGCGGCATTGGCTGTTTTCGGTCTGTCAGCCTGCCAGAACAATGAAGTCGCTGTCTATGCCGACTTTACTACAGACAAGGATGTGTACGAGCTTTACGAGGACATACACCTGACCAACACTTCTTATGCCGAGAATGCAAGGGTCATTGCCAGCAAGTGGGAATGGGATGGCAAGAAGATGTGGGGGCTTCAGCCGGAGACTCCTATCTCATTTGACAAGACAGGGGAATTCGAGATCACTTTGACAGCCACTTCAGATGTGGGGAATGTATCTTCCAAAAAGGTCAAGAAGATCACGATTCAGGATACAAATGTCAAACCGATCGCCGATTTCTCTTGGGAGCCTCAAAGCGGGATCAGGGCCGGTGACGAGGTTCAGTTTACGGACAAATCATCCGACCCGGACGGATCGATCGTCTCTTGGGAGTGGAAGTTCGGAAGCACCGTGGTCAATGAGCAGAACCCTAAGTTCACTTTCGCTGAATATGGCGATGTGGAGGTCAGCCTCACTGTTGTGGACAACATGAAGGGCAGAACCACGAAGACCGTGACGATCCACGTTGACAAGAGTGTGTTTAGTCTTGAATTGATGTGGGCGAAGGCATACGAGAATGATTCCGAGGCCTTTGTCAAGTTCACATCTCCTGCCACCAACGCTGACGGAAGTGTGGTTTACGCATTCTCCAGCGGTTGCCATCTCGCCGCCTTCTCCAGTGATGGTGAGAAACTTTGGTCATTTGACGCCACCAAGCATAATCCAAGTCCGTACTCCAACGATGGAACCAAGAGAGGCAATGCCTGCACTCCATCTGTGGACAAGGACGGAACTGTTTACATCGCTCTTGCCTATAATGAGAGGGACGCCAAGTTGACCACCTATGAATCCGGTGTCTATGCGGTCAACGGAGATGGTTCTGAGAAATGGTATTTCGGTTATGGAAACGCCCGTTACATCGCGGTCATTCCTGTGATTTTTGACGATCAGATCATATTGACCACCAAGGCCAACCCTACGAAGGACAACTATCCTGAAATCTGGGCGGCCTATGGCAATCAGGACAACGGTCACGTCTTGGACAAGAACGGCGGCTTTGCTCAGACGCTTCTTGTGAAGCAAGGCAACTTTGGAGGATCTGTCGGACTGAAGAACGGCATATTCATCACTCATTGCAACGCCAAGTTCGGCTCCAGGATGTATTTCCGCGAGGATGGCAAATGGAAATTCTATGGACCTAACACCAATCAATCGCCAAAAGCCCTTGGCTATTATAACGGTATTACCCTTGAGACCGGTGATTCCGGCCAGATGGCTGTCACACCTGATGGCAAGGTTTACATCCTCTATGAAAATATGACCAAGAGAGTGGCCGCATCCTATAACAGTGTCCTTTATTGCTATGACACTAATAAATATGTCAAGGATGACTCGACCCCTTATGAGCCGGAGTGGGCGACCGGAATCAACGGCAAGCTGGCAAGGTACAACGGACTTGGCGTGGTCTGCGGCTCAGACGGAACCATTTACGTGACCAGCGGCTCGACCGGAGACATCAAGGCCAGGGTGACTGCCTTGACTCCAACGGGTGATGTCAAGTGGGAATCTCTTGCGGACGGTAACATTTCCGGCAGCGCTGCTGTTGACAATGAAGGCTACATTTACTACAATGATTTCACCACCGGAAAGCTTATTAAACTGTCACCTGCCGATGGAAAAAGGGTGGCGGAGATCCAGCTTGGCGACGATATGCGCTCTTCACCTACAATCAGCAAGGATGGAACCATTTACTGTACAGGAATGAAAGATGGATTCCCGACACTCTTCGCTGTGAGAGGATCGGCCACAGGCTATGCAGACTCTTGGTCTCAGTTAGGCGGAAACCCTTCCAAGACTTGTGTCCAGTACTAAGATTATGAATATGAGAATATTCCATAAACTATTATTGATTGTCGCCGTATTACTTGCGGTGTCATGCAAGCCGGAACCCGTGATCAACCGGGTTCCGGGCGGCGATGACAATGGGGGCGGCACGGACAAACCGGCCGTGAAGTCGCAGACGCTGAAAGTATGTTCTTTCAACATCCGTTGCTTCAATGCAAACGATCCGTACCCTTGGTCAGTCCGTAAGGATCCGGTCATGAAGTTCATCAAGACAGAAAAACCTGATATGGTGGGACTTCAAGAGCTTCGTTCCACACAGGCTCAGGATTTTGCCTACAATCTTTCTGATGAATATGTTTACTATGATGTCAACAGGGACACCGGACAGCCTGTCAGCAGCGGCAGCGGGGAAGGTGTTGGAATCCTGTTCAAGAAAGACCGCTTCAAACTTGAAAAGAAAGGCTTTTTCTGGCTGGCGGACAATCCAGACAAACTTCCGGACAAGAACACCGACGGGACATATTCATCATGGAAAAGCGCCTGCCGCAGAATTGTGGTTTGGGTCAAGGTCAAGGATCTTGAGCACGATGGTCAGACTGTCTTTTTCTTCGCGACACATTTTGATCACAAGAGTGTCGCGGCCAGGGAAAAGTCCAGCACATTGACAGTTAATAAAATCAAGGAAATCACAGGTTTGTCTGATTTGTCTCAGAGCGGATTCCCGATCTTCCTTGTCGCTGATTTCAACTGTTCCTATGGCTCGTCCGAACTGGCTCCTCTCCGCACTGCGCTTAAGGAGGCGCGTTCATCCTCGGCAAAGACTGAAAGCGGAAGAACCTTCAACGGCTTCGGTGACTCAAGCACTTCAGTGATTGACCACATTTTCTACGCCGGAAGACTGACAGCGGACAAGTATCATATAGTGACAGAGGACTATGGTGTCAAGTACATCTCCGATCACTATCCGATAACATTCGAGTGCACATACAAATAGTATCAGTAGTTGATAAAGCGCCCTTATGTCAATCACATAAGGGCGTAATTTATTTTCGTAAGTGTCTCTTCAGCGTAAATTCAGCCTTAACATCACAATCGGGGTGAATGAAACCAGATAATTGAGTAAATTTGCAGGAATATTCAAAAATGTTATGGACAGACAACCTGACAAGATTTTGGTGCGCGGGGCGAGGGTGCACAACCTGAAGAACGTGGATGTGGACATTCCGCTTGGGAAGATTGTGGGGATCGCCGGGGTGTCGGGTTCGGGGAAGTCCTCGCTGGCGCTTGGGGTGCTATATTCAGAAGGCTCAAGGCGTTACCTTGAGTCGCTTTCGACATATACAAGAAGGAGAATGACTCAGGCGGCTAAAGCCGATGTGGATGAGGTCCTTTATGTTCCGGCGGCTCTGGCGCTTCATCA
>CAKUVR010000012.1:0-72820 GCA_934698975.1 uncultured Bacteroidales bacterium
CGGGCATATTCATAAATAATTTATGTATTTTTTGAAAAGATTATTGTTTTTCATAAATTAATTAATATATTTGCAAAGAAGCGGTGCGGAAAGGACTCCGGCCGCCAAACTAAAAACTAATATATATGATTACCTGGTGGACATCACTTAGTACGGCAATGCAGGTTCTTTGGGCCGTCACACTCTCAGCATCGCTGATTTTCGTCATTCAGACAGTCTTGACATTTTTGGGATTGGGAGATCACGACACTGATTTCGATCTGGACACATCAGACGGGTCTTTTGACACGGATCCTTCGATGAACCTTCTGACGTTCAGGAATCTGGTCAATTTCTGCCTTGGATTCGGATGGACTGCCGTGCTGATGCACGACAAGATCCAGTCCAACGCGCTGCTTATCATCGTCTCGGTCATCGTGGGCGTGCTTCTGGTCACGGTCGTGATGTGGATATTCAAATGGCTCAGCGGAATGCAGCAGACAGGCAACATCGACGTGCACAAGTCGGCGGTCGGATGCGAGGGAAAGGTTTACCTCACGATCCCGGGCGGGCGCAAGGGAGAAGGCAAGGTCCAGATCTCCATCAACAACGCAGTCAGGGAATATGACGCTGTCACAGACGGTGAGACAATCCCGACCGGCACCGCCATCAAGGTCACGGAAGTCATCAACGACTATACCTTGCTGGTGGAGGAAATGACCCCGACAATCATCTGACCGGGCGTGCCACCATTCCTCCAAACATTCTAACCTGATCAAACATATTAAAGAATATTATAAACCCATTAAACATTTTGAATATGGAACTATCTCTGATCCTTATCATCGTCGCAGTCATATTCGTGACATTTTCGGCGATCCTCAGGCGCTACCGCCGCTGCCCTTCCGACAAGGTGATGGTCATCTACGGTAAGACCGGCAAGAACAAGAGCGGTTCGATCTCTTCGGCCCGTTGCATCCACGGAGGCGCAGCCTTCATCTGGCCAGTGTTCCAGGACTATGCGTTCCTCGACCTCAAGCCGATCTCGATTGAGTGCAACCTGACGAACGCGCTATCCAAGCAGAACATCCGTGTCGATGTGCCTTGCCGCTTCACCGTCGGCATCTCCACCGAGCCGGACAGCATGACAAACGCGGCCGAGAGACTTCTCGGACTCTCCATCGACAACATCCAGAACATCGCGACCGACATCCTGTTCGGACAGCTCCGTCTTGTCATCGCAACGATGGACATCGAGGAGATCAACTCCGACCGTGACAAATTCCTTGTGGCTGTCAGCCAGAACGTGGAGGCAGAGCTTCGCAAGATCGGTCTCAAGCTCATCAACGTGAACGTGACCGACATCCGTGACGAGTCCGGCTACATCGAGGCTCTCGGTAAGGAGGCTGCCGCAAAGGCCATCAACGATGCCAAGAAGAGTGTGGCCGAGCAGAACCGTTACGGTGAGATCGGTAAGGCCGAGGCCGACAGGGACAAGGACATCCGGATCGCTGAGACCCAGAGGGATACCCGCATCAAGACCGCAGCGGCCAACGCCCTTGCGGTGCAGGGAGAGAACACCTCGAAGATCGACATCGCCAATTCTGACGCACAGCGCCGTGAGAAAGAGGCCGAGGCTGCCCGCATAGCGGTGGCCGCTGAAAAAGTTCAGGCCGCAAAGGCTCTCCAGGAAGCCTACCAGAGCGAGCGTGACGCTGAGCTTGCCCGTGCCGAGAGGGAGAGGGCCACACAGCAGGCCAACATCGTCGTTCCGGCCCAGATCGACAAGGAAAAACTCATCATCGAGGCTGAGGCCGAGGCCGAGAAGGTACGCAGGATGGCGAAGGGAGAGGCCGACGCCATATTCGCAAAGATGGACGCTCAGGCACGTGGTACCCTTGAGATCCTGTCAAAGCAGGCCGAAGGTTTCAACGAGATGGTGCGTGCCGCTGCAGGGGATCCTCAGAAGGCTGTGCTTATGCTCATCGCAGACAGACTTCCAGAACTCGTCAAGACTCAGGTCGAGGCTGTCAAGGGCATAAAGATCGACAAGGTGACCGTTTGGGACGGCAATGGTGAAGGCAAGAACGGCAAGACCTCGACTGCGAATTTCATCTCCGGCCTTATGGGCTCCGTACCTCCGCTCCAGGATCTGTTCAACATGGCTGGGATGAATCTTCCTGAATATCTCAAAGGCAAGGAAGCCAAGCCTGAAGAGCAGCCTAAGGAAGAAACAGTTGAAAAATAATCACTATGCCGATAGTAGTAAATGTCGATGTGATGCTGGCCAGGAGGAAGATGACTTCCGCTGAGCTGGCTGAAAAGATCGGACTTTCAGCGGTGAACCTGTCGATTCTGAAGACAGGCAAGGCCAAGGGTGTCCGGTTCAGCACACTCGACGCGATCTGCAAGGCACTGGACTGTCAGCCTGGAGACTTGCTTGAGTTCAGGGAAAGCTCCGAGTGGACACCCACGCTCTTGTCTGAAAACGAAAAGTGAAAGTTTTTCGATAAAGTAAACAGTTATCTTTCAAGGGACGGCTTACGGGCCGTTCCTTTTCGTTATATTTGCACAACGAACCTTGAGGTAGGAAACCACTCTGCCTTCTTATGGTTTGCAGACATATTCATAGAATAACATCTAAAAAAGAAAATATGAAGAGGACAATTATTCTTGCGGCCGTCATGGCTGCGGTCGTCTGCGTCGGAACGGATGCGTCCGCGCAGAGAAAGGCTAAGAAAAACCAATTGGTTCTCGACGGGACGGTGGTCAATGTCAATCCGTTGGCAAGGACATCACCGGTCGAGGAAAAGCTGAAGGCCAAAAACACTCCGGGGATTGAATATGCTCCCACAAAGACCGTCTATCTCTATCCCAAGGGACAGGACGTGGATCAGGGAATTGTCGAGAACGGCGTGGCTGTGACCCAAGGGCCGCTTGTGTCCAACGGCCTGAAAGGAGCCGAAGCGGCCGGAGGCTGGGGTTTTGTTTCCAATGTGACCGACAGCGCGCGTATCGACATATTCATGCCTGAAAAACCGAACGGGCAGATGGTCATCACTTGTCCAGGCGGCGGGTACTCTGGCATTTCCACTTGGAACGAAGGAACTTATGCAGCAAAATGGCTGAATGACAGAGGCATAGCTTGCGCCGTACTGAAATACCGCTTGCCAAACGGACACCGTCAGGTTCCGCTTCAGGACGTGCAAAACGCTTTCCGCTACTGCCGTCACCACTCACAGGATTGGGGCATCAAGCAGATCGGAGTGATGGGATTCTCGGCTGGAGGACACCTTGCAAGCACGGCGGAGACCATGTACGTGGACTCCACGACAAGACCCGACTTCGCGGTTCTCATCTACCCTGTCATTATTATGGACGAGAACGCCACCCACAAAGGCTCTGTGGACAATCTCCTCGGCAGCGAGGCTTCCTGGACAAGCAGGGAGGACAAGCCGTTCGATGATTGGTACAACGGACTTTCTGAATATGACGGGCTGAAAAGGATGTACACCACCTACCGTGATGTCACACCAACCACTCCCCCGACATTCATCGGTGTCAGCACCTACGACAAGACAGTCCCGGTTGTCAGTTCAGTGAAGTTCTATCAGGCTCTCGTCAGGAACAAGGTACCGGCCGAGTTCCACGTCTATCCTCAGGGTGGGCATGGCTGGGGATTCACGGACCTTAGCATCGGTCTTGACCCTAAAGTCTGCAAGGACAACCTCGGCTCATGCAGGCCGGAGTTCTCCGCGGCTTTGGAAAGATGGCTCGGACAGCAATTGGAAAGCGTGAACGGCAAGAAAGAGTTGCCGAAAGTCGCCCGGGAACAATTCAGCCGCAAACCTGACAAGATTGTCTATCTGTATCCTGAAGGTCAGAATGTTGACAAGGGCATTGAAGGGATAACACTTGGCCCCGGCGAGAGCAACGGCTGCACAAAGAAAGAGGAGCTGACAAAGGACATGAATTTGAAGTTCACCGGGGACAGCGCGAGGTTCGAGCTATATCTGGCGAAGAATCCTAACGGGAAGATGGTCATCATCTGTCCGGGTGGAGCCTATTGGTTCACGGCTTATGTGCATGAAGGTCAATACGCAGCTGAATGGCTCAACAGCCAAGGAATCAGCGCTGCCGTCCTGAAGTACCGTCTGCCGTACGGTCACTGGAACGTGCCTCTGAACGATGTGCAGAACGTGTTCCGTTACTGCCGCCATTACGCTCCTCAGTGGGGTGTAAAGCAGATCGGTGTGATGGGATTCTCGGCCGGAGGACATCTTGCGGCGACAGCATCCACACAGTACATAGATGCCGAGACAAGGCCTGATTTCTCCATCCTTGTCTATCCGGTCATCTCCTCCGAGCCGGGAGTCGGCCATGAGGGAAGTTTCAACAACCTTATCGGTACGGAGAAAGGCTGGTACAACAGAAAGGGCAAGGACTTCGAGACGTGGGACGATGGCAAGAGGAAGTACGAGGCCCTCAAGGAAAGATATTCATTGGACAAGCAGGTCAGCGCAGACACGCCGAAGACATTCATCATATTCAGTTCCAATGATTACGGTGTGCCGCCGGAGAACGAGGTACGCTACTTCAACGCCCTTGTGAAGAACGGGGTGCCTTGCGAGATGCACGCCTTCCCTGGCGGTGGCCACGGCTATGGTTTCAGTAACGTCAAGTACGGCAACGACGCTATTCAGGAATATAGGGACGACTTCCTCGCCTCGATGGCCCGCTTCCTCAAGGAACTTTAGCGGTGTCCAAAGCAAAAGTACAAACAAAATAGAGCCATCCTCAAATCGGGGATGGCTCTTTCTTTTTAAGTCGGACGGAACGTCCAGGAATATATTCGTAAAACTACTCTGCCTCGGTGGTTTCGCCTGGCATCATCACGACCTCAACGAAATTGCCGGAGTTGTAGAGCCTTGCGGCAGCCTCACGGATGGCTTCTTTGGTCATGCCATTTACAGCGGCCTCCCACTCCTTGTCGTAGTCGTAACCGCTGCGGAAGTAGCGGAGCAGGTCTGACAGCCAGTAAGAGTTGTTGATCCGGCTCTCAGGGACATTCTTCTTGAAATGCTCGATGGTCCTTGTGAACTGCTCATCGGTAGGGCCTTCCTCCGCGAGCTTCTTGAAACCATCCTGAGCGAGGGTCCTGAGCTTCTCGGCAAGGGCCGGCTTGCAGTTGAAGTAAACCTGAAGGAGATACCTTCCGTTAGGATCCTTGCGGGCATTCGCCACGGTAGAAGCACCGTAAGTGCCACCCTCGTCCTCACGGAGAGTGTCGGTGTAGATCTGGTCAAGGATGTAGCTGACAGCGTTGGCAAGAGTCTGATCCTTTACAGAGAACGGACGATAGTCGCTATAGACCTGAAGGACAGTGGTCAGCGGAGTCTCCATCTTCTGATCGAAGACATCTACGACCTTGCCTTTGACAAGCTGAGGCTGAACATCAGCCCACTTGGCGGCCTTCTTGCCCTTAGGAAGAGAACCGATGTATTTCTCAACCAATGGCTTGAGAGTATCAAGGTTGACATCACCGACAATCACCATCGTGGCGCCGGCGACATCAGCGAAGAGCTTGCGGTAGTTCTTCTCGATGGTCTGGAGGTTGGCCTTGCCAAGTTTCTCCATCGAAAGCACCTCGTTCCTTGGATCGTCATTGTAGAGAACCTTGGTGAACCTCTTCTGGAAAGCGAAGTTAGGAGTGTTCTCTAAATTCGGGAGCACGGCCTTTATCTGGGCGGTGGCGTTGTCGTATTCCTCCTGATCGAAGCGAGGATCAGTAAACTCAAGGTAGAGAAGCTGGAAAGCGGTTTCCAGATCCTTTACGGAAGAGTTGCCTGAGATACCGTTGTAAAGGTCATCAATGAAAGGATTGACACTTACCATCTTGCCGGAAAGCATCTTGGAGAGTTCGGTTCCTTTGAATTTTGACACACCCTGCGCACTCTGGAAGACACTGAATATGCTTCCGTCGAATGAAGGCAGATCCTCTGTCGGGATAAGGCTTTCTCCGCCTGCTTTATAGAAAGAGAACAGAATCTGGTCCTTCTTGTGCTCGGTAGGAAGAACGACAACCTTGGCACCGTTGGACAGAATCCACTCTGTGGCGCCATAGATTGTCTTGGATGTCTTCTTCACCTTGCCTCCTGCTAGTGTGGAAGGATCCATCAACGGCTCATTAGAGGTCTCCTCAACCGGGGCTTCGATCTCGGACTTCTTCACTTCCTCAACCACCTGAAGCAGTTGCCCTGTCGTCGGAGTCGCAATCCCTTCCTTCTCAGGACCGCTGTAGATGACAACAAGGCTGTTCTGGTCAGCGAAAGCCTGAGTCAGAACCTGATTCATCACCTGAGCGTTGATCTGACCGAAGATTGCCTTGACAAGCTCCAACTTTGTCGCAGGCTCAAGGATGGCATAACTACTGAAGAAATTGTTGATCAGAGGGTTGACAAACTCGCTGTTCTTACGTGTGTCAGCCTGGTTGGCGGCCTTTTCATAGTAAGCGATTATGTTGTCCTTGGCCCTGCTCACCTCACCTTCGGTGAATCCGTATCTCTTCATTCTTTCAAGCTCGGTCACAAAAGCCTTGAATCCGCCGAGAATGTTATCCTCCTTAAGGCTGACATTTCCGTCTGCACCCTCGATGACCTCGCAGAGCTTGCCGAAACCGAAGCTGCCATAAAGGTAAGGAGCATCGGCTTTGGATGTGATGTCATTGAAACGCTCGCTCATCACAGACTGCACAACGTTCTCGATCAAGTCGTTCATCAGCCCTATGGCGGTGGCATTCAGGGACTCGTCACTCGCCTCGCTTTCCCAGACCATCTCCACTGACGGAGACGTGGTCTCAGGGTCCGTTATCACGGCCACACGCGGCTCGGTGAACTCCTTGAACTGGATCTTCTCCTTGGCTTTAGGATTCAAGGCGGCAGGAATATCTGCGAATATCGACTTGATCTTTCCTTCGACAGCATCCACGTCGATGTCGCCCACAACTATGACCGCCTGCATATCAGGACGATACCACGTCTGATAGAAGTTCACAAGGCTCTCCGGCTTGAATGTCTCAAGGTTCTCCTTGCTTCCGATCAATGTGCAGGTGGCGTACTTAGTGTCACCATAGAGGTAAGGAAGGGACTTCTCGAAAGTCCTCCAGCCTGCGTTTCTACGGGAACGTCTCTCCTCGATTATCACAGGACGCTCCTTGTCGATCTCGGCTGGATCGTTCGTCACGAAATGCGAATAGTCGTGCAGGATCAGAAGGCAGGTGTCCACAACCGATTCCCTTACCAAAGGAATATTGTTGAGCATATAGGTGGTTTGATCGATGCCGGTGGCGGCGTTGACATTGCCGCCGAAAGAAGCACCGATGCTCTGAAGCCAGTTAAGGATGCCCTTCTCCGGGAAGTTCTTCGTGCCGTTAAAGCACATATGCTCAAGGAAATGCGCGAGACCGTCCTGATCAGGGGTCTCCTGAATGGCTCCGACATTAGTGGCGAGATAGAACTCAGCCCTGCCCGCCGGCTTGTCATTGTGTCTGATGTAATAGGTCAGACCGTTCTCCAGCTTGCCGATCTTGACCGCAGGGTCATTCGGAAGCTGCTGCATCTGCGCCTGCGCGAGGAACGCCGAAGCGGACAGCACAAACGCCGAAACGAAAATCAAAAATCTTTTCATACTAATCTATCTTTAGGATTATTATTGTTCATCAATATATTCAAGAACATCCCCGGGCTGGCACTCCAACGCCCTGCAGACAGCCTCCAAAGTGGAGAATCTGACAGCCTTGGCCTTCCCCGTCTTCAGAATGGAAAGGTTGGCCGGGGTTATTCCTATCTTCTCGGCAAGAGCGGCTGAAGACATCTTCCTCTTCGCCAGCATCACATCAACATTGACTATTATAGGCATATATTTCAATTTTCAACATAGCAAACATACGTCAAAATATTCGTTATTCCAAACATAATTCTCGATTTTCGATAAATATTTATTGAATATATCAGCACTGGTGGAAGTTGTGGCAAAAAAAGTTATATTTGCATCATTATAAGCGATTCTTATGTTCGAGGATTTCAAACTGAAGGTCTTTATGGCCGTGGCCGAGAACGGCAGCTTCACCATCGCGGCGAAGGCGCTTGGCATAACCCAACCTGCCGTAAGCCAGAACATCGCCGAGTTGGAAAGGAATATGGGAGCGGAGCTTTTCACCAGAGGCAGAGGCGCGGTGACCCTGACGACCGCCGGAATCACTTTCAAGGAATATGCAGAAAAGATCCTGTACTGGTACTCCGCGGCGGGGCAACTGTTCGGTCCATCGGGCAAGATCACAGCAAACAAGCCAATCAGAATCACTGCCGACGGATTCATCGCCAGTCATATTCTGCCCGATGCACTTGCCAGACTCTTGACTTTCAATCCTTCCTTAGCATTCTCGATTCACAGCGAACCGTCAGGCAACGGTTCAGACATAAGTATTTACGCCCAAAGGCACGTTAATGAGCCGTCATTCGAGGACATCGGCACATTCTTGTTCAGCGTGACGGCGTCAGCTGTCAGCTCCAACCCTGCATATTCAAAAATCACAGACCTGAAAGGCCTTCCGCAGAGCGCCAGACTTGCGGTGACGGAGACATATTCAGAGATTCTGCCGCTGGATTTGAAGGCGTGCGTGGCAGTCGTGTCGGATTCTGCCGAGACCATCGGGAAACTGGTGATGGACTTCCCTGACTTCATCGGCATCCTCCCCTTCCCAGCCGCACCTCAAACCCTCCTCACGCTGCCCGTCTCATTGCCAGACCTGACCCTTGACGTGCATCTTGAAGCCTCGGGGGCCACAAATCGAATCGCCGCCGCCCTCCGCCGCATCCTTTGCGACCAATATCCGGTTTAGGGAACTAATCCTCCTTGCCTTCGATGATCAAGGAGACAAGATCTTCTACATCCTCGTTTGCCATCTCCAAATCAAACTCTTCAGGATCATACGATTCTCCTTTCCGCAGCCCGAGCCATTCCTCATAGGAAGCCTTTTCTTCCGGATCATCAATCTTGCCGGACAGGATGTCAAGCATTTGCGAATAGCCCCAAACGCCACCGACATCTTCTGGAGGGCAGGCCCCTTTGCCTGATGTCACACAAATATCCTCACCAAGCAAAGGCTCGTCACTGACCGACGAGACTCTGACATTATGAATCCAGCCATCTCCGAAATCATATTCAAAAGAGATCGTGCTGCCTTTCTGAGGCAGGACTTCCTCGACCGTAACAGTCATCTCGTCTATAGATCGTCTGTAACCAAAATCAAAACTTTCTTCAATATTAGCCCTGGAAGTATAATCCACACCGCCTTTGGTGAATTGAGAAAGATGATAACCAGCCCAACCGAATGCAGTGATGAGTATCTTCCCGAGATTCCCAAGCCAAAGGTTCGACGGCACCTTGATCCGCCTGAACACCTTGACTGGACATTGTTCGATGGATGCGTACAAGACGTATGTCTTCGATGGTTTGCTTGAGTCCACCAACCGGTCGGCCTTTGATTTTTTCCATCTTTTGGATCCTCCGGCATTTCCTGTCCTTTGACCATTCTTAGGGTTAGTCTTTCCGCCACCACCTGCAGTCGAATATGCCGCTGTCTTAGCCTGCATCATTTCGAAGAACGAAACCATAAATGATATTTCCGCCTCCGAGATTCCCGGATAATCTTTCCTGATCACCGTCTTGAGTTCGTCACGTTCCTTATCAGTCATTGAAATCGCAGTATTTTCCGCAAGGTAGTCATTTTATCCGGAATCTAAATCAGATGGCATCAAAATCGACAAAGATACATTCAAACTTTCGTCCTATTTCTCCAACTACACAAAGAAGGTGGAAATGTTCCTTATATAAAAGAATTGTCCCAAGCCCCAAATCTTCAACAACTTTTCATAAATTTGCAAAGACAAAGACGATAACGATTATGACTATTGCCGAAATACAGGAACTTATCAAAAAAGACGAGACAAGGACACTTGAACTGAAGAAGACCACGGGAGAACTGAAGGAAGCGATGCATACGGTATGCGCATTCCTCAATACCGCTGGAGGCCAGCTCCTATTCGGCATATCATCAGGTTCTTTGCAGGTCATAGGACAGCAGGTAACCGATAACACTCGCAGAGAGATTGCCCGTGAACTGACCAAGATTGAACCAGCGGTTTCATTGGATGTGAACTACATTGAGTTGGACGAGAAGTCTGACTTCTATGTCATCGTGATTGATGTGCCGACCGAGCCGAACAGAAACCGCCCGTATGTGTATGACGGAAGGCCATACTACAGGATCGAGAGCACCACATCGGTGATGCCGCAGTCGATGTATCAGGAACTTCTTCTGCAAAGAGACATACACAAGAGAAAATGGGAAGAGGAAATCGATACCAAAGCCAGCGTGGACTGCCTTGACGAGGAATCTGTAAGACGGCTTGTCAGTTCCGGCATTCAGGCAGGAAGGATTCCGGAAAGTATGAGAATCAAGTCTATTCCGGAAATCCTTGACAAGATGAAACTGAGCGAGAACGGGCGTATCAAAAATGCTGCGGTAGCTTTGTTTACCAAGGAAGACTACGCACCAATCCAGCTTCATATCCGTTTGGCCAGATTTAGAGGAACGAATAAGAGGGAGTTCATAGACAATAGGCGTTCAATAGGAAATATATTCCATCTCTACGATGACGGCATGGCGTTCCTTTTCAAGCATCTGAACATATCAGGAACATTTGTTGACGGGCAACCGGAGCGGGTCGAGTCCCTAACCATCCCATACAAGGCCTTGAGAGAGTGTCTTCTGAACGCTCTGGCTCACAGACTATATGATTCACCTTCAAGTTTTGTAAGCATAGCGGTATATGATGACCGTGTTGAAATTGAAAATCTTGGAACCCTACCGGCAGGTTTCACTCTTGACGATATGATGAAGCCACATATCTCACATGCCCAGAATCCGCTTATTGCCCAGATTATGTACTATGGGAAATATCTTGAGACTTGGGGACGCGGCATAGAGCTGATGAATGACGAGTGTGCCCAAGCAGGTGTCCCGAAGCCGGAATTTGAGATTTCTGGAGGATGCTTTAAGGCGACTTTCTATAGGAATGACTATGTTGAAGATGCGGCAAAAGGGGTGAACGACAGAGGTGAACGAGGGGTGAACGACAGAGGTGAACGAGGGGTGAACGAACTTACTGAAACTGAAAAGCAAATACTATCTATCATTTCAGCAAATCCAACAACATCAATATCTAAAATTGCGGAAACCCTGTCGCTGTCAAGAAAGAACACCCACAAACATATGGCGACTTTGAAAGAAAAGGGTATCATCGAAAGAGTCGGAGCGAATTTCGGCGGTTCGTGGAAGGTCAAATGTCCATAACAATAAGACTGACAGACTGCGCATTTTGCTCAGTCTGTCAGTTGCAGAAGATGGAAATGCTTCCCTATATTTAGCCAATGCCCAACGGCAGTTAGAATTCTATGTTTATTCTTTGCATTTATGACTATGAGATTCATTTACAGCGATAGTTATTTCATCCAAAGACACCGCCCAGTCCATATCATCAGGAACGTCAATATCAGGTAGCAAGTAGTCTTCCTTATCAGGCATCGCCTCAAGAATTTTTTCATCGGAGATAGAAAGGCGTTTTCTTATTTTCTTGAAGAACCTAACTTCTGAATATTCAATATTGTTGTCAGCCTCAATAGTATCGATAGCCAATTTGACTAATGTCAATGCTTGTTCGTCAGAAAGTACAGTGTCCGCAACCTCTTTCAGGTAATTTGAAAGGAAAGTAATCCCTTCTTTGTTAATCATATTTACATAAGCATTTACGTATGACTGAACATCCAGACCACTAAAGAGTTCTGAACCATTAGTCACGTTGCTAAGAAGGCTTACCTCTTCATTAGCAATATTACCATCGCATGCCATACAACAAAACATTGTTTTCAAGTATAATTCATTAGTTTTCATATATTTTTACAATTAAAAACCTATCTTCTTTCTATCTGATATAATAGGAGATTTACCTTCAAATGCATCACGGATAGCTTCGCTCTTTCTTATAGTTTCTACTGTAATACTTGGTTTCGTACCTGTAATCGCCTCTTCAAGAACTTTCATCGTGATTTTTTCTTCGTGACGACGGAAAACCAGACGTGCGGCAGTGTCTACGACAAAGCGAATATCAGCAGAAACGTAGTTATTCGTGAGATTTGCCAGTTTGTCATAATCAATTCCAAAGTCAGTTTTGCGATCTTTTAGATTAATTCTGAAAAGTTCCTTTCTAGTATCATAATCAGGTTGAGGAATGTAGTATTTCATCTCAAGACGACCTGAACGTAAAGCTGCTTCATCAATTTCGTCTGGCTTGTTCGTCGCTCCAATGACAATCACACCATCGTGCCCACAATTATTCAGTTGGGCAAGAAACTCATTAACCTCTCCTGATTCGCTGACATTAGTTTGCTTGCTGCGATCCTTAATCATAGCATCGATTTCATCAAAGAATAAAACTGTAGGAGCATTTGCTCGTGCCTCTTCAAATATAGCAGCGATTTTTCCCTGTCCTCCATGAATATAGGGCGAAGCCACATCAGAACATTTGATATACTGATAATTACACCCTAATTCCTCAGCGAATTTCTCGCTAAAAAACGTTTTTCCACATCCTGGCGGTCCATAAAAAAGTAACCCATTGGGAACATATAAGCCCAAAGCTTTTGCCTGTTCCGGATCCTTCAGCAAATCAATCACATCCGACTGCAATTGCGCCTTTAACTCTTTCATACCTGCAACATCTGAGAAACCATTACCTCGCTTTTTGTGGAATTTAGCCGATTCAATACACTTATTAATTCCAACATTCTTTTGCACAACAGGGGCAAGCTTGATTTCACCATTAATGGCATTAATAAAATCATCTGCAGACTGGAATCTATCATCTACATTTGCTGCCAACGACTTTGCAATTATATTAATCAAGTCTTCATCAATATCTTTTCTGCCATTATCGGGGAATCTCAACGGTTTGTTACGCTCAGAAAGAATTACTTTTTCGACTGCCTCCCTATTTCGCTTATAAGAAGACACCTCCAAGAAATGAGGAGGCATTCCGAACAAGAGGTGGTACAACATAACTCCGACCGAATACAAATCAGTCTGAGCGGTAAATACGCCATTAAAAGATTCCGGTGCTAAATAGAAAGGGTTTAGCCCATCTTTATAGAAAGATCTGTTGCTTTGATGGAGGAAACGAGCATGCCCAAAGTCTATTATCTTCGGAATAGTAGTACTATTTGACATATCGAGCATAACATTATCAATTGTCAGATCATTATGTATTACAGGCTTCGATAGAGTATGAAGATATTTAACACCATTCAGAACACCGAGGATAATCTGTTTCGCTTCATAAGCACCGCACTTATGTTCGCGCATCATTTTCTGATTGACTGTCTCACCGCTGATAAAATCGTAAACGATGTATGCCATCTTTTGACCATTATGCATTACATCACCGCTATCTCTATATGCAGCAAGATTCGGATGCTTTAACTGTTTTGATATTTCTAACTCCAATACATTTCCAGTTTCGTCAAACTGCACCTTATGCAACTTTGAATAATTGTACAGTTTGAGAAACAAATTCTTTCGAGCAGAATCTTTTACTCTGTATGACTCAGCATATTCAGAATCTTTTATTGGGAAAGCCACCTTATAGGAGCCGATTGATTGTTCTTTAGAAAAAGATGACATCTTTTACCTAACTAAAATTTAATTTTTTCACTTTCCGGCATATCAAGTTGATTGATAACCGAAATACAAACTTCACGCAGTTCCTCAACATCAGGATCGCCAGAAGCGATCATATGAACTCCACGATAAAGTTGTTTTCTCGCTTCCGTAGCATTCTTCCATTTATATGCCCCAAAGTTGTCAGAATGATGTTGAATAAAGCCCATTAATTGATATATAAACGTACACGCCATAAACACATCATTTATGTCACTTAGGATGTCACGTGCAGACTGTATGTTTTTGCCAGTTATAACACAATCGACTTTATCGCGTAATTCAGCCACTTGTGCATCATACCTATTTCCTAGTTCATTATTTGCCTTCTCTAGACGTGCGAACTCAGAGCGCAATTCTGCTTCAAGAGCATCCCACTCGTGCGTTTTTTCTACAGATTCCATCTCACGGAAAGCTTCACGCAGCGATGCCAACAAATGCATAGTTCCATCTGCGGTAGCAATCTCGCCTTCAAAACGACATTCTATGTCAGAGATCATCTTATTAGTAGACTCTAGTTCTTCATTTGATATGCCAGCAGCATTTTTCAGTTGTACCTGTTTTCTTTTGGCCTCATTGAATCTCTCCCGAACCTCTTTCTTATTATCCACCTCGCTACGAGCCTCAATCTTTATCTCCCTTTCTATAGATTCTCCAATTATAGGAAAATTCGCCTCAAGAGTCATCAATTGCGAACGATCGACTTTAATAGTAATATCTATGTCGCTATTTTCCGGGACAAGGGCAGGAACATCATCACCTGTAATGACAACATCGAAAACGTGATCGTTATATATAGCACTAGTACCCTCCGCGTTGCTCTCTCCGATATATATGGGAATCACAAGTCTGTCTTCGCTCATCCCTGGACGAAGTTTCTTTGCCGTTTTCAGTCCGTTACGAACTCCTACCGCAGGTAGTTGTTTGTTCTTTTCAAGCCCTTTTAACGGCATAAATACGTCTTTATCCTTATCTTCATCGTGAGCTTCAATGCCAATATTTCGAGGAAGAATGGCACTACCGACCACTGTACCTTGAATGATGTTTATTTCTGTAGGGAAACATAGAATAACCGTTCCTTTCTCATCGTAAGCAATGATGTTGAATGCATTTGCTTTTCCTTCATTAAGTTGACACTCTATCACATCGCCAATTTCATTGACCTCAATCTTTCCACTGGACCAGGCTCTGTCGCCCCGTACAAACTCAACATACACCCTTGCCGGAATCGGTCCAGTACAATCATTTCTAAGAAGTTTGACCGTCACGAATTCCAATGTCTCTACAGAACTAGAATTATACTGAACATCAAGAGCAATCGTTCCAGACTTGATTTTCGCTGTCGCCTGACTGTCAATACCAGATGCATAAAGAGCAGCACCCTTTGCTACAGCGGTCATAGGATCAATGCTTGTATCAACGTTCGAGGTAATCTGATCCTTCAACATCTGACGAAGAACAGGAGAATATGTAGGTCCACCGACAAGGATAAGTGAATCAAGTTTGCCGGTAAGATTATTTCTTTCAATCAGTTTTTTGGTAATATCGACAGCCTTTTGGAAGATAGGAGTGACAACCGATTCTAATTGTAGCTTTGTGATAATCATATCAAGTTCAATAGGGATCCCTTCAGCATCATCACCGAATTCATCCAATTGAGACATAATATCGCATTTATCTTTGAAAGACAATTGATTCTTTGCCTGTTCCGCATAAAATTTCATTGCATCACGAAGTATCTGACGCTTGCTTTCATTCTCGAGAATATCGTTAACATTGAAATTCTGCTTAATGTAAGGTATGATGATTTCATCCACTATTGCATAGTCCAAATTCTTTCCTCCAAGGTAGTTATCCCCCTCTGTATCTATCACCTGCATAATACCATCTTCGACTTTCAGAACAGCGGCATCAAATGTTCCTCCACCAAAGTCAAATACAACCCAATATCCGTTCTTCTTTGTCGTAGACAAGCCATACGCCATAGATGCGGCGATAGGTTCCTGCAAAAGTTCACAATGATCGATTCCAGCAAGGTCGGCCGCCCTTTTCGTGGCAGCTATTTGGTCTGGGGTAAACTTAGCAGGTATCGTAATGACACACGCACTGACATTATCATCAGAGACAAAAGACTTCAATGCTTTGAGCACTTCAGCAGACAGATCTTCAGAAGAATAGTTCCTCCCCATATTGGAACTGAAATACTTGGTATCGAGTCCCATTGTCCTCTTGAACTCTAAGAACACATTGGAATTAGAAGCATCCATTGACTTGGTTGAACGCGCTTTATCCTGCCGTAAATCGTTCATCGCAGAATCTCCGACTTTGATTACCTTTTTTCTTGTGAATGATACACAAGAAGGCAACGTGTCTTTTAAAGTGTCAGTTTTCTTGATGACTGGCTCACCATTTTCCATCTTGCAGATGGCGGAATTGGTCGTACCGAGATCAATTCCATATTTCATTTTTACCTGTACCATATGTAATATTTTAAATATTCTGACTCACAGTTATTTGAGCATTTTGAATCATAATACCATTATAGTTGATTTGAGGTTTTATCACCTTTGTGATTATTCTTGCACCCTCATCAATAGTGTCATCATCCTCAAATGAAGCGACAGCTTTCATTCCGTCACTATAAGGTTTACCAAGCATATCTATCAATTCATAACCACTGGCGCGAAGGTTATCCTTCATTTGGCAGATGGATCGTGATAATTGTTTATGTCCCTTGACACCGCTATCCATCTTATAGAGAGTCATTTCCATAAATGTAATTCTGTCAGCGAGAGTTTTGATAAGATCCCGTTCGCTCTCTGAAGATGCACCTGCAACGGAAAGAGCACCAATGGATACAGAAATTTTCTGCATCTCTGTCATCTCAGTAGAAAACTTATTCACAATTTCCTCGTTAATTTTTTCCGACTGCCGTTTTAAGGCTTCAATTTGGTCAGAACCTTTTTTATGGAGCAGAAGGGTTATCAATGCGGAAAAAGCAAGAACCATAAATGCGATAATCAACCCACCGATAGTTCTGTTCCGCAGTCTTCCGGCCTGAGATTCTGTAGTATTGTCAATCTTTGAATTTAGTTCCGTCGCCTTATTAGAAATTATCTCTGAATTTTTGGCCAGACCTGTTTCAATCAAAACAATCTTACCTTTTTGTTCGGCTGATTCTTCTTCGAGACTTTGAATATGGACATCAATTTTGTCTATCTGTTTTATCAAATTCTTGTTTTCCTGTTGAATGATTTCGATACGACTATTTATTTCTGAAATAGTCTTGTCGTAATCAAGGCTATCGACCTGAGCATAAAGATTCGCAGCGACAAAAAGAAATGCGGAAAATAAAAGTGTGAAATATTTCATTGTATACGGATTTAGCCATTAATAAGAACTCCTATGATAAATATCACAGCAATGATGATTGGAATAATGCACCCCCAATTCGTATCATCAGAACCAGACGATGGTGGACTATAACGAGGAGTATTTGTACGCCGATCGGCAGCTATCAACTGAGATTGAATGTTTTTAAGGGTCGTATGGTTTTGATTGTAACGAGATCTTGTCTGAGTTGTCATATCCAAACTTCCTATCAACATCATCGCCTTTAATGCGGAATCTATTGTGTTTGACAATGTACCTGAACTGATATTATAAACATTCTGAGCTTGGTTAACAATAGCAATTAGCATTCCCAAGGCATTGTTGACAACCGCACTTGATATTTTCAAATAGGAATCATCATAAGCTCCAAGATTTGACTTTATGACATCAAGATGCGGTTTACAGTTTCTGACTAATGACTCCGCCCTTTGCATAGAAGGCGAAACAGATTGAAATGATTTCAATTCAGCTGCCACACATAAGATATCCTTCTCATATGCTGCCTGTTTTTTCCTTTCAAGAAGAATATCAACATTTTGCTTACACCTATCCTTGACTAACTTTCCAACAGCAATGCTCAATGCGTATTGTTGAATCTCAAGCGCCGTTTCGACATTATTTTCGTCATTAGTATTGTTAAAATAATTAATGCCACATTGAAGAATCTGTTTAGCAAGATTGTCAGCTGTCGATTGATATTGAATGCTTGATATGCCAGCCAAAGATTTGACGTTTGCAAGTGCGGACTTCGTATTGCGAATCAATTCCCGGCCGGCTCTTAATGACGCATAAGCATCAGATCCGGAGACTGATTTTGCTTTTGCAATCTCTGAGTTGATCTTTGACAAAGGCTCGCTCAAGGCCTTTTCTGATATATACGAAATGTCAGACGAAACCGTCAACGCATTGCGCAAAGAGATTGGCTGGGCCACTGTCAGCAACTCATCTATTACAATATGCATTAACTCATCTTCATCAATCTGGAATGTATCACCACAGACATCAGTGACGAATTTGTTTCTATTTGCCAAGTTATGTACCAACTGAGAATAGAAACTTACCGCATCATTATATCGTCCCTGGATTGTTGCAATAACGGCCATATTCACCAACGATGAATATGCTGTCCTTTTACCAAGAATTTCGATTGCCTTACCTATATCCTGATTAGCAAGATGGTTCAACGCTACTTCATCCAATGAATTTCCATTACAGAACCAAAACAAAGCATAACGTATCTTGTCCTTAGGAAGGTTAATGTCTGATTGGGCTTTTTGTACAGATTCCATTGTCCTCCCAATGGAGCCAAGAAGAAAACCTACATCTGTCGTGAAACTCACGTCCTTGCCAACATTAAGGTATGCCTTCATCTTGCCGACATTTCGTACTATGTCAGTTTGCCTTGCATTAGAAAATACGCCTAATATTCGAAAAGGATTGTTGGTTATTATGTTGATCATACTTTAACTTTTATGGAAAAGATTAATTATCCAAATTATGCCGTTTACTATTAAGGTGTAGATATTTACGAAAATATGAACAGCATACACCAAAATGCATCCCCAGACTGCTCCACAAAATAGTCCTCCTATTAAACCGCCAATTATACCCCAGAAAACACCGTCACAACTTAAAATAGTTCTTATTATCAATACTATTGGTGTTGCAATGATAGTGATGAGATATAAAAAATGTTCTATTTTCCCTAAAGTACCTTCAAAGTCAAATGCCTCATCCAAAGGATATAAATCCAGATATGCATACCTGTTGGATGATGTATTTATTTTCTTCAAAAAATCATAGTCCCCTTGGCATCTATCCTTCACCAACGATCCAATAGAGATAGATAGCGCATATTCTGCCAAGTCCTTTGCCCTTGAGGCTTTGTCAGCATCATCTGAATTATTGTAATAACTGATTCCGCATTGACGAATTTGCTTAGCAAAATTATCGGATACAGACTGAAACTCGCTACTATCTGAACCACATACCGATTTTATCTCCTCTATTATTTCCTTTGAAGCATCCATCAACTTTTTTCCTGCCGTAAAAGAAGCAACGGGATCGGAAGAATCAACATCTTTCGCTTTGTTGATCAGCGACTTCGCTTTCTGCAAAGATGGTTCAATAGATTTACTCCGAATTTGCACAAAGTAATCCGAATCCTTGAAATAATCCAATAATAAATTCGTAGGAACAACAGTTCGAAGAGATAAGACCACTCCTACAATCGCATCCTCTGGAGAGATTGAAAAGGTATCATCACATATTAAATCAGAGATACTTTTCAATATTTCAGGCTTGCAAATCTCAGAATATATGCTTGCAGCCAACTCGTAATCTTCCTTTATAAGATACAGTACAGCCAAATTCAAATAGGATGATGGCTCATTGACGGAAGATAATGTCGTGATAGCCTTCTCAATGTTTCCTTTTTGTAATTCGGATAATGCATTTGAATCTGGTTCATTGTTTTTAGCGAACCAAAACAAAGCATAAGAAAAGCGATCTTTAGCAAGGGTCAATTCTTGATTGGCATCTTTAACCATCTGTTGAGTCCGGTCAATATCGCCTAACACAGAAGAATAATCTTCTGTAAAATCAATGTTTTTCCCTACAGCAAGAAACGCATTCATCTTGCTGACATTCCGAACAATATCAGATTTTCGAGAATTTGAGTATACTCCGAGAACCCTAAAAGGGTTGTTGGTAATTTTATCCAGCATAGAGTCTCTTAATCTATTACCCTTTCTTTCACCGTAATCCTCAGCACACTCTTCTCATAATCAATCTCCACCTTGCCGAGCCGGCTCAAAACACTCTGGCCAAGAAGAAGCGGTGCATTGCCGCTATCTACCACCGATGCCCTGACATTCTCCAACTCAAGTCCTGCGAATGTCACTTTTCTTAGATTGATCACGGTCCCTATCGAGATGTCGCCATCGGCATCCATATACCTGGCCTTGCCGACCACATCCGCAGCCGTGAGATAATCGTTCTTGAACATAAACGTCGCCTCAATGCGTGAAATCGTCACTTCGGCCGCCCCCGTGTCAAACACAAAATGAAGAGGCAGTCCGTTGATCTCACATTTTACCTTGGTCACTCCACCTGAACGAGAGAATGGAATCTCAGATACTTTCTCAACATATGACACTTTGGTGGAATCTTCTAGACTTACCTCTTTTACGTCTGAATATCTACTTATCAATTCCTTATACCTGGAATCATTCCTGATGTTATCCAAATCATTATCGGTTTGAATATGATGGAGTCCCTTATACCCCTTGTCAAGGCTGGTTTCCAGATACTCAATAGAAGAATCGACATCTCCCATCAGGGCATATAGGCAAGCCGCATCATAATATACACCGCTGTCATCCTTATCAGCCTCAATAATCTTCTGCATCCAAGCCTTTGCCTCATCAATTCGCCCCAGATAAAACAGTGCATATTCCGTTGCGTTCCCTTTTTCCGGCGCAGTGTCCCTCTTTACAGTCTCTTCGAAATCCTTACGCGCCAGTTCATCCTCACCTTTCAACAAATGCATCTTGCCTCTCGACATATAAGCGTATGAATAGTCCGGATTAAGCTCGACACTCGTTGTGTAATCCGCAATCGCCCCATCAATATCGTTAAGATTGTCCTTGAACCACCCACGGCGATAATATCCGTAATAATAATCCGGCTGAGACTCAATAAAGCTGTCCAAAACCGCAACCCCGGATTTGATATCCCCGGATTTGTAATATATATCAGCCTTGGAAAGCGGGTAAACGAAATACTTGGGATCTATTTCAATCGCCTTGTCGATATATTCCATCGCCGACTCCCAGTTCCCAAGTTCCTCATAGCATTTGGAAATTCTGGAATATACCACATCATCGCTGTCCAACTTGGCGGATTTCTTATAATAGTCGATAGCTTCCCCATATTTCCTTGTTGATTCATATATCACCCCAAGGCAATACGGCCAATACTCACTGTTGGGTTCCGTGACAGCATACGATTTCAATTTCATACATATATGCGTGAAAGACGAGTCCGCAAGGCAGTTCATCAGATAAAAAGCCTTGTCATCTCTGTTTATGCTCAATGCCTTTACAATATCGCTTGCCGCGTCGGAATATTCGTGAACCTTCATCTTCGCTTCCGCTCTGAATGAATATCCCGATGAGTAATCAGGGTATAGAGCGATTACATAATCAAAGTCATCTATCGCTTGGCGGTATTCTCCTCGCGCAACCTTGTTCCTACCCATCCCCATATATGCCATTGAATTGTGCTCATCCAAAGCCTTAATGGCAACATAGTCCCTATCAGCCTGATCATACAGTCCTTCCTCATATAAAATCTGAGCTCTTTCAGAATAGAATTTATAATCTGACGGATCTATGGAAATAGCTGTGGAATAATCGGTCAACGCCTTTATTGTCTCGTCCAACGCTCTATAAACTCCCGCTCTCTTGTAATAGGCAAAAGCCTTATACTCCTTGTCTTTTTTAGGAATATATTTAATGGCGTTATCCGCTGACACAAGAGCGTCACCATACTCTTCATTACTCAAATGGATAGCAGCAGCCCAAAGATAGGCATAGCCATTATCCTTATGTTCGGAAATTTCCTTTCTCAGCGCTTGCAATGCTGAAGTTTCATCTTCTTTATCAAGATACTCTGCAGCCTGCTTGAAGTAATACGAAGACTCATACTTATTGTATCGCTGGGCATAAACAGAAATGCTCAGCAAGGTTAAGGTAAGAAAAGTCAAGAATCGCCTCATCGGGTGTCCTAAGTTTCAGTGTCCGGCGACAACCCAAATCCGAACGGGTGCAAAAAAGACGTGGGAGTCATACTTTCGCTTATCCCGAACACTGGCCTTGGCGTGCCATCGAGAGAGATAAGCAACGCAGCCAGCCCACGTCAATGATGATATGATAAACCTACGCTTAAAAGCGTGGTGACCATAAGTCATCAATGGTGGACGTTCCCGTTGCCGTTTCTTCTTCTCGATATAAAACCGCCAAGTTTTGTGTTCAGAAGAAAAACGTCAAGTAACGTCTTATTATGTCTGCCCAACCCACCCTGTCACCCAAACCACAAAAGTCACAAAAACGTAACCGCCTTTGGTTTTGGACACCGGGCTAGCTGAACGGCTTCAAATTTACAACTTTTTATTGAATACTCATAAATAAGACGAACTTTTGTTCCGGACCCAGGGCGTATTCTCATCAGGATAGTGTTCCCGGTTGTAAAATGGCGGAGCGAGATAGCGTTCAGAAACCAACTGATGGCGAGATTATATGCCGCTTACTCACCGGGGTGCAAGAAATGGATTTGCGCACCCGAAGGCAATCGGGGATGCAACTTCGGGTGCCTGAACGCCTTTATCGCACCCGAGATAATAACCACTTAGATTAGAACGTTGTGGCCATAAATCAAGTCCTTGCTTACAGATACGAAACTTAATGTTTGACTGTTGTCTATGTCGTTTAGAATTTACGAAACGCTTTCATCCTCAAGTTGGTCAGAAGCGCCTGTCTTGCACATTAACGTGAAAATCTCGCACCGTTGGATTCGAGTTTTTCAGCCCAATCCGGCCTCAGCGGGCGAAGGTACGTTGTTTGGCTGAAAGCGTTTTGAAAAATGCTGACAGGAAGTGCGTATGAATCGTTGAGTGGAAATACGTACAGAAATACTGACAGGAAGCCCGAACAAAAGACATTGACTGAAAATGCTCGCAATAATATTGACTGGAAGTGCGTACAATAACATTGACCGGCAATGCGTACAATGTTATTTACCAGCAGCACGAAAAAATAAGAGGACGGCCAAGACTTTGGTCGTCCTCTTACGGAATCTTGCGATGCCTGATTACTCAGCAGGATGGATGGCGCCCATCGGGCAGGCGTCGGCGCAGGTGCCGCAGTCGATGCAGGCGTTAGGGTCGATGGTGTAAACGTCACCCTCGTGGATAGCGCCCTGAGGGCACTCGCCTGCGCATGTGCCGCAAGCTACGCAATCAGTTTCTGAAATCTTGTAAGCCATAATTCAAATAATAAAATTGTTGTCCTTTTGTCTATCTCCGGAAATCCGGAATCATTATGCAAATATAAATCTTAAAATCACAATATCAAACCCCATACCACAAAAACAATGAGGGCGATTCCGACTTTTATGGCCTTTGCCTTCAGGAAGGAGGATTTGCTGTCAGCCAGAAGCGGAAGCGAGGCGTGGCCGTCCTGCACGATGGAATTGGCCAGCAGGACAGGGAAAGGAATGACTCCGCTGGCGAACAAAGTCACGAAGACAAGGTGCGGCCCGGACTCCGGAATCAAACCTATCACTATGGCCAGCAGTATCATAAGGGCGGTGTTGTCACTTACCCAGGCTGTGATGTCAATGAAATTGAACAGGACACCGATGACCAGAAGCATCCCAAACGTCCAAAGGAATATGCTCGGAAGATGCTTACGGACAATGTGTTCCCAAAGATGCTCCTCGACAAAATGATCGGAGGCGAAAAGCAGGGCGGCCAGCACGACAATGCTCAGCGCGCCGAATAGCCAGAAGGTCCACTCCTCATTGAAGACCTCAAGTCCCTCAGACTCACCTCCTTCCTCCAAAAAGCCAAGCAGAAGGGCGGCAATGAATATCACGACTCCGATGAACATGAATATTCTTGTCCTGCCAAAATGTCTGCCCGCTTTGTTATCATGTCCGTCCTGATGCTCGCATCCGTCACCGTGAAGCTCAAAGGAATCCTCAAGGCGGGTAGGCAGCGGCTTGCCTTTAGAGTAGAACCGGTCGATCAGCAGACCGGTCACGACGGCAAGTACGAAAAGAATCAGGAACAGGAGAGCGGCCTCGCCGGGAAACATCGCCAGCATCATGAACGACTCGTCACCCGTCGTGGCGATCATCATGGCCACCAACGCCCCGAAACTCAGCATACGGTGCGTGTAAAGCGACACGGCGGCGAAACCTCCGACGCATCCTGGCACGGAACCGAGCAAGGCCGAGACGAGAACCTGCGCAAAACCAGACTTTTTGAGGGATCTGAATATCCTGCCGTCAGACTCCACGTTGAACGACTCGATTATCATCATCATGACGACAACCAAGCCGGAGATCAGGACAGCGCCACGCAAGGCGTCAAGTAAAACGGAAACAATCATGGTCTGCTATGCGGTCACCCATCCGGTGAGATAAAGATTGATGACAGGGCGGAGAGGCGAGTTTGTGGTCAAGGTCAAGACAATCAGGCACTCCCCCGCCGGGAATCCTTTCGTGTCGAAAGTCACCTCCAGTTCTCCTTTTCCTCCGGCGGGAACGTCAGCGAAAGCCTTGGCCTTCACGTGAGAGCTCTCGGAATCCACCTTATATATTCCAAAAGGTGCCTTGCCTTTGTTGGTGAAGGTGAACTTGCAGTCCACATTCGTTCCGGCCTTTACCTTTCCGAAGGAGAAAGTGCTCTCGTCCGCCATCGGATTCGGGCCGTCATTGCGTTCTTTTTCAGTCAGATTGGAGAAATTCTCTTTGGTGTACGTGAATATTCCTATACGGCTCTTCCCCGCCCCGAGTTCTGGATTAGGGTCCGCCACAATGGCCTCGGCTCCGGCGGCGACAGGTTCTTGTTCAGGCGACGGCGACACCACAGCCTTGTACTGACGGCCGTCAACAAGCGGCGTGGCATAATAGTAATTCTTGCCCCAATGCCGTCTGTCAGCGGTGACCGTGTACGAGATCCTCGCAGTGGAATTGGCCGGAACCGGATTTGGAAATATCTTGACCGACAATCCCTCACTGACATCGGAGAACTTTACGGAAATCGGCTGTTTCCCAAGATTGGCCACTGTCACGGTCCCGCTCTTCTGCTGTCCCTGGGAAAGGTTGCCTCCTTTGATGTCGACCTTCTTGAAGGCCAGATTGCCGAAGCGGATCGGATAAAGTTCCCTTAAGGACAGTTGCTTGTCGTGGCTCACGCCCCTAAGTCTCAGAATGACTGGCTGCTTTAAGCCCGAGAAATATGCGGTCAGGGACTTGTCGAAAGGATAGCCTTTCTCATCGTTCTTGAAAGTGGCCTTGATTGTTCCGGTCTCACCTGGATTTATCGGTTTCCTGGTCCATTCGACGTTGGTGCAGCCGCATGAGGACACGACATTGTAGATCAGCAACGGCTTGTCACCTACGTTCTTGGCCGTGAATATGGCTGTCACCGGCCCGTCCGACACGAGGATGTCCCCGAAATCGTGCACGGTCTTGTCCAGTTGGACGACCCCGCCGAATGTGTTGTCCTTGCCGGAGCCCTGGGCGGCGACGAGGCCGCTTGCGGACACAAGCAGAAGCAGTGCGGCGGCGATATGTTTAAATATATTCATAAATGCGCTCTTTAAGGAAGTCGCTTTGCCTGGATGAAATTTTCTTGCAAGAATATTTCATGCCTCACAAGGAACTTCGAAATATTCGAAGGAATGCAAATTCCTTTCCATCGGCAAATTTAGTAATCCTTAAAAAATAACTTGATAATCTTTGATTGTTTTTTCGGTCTATATTCCTTTTCTCATCAGTCATGTGCCACCTCTTCAAAAAGTAATCTATCCCCGAAAAGACTGCCAAATCTTTACCAATTTATTTTTTAACGCTTACTTGCCACATAAAAGATACTTTTTCAAATCCCGTCTAAAATTTGTAATTTTGTACGATTATGCGATTTGAAAAGAATGGCGAACATAGAACAGAATTACAACTACACTGATGACAACATAAAGACCCTGGAAGGTGTCGAACACATCCGCAGACGTCCCGGAATGTACATCGGAAGACTTGGCAATGGCTCCAACCCCGGGGACGGCATCTACGTGCTGCTCAAGGAGATCGTGGACAACTGCATCGATGAATTTTCCGCGGGATTCGGCAAGCAGGTCATCATAAAGATCGAAGACAAACAGGTCACGGTGAGGGACTTCGGACGAGGAATCCCGCTCGGCTCAGTCATCAAGGCGACCAGCCAGCTGAACACCGGAGGAAAGTTCGACGACAAGGCCTTCAAGAAGTCCGTTGGTCTGAACGGTGTGGGTACAAAGGCGGTGAACGCTCTGTCCGAGAGGTTCTATGTGGAGTCCTTCAGAGACGGCGAGAGTTCATGGGCAAGTTACGTGCGCGGAGAACTGGTGGACAGCGGCAGGAAGGAGAAAACCGGTGAGAAGAACGGAACGCTTGTGATCTTCACTCCGGACAGCACGATGTTCGGAAACTTCGAGTTCAACATGGACTACGTCGAGACCATGGTCAAGAACTACTCCTACCTCAAGAAAGGGCTGGCTCTTGTGCTGAACGGGACGACATACAAATCCGGAAACGGTCTGCTTGACCTCATCAGAGACTCCATCAGCGAGACTCCTCTTTACGAGCCGATCCATCTTGTCGGAGAAGATGTCGAGGTCGTGCTGACCCACGGCAACTCCTATGGTGAGAACATCGCCTCGTTCGTCAACGGGCAGAACACCCGTGACGGAGGAACGCATCTGGCCGCTTTCAGGGAGGCCATAGCCAAGACCCTCAAGGAGTTCTACAAGAAAAACTACGCTCCGGAAGACTGCCGTCAGGGAATAATCGGAGCGATAAGCATCCAGATACAGGAACCGAACTTCGAAGGTCAGACCAAGACAAAACTCGGTTCCACCTACATGTGGGAGAAAGAAAAGACGGACGAGAACGGCAAGAAGATCCTGAACCCGGACGGTTCGATCGAGATTGACCGCGGACCGACAATCAGGTCTTTCGTCAACGACTTCATCGCCAGGAACCTGGACAACTATCTTCGCATCCACAAGGACGTAGTCCCGATTATCGAGAACAAGATCAAGGAGTCGCAGGCCGAGCGCGAGGAGATCTCCGGAATCCAGAAGAAGACCAGGGAAAGGAACAAGAAGGCGAACGTCTACAACCGCAAGCTGCGCGACTGCAAATACCATTACGGAGACAAACTGCCTAAGGACAAACAAGACTTAGGGGAGCTCACGAGCATATTCATCACTGAGGGAGACTCCGCGAGCGGAACCATCACCAAGGTGAGAAAAGCTGAATACCAGGCCGTGTTCAGCCTGCGTGGAAAGCCTATCAACTGCTACAAGGAGAGTCACAAGAAGGTTGCTGAGAACGAGGAGCTGAACCTGCTGGTCTCGGCTCTCGGAGTCGAGGACGACCTTGACAACCTGCGCTACAACAACATCATCGTGGCGACCGATGCCGATGATGACGGTATGCACATCAGGATGCTCGTGCTGACCTTCTTCATGAAATATTACCCGGATCTCATCAGGCGCGGACATGTGCATATTCTTCAGACCCCTCTTTTCAGGGTGGCGAACAAGAAGGAGAGGCGCTACTGCTACTCCATCGAAGAGAAAGAGACCGCCGTCAAGGATATGAAGACCGCCGCGCAGATAACAAGGTTCAAAGGTCTAGGAGAAATCTCTTCGGACGAATTCGTGGATTTCATCGGGGAGAACATGAGGCTTGACCTCGTGAAGTTGTCCGATGAGGAGTCCATCGCCGACATCATGGAGTTCTACATGGGCGACAACACTATCGACCGGCAGAACTTCATCCGCGCGAACCTGCGCTCCGAGGAAGAACTTGAAGACGTAAACATCTAATATTCACAGACTATGTCACGTTGGGCGAAATTTTGCGGATGGCTGCTGAAAAAGATGGGATGGACCACTGTCGGTGGCCCGGCTCCCGAGGACAAATGTGTCATTCTTGGCGTTCCTCACACTTCCGTGTGGGATTTCGTCATATCCTATCTTTTCTACACGCAGTTTGACCAGACCGCGCACGTCATGATTAAGAAGGAGTTTTTCTTCTGGCCGGTAGGAGTCTTCCTCCGCAAGGTCGGATGCATTCCGGTTGACAGGGGCAGTGCCGCCGCCATGGTCAAGAGCCTCATAGAGGAGATGGAGAAAGTGGACAGATTCCACCTCGCCATAGCCCCGGAAGGCACCAGAAAGGCTGTCAAGAAATGGAAGACAGGCTATCATCTGATCGCCAGAGAGGTCGGATGTCCCGTTTACATGGGCTATTTCGACTGGAAGACCAAATGCGTCAGCGTCGGGGAGAAAGTCGAGCTGACGGATGACGCACGCGCGGACACCGACAGGATCCAGGCCCTCTACGAACAAAAGCACTTCGAGGGCAAGCACCCAGAAGGCTACATCACTCATTAAAAAGGACAAATCATGCCGATTTTCAGCCAAAGCAGGGAAAACTACGTCACAACCCTTGCCAAGCTATTTGAATATGCCACCGACAATTTCGCCAAACGACCGCTCTCGCGGTTCGTCGAGGGAGGGCAGGAATATACCTACGAAAGTTTCAAGCACAAGTGTCTTGAGTTGTCGCACCGGTTCAACCGGTTCGGAATCAGCGCGAGAGACAAGGTGGCCATCCTGTCCGGCAACATGCCGAACTGGACAGTGGCGATGTTCTCGTGCGTGCCGTTCGGCCGTGTGACCGTGCCGATCCTTCCGGACTCTTCCGAAAGCGAGGTGACAAACATTCTCAACCACTCGGAATGCAAGGCGATCTTCGTGTCAAAGAAGCTGCTCGGCAAACTGAGCCAGGAGGTCATCGACAAGCTGACTCTCGTGATCGACATCGAGACATTCGAATTCATCAAGAAGGACGACAAGGCTTTCACATGCGAGGGACACGGGGTTGATCCCCAGGCCGATGACCTTGCCTCAATCATCTACACATCAGGGACTTCCGGCAAGGCCAAGGGTGTGATGCTCAGCCACCGCAACTTCTGCCAGAACGTCATCGCTGCCTACCACGCCCAGAAAGCCGGGAAGCGGGACCGTTGGCTTTCCATCCTTCCGATGTCCCACACCTACGAGATGGCGTTCAGCGTCCTCTACCCGTTGTACGTCGGAGGTTGCGTCTATTATATTCAGAAACCGCCGACTCCGAGCATCCTGATGCAGGCGATGAAGAAGGTGCATCCGACCATTATGTGCTCTGTGCCGCTAATCATTGAGAAGGTTTACAAGAACAGCGTTGTGCCGACAGTCCAAAAAAGTCGCGTGCTGTCATGGATGAAAGAGCATACTCCCCGTCTTCTTTACTGGCTGATCGGGAAGAAACTGTACAACTCTTTCGGTGGCAAACTGAAGTTCTTCGGCATCGGTGGCTCGAAACTCGACTCAACTGTGGAGGATTTCCTCAACAAGGCCGGATTTCCATACGCCATCGGCTACGGTCTGACCGAAACGGCTCCGCTGATCACCAACGCGTGCGTGGGAAAGACAGTGGTCGGATCGATCGGAGTTCCGGCCTACAACGTGGAGGTCAAGCTCCAGAACGTGAACCCCGAGACCGGAGAGGGCGAGATTGTCGCCAAAGGAGACAACGTGATGCTGGGCTACTACCGCGATCCGGAAAGAACCCGCTCCGTACTCACGGACGACGGATGGTTCCGCACCAACGACCTTGCGTGCCAGGACTCAAAGGGCCGCTACTACATCAAGGGAAGGCTTGGGAATATGATTGTGGGACCTTCCGGAGAAAACATCTACCCGGAGGAGATCGAGCAGGTGATCAACACTTTCTCCGGTGTGAACGAATCCCTTGTGGTCGAAAGGAACGGCAAGCTTGTCGCGCTTGTCAAGTTCGATGACAATGTGCTGGACTGGAACCAGGAGCGCGAGGACAAATTCTTCGACAACCTCCAATCAATGAAGCAGTCTGTCCTTGAATATGTCAACAAGCATGTCAGCAAGCAGTCCAAGATCGGTGAAGTCGAGGCTATGAAAGAGAACTTCGAGAAGACCGCCACCCACAAGATCCGCCGGTTCAAGTACAAGGAGAAGCAATCTGACGAGACATCATCACAAGAGCTTGAGGAAAAATCTGAAGACAAGACATCCACATAGGAAAATAGGAATAATAAAAGAGAGGGTGACTTTTGGTCACCCTCCCAGTCGGGCGGCAGATGGCACCGGAATACTATTCCGACTCAGGCTCTTCTACTTTTTACGGTAATGAGCCTTGACATAATGCTTTTTGCCATTAACCATCCTAAAATGACCTCTGACAAAAACTATATGTGCGACATCCTTGCAGTCTATGCAAAGGCGCTCGTCAACGCTTATTTGGATAATAATGTTTTTCATTACAAAATGAATTTGGAGCATGTTGCGAGCCGGGAGCGGCTTGTCTAGATCACATCGCCCGCCAAACAAAAAACAGGGTAAGAAAAAACTTTCCGACCCTGTATTAAATTCGCGTTGAGCTTGCCTCTCAACTCCTATTATTATCCAACGCAAAAATAGTTAAAGTTTCATTAATAACAAATAATTTGTCACAAATTTACAAATTTACAAAATTTACAAAAGACCGCCTGCAAACAATGAGGAGTCAGCAGGAAGAAGCGCTAGTAAACCGGCCTGATGACGAGTCCATGATCGCTCAAACAGGTGATTCATGTAAAACTGGCTCTTCATTTGAAAAGAAGCGGGACAAACTGGCTGAGGTAGATACGCCAGTTACGCCAGATGTGGCCGCCGGTGGATTCCACGTAGGTATAGTCATAGCCGGCGTCGTCGAGCTTCCTGCGGAAGTCGGTGTTGGCTTTGTAGAGGAAGTCATCCTTGCCGATGCCAATCCAGAAAAGGGACGGATTTGTTGCGAACAGTTTCGCAAGCTTGCCGTCAAAATCTTCGTAGACGGGAGATTCATTTTCAGGGAATATGGCGGCGGAGAACAAGCCGATGTACGAGAATGTGCCTGGGTATTCCTTTGAGATGTGGAGCGAATGGAATCCACCCATCGACAATCCGGCTATCGCGCGACCTTCCTTTTTACGGATTGTACGATAGTGAGAGTCAACATATTCAATGATCTCTGGGAAGGAGGTTTCGTAGGTGCCGTCCATGGTTTTTGGAAGGTTGAACTGTGGCTGGACAAGTCCGTGGGAGGTTTCGCCTGGGGCGGCCTCCTGAGAGGCGTTGCCGTTCGGCATCACCACGATCATCGGTTTCGCCTTGCCTTGCGCGATGAGATTATCGAGGATCTGGGAGGCGCGTCCGAGTTCCATCCACGCCTGCTCGTCTCCACCCATTCCGTGCAGCAGGTAGAGCACCGGATAGCGGGTTTTTCCGCTGTTTTCGTAACCTGCCGGAGTATAGACTGTCATCCTGCGCCTCATTCCAAGCGAAGGGCTGTCATACCAAATCTTCGACACAGTCCCATGCGGTGCGTCATTTACCTTATAAAGTTCAGCCTGACCGCCACCGACAATGAATATGCTCGTGACCGTGGCCACGTCCCTTATCTGATAGACGTTCGACGGATCATTCATCCGCTGACCGTTTACAATGAACGAGTAGCTGTAAAGCTCAGGCTCGAGAGGGGCGCTTGTATATTCCCAGATCCCATTCTGGTTTTGGACAAGTTCGGCGACTCCCGGGACCTCAAAATCTCCGTTCGGAGTGCTGATCTTTTGCGGCGGCAGGAAATCTCCCGTCACCTGAACTCTGATCACATTAGGTGCTGAATACCTGAAAGTCATGGTGTTGCCCTCATTGACCTGAGGCGACACCACCTGTGCCCCGCTCCATAGTGCCTGCTGCGCGGAAGCGTCTGCCACCATAGCGAACACATTCAGTATCAAAGCTGCTGTCAGACAAAATAAAAACTTAATATTACGTTCCATAACCGAAAAATTTTCTTTACGACACAAGATAATGATTATATTCCGGAATTATTGCTTAGCAAGCATTAAGTAGCCATCAAAAAATAACCTGCATCATCTTAAGGAATCTTTTCGGTCTATATCTCTTTTCTCTTCAGTCATGTGCCACCGGCACACTCCTTCTTCGAAAATAGATCTATCCTCGAAAATCTTCTCATAATCTGAGGCAACTTATTTTTTCCATGTTACTAAAAAACAAGTTGGTATTCTTTAAGGATTACTAAATTTGCAGGTAAAGAAGCAAAAACATGATCAACAAAGCCACATTCAAAAACCTGTGGGGAAAGGCGGCTGGGACTTTCAAGAGGTTCCCGGTCTCGTCTTGCTTCATGGCCGCGGCGGCAATTCTGGCTGTCGTGCTTGTTCATTCGGATGACAAAATCAAGGGGAATGACGCTTTCTTTCTGATGTTCTGGACGATAACATCCGGACTGCTGAATATGGCGGTCAGACTCGGGTTCACGGACTGGAGAAATGGCGAAGAAAAATCCATCAAGCCGCTTTGGACCCTCACCATCAACGCATTGTGGCTTGGAATCTGCCTTCTGTTCCGATGGTACTGGCCGTTGGACATGAGTTGGCTCAATGCGGCGACAACCCTTGTGTGGATCATCGTGTCTGGGATATTCCTTGCCCCCGTCTGGCGGAAATCCGACAATGACACAGGGCTTTGGAACCACACCATAGACTGCGTCACCGCAGCATTCACCGCATTCGTGGTCGGGCTGCTTCTGGCCGGAGGGTTGGATCTGCTCGTTCTCGCGTTCAAAATGCTCTTCGGTCTTGAGATTGGCTGGAAAGTGGTTGTGGACGTGTTCTGGGTCAGTATGATATTCATTGCTCCGATGGTGTTCATGCAACTGATCCCGGCCAAAGGCAGATATGACGCCGACAGGCCAGGAAAGGCCGGACTCGGGTTGATCAACTACCTGCTGTTTCCTCTTTTGGGAGCTTACGTCCTCACACTCTACGTCTATGCGGCGAAGATCATCTTTGAATGGAACCTGCCGCGGGGGTGGGTGTCAACTCTGGTGATGGCGTCAATGCTTTGCATGGTGCTGATGATATTCCTGATTTATCCGGTGCAATTCCGCGAGGAACGCGACAAATGGAGATTCGACCGCAAGGCACTGAGGCTTCTGCCCGCAATATTCCTGCCACTGCTTATGCTGATGACAGTCGGACTCGTCAAAAGGGTAAGCGACTACGGGATCACCGCACCACGCCTTTATCTCATGCTCTTCAACGTTTGGTGTTATGTAGTCTGCATAGGACTGACAGTCAACAAATCAAAAACATTCCGCTGGATACCTCTGTCCTTTTTCGCGCTTGCAGTCCTTTCGTCCGTCGGTCCCCAGAATTTCGCCGCACTGTCCCGAAGAGTCCTCGTCAGCGATGTCAAGAAAGCGATGTCATCGATTTCCCCTGACATCAGATTTCCATTGGACTCGGCAAGATATTCAGAAATCATGGAATCATGTGATTCAGCGTCTGTGGTGGGAATTGACCGGAAAATGGAATATCTCTTCACTCAATATCACGAGAAAGTCGTGCGTGAGATTGTTGACACGACGGTCGGGTTCTGGAACTTCGGCAGTTGGGCAGACAGATGCCAGGCTGACACCGTGGCAGTCAATGACAGCGCATTCCGTTGGTTGGAGATAAACACGGAAGGGGCTTTTAAGATTCCGGATGGGTGCACCCGCTTTGAAAGCATCAATTTCAATGGATCCGTTCCTTTAGCGGACACAGTCTTTGTGACAGGCTCAGCCGATTCTGTAAGGTTGGCGATTCCGATGAGTGAGGTTGACAGGGCGCGGAAAGAGAACGGAAACGAACCTTTGTACTTTCACGGGAACAACGGTGTGTTCTTTACGGACCACATCTCGACCGACAACGAAGGAGACTCGATGCGTGTCAACCTCAAGGGGATCATGTTTCTGAAATAATATTCAAGGATATTCCCGAAGCAAAGAGATTTGGAATATCGCTTTTTGGCCGCTTTTGACTGCTTTTTGACTTTTTGTCTCGGTAGGGATTTGGAATATTCACAGATTATTGCTTTATTCGCTGACAAGACTGAATGCCGCGGGGCAAAGAATCCGCAAAGCGAGTTAGGTTATATCGCACCTGACCCGCTTTTTTGTTTTTCCTTCGGCACTATGTATCGGGGGCAGAATGGCCGTTGCTGCACCCGAAACCACTGATTATTGGCATTGCGGGGGCGTGAACGGCCTGAGCGCACCCCGCCAAATATTTTTGAACTATGAAAAGAGCTTCTTATGCCGAGTCTGAACGGATCTGCGAGGCGACATTTGCCAAAGGTTGTCCTTGGTGGCATCTTTACACGCCGGGAATAGACACTTCGCTGCTCTTCGCAGACGCTGAGGACTTTCGTTATGCAATCAACCTTCTGGCCAGATGCCATAAAGACATCGAGACCGTTATTATTGTCGCCTTTGAAATCATGAGCAACCATGTTCATTTGGTAGTGAGTGGAGATGAGGATGACATAAGGCGTTTTTTCAATCTATTTAGGAAACGTCTGAAATGGTATCTGGCCTCAAAGGGACGAAAGGAGTCCATCCGGCGGTTCACAATGTCTCTAAAACCTATCAAAGATCTGAGAACGCTGAGAAACACGATTGTCTACGTCAACAGGAATGGTTATGTGGCGGATCCTGACCGCACGCCTTATTCCGACCCTTGGGGAACAGGTAGGTTCTATTTCGGAGACTATCCGACCGGGAGACTGTTGGATGACTTCTCCTACAGGAAAGCCAGAAAGTTGCTTCGTAGCAGGGGTGGAGAATTGGCTGGTGACTACCTTGTGATCAACGGGCATATCTCACCTGTCTCGTTCTGTGCCATCGAGCTTGGCAAGGCGATGTTCCGCAACGCCCATCACTACTTCTCGATGATCAGCAAGAATGTCGAGGCATACGGTGAACTGGCAAACGAGCTTGACGACGGGGAGTTTCTTACAGACCCAGAACTTTTCACACAGGTCAGCAAACTTCTTATGCATAATTACGGCACCAACTCGCTAAGAGATCTGACGAAGCCTCAAAAACTGGATCTGGCCCGCAAGCTGCGCCAAGATTACCGTTCTTCCAACGGTCAGATTCGCCGGATTCTTGGCCTCACCCAGTACGATGTGGATTCACTGTTCCCTCTGTCCGCCAAATAGGACGATGGAGGCAGCGTAGGCGCTTCGGGGGCAATATCCTCCTGCCTGCATGTCGTTGCTTTCGCTTTGTTGTGAAAAGTCCTGAGAGGTTTGGGGGCAATATCCTTCTGCCTGCACCCAGAGTGTGCTGTAGAAACGGCCATGGGTGCGAAACTGGACTTTTTGCCCCTGACCATCAAGATTAATGGCGGCAAGTATTCTCTGGATTTTATCGCCGGAAACTTGCGGCTCGGGTGTGGGAATATACCATCCGCACCCGACTCTATCACACCGGGCAGTCGCGGGGGCAATTAGGTTGTCTTCGCACCAGGAGTTACCGGTGTCAGCAACTGCGGGGGCAATTAGGCATGCATTGCACCCAAGGATGAATGGCAAATATGGTGGAGTGGTAACCGCGATGTCAAGTACGGTGGTCCTCGCTGAAACATTCACTGGTATATTCATTGACAGGCATCTTGCGGTTGTTGGCGGGAAAAGGTTATCTTTGCAGGAAAAATACTGCGATGAACACAATATGGATAGTACTGCCGATTCTGATAGTTCTGATGTTCCAACTCGGGATTGAGTTGGATGTGGCTTCGTTCAGGCAGGTTGCCAAGCACCCGAAAGCGGTTGCGGTGGGGCTTGCCGGGCAGTTGGTTTTCCTGCCGGTCATCGCCTTCATCGTGGCGGTGGCCTTCAACCTCCCGGCTGTCGCGTTCGTCGGGTTGCTGCTGGTGGCATGCTGCCCGGGAGGGAGCTCGTCCAATGTGTTCTCCATGCTCGCCAATGGGAATGTCGCGCTGTCCGTCACATTGACTGCACTTAGCAGCATCGTGACACTTGTGACGATCCCGGCCATTATGGAATTCGTGACCAGATTCGTGTCTTTGAAAGAAGAGACTGTTATTTCCCTTCCTGTGGGACGTCTGCTCGTCCAGAACATCGTGCTGGTGTTCCTGCCGATGGCTTTAGGGACTGGATTCAGACGGTGGTTCCCTGCTCTGGCAAAACGGGTCGGAGCCGTTATCGGGCGTCTGGCCTTTCCTGCGTTGATGCTTCTGGCCGCTGTGTTTTTCGTCCAGTACGCCAAGGAAATCATCGACAACATCGGCGTGCTCGGACTTTCGTGTGGGACCCTTATTCTCGCGGCTATGGGATGTGGAGCAATTCTTGCCGGAATGTTCAGACTCGACAAATCATCCAAACGGACAATCGTGATTGAAGTAGGCATGCAGAACGCCGCACAGGCAATTGCCATGGCCGTTTCACCTCAAGTCTTCAACAATGGCGAGATGGCCATCCCCGCAATAGTCTATGCGTTGATGATGAACGTCATCCTGCTCACTTACCTCGCCGTCATCCGACGGAAAAGTCAGTAATTGGTTCTGCCCTTGGAGTTATTTGAGAATTTACTTATTTTTGTTCGGGCAAACGGGGTTATTCCTTAGTTTGTCCGGTCGCATTTGGGCGGCATAAAACATCATATTACTAACACATTTATATTCATAAATTTTTGAATATAAAGCTCACGTTTCGCATTTGCGAAACTCCACTACTCTTCACTGCTTGCAGTGAAAGCAAGTCCCTCCCCCGAGGGGAGGGATTTAGGAAAGGGGTAACGTGAAAGGCCCAATGGGTGTGCGAAGCACATCCCTCCCCCGAGGGGAGGGATTTAGGAAAGGGGTAACGTGAATTGAAGTGGGTGGGCAATCACTCTCGAACGTGAGATAATGATTTATACAGCAAGTGATTGCCTACTTGCGAAAGATGAGATATGAAAGAATATATTCTTGCCCTTGATCAGGGCACTAGTTCGTCGAGAGCCATCGTCTTCAACAGGAAGGGGGAAGCCAAGGCCGTGTGCCAGAAAGAGTTCGCCCAACATTTTCCGAAACCAGGGCTCGTGGAACACGACCCGATGGACATCTGGTCTTCTGAATATGCCGTCATGACGGAGGCCGTGGCGTCGCTGGGACTCGGAGGATCGGACATCGCCGCTATCGGAATAACCAACCAGCGCGAGACCACAATTGTCTGGGATGCGGAGACCGGAAAGCCGATCTGCCATGCAATCGTCTGGCAGGACAGGAGGACTTCCGATTTCTGTGATTCCCTCAAGGCCGCCGGGATGACGGAGCTTATCCGCAAGAAGACCGGGTTGATCATAGACGCTTATTTCTCAGGAACGAAAATCCGCTGGATTCTGGATAATGTGCCGGGTGCCAGAGAGCGCGCGGAACAAGGCAAACTGCGCTTCGGGACTGTGGACAGCTGGCTCGTGTGGAATCTGACCGGAGGACACGAGCACGTCACCGATGTCAGCAACGCGTCCCGCACGATGCTATTCAACATCAACACCCTCCAGTGGGATGAGGAACTTCTTGACATTCTGAGCATTCCACTCTCGATGATGCCTCAGGTGAAGTCTTCCTCCGAGATCTACGGCCAGACCAGCCTGCTTGGCGGGGAAGTGCCGGTGGCAGGCATCGCAGGAGACCAGCAGGCCGCCCTGTTCGGCCAGATGTGCACCGAACCCGGTTCTGTGAAGAACACTTACGGAACAGGATGCTTCCTTTTGATGAACACCGGTGAGAAGCCGATAATTTCGCACAACAATCTGCTGGCCACCATCGCTTGGAAGATCGGAGACAAGGTCAACTACGCTTTGGAAGGATCGATCTTCGTGGCCGGATCCGTGGTTCAATGGCTTCGCGACGGCCTCGGAATAATCAAGAGTTCCTCAGAGGTCGAGGCCTTGGCCGAATCTGTGCCCGACAACGGCGGAGTGCACATGGTCCCTGCCCTGACCGGCCTTGGAGCCCCGTATTGGGACCCGCATGCCCAAGGAAGCATATTCGGAATCACCCGTGGCACCCAAGCAGCCCACATCGCAAGAGCGGCCCTCGAAGGCATCGCTTTCCAGACAATGGACATTGTAGCCGCCATGGAGAAGGATTCCGGCATCCACCTGGGCGAACTCAAGGTAGACGGTGGAGCGTCGCGGAACAATCTGATGATGCAGTTCCAGTCCGACATTCTCGGCGCAAAGGTCATCCGGCCTAAAGTCACGGAGACTACCGCGCTTGGAGCCGCCTACCTCGCTGGTCTCGCCGTTGGCTTCTGGGATAGCATTGACGATGTGAAGAAACAATGGCAATCAGAGCGAGTCTTCACTCCATCCATGGACGAAGCCACAGTCAAAGCAGCCAAGGCAGGCTGGGCGGAAGCAATCAGCAGGACACTTACGAAAAAAATAAAATAATTAACGAATATGAATCCTTATCTCGCCGAGTTTCTCGGCACTCTTGTTCTCATCCTTTTGGGCGATGGTGTCTGCGCATGCACAAGTCTCGAAAAATCAAAAGGTAAAGGAGCCGGCTGGACTGTAGTCACAATGGCCTGGGGCTTCGCGGTCATGTGTGGCGTGTTCATCGCCGGTCCATATTCAGGGGCTCACCTCAACCCTGCCGTCTCGATAGGTCTCGCTGTGGCCGGTTCGTTCTCCTGGGCATTGGTTCCCGGCTACATCATAGCCCAGATGCTCGGTGGATTTTTCGGAGCCGCCCTCGTGTGGGCATTCTACAAGGATCACTATGACGCGACCGAGGATCCGGACACAAAACTCGGGACCTTCTGCACAATGCCGGCGATCCACAATCCCGGCAGGAACTTCTTCTGCGAGTTCGTCGGAACATGGCTTCTGGTGCTCTGCATCCTGATGTTTTCCGCTCCCGGCAACTCTGCGGACATCAGTCTCGGCACAGTCGGAGCCTTCCCGGTCACCATGCTGATCATGGCCATCGGAATGTCTCTGGGCGGAGCGACCGGCTATGCGATCAACCCAGCCAGAGACCTTGCCCCGAGAATCGCCCACGCCATCCTCCCGATGAAGAGTCCCAAGCGCGACAGCGGCTGGTCCTACAGCTGGATTCCGGTACTCGGCCCTATCACCGGCGCAGCCTTCGCGGCCCTCGTCTTCACCGTGCTCTTCTGAATGCACCGTAAAACTGTGCTCTACCTCTTTGCAGCCTTCCCTCGTCTTCACCTTGCTCTTCTGAATGCGCTTAGTGCTTGGACAGATCTTCACGTAGCTCATTGCGGAGCGGCATAATCCATTCGTGGCAGACAACGCATTAATTATCAATTAAATGAGCAATCTCCTGATGCTGATTATCGCACCGGGGGATTGTTCATATATCTAATATTTAGCCTCTTATGCACCATGACAATAAGACACGGGAAAACGCCCACTCGGAGCGGTTAACCAGATTCTTACCCCAAGATGTCTGATCCGTCTTCCCACCGTTGGAACATAGGGTCGTTCTCTATGGCCTCTATCTCCTCCTTGGTGTGAGTGCGCTCAAATTCTTCAACTTTTCTCGCATGGGCTTTTTGCGAAGCCTCCCACATCTCCTCGAACTCCTCGTCTGTTGGCATTTTGGTTATTCTGCGTCTCATAACTTGTTTCCTATATATTTCCCGTCCTCTTCATCTACTGAAACAAACTTAAAGCGGCTTCCCTTGTCAAAGAATACTTCATATTGATTTTCAGATGTAGAGATTCCATTAAACTGCAAATTGCAATCACCACAAAGTTAAAAAGATCTAAAGGAATTCACAACAAACCACGGACAGTCAATCATATATAAACCAAATGACATAACTTCTGATCCGTTTCAAAACAGCCTATAATAAGCCAAGCGTGCATCTATAAAAAACAATAGGCCGCATGTTTATTCATAGCTTACGGAAAAGCAAGTCGGGGAGAATGATCATTGTCTCACGACGGATAGGGTCCACACGTCCATCGGAAGGTTCATCATAACGCCAAAACGTCTGGAATCTGACCTTGGCCTCAACCGGGACATATCCTTTAGATGCCATTTTCGCAATCTTCTCACGGAACAAAGCCGAGAATTTCAGAACCTTCACATGGCGTCCTTCAGCCTCAACAAAAAGATAATCGCCATCAAGCCCAAGGGCAGTGCCCGAGTGAAGCCCTTTCAGCAGAGCCTGGTTGCCCTTGAACATATCAAGCACGACATCCCGATGGCCAAGCTGTACCAGAACCTCTTCCGGTGCGCCATAAACAGAATTGTCACTGACCATCACAGCCCGAGAGACCACATCTGTGAATATATTCCCGCAATCAAAATGCACCGAGAGGTTGTTCTTGGCCCGCGTCATACCGACATAGACCATCCGGCGTTCCCTGTCAGTGACATCACGGATTCCCTTCAATGAGATGTACACGTTGTCATATTCACAGCCTTTCGCCTTGTGGATTGTGGAGACCACCACCTCAGAACCCTTGGATCTTGTGAAATCCTCCAGCTGGGACTCCAACAGGAAGTTCTCGAAATCAGAGACATACTTGCGGTCAGGATATTCATCATTGAATGCGGTCAGACAGTTGTCAAGCAGATCGAGACATGTGCTGTCCTGAAAGAGTACACGCACTGAATCCGCGGCTTCAGACCATTTTGCGTTGTCGACACAAGCCACATCAAATTTCCGCAGAGCCTCAAGAAAAGTTCTGAACTCAGCAAGATCTGACAACTGAAAACCGTCTCTGGATTGGACAAGGCGAGCTTTCCGTCCGGATTTATTCAGCAAAGCCGAGATTATCAACGCATCGTCATTCGTGGCGGTAAGCACACAGACTGTACCGAAATGCTTGTCGTAAATGATCTCATTGACAATGGCTTGCTCGTAATCCGTAGTGGTATGCCAGACCAAACGCACGCGCCCAGACTCATCCCTTTTGCCTACGATCGGGGCGGACTTGAGACGGTCGGACATTCCTTTGGCATAGGAGTTTGCCAAGGAAATGACCGCCTCGGAGCTTCTGAAGTTCTCAAGCATGTCATACACCGAGGCACCGTAGTCAGTGATCAAAGATTTCATATTTCCGGAGTCCGAACCACGGAACTCGTAGATATTCTGGTCATCGTCTCCAACGGCTATGACCCTCATGTCCTCATTGCAGCGGATAAGCTCCTTAATCAGCGCGAACTCATGTTCGCCAAGATCCTGTGCCTCATCTATAACAAGAATCGATTTGGTTACCCGGCTTCTTTCCACCCTGCCGGAACGGATTTCCCCGACAGCATCGGAGACAATATGCTCAGACCCTTCGACCGAGCCCTTCCTTCCAAGAATATCAAATGAATATGAATGAAAAGTCTTGATCTCGACATATTCGGCAGCGTTGCCGATAAGATCCCTGAGCCTCTTCTTGAACTCGGCAGCCGCGGCCCTTGAGAATGTCAGCATCAAAAGTTGCTCAGATTTGACATCCTCCAGAAGGATCAGCGATGCCAATTTGCGCACAAGGACATAGGTCTTGCCGCTTCCCGGCCCTGCCGGAACCACAATGAATCTTGACTCGCTGTCCTTGATTATGTCAGACTGAGTTCCGGTCAGACTGCCGAACAGTTCATCGAACTTTTTATCGCTTATGTTCCGGTCTATTCTTTTCGCCTCCTTCGAATCGAAATATTTCTTGATGAAAGCCTTGAAATCCAGCGCGAAGTAGTCATGGACATATTCCATCGCCCGCTTTTTGTCGGACACCATCATATTCGCATACTTTCCTATGATGTGGATCTGCTGGATCCTCTGCTTGTAGAAATCGTCCAGATCGTGGTAGTCGTCTTTTTTGTAGCGGCATTTGCTGTCTTTGAGCCGTTCTATCTGCAACTTGTTGTACAAGACCATGAAGCCTCCTTCCAGATTCAGGATCCCGGTCTTGGCGAGGAACAGGAGAGCCTCTTCCGCTATTCCTACATCGGCCTTCTCGGGGAAAAGGTTGCTGTCGTTGTAATCTCCGACAAGTCCGGCGAGAGAGAAACCGACCTTGACCTCTCCGTCTTCTTCCTGATTGCCGTCCTTGAAACGATAGACGACAAATGACGCTACTGAGTTGCGGGCGGACAATTGTCTTTCGAGATCTGCGGCCGACACCTTAGGCGTAATCTGAATATAATCATCGGTGACAGAACGTTTTTCGACATAGTGCCTTATCGTCCAGAAAAACATTATGGTACGAATATCCCTCACAGTGGATTTTGAGATTCCAGATTCAACCGCTTTCTCATTGATTTCCTTAAGGCTGAACTTGTTACATTCTCCGATAATTGTCTGTGCAAGAAATTTTTCCAACTGGACATAATAGTTGAATTTCTTGAGTTGACGAAGCCGGAGGTAAGCGGTCATATCATCGTCCTTGGCAAGGATTCCGGCAACGCGCATCCTCTCAACAATGCTGATCACCTTGCGGGTCTCGATACCGAGCATGTCCGAAAGATAATCAACGCGGGATTCCGCCTCGGCTGTTCCGGCACGCGAGCGACTGCGCTCCGAGATCAAGGACTTGATGATCCTTCTGGCATCCAGCTTATCATCTTCGGTGAAGTCCGGACATCTGTCTATCAGTTCAGACGCCTCATCCATATTCCTTGGAACTATGCTTGTCGCGAATATCCTCGGGCTGTTCATTCCTCTCCTCAGATAGCCGGCGGTCTCCAGGGCGGCAATCGCGCTTTTGACTTTTGTCTCCACGTCGCGGATTTCCTCCCAACCGGCTTTCCGAGCGATTTCCAAAGCGGATATGTGAATAGTATCGTGCTTCGCTGTCAGTTTCTTCACAGCACTCCAGACCTGATTTATCTCACTCAATGTGAGCTTCGTCTGATTCAGAAGGATGAAATGCTTGTTAAGGTCATCGTCATTATAGAGAACGTAGCAATCCGCCTGTGAGTTGACATCACGCCCTGCCCTTCCCGCTTCCTGAATATAATTTTCCAGCGAGTCGGAAATCTCGTAGTGCACCACAAGGCCGACGTCACTTTTGTCCACTCCCATTCCGAACGCGGATGTCGCCACGATGACCCTTACTTTATTGCACATGAAATCATCCTGTGCCTTGACCTTCGTGCTGACCTCCATCTGACCGTGGAATGCCTTGGCTCCCACCCCATCCTTGCACAACCTTTCCGCAATTCTCTCCGCGGCCTTGGTTCTGGTAACATAAACAATCGCCGGGCATTTGGTACCGTCAAGCAGATTCCTGAGAGTCTGGTACTTGTCCTCATCTGTAGCCCTGAACAAGACTGTGTAGCGCAGGTTGGTGCGCGCCACATCTGTCGTGAAACGCTTCAAGGTGATATTCAAGCGATCCCTGAAATAGTCACATATATCGCTGATTACCTTAGGTTTAGCCGTAGCCGTGAAGCATGATACCGGAATCGGTGTGTCTATTTCCTTGCTATTCTGAAGATTCTTGATGAACTCCCCTATGAACATATATTCAATCCGGAAGTCCTGCCCCCATGCTGAGAAGCAATGCGCCTCGTCAATCACGATTCTGACCACTGTTCTGGACATAAGAACCTTTTCAATGGTCTTGGAGCGGAGCTGCTCAGGCGCAATGTATAGCAGAGAAGCCTCACCGGATTCTACCCGCTCCAAGGCGTTGCGGCGTTCTACCGGAGAGAGCAAACCGTTGATGTACACCGCTTCCGATATTCCCTTCTTTTCAAGATTCTCCACCTGATCCTTCATCAGGGACTGAAGCGGTGAGATCACCACTGTCAGTCCTCTGACAGTCTCCCCCGCCATCAACGCCGGCAGTTGGAATGTCAGTGACTTTCCTCCTCCTGTCGGGAATATCGCAAGCAAGGATTCCCCTCTGATCGCAGCCTTGGCAGCGCTCTCCTGCAAAGGTTCTCCTCCAAAAGTCCTGAAATGATCGTAGCCGAACCATCTTTTCAATGAATATTCAGCATTCAGTTTTTGCGAGCAATACTTACATCTGGAATCTCCACAGTTGACGGCGCGGAGGTTTCTGACAATGTTCTCGACACCAGGGTAGTTGTGCAGAATCCATGCTGGTGTTATGGAGTTTCTGTCGTCTGTGCTTATCAAAGCCACCGCATAAGCACATTCAATCTTGTGATTCGCGACTAAAGACTCGACATCGGCATGCTCACAGATTTTGCCTCTCAACAGTTCACGGAGAAGGTCTGACGCGGATTTCCTGAAAAATAACGGTCTCCTTGAAGGGACATATTCAATGCTTTTAAAGAATCCGGAGAAATGGATATCCTCGTTCAGCAGATCATAGAACAGCTGTTGGAAATCCTTGCCCAATGCCTTGAACACCTTCACCTCATCCTCGTAGAGAGATTGAGCCTTCAGACTGTCACTCAACGGGTTGTTCAACTCCTCCGAAAGAATTTTGTCATCCTTTAGCAGCTTGTGGTAAGGCTTGAGGGGGAAAAGCAGCGGTGAAAGGTAAAGGGTATCGACGAGGATATATTCCTTTTTAAGGAATGGTCTCAGGTATTTGATGTCGTGTCCGACTATATTATGTCCGCAAAGAATATCACAATCCGAGATGAATTCAATAAAACTATTAAGTATGGAGGAATGAAACCGTTGTCCGTCTTTCACTCCCCCGATGTCCAGAATCTTGCCTCTGCCGTCTATCTCAAGGTCTATGAAGGCGATTTTCATCATAAACTCTTCTCGATTGCCTTAACTCGTTGATTACGGGAGCAAAAATAACATTATTTCACCAAAGTACAGTTATGGCAAGCTATATTACAAATGAAAAACTATAATAAATTGTCATCATTGAGTGATTATCGTAAATTTGTTTGAATTTTGCTTTTGCTCAAATAATAAAAACAGACACATAACAAGGATAAACCTAATCGCATTCTGCATCCGCTTCAGTTGCTTTCTGAGCCAAGAGAAGTTGGCACATAAAGGCAAGTTTGGCGCTACTCGCCATCATCGCCATGAATCTGGGTACCTTCCGGATCCGGTTCATAGTCCAAAATGTCGCCGGGCTTGCAATTCAGAACCTTGCAGATGGCGTTCAGGGTTGTGAAACGGATCGCCCTGGCCTTGCCGGTCTTCAGGATTGAAAGGTTGGTCAGGTTCACGCCAACTTTTTCGGACAACTCGCTGAGAGTCATACGCCTTGTCGCAAGGACTATGTCAAGGTTGATGGTAATCATATCGCAAGATTGCTGTCTTCAATCGCAAGCGAAGCCTGTTTGTAAAGTAGCCCGAAAACAATCACCACCAAAGGAACAAAGATGCAGTTCGAATCAAGAACCGAACATTCTACACCTCTCATAACATCAGGCACATTCGCTCCGAAGAATATGGACACGCCGATGAGTACCGACGCACTCATGATTAAAGGAATATTCTTTTTCGGAAACAAGTCTCCGGATTTCAGTCCTTTGAAAATGTTGCATTCAACAAGGAAACCGAGCGAGAACACTGCTGTCCAGCCAAGGAGATATCCAGCCAGAACAGCGATTTGCCACCCTATCTGACCTTGATTCCAGACAATCCTGTCCGGAGCCTCATTGAACCATAACATAGAGATGGTTCTGTAATACACGAACGTCAGGTAAATCGCCCCGATCGCAAGAACGGCCAGACTGATGGCCTTGATGCTTTTTTGATTTCTGATTCTCATAAGTGATTAATTTATATCAACAGCAAAGATAGAATAAATTTTACGATTATCAATAAATATTTTTGCGTTTATCAATAAATATTGAATAATTCTGTAGAACGCGCTGATTCGGGTTGTCATGCTGCGGAAGGAACGTTTGTTTGTCACTGCATTCACATAACGCGGAACGAGTCATCAGCAAATAATCAAGACATATTATGGCGACAGCCGCATGATTGTGTACAACGAGAATGCGTGGCGGCTATATAATTGTTCAGCGACCGCTTGCATACCATGTTAGTCTACTGATATATAGTCACCTAAAAATTATGAATCAAGGAACACACTAATGATCGAGAAGAATACCTATATTTGCTATACTGATAAATTGTGTGAAACAATGGCGAAGAAAGAAGAACTGACAACAGCCATGCACGCTGAACTGATGGATGGTGAAATGACCCGTGATGAACTGGCAATCTGGGCTGTCATAGGTGCTATGAAACGAGGATTGTCAAAAGAGGAGGCCTGCAAACGATATGGATTCACAGTAAATGAGTGGGAGGACAAGTATCTGAAACTTACATCTTCACGATTAGGCAACTCATAAAATAAGCGTCAGGGCAGTTATCCGTCAGACTCAATTTTATGTCCCAAATCAATCCGGCAACACGACTTATAACACTTCAACCATTAGGCAACGATTTCAAACAAGAGGGCATCTACGATGCCATGAGTGTAGGAATGGATTTGAGAGTGAGAACCATAAACGGGATGTCGGGCAAGGCCGGAGCAAGACCCATGATCTGAGGCATAACAAAAAAAATCGACTGCGGAATCCCGCAGCCGATGAAAGTATTGTCGAACCCTCAAAATGGGGGTACAATTGCGAAGGAGATTAGGCCTCAGCCTCAACAGTCACCTTAACGGTGGCCTTGACGGCCTTGTAGCACTTGACTGTGCCTTCGTACTCGCCAACGGTCTTGATCTCGCCAAGAGTGATGTTCTTCTTGTCTACCTCGATGCCGGCGGCCTTGAGAGCCTCCTCGATCTGAGCGGTGGTGACAGAGCCATAAATCTTGCCGGACTCGCTGACCTTAACGGCAACCTTGACAGGCGTGGCAGCGATCTTGGCTGCGAGAGCCTCGGCGTCAGCGATGAGTTTGGCCTCTTTGTGAGCCCTCTGGCGCTTTGTCTCCTCAAGCTGCTTCAGAGCGGATGGAGTGGCGGCGGCAGCGAATCCCTGAGGGATAAGATAGTTGCGGCCGTAACCTGACTTTACCTCTACCACATCTCCGGCCTCGCCGAGATTGGCAACTTCTTTCTTCAAAATGATCTTCATAATCTCGCTCTCCTATTATTTAAGAAGGTCAGTTACATAAGGAAGCAGAGCAAGGGAACGTGCCCTCTTGACTGCCTGAGCGACTTTCCTCTGGAACTTCAGGGAAGTGCCGGTGATACGGCGAGGAAGAATCTTACCCTGCTCGTTGAGGAACTTCTTAAGGAACTCAGCGTCCTTGTAATCAACATACTTGATGCCTGCCTTCTTGAAACGGCAGTACTTCTTCTTTCTAACCTCTACTGTAGGAGGATTGAGATAGCGGATCCCAGCGTTCTGTGCGTCATTCTGTGCCATAATTCATTCCTCCTTGATTAAGCGTTTTCCTCTTTTTTCTCCTCAGCGGCAACAGGAGCCTCTACAGGAGCCTCCTCGGCCTTAGGGGCGGCAGGCTTGTTCCTGTTCTCCCTTCTCCTCTCAGCGTAAGCGACAGCATGCTTGTCAAGAGCCACGGTAATGAATCGGATGATTCTCTCATCACGGAAATACTGGGTCTCAAGGGTAGCGATGAAGCTTGGCTCAGCCTTGAACTGGATAAGATAATAGAATCCTGAGGTCTTGTGCTGGATAGGATAAGCCAGCTGACGGAGTCCCCAGTCCTCCTCGTACACAACCTCGCCACCATTGTCGGCGATCAGTTTTGTGTACTTGGCAACCGCTTCCTTCATCTGTTGTTCAGACAAAACGGGAGTTGCGATGAAAACGGTCTCGTACTGTTTTAACATTTGACTTAATTGTTTAATAATAAATAAATTGCAGTCCTTTCGGGGACGTATGCCAACCCAAAAGGACTGCAAATATAGTCAATTATCTCAACTTTCGCAAATTAGCGTTCGGTCCGAGACTACTTTTCAGGAATATTCTCAAGCACAGCGACGAGGAACTTCCAGATCTCGGCGACGGAGGCGATGTTCACGCGCTCGTCCGGAGAGTGAGGATAGAGAATGTCGGGACCAATGGAAACCATCTCCCAGTTAGGGTACTTGGCACCCATGATGGCACACTCAAGTCCTCCATGTGTCGCCGTGATCTTGAGATCCTTTCCGAAGAGAGATTTATAGGTGTCCTCCAGAACCTTGATCATCGGGGTTCCTAGTTTCGGAGCCCAACCGCTGTAAGCACCTGACGTAGAATATTTCGCGCCAGCCAATTCAAACACATAGCGTATAGAGTCAGCGAGATTCATCTTGGCCGCGTCGATGGAGCTGCGGGTCAGCGAGTGAACGGTAAGATGTCCCTTCTGAGTGCGCACGATAGCCATGTTGGTTGAGGTCTCTGTAAGGCCAGGAAGGGTGTCGCTCATTCTCTGGACTCCGTGAGGGCATGCGAGGATGGCCTTTACCGCCTTGCCGATGACCTTAGGGCTGATGTAGCGGGCAGCCGGTGCGCTCTGCTTCTCGTAGATGAGAATCATGTCAGGGTCTGAGTACTGGTACTCGAACTTGGACTCCTCAAACTTTTTCTCCACCAAAGCCTTCACCTTGCGTGAATCTGCAGACGGTACGATAATCTCGGCCTCAGCCTCGAACGGAATCGCGTTGCGGAGAGAACCGCCGTTGATGGATGCGACCTTTACGTCATATTCAGTAATCACCGCTTCAAGAAGGCGGCAGAGGATCTTGTTGGCGTTGCCTCTGAAGAGGGAGATGTCCATTCCGGAATGTCCGCCCTTGAGGCCCTTCACGGTGATCTTGTAGCCGACAAATCCTTCCGGAGTCTTGTAGGTTCTGTAAGCGAAGTCTGCTGTTCCGTCAACTCCACCGGCGCAACCGGTGCAAAGCTCGCCTTCTTCCTCGGAATCGAGATTGAGAAGGATGTCACCTTTCAGGACACCTGGTTTCAATGAGTTGGCTCCGGTCATTCCAGTCTCCTCATCGTAGGTGATGAGAGCCTCCAGCGGACCGTGCTTCAAAGTCTTGTCCTGAAGAACGGAAAGCGCGAGAGCCACACCGATGCCATTGTCGGCTCCGAGGGTGGTTCCCTTGGCGGTCACCCACTCCCCTTTTATCTCGGTCTCGATAGGATCGGTAAGGAAGTCGTGCTTTGTGTCGGCTGTCTTCTGCGGTACCATGTCCATGTGGGCCTGCATGATCACGCCCTTGCGGTTCTCGAAACCAGGAGTGGCCGGAGCGGTGAATATGATGTTTCCTGTGTCATCCTTCTTCACGTCAACCCCGTGCTCTTTTCCCCAATTAAGGAGATATTCCTGAACCTTGCCTTCGTGTTTTGAAGGACGAGGGACTCTTGTCAGACCGTAGAAGTTCTCCCAAACGGCCTTTGGCTGCAAATCTTTAATTGTCATAGCGTTATTCTATTAATATGTGAATATGTATTCTCTAATGCCCGCTGAATATATTTGACGGATTACTTTGAAAGAGGAAAATAGCCCTCTGCGCCAAGCTGATAGATGGCCATTCTGTCCTGAAGGAGAGTGGTCACACCATCCGAAAGACGAACCGTGCAGATAGCCGGAATCCTGTAGATGGCCACATTTGACTTCGACGGCACAGCCTTACCCTCCGCCTCACCAACAGGTTGAGGGATAACCTCAAGAAGGTAAGGCTTTCCGGCCATATTGTCAGCCGAGACTATTCCATCCGTGTCCGAGATTCTGAAGGCAACGTATGTCTGCGATTTCCTGTTCTTTGCCGGAACAACATCGCATTTAAGTTTCTGTGTCTGGAAGTCACTGTAACCAATAAACATAGACATATATTCCTTCTCAAGCTCGGAGATTTCCTTAAGAGCCGCTCCCATCGCCTCGCCGCTGTAGGTGGCGTCGGTGTCCCCCGTCACGATCTGAACTCTCTTCTGACGGAGATTGAATATCATGTCCGCGGCTTCCTTGGCTCGCTGTTCAAGGGATTTCTGAACGACCATGTTCTGCTGCACCGCAATACGGTTGTAGGAAGCGTCCTCCTTTACACCACGATAAAGAGTGGCGGCCTCTGAAGTGAGGTTCGAGCTTACGCCCTTCCCGTTGAAGTCGGCTCCGGCCTGTGTGGTGAATCTCCACTCCGCACTCTCGCCGAAGCTTCCGTCATTCACAGCTATGAGCCCCTGTGATGTGAGCGAAAGAAAAGACTGGGTGGCCTTGCCAGGATTGACATAGTAACGGAAATTCTGGTCAGCCTCGATGTACGGAGTCATGCGGACCGTACTGAGGGTGCATGTGGTCTGGTCGGCCTGACGGGCGTCCACGCCAAGATATTTCTGGGCGTACTTGGCGTAAGGACCCGCATAGAAATATTCACGGACGGCCTCCACCTCGATAGTGATGGTGGTCTGAGGAAGCGCGTAGGAGACTGTTCCCACCGGATCCTGCGCTGAGAGTCTTCCGGCAGGCAGCATGGCGGCGGCCAGACAGAGAAGTGATACGGTACGATAATTTCTCATATTCATAAAATTTTTATCATTTCCATCTTTTGTGCGTCCAGAGGTAATTCTCAGGGTGTTTTTCCAGATCTGCCTGAAGCAGGTTGTAATATTCCTGCATGATCGAGTGAGGGGTCATCGCCGATGCGTCACGGCAAATCTCCTTGAAAGTCCACTCGTAGTGGCCTCTGGTAACAGGTGTCAGGCTCATGTAGAACACGCTGTAGTGAAGTTTGTGGGCGATAGACGCTCCGCCCAGCATTGTTCTGGTCGGCTGGTGCATGAAATCAACGACATCATTCACGGTGGAGTTTCTGTACGGGCACTGGTCGGCAGGGATGATGTAGATTTTCTTGTCTTCCTTGTGGGACAAAGCGAAGCGCAGCAGATTCACAGAACTGACATAACCAGTGTAGCCGTCCCTGAGAACCGGGGCGCAGCGGTTCACCCTCATGATTTCGTCCCACATCTTGCTGCTGAGCGGCTTGTAGACGGCGATGATGTCATTGACATCTATTTTCGACCGCTCTGATTCCGGCCGGTAGTCGTAGGTCAGGCAGCCACCTGTAAGTTCCCAGTTACCGAAATGGCTGTTCAGAACGACAACTCCCGGACTTACGGCAAGCGCGGCTTCCACTGCATCCAGATTGGTGTATTCTACCAGACGTTTCTTATGCAGCCGTTCCGGATTGCGGCAGCCACCGAACCAGATCGCCTCAGCCAGGATCTCCCCGAAATGTTTGTAGAAAGCGTCCGATATCCGCCTGAGTTCCTTGTATTTCTTGTCGGGAAACGCCCGCGAAAGGTTGATCATCACGACATCCCGCCGATAGTGCAGCACATCACGAATAAGCCAGGCAAAGACCCCCGACCAAGCATAATGGAATCCCAGCGGGAGCGCCGAGACCGCACGCAGAAAGCCCTGCACCAGTTTTGTCATTATCTTCATCTCTCTACAATCAGTCGCATATTCAGACAAATATAGTGAAAGACACGTTCAATATGAAATTTATTTGAATATGACAGGTCGATGCGTTTCCGCGGCATAGGTCTTACCGGGAAAAGATAACGGATCATTGCATTCTCTTTTAAAAACAAATAATTATATTTGCGATATACTTTTCCTGCCTGACAGGCAAGGACCGGTTACACTTGTATAACACCAATAATAACACGAGACTTATGGTCCAGACATTAATAGCCAACTCAGGAATACAGTTTTTCTCCAAAAAGATAGTCATCGACACGAATGACGGCTTCAGGCAAGTGTTTTACGAATGGTTCGACGAGAAGCAGGTAGAACAGGTTCTTGAATATGCCTGCGAGATTCGGCAGCTGGAGAAATTCGTACACTATTCCGACATGTTGAGGTACGGCTTCGTCGACTCTCAGGGTAATCTTCTAGTGGAACCAGACGTGGTTGACGCAAACCCGGAGGTTCGCGTGATTCACAAGGGTGACATTGACCAATGCCCGAACCTGTTCAGGATGAGGCTGGGAGACAAGAACAACTGCTCGCTGTCCAAATACCTGAATGTATGGTTGCCGGCTCCATATTACGAGATAGACCGCTCAGGGACATTCCAAGCAGGGCCGTACAACTGGTGTCGCTTCAAAGTGTGCCCGGTCTCCGAGAATAACGGAACAATCACGGCCAACATTCTGTTTGCCATTGACACACATACGGTTTACAATTCTTCTGACGACTACAACGAATGTCCTGTATTCATCGGCAACACCGAATCTGAGAAAAGGTTCATGTTCTGTGCGGACGCAGACAAGATGATCGATTTCTGCACGGGTAAGAATGACTGGATCCGGACTTATCTGATGGAACTGGTCTATGGTACGGATGACATCAACAAGATTCCTCCGCAGGTTCAGTACAAGTACTCATTCCTTGCCTCTTACTATATGCTGCTGAGTTATGTCGCGAAGAACGCCGACCTTCCGCAGATCAAGCTGATCAGGGACAGGGGACTCGGCGAGATCAATGTCGAGATGATCATCGACATCGGGAACTCCAGAACGTCGGCGATCCTCTTCGAGGACGCTGATTTCAGAAAAGTCCAGCCGCTGAGACTTCAGGACTTCACGCATCCGCTTCTTCCTGACGGCAGCCTTAACCGAACCGGTGACACGTTCGACATGCGGCTGGCGTTCAGCAAAGTTGATTTCGGTGGGAATCTTGACGGAAGTACCCAGTTCACCTGGCCGAGCATTGTCCGTCTGGGCAAGGAAGCGGAGTATCTCACGCACGAGGCCACGAACATGGCCGCCGGCAAGCAGACCCTTTCGACATATTCAAGTCCCAAAAGATACTTGTGGGACTACAGGCCGCGTCCTGAGGAGTGGCGCTTCGTGAATCTTGGCGACGGAGCCGACCGCCCTCCTATCCTCAAGGGGATAACCGATTACTTCAACTATGACGGCAAACTCGACAAGGATGGCTTCGGAACAGGAGCCAATTATTCCAGAAAGAGCTTGATGACCTTTGCCTTCATGGAGATTTTGGTCCAGGCCGTCTCACAGGTCAACTCCCATGAGTACAGAGAATTCAACGGGAACATCAACACCCCGCGCCGGATCAACAGGATCATCCTGACCTGCCCGACGGCGATGTCACGGTTCGAGCAGGAATCCCTGCACTCAAGTCTTGAGGACGCTGTCTTCGTGATGGACAGGTTCAACAACAACGTGGACTCCACGGCTGTGCCGCTTGGCATTTCCGTAGAACCGTCTCTCAAGCGGGACAGTGACGACAACACGCCTTGGACATTCGACGAGGCGACCTGCTCGCAATTCGTGTACCTGTACAGCGTTCTCGCCACAAGGTACAAGAACAACTCAAAGGACTTTTTCGACATCTACGGCAAGCGGCGCATGATCGGCGGCGAACCTAAAGACAGCATCGTCATCGGTTCAGTTGACATTGGAGCGGGAACTTCGGATGTCACAATCTGTCGCTATGAGAGGGATGACAGGAAGTCGGCGAAGCTGAGGCCTCAGCCTGTATTCTGGGACAGTTTCGACTACGCCGGAGATGACATGCTGCGCATCCTCATCAACAACGTTCTTCTTGAGGGGGCTGACGGCATGCTTCAGAAATGCCTCACGGCGGGAGGCCTTGGCCGGCAGGACATCTACGCGAAACTGTCAGACTTCTTCGGTGAGGACCACAACAAACTGTCATTCAAGGACAGAGGCATCAGGAGGGATTTCAACATCCAAGTGCTTGTGCCGATAATGTACCGTTTCCTCGACCTTATGGGACGTGGCGAGAAGTACCGTGAGGTCAGCTACGATGAGATTTTCTCCGGCTCCAGGCCAAGCGAAGTGGTGGTGAAAGCCTTCAACGAAAAATTCGGGATTTCACTTCAGGACATCAGATGGGAATATGACTCCGAGGTGATGACACGTCACATAGAGAATGCGATGGACACCCTGATCGAGAACGTGGCCACCATCATGTACGCCTACGACTGCGATTTGATTCTCCTTTCCGGGCGCCCGACATCTCTCAAGGTCATCAGGAACATATTCCTTAAATATTTCGCCGTCGCTCCGGACCGTCTTATCGCCATGTCCGGCTTCCGCATAGGCCATTGGTATCCGTTCGCTGACAAGAACGGTTACCTGAGAGACTCCAAATCCATCGTTCCGGTGGGGGCGATGATAGCATGGCAGGCCTCCCACGCCGGAGGGTTCAACGGATTCCTGCTGGATCTCAAGGAACTAGGCAACAGAATCTCGCCGACAACCGAATATTTCGCCAGAATGAACGCGACACGCCGGAACGGAAAATGGTTCATCTCTCCGGAGGTCGGCAACGGAGAGTTCTCCGCCGAATCATTCCCGACCTATATCGGCAGCAAGCAGTTCGACATCGCCAACTATCCGCTGCGGCCGTTCTATGTGTTCGACATAGACGAGGCAAACATCATGTCCCGTGTCAGGCATCAGAAGTCCTCGGAAGGGATTGACCTGACACCGCAGGAACTCCAGATTCTGGTCAAGGCGGAAAAGGAGAGAATCCTCGCCAGATGCCCTTTGACCGTCAAGGTGTCCCGAGAGGACTACCGAGAAAGCAAAGAGAGGCTTACCCTTGAGAATGTCGTGGGAGATGACGGCGAGGAATTGAATGTGAAGGACTTCAAGTTCGAGGTTCAGAGCCTCAACGATCCTGATTGCTACTGGCTGGACTCAGGTGAGTTCAATATCAACATCATAGCTGACAACAAAGAAATTGACGGACAAGATGAAAACAACGATAGATAAGCAGTTGAAGGCCATCGGAAAGGCTCTCGACTGGACTCCGAACGTGCCGGAGGCCGAACAACTCCAATTCCGCCAGCGGCTGATCGACATCCGCCGCGGCCTCAACAAGGTGCGCTACGCCGTCGAGGAGCATTGTTCGGCGGCGGTATTCGGAGAAAGCCAGATGGGCAAATCCTATCTGGTCAGCGCGATGCTGTCCAAGCCTGGCGAGGCCTTCTGCGTGACCGACACATCCACCGGGACCAAGTACAATTTCATAAACGAGATCAATCCCAGCGCGCCGGGCTCCACGGTCGAGGCAACTGGACTGGTCACACGTTTCACGGCCGGCAACGATGACAGGGACATCCCTGCGGGCTATCTGAAAATCCGTCTGCTCACAGTTGTGGATCTGATTCTCATCCTCAGCGAGGCATACTACACACAAGTCGTGGATTACGACAATTCCCGGATCATGCGCACATCCGACATCAACGGACTCCTGAATGACATCCCGCTCGGCTCTCCGAAGGAAAAGACATTCCTTCGAGAAGACGACATCCTTGACATTGAGGAATATATGCATTCACTGCTGATGTACAACCGCTCCGTGCTCAACATTGCGGATTCTGAATATTTCACCTTCCTCCTGAAGAATGTGCGGAAGATGGACGAAGAGAGTATTCTGGAGGCTGTCACATTTCTTTGGGACCGCAACGAGGACATCAGCCGGCTATTCAAGGATCTTGTAGACGCCTACCGGGAGGTTGACTTCAGCGAGTGCGTCTATGTCCCGTTCAAATCGGTGCTGAGGAAGCACGGGACAATGCTCGATGTCTCCAGACTGAACGAGATGTACTGCAAGCCGGAAAACGAGCCTTCCGAATATATTCCCACAACCGACGCGCGCACCGGTACGGGACTGAATATCCTGACAAGAAAATCATTCCTCAGCGCCTTGTCGGCGGAACTGTATTTCGTGCTTCCGGAGAATGTCGTGGAAGAGCATCCTTTTCTGAAAAACCTGGACATCCTTGATTTTCCCGGCGCGCGCCGGCCGGAAAAGATTAAGGCGGCGGCGCTTGCCGACGGCAACAACCTGCCGACCGTGTTCCGCAGAGGGAAGGTTTCCTACCTGTTCAACAAATATTCAGCCGCCAAGCGCATCAACTCCTTGATGTTCTGCCACAACAACAACCAGTCGGCGGAAAGCACTATGAGCTACACACTGAACAGTTGGGTTGCGGGCAACCTTGGTGAGACACCGCAAGAAAGGGAGACAATCATCGAAAAGGCCAAGGTCTCTCCTCTTTTCATCATAAGCACATGGTTCAACAAGGACCTTGTCTATCACGACGAGATCAAGGGGAAGGCCGATCTTGACGAGCGCTGGAGAAGGCGTTTCAACACCGTGCTGGAAGGCGAGGTTCTAAAATCCTTGGACGGCGACGGACATTGGTTCAACAATTGGACATCCCGGAAATATTTCGACAACATATTCATGCTCCGTGATTTCAAGTTCTCAAAGGAGTTTTATTCCGGCTATCACCCTGGGCCGGAGAACAGGTCTCCGGAGCTTGAGCCTATTGTCAATCCTGCGTATCCTGACTTTATGCTTGACCTGAAGGAGTCTTTCTGCGAGGATGAGTTCGTGAGAAGGCATTTCGGGAATCCTCAAGAGGCCTGGGATGAGGCCGCGTCCATCAATATGGATGGAACCCAACGGATAATCAAGGCATTGAACGCCATCGCCCCGAATCTGAACGATGCAAGGAAAATCAAGTTTGAGGCAGACATTGTGTCGATGAAGGGCAAGCTGGAGTCCTTGCTAGGAAATTACTATCACACCAGCGACATCTCCGAGGAGATCCGCAAGGCGAAGAAGCAGTCCAGAAAGGCGAACATGCAGATTGATGTCCGGCTTGGACAGGATCCTTTCTTCTTCGGCATGTTCATGGACGCGTTGATGCTTGACGAGTCCAAGGTACGCGAGCTTGTGCATGAACTGCTGGTCAACTACAAGGCCCAGCCCAAGATGTCCGGGAAGGAGTCCCAGATATTCATGTCCGCCGGACTGAGTTCAGACAACTGCCGGAAAGAGAATGAGGATCTTCTGATGGACTACACCGGCGCGGACACTCTTGAGGAATGCCGTCAAAGTCTGGAGGAGATCGGGGTTGACATGGAGCGCCTTCTCGCCACGACCCAGATGCAGATCGGAGCCGGCGAGAGCGTTGTGGATGCGGTGGAGGGATATTGGCTCAATGAGACCTTGTCCCATTATGCCGCCACGATGTTCAAGGACAAGATTGATTCCGTCTCTGGCATTGTCTCGACCCTTTACAGGCTGTACAGGCAACTGGATGTCAAAGCGGAATGGATCGGGAAAGTGGATGGGTACATCCAGGATTACGGAGCGGAAGGTGCGGTCGAGGTCGTTTCGGATTACCTGTCGATGATGTTCAACCGCCTGTCAGCATCTTTCGGTTACGATTATTTTGACGCTGACAGACGCAGGTCCATGGCCGAGAAGAACCGGCAGTTCAAACTTCAGCTTGACGAGGTCCTTCTGGAGGGAGGAAAAGAAGGCGCGTCAATAGAACTTGTCGCTGACCTTGAAAAGCAGAAGTCGATTCTTCAGCACAGTGCCTTCAAGGCGGATGACAAGGAGTTTCTGAACCGTTTCCCGCAGTACAACAGTGTGTGGAGATGGGAGGAGAGGATGAAAGCCGGCTATGCGTTCTCATGCGGCCTTCCGGACTTCGATCCGGTGGCCAATGAAGAACTGGGAAAGATTTTGAATGACATAAAGGAATAAAAATGAGTACGGTAAAGGGAAAAACGAAACTTTGTTCAACGCCGGCCAGCGGTGTATCGGTAGAAAGCATCGGCGGGATCCCGTTCTACGACAGGTACATAGAGTTCGAGCGGTTGCTTCAGAAATATGTCGGCGACCGCCGTTACAAAGACTCATTCGCCGAGCCTTTGTTCAACAATGCGGGGGGAACGATAGACTGGTATGTTCCCGCTCTGTATTCGGAAGCCAGACGGCTTGACAGCCTGAAGGGTTCCTTTGAATATGACGATGCCGTACGAAGGAAAGACGCATGTCTGCAATACTTCAAGAGGCTCACGCCCGACATGCCGGACCATGACAGAAAATATTTTGACTGCCTGCTGAGATTCGCCGATTCGGAGATTTCAGACTTCACCACGTTCGTCCAAGGCGACCACGTCATCTTCGGAGTCTGGGGGCTTCAACTGCACAGCGGCAAGGACATCTCCATGGCCATCAGAACTGACATAGATGACAAGAGGGTTTACACTATCACCTACGCGCTGCGAGGACAGGGATCGTTTGTCGGATGCGACACCGTGATAAGGCGACGGCATGGTTATGTGCTGAGCGGAGCGCGGGACATTCCCAATGTTCAGCCAGAGGACGGATTTGAATTCAATTCCTGGGAGCCGGACGCCCCTCACAACAAGGTTGTGGAATCAGACATGACATTCACTGCGGTCTGCTCCCCGAAGCCACAGGCCGAGGATGCATTGGTGACAGAGCCGGAGGCCGTGGAGCCTGTCGCTCCGGAAGCGCCCACCTTCAGCGACGTGCGTTTCGATGCCGGCGACAAAGGAAAACTCAAAGGCGCACGGGCTGTGCGGGCAATGAACGGGGAACCGCTCGATCCCTCCATCATCCCTCATGTGAAACCAAAACGTGGGTATGAGTTTGTGGGGTGGGACAAGGACACGACCGAACCCATTCATCAAGACACCGTGTTCAAGGCTCAATACCAAAGGCTTGAAGGTGGCCATGGATTCTTCGGCGGCGGATTCGGCCCGTCAGGTTGGTCAGGAAGCCGCGGTGGCTGCCTGAATTGGCTGATAGGGCTTTTGTTGGGTCTCTTGCTGCTGTTCCTGCTCTCGTTGCTGCTCAGGATGTGTTCCGGCCCGGCGGTCACTTCGACAGGCTCAGTGACCGAAGAGGAGACCGTCACGACGCAGACCACAAAGAGACTTCCGGAGCCGGTCAAGGAGGGAACTCTTGAGAAAGAGAAGGTCACAAAGGAGACCGAGGTGGATTACGAGGCGGTCCGCGCCTTGATTCAGGAATACAGGCAGCGCATTGACGAACTTGGCAAGATGCTGCCGGAAAACGAGAAGGAAGACGGGAAATAATGGAAAAGGCAAAGTTCAGTTTCGCATGGGTCATCTCCGTCATAGCGCTGATGGCATATTCATACATAAGTTTCATGGGGCTGGTGTACCTTCAGGTGTTCAATGTCTCTCTTTGCGTGCTGCTGACATTGGCAGCGGACTTCTTGGTCCTGCTGCTTGTGCGTCTCATGTGCGGGGCGAAAAGCACCCGATGGATCCGCCTCGGAGTCATCGGGCAAGCATTCTTCGGATTTCTGGTGTTCGCCATCCTGCTCGAATCTTCTGTGCTGTTCACCCATTTCACAAGGATCATCCGGCAGAATGACAATATCAAGGAAGCATACGCGGCGGCGGTTGAAGATGCGCGGACAATGGATGAAAAGTATGATGAATATGTTCGCTCAAGATGTGAGGAATACGCCGCGTCGCTCTATGCACTGTTGCCATCGTCTCCAGAATATAAAGCGGTCTTCGGCAACAGCATGTCTCTTGGGTTCACCAAAAAGGAGATTGTCTCAAAATGCGTGGCGAACCTTGGCAAACTCTTGAAGGGAAACAATCAGGCAGGAGAGTTGGCCGAGAAACGCGGCCGATGGCTTGCCGACGCGTCGGCGAGCGTCTGGAACCTCAGTCTCCCGGCCAACATCCGCGACATCACCTCCAGCGTGAACCTATGGCTGGAAAACTACAAGAAACTCAGCGTAAAGACTTATACCGGAGAATCCGGCGCGCGGCCTTACGAAAACACATCGTTCAACCATAACATTTCCGTCTTGGAATCATTGTGTTCCGGTGTAAAGGGTCCGTCAGTCCTTGCGGTCATTCTGGCGGTTGTCTGCTACGCACTCATACTTTTGCCTTGGATCATAACCCCTAAGAACATCGCATCAGTCGGCGGAGATTTCGATGATGTCGTGCTGATGCCCGACGAAGATGAATAACGTATGGATCAGAAAGAAAAAATACTGACACGCTGCAACTCCATTCCGGTTCCGAACCTTGTCAACTATCTGAATGAGGGAGTTGTCACGCTTGACGAGCTGAAAGCGGCCGGTCTGACAGCCGAAACTGTGGAGGACATCCACAAGCACATCGCTGCCAACGAGGCTTTGATGTGGCGGAACGCATGCAGGAAAGACTCTCCATCGGTCTATCTGGAATTTCTGAAGTATTTTCCCGAGGGAACATATTCAGAGCAATGCCGTCAACAATTGTCCGACAAGGAGGACTCGTGGTGGCAGGACATCAGCCTGACTCCGACCGGAGAGTCGCTCCGGGATTATCTGGAAATCTTCCCTTACGGGAAATATGCCGGGACTGCCCGCGCGCTGCTGGACGACATGCCGTGGTTGGAGACCTGCAAGGTCAACACCGAGGCCGCTTATCTCGCTTACAAGGAGAAGTATCCCGGAAAGCACGAAGGTGAGATCAAGACAATCCTCAATACCTTCAGGGATGAGCAGGACTGGGTGAACGCCCGGAACCTCAACACTACAGACGCGTTCCGGGAATATCTCAGGTTCCACCGCTACGGGAAGCATGCGGCGGACGCACAGCGGATCATTGACAGCCGTAGCCTTCACGACAACATCGTGGAGGGTCTGAGGAAAAACAAGAACGCCTTCAGCGCGGAGGAGATACAGCGTCACATCGGGGAGAAGACGGTCACTGAAAGCGAGATCGCCGATGTCCTCGGACCCGAATGGGTGGAACGGATAATGAACTATTCCCGCCCGGATGACCTGCCGATCTATGCCTACAAGAATGAACTTGTGAAAGGCCGGACCGAAGTCTATTTCTGGGGCACCCCGGCCTCCGGAAAGACCTGCACTCTCGGTGCGATCTTCAGCCGGGCGTTCTCCAAAGGAACTTTGCAGCCTAGGGGCGGGGCGGTGGACTACTTTGACTCATTGAAGAATATATTCAAGAAAGACGGGGTGAGCAGACTGCCCAACAGCACCTCCAACACCTGCATCTACGACATGCAGGTGGACATCATCGACGATAAAGGCCGCAAGCATCCTGTGACCATGATCGATCTGGCCGGCGAGATATTCAAGTGCATCTACTATGACAGTCTGGGCAAACTGAACGAGGATGACGAGCGCAAGAAGATCCTTGACACCACGTTCGGTTACCTGACCAACAGGAAGAACAAGAAAATAATGTTCTTTGTCGTCGAATACAACGGTCATGACAGGGTCTGGAACGACAACACCAACCTTACGATGAGCGACTATCTTGACAGATGCGCCCATTATCTGGATGACAAGAAAATCATAAGTTCTTCAGTCAACGGGATATATGTCCTTGTGACCAAAGCAGACATGATTGACTGCGAGTATAAGGAACTTCCGGTCAAGGCCAAGGAATACATAGAGAATCACTTCAAGGGTTTTTGGGAAACGCTGAAGGACATCTGCGTCCATTCCGGAATCCGCGACCTGAAGATCATCCCGTTCTCCATCGGCAACGTGGTGGCCAAACAGATCTGCGAGTTTGACGGCAAATTCGCCAAACTGGTTCTTGACAGGATAATCGAGAAGAGCGACAGCACCGGCTACAGTATTTTGGATTTCTTAAAAGGATAACGCCATGACATTTTCAGAATATATTAAGGTTGACCTTTACGGCCAGTACAACAACAACACCGAGCACGTCTATTCATACCCGGAAAAGATCACGAATCAGTACAGCTTCACTGAGGGCACACGGTGGGCGGCTCCAATCACCGATCCCCGAGCCCTTTTCCAGTCGGTGTGCAAGTCCGGTCCGTGCTACATCATCCACCGTCACAAAAACGGTTATTACTATTCATACGTCGAAAGGAATGCCGCGGATTCGCGGGGTGGGCTGGAAATGATCACCATATTCGTCCCGGCTGGTCATCACGCCTCCGGCGGCAGCGTACTTGACGCTCTGAACGAACTGCGCGGCACGCTCATCCAGTCCCGCAGGTATGATGATGAGCTTGTACGGTACTGCGCCGCCCGTGTCACTGAGTGCCATTCAAAAGAGTTTTTCCCGGCAAAGACAAAGCAGGACTCCGGCGGACAGCCTATAGCGGCGTTCCGCACCTTCAAAGATGCCTCGGAATTGAGGACTATCTTCACTTTCCTCAAGCAGAATGAATATGCTGACATCGACAAACTCATCATCGTCCATGAATATGATGTAAAAGAAGGCGCTAATATTCAAAGGATAACAACACCAGTGAAGCAAGTGTTCAATGTCATCGGATGTACAGGAGCCAAGGCTGACAGGGATGAAGCCACTCTAGGAGAATCATTCCGCATCACCTACTCGAAGGATGATTTCGAGCCCCTGTACAAAGATGTCCGGCTGGACTCCATGCTAAATCCAGCCTATGGCACAGACGGAAATGATGTTCATCTTACAGACCCTGAGACGCTGCGGATGACATTTCGCAAAAAGTTATTCATCGACATCAAGTCCAACGATGGAACGACTCCAAAGACCATTAATCCTGAAGTCATATTCAATGGGACACCGGCTGAGCGTTCTGAAGACGGACGTGTCTTTGTGATGGTTCCGGAAAACGCTGTCCATGAAGGCGGTCGCGCGGTTTTGGATGTGAATGCCACGCATTTTGAGCCTTATCATATTCAAGTCGCCTTGGATGGTTTGAGAAACAATTCGGTGCTTAACGTAGATCTGACACCCAAGACGAAAGTCATTCCTATCGAGTTCTGTTTCGGGGATACGGAAAGCGGCGAAACTCACACCTTCCCGGTTTTCAAAGTGCCTGTCAAAGAAACCGATCCGTTGTATGATTCGATGCTTGTCGGGCAAGTTTTCCATGGCTATGAGGCCATCAGATTGCCGGACGAGGGTTTCCGTGTGAATATTCCGGACAAAGACGACAAAGGCAACGAAAAGAAAAGACTGCCCAAGTGGCTCAGCATTCTGTTGGTTGTCCTTGGCGTTGTGATAGTGTCGCTCGCTCTCGTATGTGGCGGTTATGTCTTGGGACATTTAGACGTGATTCCTGTGTTTGGCAAAATACTGGGCTGAATATTCTAACATAAAGAATCAATGGAGAAGAAGAACATCATAAAGATACTGTTGGTCTCTCTTGCGGTTGTCGGACTGACGTATCTGATTGTAGACCAGTTTAACAAAATCGGCACATCGGAGGGGAACATTGATTATTACGACCTTTCCGCCGACCTCGAAGCCAAAGTAGACAGTCTGCCCGTCAGCTGGAGCGGATCGCCATATTCCTCATTCCGTTCCATACTGTCGGACATTGATGTGGCCACCGCCATGCAAGGAATGGACGAAGAGTCAGCCAAGACAGCCATGAACAAGGTGCGCGGCATTTTCGGGAAAGCCGCGGGATCATATTTTGGTCGTGGTTCATGGACCGACCCCGATCTTTCCCAGATCAAGTTCATCGCCGGCTATCTCCATGACAGTCAGGTTGTCCGGATTGTGGACGGCTATCATGAGGCGAAAAAACTGATCGCATCCAGCAAGGTCTGCACGACCACATCGGCTGTGGACAACTGCATAGCCAAAGCCGCGTCTTACAGCAAATCTCCTTGGAGCAACTGCAAGGAGTTGAAGGACGGGCTGTCCCGCGTGAGGGCCAACGCCTTTGAATCCTACATCAACCGCAGCCTGATTCCTCTTTGCGACAAGTTGGTCAAGTACAAGACCAGATACACCTACTTCGATGATTTCGACAGGGATTTCCAGAAAGTACGTAAAGGGAAAGAGTATCTGGAGAAGAAATCATATTCAAGCGCGGCCTTCCTGTCCAAGTACAATTCAATCAAGTACAACAACGCGGCTAACGACTTAGATCCTAGATTCTGATGAGAAAGATAGTTTTCAGCCTTATCCTCGGTGTGGCGGCAGTGTGTGCCACGGTTCCAAGCCATGCTCGCGTTTCCGATTCGGAAATGGTTCTGATCCAGAATGTCGGTTCCGCCATACGTCAGGCGGAGGCACGCTACAACAGCGGCAACGTGACCGGAGCCGCCGATCTTGCCAGGAAGATTCTGGCAAAGTACCCGGCCAACACCGACGCGAAAGCAATTCTGGACAAATGCATCGCCACGGAACGGAAGGATTATGACGATGCCGTCGCCAGCGAAAGTGTCGCCAGTCTTAACGCTTTCCTTAAGAAATATCCCGAATCCGGATTCAGGGATGATGTGGCCGATAGAATTGAGGATCTTCCTCTCTGGCTGATAGCCAAAGGCAAAAATACGATTGATTCATACAAGCGGTATCTCGCCGACTCCGAGCATCTGCTCTTCAAATCGGAGGCCGACAATGCCATTGCCGACCTTACCGCCACACAGGCTTATTACAATGCCCTTCGTGTCAACACCATAGAAGCCCTGAAACAATTCCGTAAGGATTATCCCGCCAGTTCCTACGACAAGCGAGCCTCCAACAAAATCGCCCGCCTGATGGCAGACAGGTTCACGTCTACGTCTTCTTACGCTGACAAAAGAATGGCGACTGAATATGCCACGGATGATGAGACAATCAGATATGTGAACAACAAATTCGCCTACGCCACCCGGAATAATGAAGCGTATTCATCGGTTTACAGGCCGAACTCATCGCAGAACACTTCATCGGAAATGTATTCCGGCAATTACAAAAAGACAAGAGGAAATGCTGTTAGCCTTGGTCTTAATGTAATGTGGGATTATGGAGTAAGCTGTGAAAGTGGAGATGACCATGCCGGATTCCCGTTTTCCATCGGATTAGGTGGACTGATAAGATTCGGAAGACCGCAGAACAGTTTGAATCTCATCACAGGAGTAAAGGCACTTATGTCATACGCAAAAATACAACATGGATATCTTAGTGAAAACACAACAAGGGTAACAGCAAGGGAAGTATCAATCCCTCTTGATCTGAACTGGAACTTCTTTAAGGCCGAAGAAGGAGGTATGTATTTGGGAATTGGGTACCAATATGGCCTTCAGACTTCAGAAGCGATGAAAATCGCCTTCGGCACAAATTATATGAGAAGTGATTTCAGTCTCTACTATATTCATTATTTCAAAGGAATGTTCAAAGAAGCTGCAGGTATTTCACCATTCCTAGGCATGAGTTACACTTATTATTTCTAGTCTGGCATCCATAAGGAAAACGCCCAGAATTCTAAGAAATGGATATACTAAGAAATTTCATAACATACGCAAACGGCTCAACTCTGCGTGAACGGGAACGCGGCATATTTCCGGCTGAAGCATCTGTCAATGCCAAAGGGAACAGTGGCGACAAGATTCATTTGCGAATTCAGAAACCGGTCAACGCCAAAGTCTTTGAAGATAAGATTCGGGTTATTCTATCATCCGTCAGCATATATGAACCACAGACATTCCCCGTTAAACGTCCTGAATTTGAAGACATTGAAAAAGTTGTCATAGCTGAGGCCAGAAAAAAGATCAGGTCGCTCAAGTTTTGGACATTACCGAGGCGGAGGGACGATTATGTCGGTGAGAACACATTCCCGAGATACAAAGAAGCTGTCGGAAAATGGGAAATAGATAAAGCGGACTTCGAAATTGCCGAGAACAAGAGAGTCGCAGAGCTCAATAAGTCAGAACAGGAACGAGCCGGTATTGAAAGCAAAGCCATTGAAGATGACCTGAAAGCGTTTATGTCTCCATCGATTGAAAACATCCATGACAAGATTAAATCGACACTGAAAAGTATTCAGTCACCTTATGGGCTGTCAATCGCCTATGCATGGTCGGAGAATACGGTTTACCTTGACGTCCTTTATCCGGAGCGGGATATTATGCTGAAATGTGAATACCACACCACCCCAAGAACAATAACCGAGGGCAACTTCCGTTATATCAATATACTTTTAGGGTCGTCTTATGTGTTGGCTTCGCATATTTTCAATATTGGAGAAACTGTGAGGAATGTTGTGGTCACAGGTCATTCTCAAATACTTGGAACCAAAATAGAGGAGACATTATATGCCGTGAATTTTGACAGGGAGAAATTCCAGACAGAATTCAGGACAATCAAAAAGTTCAGTCCAATCGACAGCTTTTTCAAATACCAATACCTGTTTGACGCGACACCTGCCAGAGGCAATATACATCCTATCCGAATCAGATTGGAGAATGGCTTGTTCGAGAACAGGTTTGAACATATGGAATTTGGATTTCTTGCAATAAGGCCGACAATATAAATGTCACACAGACATATTCATTGAAAAAGGGGGGCTGGGGTGACGCGGGGTTGGGGATAATCGAGGATATTCACTAAATTTGCAGACACTAAAGCAACAAGACATGAAATTGAAGGTAATAGCATTTATGGCCGCGGCGGCGCTTTGCTCAACAATGGCGGCGGCCGCCAAGACTGAAGGAACGACAATCAAGGCCTCGGACTCAAAAATCACTTACATCGGGAGAACCGAGGTCAGGGACGGAAGCGTTTCATTTGACTGGACAGGGGTGTACGCAAAGGTGAGATTTCAGGGCAGCAATCTGAATTTCAAAGTTTCCGACACCAAGAAGAACTACTACAACGTTTGGATTGACGCCTCCATGGACACTACGCCGGACAAGGTTGTCACGGTCTGCGGGACAGACACCACAATCGTGATCGTCAGTGCGGAGGATATCAAGGCACGCTACGGGAAGGACAAAAAAGCGGCCAAGGCTCCCCATCAGGTGATCATTCAGAAACGTACCGAGGGAGAGCAGGGCACAACCACCATCTTCGGGTTCTCCACGGACGGAGAGTTCCTTCAGGCTGACGCTCCGAAGGACAGGATCATTGAATATATAGGAGACTCGTACACCTGTGGCTACGGCACGGAGAGTTCGAACAAAGAGCGCTTCAAACCAGAGACCGAGAATCAGAACCTCACCTACGCCTGCGCTATGGCAAGGTACTTTGATGCCGACCAGATTGTCGTCGCCCACTCCGGAATGGGTATCGCGCGCAACTACAACGGCAACGTCAAAGGTTACTTCATGCCGGACAGATATCTCCAAACCTACGACAAGGAAAAGGACGTGAAATGGGATGCGAAGTCCTCGCCTCTCAAGCCAAGCATAACGGTGATATATCTTGGAACCAATGATTTCTCCACTGGCATGCAGCCGGCGGAAAGACTGTTCGTCAAGAACTACGTCACCCTGCTGAAAGAGATCAAGGACAACTATGGCGATGACTACCCTATCCTGTGTGTCGCGCCAAAGAACGACCTTCTGATGTTCGACTACATCCGCAAGGCTCTCGACACTTGCGGGCTCAAGAATGTCCACATCATGGCTCTGACCAAATCCGTCCACAATAATGACACAGACATGGGAGCGGACGGGCATCCGAACTATGCGGGTCATCTCAAAAAAGCGCATGCGATGATTCCTTATGTCTCGACCATAACGGGTTGGGAACTGACAGGAAACAAAATAAGATAGCAAACCATGACGACAAAAGGGAGAATATTCACTTGGGCCGGAGTCATCCTCGCCCTCATTCTGGCTGGATTCATCTACTTCCGGTTCTATTTCGTCTTCGGTGACGGTGTGAAGGCCGGAGAACTCAACCAGTTCATCTACAAAGGCTACGTTTGGAAGACCTACGAGGGGAAACTCATTCAGGCCGGATTCAGGGGGTCGAACAAGAACGCCGGAGGCGCGGCGATAGAATCCTACATATTCGATTTTTCCGTCGAGGACGAGGAGGTCGCGAACGAACTCATGAGATGCAGCGGCAAGTCCGTGGAGCTGCATTATAAGGAATATCTGGGAACGCTTCCTTGGCGCGGAATGCAGAAATATGTCGTGGACAGGATAATCTCAACCTCAACACCCACAGCCGAATGATTAAAAGGGCACTCACAATCATTGCGTTGATAGTCCCTATGATCATCAACGCCCAGACCGGTGTCATCAAGACACATCCGGCAAACCCTGTCGGAAAACAGATCACCATGGAGGAAGCGGTGCTCGGCAGAAATGTCCGCCCGGCAAGTGCCGCGGCGTCGTGGAAGGACAGCGACACATTCATCACCTACAAGGAAGGCAAATGGGTTCAGGAGAATCTCTCGACAGGAGATGTTTCTGAATATTCCGCCACTCGCTTGCCGGATGGATTTCCGAAAGACGCTGAAAACATCACGCTCGGGAAGACAGGTGCATTCGCCTACACTGTCGGCAGGAGTCTGTACATTTTCGACAAGGCACCGGTCACCGTAGCCCAAAGCGAGAATCCTGACATTACCTACGGTCAGTCTGTCAGCCGCAACGAGTTCGGGATCGAAAAAGGAATATTCTGGTCTCCGGACGGTTCCAGACTGGCTTTCTACAGAAAGGACGATTCCAAGGTCTCGGACTTTCCCCTTCTTGACATCACGACCCGCACCGGATCACTCAAAAACATCAAATATCCGATGAACGGAATGGACAGCGAGAATGTAAGACTCGGAATCTATGATGTGAAGAGCGGAAAGACAGTCTGGTGTGATGTCAATGAATATGGAAGCGACCGGTATCTGACAAACATCAGTTGGTCTCCTGACAGCAAGAATGTCCTGATACAAGTTCTTGACCGCACACAGAAGCATCTGAAACTCAACATGTACAGGGCAGATGACGGGTCGTTCGCCCGAACGATTCTCACTGAGGACGACTCTCGCTATGTGGAGCCGCTGGATCCCGTAAGGTTCCTCAAAGGAACATATTCATTCATCTACAGGACGAACAATCGTGACGGATACCGCAATCTCTATCTGTGCGACACTCTCGGGACTGTCAGAAGACTGACAGCTGTGGACGCTGACGTGGAATACCTTGGCGACGACGGACGATTCGTTTATTACACGTCGGCGGAAGTCTCGCCGGTGGAAAACCACCTGTTCAGGATTGAGGTCAAGATGTCGCTCCGGCAGACTCAACGACCTGACGCTGTGTCCAAAGCCAAGTTCGGAAAGCCCGCAAGACTTACGACGGAGGAAGGCTGGCACACGATCAGTCTGAACGAGAACTGCACCAAGTACATCGACAACTACAGCAGTTTCAATGTGCCCCGCGTCACCAACATCATGACCGCAGATGGAAAACTTATCCGGAATCTCGTCACAGCCGATGATCCTCTGAAAGCCTACAAGACCGGCAAAGTCCTTTTCGGCACGGTCAAGAGCGCGGATGGCAAGTACGACAACTGGTACAGGCTTTTCCTGCCTGCCGATTTCGATCCGGGCAAGAAATATCCAGTGATACTCTACGTCTATGGAGGGCCTCACTCACAGATGGTTCAGGACACATGGCTGGGTCAGGTGCGGATGTGGGAGATGCTGATGGCTCAGAAAGGCTACATAGTCTATGTTCAGGACAACCGAGGAACGCAGAACAGAGGTGCTGAATATGAGAAAGCTATCCACCGTCATTGCGGCCAGAGCGAGATGGCTGACCAGATGGTGGGCATAAACATGCTGAAATCCTTGCCGTTCGTGGATGCGTACAGAATCGGAGTCCATGGCTGGAGTTATGGAGGATTCATGACCATCTCCTTGATGACCAACTACCCGGAGACTTTCAAGGTCGGAGTTGCCGGTGGTCCGGTCATCGACTGGAAATGGTACGAAATCATGTACGGAGAGCGCTATATGGAGACCGAGGCCACCAACCCTGACGGGTTTGCGCAGACAAGTCTGATCGGTAAGGTAAATGACCTCAAAGGCAAGTTGCTCATCTGCCAGGGAGCCATCGACAACACCGTTGTCTGGGAACACAGTCTCAGTTTTGTTCAGAAATGCATCGAGAACAATGTTCAGTTAGACTATTTCCCTTACCCATGCTCCGAGCACAATGTTTTCGGCAAGTGGAGAATCCATCTGATGGACAAGGTCACCAACTATTTCGATGACTATCTGAAGTAGGTCAAATCCGGCATACCAACATTCATAAAGCAGGGCGGTTCTAGACGGACCGCCCTGCTTGGATATTCAGCGCTCATTCACGATGATCACTCTATGGAAGCGGAGCGCTTGTGCCGTCTTTTATGGCTTGAAACTCATATTTCTTGCCATTAAGCACGCATGAAGCCACATAAGGATCCGACTCATCATAGTGAAATTCTCCACTGATTCCTTTATAATAGGCATCTCTGAAAGAGAAATCACCAACCTCGATTTTGAAGCCGTCATATACGTTTCTTATTATGAACGGCTCATACTCGGTCTTCTGAATCACACCATTCTTGACCATGAACCTGATATAAGTTTTGTTAAGGATATCCACCCCGGCAAGATTTCCGCTGTTGCGCAGCAATGAGGCATAGTTATCATTTTCTGTCAACTTGGTGTCCGAAAGATAGTCCAGCAATGAGTCGTACCGCTTGAACCTATAGGTGTCCGTCGCCGCATCGTAATAACTCTCTTCAAGGTACACATGACCGAAAGTCGAATAGTCGAGCGAGAACGCAAAGGATGTCTGCCCCAAAATCAACTCGTAATTGGTCTTGTTTACCGGGACTTTCGTGACCCCGTCTTCAGCAAGGACTTTCTTTTCATTGTAACTTGTGAATATTTCATCATCCTCGCCGCCCCTGACGCCTTTCACGTCAAAATCACCAACATAGCAATATTCAGGAATCATGGTCTTGGCCGAAGATATGCATTGAACTCCATAATCCGGAACAGGCTCCTGATAATGAATCTTCCCTCTTATGGAAACCAGCGAGGGTCTGTTGACATCTACAACTGAAGGATTCTTTCCGTCACCAAAGGTCAAGGATTTGAAAACCGTACTTTCCACAGTGCCCGGCATTCTGTCCCAACTATCTTCCACTCCATATTCATCGATTTTCATAAAGTGGTCTCCTTCAACAACATTACTTGGAGAATGAAGGTTGTAAATGTCAAGTTTGAGGAACTTGTTCACGTCTCCAAGACATCGGTACAAATAATACCCCAGACCATTATCATGCCCAGGAAATCCAACACCGCCCCAAGCCTTCTCGTCTGTTCCCTCCACGGTTCTGACAATCTCATAGCCAGCGTACACACTTTCCGCTTTCCAATACGACCCTGTCATCGTGATGCTGACATCCACCTTGTAAGGTACTCCACAGGTCGCAGCCACCAAGTTCTCGTCAGTGACAGTCTTGCCGTCAAACGTAAATCCTGACGGTTTTGTTCTTGAGGAAAGATCCGATACAGAGACTGCGCCTGAATGCCAATCCGGAAGTTCTTCTCTTGTAAGGTAAATATAGCCCATATTGTCAGATGTCTTTGTGTACGAGTTTCCGTCCTGATCCTTGAACTCAACCTTGCAGTTCGGAATGGCCACAGGGCCGGGAGCGGTGACTATCAAGGTGCATCCTCCGGAATATGGGTTGACATATTCATATGTAGTGTCTCTCTCTGAACCTCTCGTCCTCACTTTCGCCAAAGACCGAACAGGTGCGACATTGTATTTGCTCCAGTCCGCCTCCTCTGCATAGAGGGTATCGACAACCGAGATTCTGACTCCAGGTTCACCGTTGCTTCCTCTCAAGTAGTCAAAGAAATCACTGAGCGACACTGCTGTTCTTGGCCATTTTGGATATGTTTCAGGGTCGTACACTCCGTTGTTCGGATTGTCAAGGCCTGCCTCACTGAGCACAAGTTCCTTCCACAAATCATAGGCTGATTTGCCATCGGTGCCATCTTTGCCATCAGCTCCGTCTTTGCCATCAGCTCCGTCTTTGCCATCAGCTCCGTCTTTGCCATCAGCTCCGTCCTTGCCGTCTGCTCCGTCTTTGCCATCAGCACCGTCCTTGCCATCAGCACCGTCTTTGCCGTCAGCACCGTCCTTGCCGTCGGCACCGTCTTTGCCATCAGCACCAGATGCTCCGCTTAGATATTCATAAAAATCAGCGATGGATGTTCTTGACGGATCCCATTTTGTTCCCGGATTCTTTGGATCTTCCAAACCGGATGGAGACTGGACATCGGCAATCCAAAGTTCATAGGCTGATTTTCCCGCGACACCATCTTTGCCATCAGATCCATCTTTACCGTTGACACCATCCTTGCCATCCGTTCCATTCTTGCCATCGACACCATCCTTTCCGTTCTTGCCATCGGCGCCGTCTTTGCCATCAATACCGTCTTTGCCGTTCGCGCCATCCTTCCCGTCGGTACCATCTTTGCCATCAACGCCATCCCTTCCGTCGATTCCATCCTTACCGTCGGCTCCAGCATCACCTTTTGGTCCCTGAGCCTTGACTCCTGTGTCAACGCTGCCGATCCACCAGTTTCCGTTAGAGCCTACATAAGGCGTATCTCCATCCTTTCCATCGATACCATCTTTACCATTGGCACCATCTTTACCGTCAATTCCATCTTTACCGTCCTTGCCGTCAGCGCCATCTTTGCCATCGACACCGTCCTTGCCATCGGATCCATTCTTTCCGTCAATTCCATCTTTACCGTCCTTGCCATCAGCGCCATCTTTGCCATCGACACCGTCCTTGCCATCGGATCCATTCTTTCCGTCAATTCCATCTTTACCGTCCTTGCCATCAGCGCCATCTTTGCCATCGACACCGTCCTTGCCGTCACGGCCTTTTGCGATAATGTGAGTGAATATAGTATCTCTTGTCTCTTTGTTTACAATAATCCACTCCCCGGTCTTTGGGTCAATTTCCGGAGTAAGGCCATTCTTGCCATCCAAGCCGTCAAGCCCATCTTTTCCATCTTTTCCATCTTTTCCGTTCTTTCCGTCAATTCCATCTTTCCCATCAGCACCGTCTTTGCCGTCAATTCCATCCTTGCCATCGGCTCCGGTGTCACCCTTATCACCCTTGGCTCCAGCCTTGCCGGTCAGATATTGGAAAAACTTCTGAATGGAAAGGTCTGACAACGTGATTTCATTTCCGTTCGGATCAATCACCTTGCCGCCTGCCGCAATCGTCTCCTGAACATATCTTTTCCACATCTCGTAAGCGCTCTGGCCATCAACTCCGTTCTGACCAGAAACACCCTTATCACCTTTATCTCCTTTGTCTCCTTTATCTCCTTTGTCTCCTTTATCTCCTTTGTCTCCTTTATCTCCTTTGTCTCCTTT
>CAKUVR010000013.1:0-66971 GCA_934698975.1 uncultured Bacteroidales bacterium
GACCGTGAGGTGATTTACGATCCGCAGAAGCGTGTCGGCGTGATGCGTTCGAAGATCGGCGCCAGCAAGGCGATCTCACTCGGAGCCTATGCGTTCGCCCTCACGGAGTTGGACAAGAAATAGTTATTAAGGAACTTAACGAATATGTATCCTCTGAAATTTGAGCCCTATCTCCGTGAGATGGTGTGGGGCGGAGAAAAGATCGCCCCGTTCAAGGGCATCAAGACAAAGCAGCATCACATCGGGGAAAGTTGGGAGATCTCGGCTGTGCCGGGGCACGTCTCTATCATTGCCAACGGCCCACTCGCTGGCAAAAGCCTGACCGATGCGATGAATGAATATGGTCCCGAACTCGTCGGCAAGAAGGTCTTCTCCAAGACCGGCACGGAGTTCCCGCTGTTGATAAAATTCATCGACGCGAAGAGCGACCTGTCCATTCAGGTCCATCCGAATGATGAACTTGCCGAGAAGACTCACCCCGGGATGAAAGGCAAGACCGAGATGTGGTACGTTGTGGGAGCCGATGAGGGAGCACATCTGCTGAGCGGCCTCACCGAGTGGATCACTCCTGATGAATATGAAGAAAGGGTCAACGAGCACACGATCACTGACGTTCTGGCCAGTTACAAGATCGCTCCAGGTGACGTGTTCTTCCTCCCTGCCGGCCGCATCCACGCCATCGGCGCCGGAGCCTTCGTCGCTGAGATACAGCAGACTTCCGACCTTACCTACAGAATCTACGACTATGGTCGTCTGGGCCTTGACGGAAAGCCACGCGAGCTTCACATCGAACAGGCCAAGGAAGCCATCGACTACGATGTCTATCCTGACTACAGGACTGAATATTCCCGAGTGAAGGACGCTGAGACAGAACTGGTGAGCTGCAAGTACTTCACCACCTCGCTCTTCGACCTCGACAAGTCTTGTGTCAAGGATCTGTCAAAGCTGGACTCCTTTGTGGTTGTGATGTGTGTCGCCGGTCACGGCACTCTGGTCGATCGTGAGAATGACGGTAAGGAGCACGTTGTGACCCTCCGTCAAGGCGAGACCGTCCTCATCCCCGCCACCTCCACCGGCATCGAGTTCCGTCCCGACTCCGCGATGACCTGCCTGACCAGCTGCATCGAGTAATGGTTCTTGTTTGACCGCTGAGCCTTTGGCCCGGCATGCCAAGAAGCACAAGTTGTGTGTCATGGCCTCGCCACGGTCACAAATAATATTGAAGGTTATCCTTGATAATCCGAAAATTATCTTTACATTTGCATTGGTATACATTATTTGGAAGAATTAGTAAAAGCAAGCATCTTTTCCCTAAAAGGGATGCTTGCTTTTTTGTTATTTATTACCATACGGTATAATGGGCATTTGGGATAGAATGGACAAATACCGAGGGGGTACTACAACAAGGGCGTTTGTTCTCTCATCTTTTCCAAATTATAATGTATATCCATGAGAACATGCCAACATCTTGTGATAGTCGCCATTGAAGTGGAGATTATCAGACTTGTCAAAGTGCAGGCCTACAGGCGAGTGCGTTTCGGCAAGGTTGAGAGAGTGCGGAGCCACTACAGATGTCTTTAGGGTGATGTCTGTGGTCATTCGTGACTCTGAGCCGTAAGGCTCTCTGCTTCACCCCTCGGTTTTTTATGTTGTTACATTCTTAGAAGCTGCTTTTTATGGAATTATGGCTATCTTTATAGTCAGAAAATATCCGTTGCCTTCTTTTTATGGTGAACGGGATAAACAGATAGACATTAACATGGACATCGATCTATACAGATACTCTTTATGCATTGCCTTGACCCTGATGGCTTTCTTTGCCTACAGGTTCTTTTTCGGGAAGGTCCCGGACAATAGGATATTCGACAATTACCTGCGGTCAAGGCACTTGATGGGCGCCGCACTTCTGGTCTTGGCGGTGAATTACGCTGTCCATCTGTGCATTGACATAAGGCATGTCAACGTCAATGCCGCGATTGTCATGAACCTTTCAACATACTTTTTCGGTTATGGATTGTTCGTCGCTGCGCTGCATACCCTTCTGGATCATTCCTACATAACCCGGAAGATGGTAGCGAGGCATTGCTTGCTATGGCTTCTGTATGTCGCCTTGTCCGTTTCCGTACTCCTTTTTGCCAAGGACGGTCCGTTGAAGGTCGGCATGATATATTCATTCGCCCTGATGCTTGCCCTGTACGGGCTGTATTTGGCCTCCCGTCTTCTCAAGGCCTATCATAAGGCGGTCAAAATGATGGACAACACTCATTCTGACAACATCGAGACCTATGTCAGATGGCTGTCTGTCCTGACATATTGGATGCTCATTTTCGGCATCAGCTGTTCGGCTTTGACCTTCCTTCCTGACAATCTGGTCTTTCTGTGGGTGCTGTCTTCCGTCCCTTTTTATTGCTATTTGTATGTGAGTTATCAGAATTACCTGCTTTTCCATGAAACTGTGGAAAGTGCCATCGAAAGCGATCAGGATTGTGTAGTTCCTGCTGAGGAGACTGCGTCCTGCAATCCGGAAATACAACGTCTTGTGCAGGAATGGGTGAATACTGACGGTTACCTGAAACCGGGACTCACGATCTCGGATCTGTCCAAAACATTGTACACAAACAGGACGTACCTTTCTTCTTTCATCAATCAGACATACAAGGCGACTTTTCGGGAATGGATTTGCGGGCTTAGGATTGATTATGCGAAACGTGCGTTGCTGGCACATCCTGATGCGACCGTCGCGGAAATCGCTCAAAGATCAGGATTCCTTTCCTTGAGCAATTTCAACGCTTCCTTCAAGGAGAGTGAGGGCATGACTCCTGCAAAATGGAGAATCAGCAACTTGTCGGTTCGACAAAATATTGCTGATTCGACAAAGTAGAACTGCCCGAGCGACAATTTCTTGGCGATCCGGCAAATTCGCCGGGTGGCCTTTTCTTCAGGCGCTTTTCTTTAGTATTTTTGTCTTGACACTCCTTAAAATTGGCGTGGTGAGCCACTCCGTGAGTAAAGTGTTTGTTTCAAACAAAAATCAAACTATGAAGCGTTTAATCTATCTTGTCTCTTGTCTTTCCGCACTGACATGCATTTTCCCTGCTTGTCATGAGAAAGAATCCGCAACCACATCCAATCCTGCCGCCTTTCTTAAGAATGACGTGCAGAAGGCCATGGTGTCAACATTGAAGAATATGGCGGACGGGCATCTATATTCAGTGAAGTACAGTGCGGATTATCTCATTGATGAAATCATGTCTGGCGGTGGGGCCAGCTCCAGCGTTCAGCTTTTAGGAAAAGTCATTCCGCGCCTGACAACAATTCCGCTAGGCAAGTCCGGTGGCGGCATTGATTTCGGATGCAGCGCTTTCTGCGTCAAATCTCCAGAGGGGGACGTTCTGGTGGGACGCAACTTTGATTATCGTTTTGTGTCTTCTTCCAACATGCTGGTGCACAATGTCGCAAAAGGTGTGAAAGAGTCTATCTGCATCTCAGCCCTGCCGTTCCTGGACAAAGATGTCTATGTGGCCGGGGCGTTGTCGGACGGAAAAACAGACTTGTCGGTGCCAGTGACCGCTTCAATCTACTGCTGTCTGGACGGGATGAATGAAGCGGGACTGTTCATCGGTGTCCTGTCTCTGCGTGGCACTGGTGGGGCCGTTCAGCATGACGAGAAGAAGAGCAACATCGTCCCTACTTTGGCCATCAGATTGGCTTTGGACGGCTGTACCAGCGTAGACGAGGCCGTGGATGTCTTCAGAACTCACAATTTTTTCGCGGACGGTGACAATTCGGATTCAAACTATCATTTCCTGATAGCAGACGCAAGCGGAAAGAGTGTCGTCGTTGAATATTACCGGCCGGGAGAAGTGCCTCCGTTGAGCGATCCGGCTGCAAAGGATTGGACGATGAATATACTAGACACCGATCATGTCACCAACTTCTATCTGTCCGATGGGTGGCAGAATATTGGTGGGGGAAGAGAGCGCTACGACAAACTCCACGAGACTTTGGAAAAGAAGAACCGTGTGATGACAGAGGATGAGTGCATGTCTCTGCTTGATGACGTGCACACGGACTTGAATTCCGAGGGAGGTGACATCACAAGCAATACGCAATGGTCTGTTGTCTATAATCTGACCAAGAAGACCGCTGCCATCTGTGTGGACAAGAATTACAAACAAAAACTGCATTACAGCCTGTAGCGACATGAAACTTTCCCTTTTGATTTCAGCCTCTGCGCTGGCTCTCGCTCTTCCCCTCGTCTCCTGCTCAAAGGACAATCCTGACTATGGTGACGAAGTGATTATCGAGGGAGATTATCGTGATCCGTCATCCATAGCGAGTGACGAGAAGATTTCTTTTCCGGCTTATGTGACTTCCGGTCTTCCGGGGAAATTCACCGCCGCGGTCAAAGGCCGTCTTAAGGAAACCGCCTCTTCAGCGGACAACGCCTTGGTGATTGTCACGGACATGGCCGGCTACTCCGCGCTGAATGTCCGCAAAGATTGCATTGTGATTGTCTGCAAACCATCATCGTCTGTCCTTGGCCAACTTGGTGTGGGGGCCGGGGACTACCTGTGTGTGGCTTTCCAGCAGGGCCGTGCCGGTCAATGTGTAGTGAACAACCCTTCAGAGGGGATGGGTGTGGACGAATGCCTTAACGGTCTTGTCTCTTGGACAAACAGCACCTTGCAGAAATCAACCGGCAACTTCGATCCGTCGTCATTTTGGGAAGAATCAAGCCTCTGCACGACGCATTCTGATCACGTCAGGGAGAAGATAACGAATGTGGTGGCGTCCGGACATGATTATCTTGAAGGTGATTACGCGATTGATGTCCAGCTGAAAGTCACCCCGATGCACGGATTCAAGGGGAGCGACTCTGAAGCAACGGACTATTACCTTGTCTCCTCCACCGTCTCCATCGCCTCCGGGAAGATGTACACCGGGAATTTCTCAAAGAAGCACGGAGCGGTCAACGCAAGAATCTGTGGATTCTATCTCAAGTCGCTCAGTTCTAACTTCACCATAATCAACACTTCTGGCTCTCCCGTCGGACGTTTTGTGCAGGTGCCGTCACCAGAGACGGTCATCGGGTCTACAAGTTACACGACGGGTTGGAACTTTTCAATCGGGGGAGGAATCACGGGTGGCACGTCTCCGCTGATTTCCTCGACCACGGGGTTCTCCATCTCCTCAAGCAATTCTCGTACGATCAGCGACTGTGATGTGCTGAGCAGACATGAGGGACCTACGGTAGGCTATGACTACGTGATCAACAATCTTCCTCGCTTCAAGTCCAATAAAATCACGACCCCGCCTCTTGTCTCGACTTCGACCATCAGTTTCTACAGCCAATGGGTGTGGGCCGTTCCTGCGGGAGACTACGATGTGAAGACCAAGTACAGGGTCATGATCGACCTTTACAATCTTGTCTATGGCGCGTCTTATTTCTACTCGGGAAGCGTTAACTACCACGATCTTGAGTTTGTTCAGAAGCAGCATTCCGTCACCCTTGACCTTCCGATGCCGAACAGGGCTCCGACCGGGAAATTTGACCTTACAAACACCGAGGAAGGCACATTCGTTACCAATGTCAGGTTGTACAACAAGAGCTACCCTGAAACCGGCAGCTACCATGACGAAAGCGTTTATGGCCAAGGCCGCACCTGCTCCATGTTCCTGGTTGCCGGAGACTATGAACTCCAATGCGACATCAAGGGAACGGACGGAAAGACCAAGACCCGGAAATATACCGGGCTCATAAGGGTGACGACAGGCGGAACGGTGAAACTTTCAACCGGCTACGGATTCAAGTAAACCAATGAATATATTCATGAACTATCTGAATGAAAGATGATTATGAGAAGAATAATTGATTTGTTGAATATACTTGCGCTTTGCGCGGCCTTCGGTCTGTCGGCATCCTGCGGAGGGAAATCAGATTTGGATCCTGATCCTGAACCGGAACCGGGCGTCATCGAGGAGAACCACACATCTGACCTGGATTATTGTGTCTGGTCTGAACTGGAGGATGACATTCTTGAGTTGATATATTCAAGATTCACCGGGAAGAAGGTCTCGTGCGATGAGGCCAAGGTGGTTTTTGTCAGCGAGAAGGACATCAAGGATGACGAGATTTGGAATGCTTACCAACGCGGGGCGGCGGTGATTGTGGTTTCCCCGACCTCGACTTTGTTGTCGGTTCTTTCGCAGCGGAACATCGGATTCCTGTCCGCGGAGACACTTGACGACTGCCTGTTTGCTGCGTTCCACAGGAGCGGGAAAGTCTTCACGATGGACGATTTCCCGCCGACAAACCTTAACGGACTTGTGTCGTGGGTTGGAGATGCTAATTCCGCGAACACGGCAGGCGAGGATTTGCTTCAATCCATTCATCTGTACTCGTCCCATGACTATAAAATAGACAAGGCCCTGATCTACAAGTACAAGAAGAATGAACTCAGATTGACGGGCAGCGGACGCTTTGAGCAGTACTATTCAATCATCCCGCTGTATGCGTTCAAGTCGACCAAGAGCAATTACATCGGGGATTTCTACATTGTCGACGCCACATTCTCGGTTGCTTCTGACGGGATGTATCTGGGCATGTTCAGGAAGACGATACCGCCTGACTGGACGGGTGATTTCATGGGCTTTTTCTTGACTGGCTACCATGTTGAAATCTCACTGGTCGATGACAAAGGCAATTCTGTTCCGGTTCGTTTCAATCAGGTTCCGTCTCCTTCGACCACGATAAACTCTCAGACTTACACATCCGGAGTGACATGGTCTTTTGACGCCGGTTTGTCGGGAGGCGCTGCCGGAGCGGGGCTTTCCCTGAGTTCGGGCTGCAACTTCAGCAGTTCCAGAACCCGTGAGATCAGAGATTTGTCCATCATTGACAATTCGAAGGACGGTGGCATCAACTATAAGTTGGAGATAAAGAATCTTCCGGAGCTCATCAACACTCAGCCTCCTGCGATCTCCCGGTCAACTTTTGATTTCCATTGCGGCTGGGTCTGGAGTGTCGAGAACACTGCGGAGTCTGACGCGGCCACCCGCTACCGGATGAAGGTGACATTGAGCGACATGAAATATAAGAGCATATTCTCTGATGTTCCGGGTAAATTGCCAGGTGTCAAGGACTGGCCTATCAAGTCTGAAGAGTTTTTCATAGACCTGCCTGTGCCTAACAGAGTCCCTTGCGGCAATGTCAAGTTTGTCAACAGCGAGAAAGGAAAGTTTATGACAGACATCGTCTTCATTGACTCAAAGAGCTTGAGTGACCCTAAAAACTATCATTTCGATCCGTCAGGCAGTGCCTACTCCTATCAGGAGTGCTACGAGACAACCCTTCCGGAGGGTACCTATGTTGTCCAGTACAAACTTGGCGGCACTTCATACACCGGGAAAAACATTACCGTCAAGAGGGGAGAGACGCTTGAACTTCAGTCCGGCTACTATGTCAAGTGACGTGTAAAGTCCCTTCCTGAAAGTTACCGGGTGCGAATCGCATCTGTCTGCCACCGAAGTTTGCCGACTACCTTGGTCAGGGTGCGAAACTGGGGTTTTTGCCCCCGGAATCAGCCAATCTTCTTGGTTGGGGTGCCATACTTGAGACATTGCCACCAGATGCCCCCAGACTTCATGACTGGCGTGCTAAAAGTAAAAGCCTGCACCCGAGAACGAACGATGGATGGCCGTGTCGGGGAACGCTTTGATATTCATTGAAATAAGCAATTCTCTTTGGTAGGAATCCGCTAAAGGCGATTGTTTATTTGCTTGATAATGTGCTACTTGACTACTACGAGTCTTTTTGCAGGTACTGTCGTGGAGAGAGTCCCACGGCTTTTTTGAACCATGTGCCGAAGAAAGACTGGTTGGCGAAGTTGAGGCGGTCACTGATCTCCTGCACTGAGTAGCGATGCGTGCCGAGAAGAGCCTTGGCCTCCAGAAGGACATATTCCTTGATCCATTCTGTCGCTGGTTTTCCGCTTTGCTCGATGATGGTCTGTGAGAGGTACTTGGGAGAGATGCACAGTTTGGAGGCGTAGAAGGTGACGGAGCGCTCCGAGGTGTAGTGCCGCTGCAGGAGGGACATGAAGTCGGAATAGATGATCTCGCCTCTGGTCCGGTTGACTTTTGGGGTGTTTGTCAGGATGTCGCTGATCAGTTCGTAGGCCTCGATGATCAGGGCGTTGATGTAGCCTTTGATGATCAGTTCCTTCTCGCGGGTCGCGGGATTGGAGAGCCGTCTTCTCATTATTCCGATTATCGATAGCAGGTCACTGACCTTTCCATCGTCAAGGTGATTCACAGGTCTCTTGACAAAGAAGGATGACATCGTGTTCAACTGCTCACCGCTGGTTATCGGGTAATAGTACTTGTCTGAGAATCCTATGAGCGTTAGCCGGCAGTCAGGAGAGATTTCCAGACACTGCACAATCTCTCCCGGCATCGTGACCATAAGATCGTTCGATTCGATGGAATATTCAATCAAATTGATCCGCACTTTCATCGAGCCACCCTTGCAGACAAGGCACAGGGCCGCCTCAAGCTTGTAGGGATGCTCCGATTTTACCAGTGGCTTAACTTCTTCTGTGTCAAGCATACCCTTGCCGTCATCGGTGTCCGCTATGATCAGATCCTTGCCGACGGAGCTTCCTTGGCCGATGGCGGAGATTGTCATCAGACCAAGAGTCCGGATTATGTTGTCGTTGTCCATGCTGACAAAGGTAGTCATTAATTGGACAGTATTTTACTTTATTTATGCCTGCGATTGCGAAAATGCCGAACTATTGAACAGTTTTGCGGGATTTGAGAATAACGGGATTCTGGGTGGAATGCTGAAATTTGCCGCTTGAAAATCTATGAATATCATGAGAAAGAATCCGTTATTCTTATTGCTGGTGATTCCGGCCATCCTTTGCGGATGCGCAGGAAAAGGGAAGCCGGCCACTCCATCGGTCCGCACCGTGAAAACTGTCCGTGTCGAAGAGACCGGAGCCGGAGCGGTGTCATCCTATCCCGGAGTTGTCAAGGAGGCAAGTTCCATCAATGTGGCTTTCAAGACCGCTGGCCAGATCGAGAGTGTGAATGTCAAGGAAGGGGACTATGTCCGCGCGGGTCAGTTGCTCTCCAGCCTGGACGACAAGGATTACAAACTTGGATTGGAGGCGCTTCAGGTCCAGTACGACCAGTTGTCGGACGAGGTAGGAAGACTCAAGGAACTCTTCGAGAAGAAGAGCCTTTCGGCCAATGACTACGAGAAGGCCAAAGCCGGCCTGACGCAGTTGGGAATCCAGTTGAGGCTGAATCAGAACAAGGTTGCCTACACAAAACTTTACGCTCCTGTCTCCGGCTACATCAAGGCTGTGAATTTTGCGGCTTCCGAGATGGTGGACGCGGGGACTCCGGTGTTTGCGATGATGGATGTCTCGAAAGTCGAGGTTCTGGTGGACATCCCAGTCTCGGAGTATCGTCTGAAAGAGACCTTTAAGTCATTCACTTGCAGGATTCCACAAGGCGTTTCCGTACCATTGTCCTTAGTGAGCGTCGCTCCGAAGGCTGACGGAAACCAACTCTACAGGCTGACGTTGAGATGTTCGGGAGCCAAAAGTGCTGACCTTCTGCCCGGAACCAATGTGGAAGTGCTCATTGACAGGGGCGATAAAGAGGTCGGGGTTTCAGGGCTGACGCTGCCTCTCGCGGCTGTGCGTTACGATGGGGCACAGGCCTTTGTCTGGACGGTCGGGAGCGATTCCACTCTTGTCAGGGCTGACGTGACCGTTGCGGCCACAGACCAGGCTGACAAAGTACTTGTCAGCGGAGTCGCTTCCGGGGTGGAAGTCGTCTGTGCGGGAGCCGCTACCTTAAGGCATGGAGAGAAAGTAAGGATACTCGGCAGACAGCCGGAGTCTAATGTCGGAGGCCTGTTATGAGGAAGTTGACTGAATATTTCATCAAGAGACCAGTCATCTTCTGGTCGATGGTCGCGGCCATCCTGGTGGCTGGTGTGCTGGCTTTCCTGAGCATGCCGAAGCTGGAGGATCCGGCCATCTGCGCAAAACAGGCGATGGTCGTGATCTCCTATCCGGGAGCCAGCGCCCATGATGTCGAGTTGAAGGCGGCCATCAGGATGGAGGACGCTCTGAGGGCTCTTCCCGATGTGAACAAGGTCAAGACGGAATGCCAGAACGGAGTCGCCATGATCACCGTCGAGTTCAAGATGACGGTTCTCAACGACAAACTTCAGGAGCATTTCGACCTGCTTCGCCGCAAGGTGAACGATGTTTCTGTCCATCTACCGCAGGATTGCCGGACTCCGATCGTGATAGACGACATGACAGACACTTACGGAATATTCTATGCCCTCTACGGTGACGGCTATGACTATTCCGACCTGAACAGGTACGCCAAGTATGTCAGCCGGGCTATCATGGATGTGAAAGGTGTCAAGCGGGTCAATGTGGTCGGGGTCCGGGATGAGGTGATCAGCGTGACCCTCTCCAAGGAGAGGATTGCCCGTAACGGTCTGATTCCCACACAGGTGATGATGGCGCTTCAGGGAGCGTGCAAGAGTGTGGACGCAGGCACAGTGACCTCCTCGGAGGACAGGATCGCTGTGCGGGTGGACAATGCTGTCAGAAATGAGGACGATGTCCGTAACCTTGTCATCTCCACCGTTGATGGAAAGGTCGTGCGGCTGGGAGATGTGGCGACGGTGGCCCGTGAATATTCAGAACCACAGCGCAACGGCTTTTTTGTGGACGGGCGTCCGGCTGTGGCGATCTGCGCCGCGATGGAGGATGACGCCATCGTGCCTGATGTCGGGAATGCTGTCGAGGCCTCGCTTGCCGTGATCGAGAAGGATCTTCCGGCAGGGATGACGCTTGAGAAGATATTCTTTCAGCCTGACAAAGTCAAGTCCGCCATCAGCTCCTTCATGCTCAATCTTCTGGAATCGGTGCTGATTGTCATTCTCGTGCTGGTGTTCGCCATGGGCTTTCGCAGCGGAGTGATAATCGGCTTCGGCCTTGTGCTGACAGTGGCGGTTTCTTTCCCGATTCTGCTGGTGATGGGCACGACATTGCAGAGAATCTCACTGGGAGCGTTCATCATCGCGATGGGAATGCTTGTGGACAATGCGGTGGTGATCATGGACGGCATTCTGGTTGACAAGAAGCGTGGCCTCGGCCCGAAGACCTACCTCTACAGAATAGGCCAGAACACAGCTATGCCGCTTCTTGGAGCCACCGTGATCGCGGCCATAACGTTCATCAGCGTCTATCTGTCTCCTGACACCGCCGGGGAATATGCCAGCGACCTTTTCCTCGTGCTTTGCGTCAGCCTCATGGCCAGCTGGTTTCTGGCGCTCGTCCAGGTGCCGTTCTGCGCCAAGTCTTGGCTGCCAAGACATTACAAGGACGGAGACGGCAAGGACACCGGGGTGATGAACTCTCCGGTCCATCGCGCGATAAGAAAGGTGGTCTCCACGCTGGTCGCCTACAAGAAGACAACCGTGTGCGCCGCTGTGGCCCTGCTTGTGGTCTGCGCCATTGGAATGCTCAAGGTCAAGAATCTGTTCTTTCCGGATTTCGACTACAACCAGTTTGTCGTGGAGTGTTTCTTCCCGGCCCAGACTTCACCTGAGGCAGTCAGGGACAATCTTGAGGAGATGGGCGGGATGCTCAAGGACACCCCGGAGATCACCAGGGTTTCCGCCAGCCAGGGCAGCGCTCCGGCACACTATTGCCTTGTGAGGCCGATGACCTCCGGAGGAGACTGCTACGGAGAGTTGATGCTGGATTGCCGGAACTACAAGGATGTGCTGAAGGTCATCCCGGAGGTGCGCAGACGCTTCCGCGACGCCTTCCCGGAGGCTTACATCAGAATCAGGAAGTACAACTTCTCGATCAGCACCTCCCACACGGTCGAAGTGGAGTTCACTGGCCCGGATCTGGCTGTGCTTCGTGACCTTAGCGCTCAGGCAGAGGAGATAATGCGCTCAAGTCCTTATGTGGACAAGTACTCGGTCGAAAATGACTGGAAACCGATGGGGAAATCATACGTGGTGTCGTTCAATCAGTTGAACGCCCTTTGCGGCGGAGTCTCCAGAGGGGATGTGGGCAATGCCGTTTTGGCCGCCGGGGACGGAATGCCGGTCGGAGTCCTGAACGATCAGGACAGGATGGTGCTTGTCGATCTTAAGGTCAGGAACTCTGACGGGTCGAGAATCCAGTCGATGAAGGACATCCCCGTGTGGAGTATGATGAATATGCATATTCCTGATGATCAATTGCGTGGCGCATTGGCTTCCGGCAAGTTGGGAGAGGACATCCAGGACAGGATTTTCAGGAGCGTGCCGCTTGCCTCTGTGGCAGACAGCGTGAGCCTCTGTCCGGAGGAAAATGTTGTGCGCAGGCTGAACGGACGCAGGGCGATCGAGGCCGAATGTGACCCGGATCCGGACAATCCGGATGCGACCGCCGCGAAAGTGGTCTCCTCGATCCGCGAGTCAATCGAGGCCATTGATCTTCCGGAAGGATATTCAATGAGATGGATCGGGGACATGGGAGTCCAGAACGAGGCTATGGCCAATGTGTTCAAGTACTTGCCTCTGACTTTGATGCTGATGCTTGGAATCCTGCTGCTTCTGTTCGGAACTTGGAAGAAGGTGGCTCTCATCATAATCTGCTTTCCGTTCGTGATCTGCGGAATCACCCCGGCGCTTCTGATCACCGGGCAGCCGTTCACATTCATGGCGATGATCGGAATGATCGGCCTGATCGGAATGATGGTCAAGAATGCCATCGTGCTTGTGGACGAGATCGCTCGGCTTCAAAGCGAAGAGGGATTCTCACCTTACACAGCCGTCATCGAGGCGACCGTGTCCAGGGTGCGTCCGGTGCTTATGGCGTCGCTGACCACCATTGTCGGCATGGTTCCTCTACTCGGCGACCCGATGTACGGAGCGATGGCCGTCTGCATCATGGCGGGGCTCGCTGTCGGCACGCTGATCACCCTTGTCCTGCTGCCGGTCCTCTATTCCACTTTCTACCATATTACCAAATAATTCAATGAATATGAAGATGTTATCTATGAATATGCTCGCTCTGGCACTGTCCCTGTCTCTTTGTGCCTCCACCTTCGCACAAGCTCCCTTGACCCTTGACCAGAAAACTTGCCGTGAGAGGGCTCTTGAGAGCAGTGAGGACATCCGCAAGGCTGAGAATGAGATCTTTAAGTCTCGGCTTGACGGCAAGGTCGCCACGTCCGCCTTTCTTCCTTCCGTGGATGCCAACGGTTCTGGAATATACGTGACCACGAACCAGGGTATGAGCGGAATGGACCTTATCATGAAGGGCACGTACATGGCCGGGATCACGCTTACCCAGCCCCTTTACGCCGGTGGCCGGATCGTGACCGGCAAGAAAATGTCCAAGATAGGCGAGGAGGCCGCCGGAGAGAAGATGCGCATGACCCGTGCGGAAGTCATCTCTGATGCCGACAACGCCTACTGGACCTACGTCTCCGTGCAGGTGAAGATGCGGATGGTCGAGGAACTTAAGGCTCAGATGGACACCCTTTTGTCACAGGTCTCTGTCTCCGCCGGAGCCGGGATGGCCACTGACGCCGATCTGTTGACCGTGAAGGCAAAACGTTCGGAGGTCGAGTACCAGTTGCAGAAAGTGGCCGGTGGAGTGGAACTCTGCCGCATGGCTCTGTGCCGTGTGGTCGGTGTTCCTTTCGACACGCGGATAGTCACCGGTGACTCTTTCCTGTCCGATGTCGAGGCTTGTCTTTCGGATGATGTCACGTCCTTGTCAGTAGAGTCAAGGCCGGAACTCAAACTTCTTCAGGCTCAGATTGATGTGGCCAAGAACCAAGTCCGGATGACAAGAGGGGAGTACCTCCCTTCGCTTGCCGTTGTGGGCGCCTACATGAACTACGGCAACATCAAGCTGAGTTCCATGGTGGATGCCGGCAACGGTACCTACGTTCCGTACGAGCAGAAACTCCAGAAAGGAATGTGCGCGGCGATGCTGTCCCTTTCCATCCCGATCTTCCATTGGGGAGAAGGCTACAACAAAGTCCGCAAGGCTAAGACAGATGTTTCCAACGCTGTCCTGGACTATCAGAAGAACGAGAAACTGATGACCCTTGAGGCCCGTCAGGCCGAGACAAACCTGCGTGACAGCCGAGCGTTGATTTCCTGCGCGAAAGACGCCCTGGCCCAGTCCGAAGAGAATCTCCGTGTGGTCTCCAACCGTTACTCCGCCTCGATGTGCCCGCTTTCCGACTACCTGACCGCCCGCTTCCAGTGGCACCAGTCAAAAAGCAACCTCGTCGAAGCCGTCACCCAGTACCACATCTCCCTCACCGACTACCTCCGCGCCACCGGACATCTACAGTAGGCATACAGACGAACGAGTCTGACATTTAGAAGCTGTTTTGAGTTATTTGAAATAGATATTCAACCGTACTGCCAATACCGTTCAGTTGCCCTTAGCCAAGATTTTGTCATTTTTTGGCTAATGAATTCTTCAAGCGTTTTTTTTGTGGATATTTTAGGAAAATCACTTTTGTAAAAGCGAATCTTTTAGATAAAATCACTTTTGTAAAAGTGGATGACGGTGGAGTGATTCACTTCGCAAAGTTGCTTCATTTTACTGCCGGAAAATTGCAGCCAGCTTCGCCATCTTTGCCGAAGATTTAAAACATGAGATGCCATGACATTATTCGAGCTGCTTCACAAGGTGTCATTCGATGACTTGATACCGACGCTCAAGGAAGTGTACGATGTCGAAACCGACATCTATGCCTACAGGGAGGCTTTCGATGAGCTGAATCTTCTCCGCCCGACCGGACAGGGCGATGGAGAAATCAATGTTTACCGGGACGAAGAGGAACATTATATCGGGGTGAGCGGATGCAACGACATCTGGGAGAACCTGCTCGACCTGAATATTCGAGTAGAGGATGGCATCCGATTGGATGACAATGCTCTGGCCGCGTATATCCTTTGGGAACTGACTTTCTACGGATTCTCTCAGGAGGAACTGTCATCTTTTATCACAAACCGCAAGGGGCTGGCCAACAAATATTCAAGACGGTCTTCGGAACTATATTCGCGGAAAATCAGCATTTACGCCCGTGGCAGAATTGAGAAGCGGCAATGCTTCGAGGACACCATGTCTTGGGATATCAGCGAAAAGATACACGAACGAGAGCAGCGAAGGAACCGTGCCAAACGTATGCGTGACGCACGTATGGAACGGTCGATCAAGCGTCTTGACAGAATGGCGAAGGTCGAGGACTGCATCCAAAGGTTACTGGCTCTCTGCCCCGACATTGACCGTCGCAATCTTGAATATCTTTTTGAAACATATTCAATTACCGAGTCGAACTTCCGTCAGCAGGCGGGCGACGGAGACTATAAGCCGGCGACCCTGAATGAATCAATATTCAAATACAGCCTCCTGCCGCAATCTGAATATGACAGTGTGGTGATCGTGCTTTATTCCTCGGATGCCGCCAAGGTGAGCCCTTCTCTGCGTTCAGCTGTAGAGGATCTGCTGATCACAGGAAGACCCCTGAAGCGTTCAGTCATAAAGGTATCTTCCGACACCAGAATAACTGACGGCAGCATCAGGGCGTTTATCGTCACGAGTAAGGATGAACAAGAAGTGTAAGATCCATCCATTTGTCCTGCCGGACACCATTCCTGCCGGACAATTCGTCCTCACTCGGCCATTATGTCCGGCCAAAGAGGTTTATACCGGAGATATTGCGACCAGAAGATCAAACCACGGCCCAACCGTCAACGGTGCGTGTCGTGGAGGAGAAGTTGATTCCGAGCTTGATTATCTGTTTGCCGGAGTTCAGGAAAGGTTTGTCGTAGCCTTTCTCCTCGATTTGTCGAAGGGCGGTTTCCGGTGATTGGTCGCGCTTCAACTCGATGATATAGACAAACCGGTCGGTGTCGAAGACGATGTCAATCCTTCCGTTCGAGGTGTGATATTCAGTCTTGACATAGAGCCCCATCATCTTGAGCATCACGGACATCACATTCTGGAAATAGAGCTCCAGGTCGCCTTGAATCTCATAATCATTGCCCGACAGGAAGGTGGTGAAGCGATTCATGAAACTTTGCGTGTCACCTTTCTCTATGTTGCGGATGAACTGATAGACAGAGAGTTCTCCTTGAATCAAGGCCGGCGCGAAAAGTTGGCTGAGTGAATTGAGGAAGCCGCTTTTCACCTCTTCGTTCGGGTAGTCGAGATTGTAGGTGTTGAAGCGCTTGTCGTAATGCTTGATTGTCAAGTAGCCGGTTTGGTACATCAAGGTTATCGGTGCAGGACTTTTGTAGTTCGCACCGGTCAGAGTCTCTATCGGAACGTCATTCTTGGAAATATTATCCAGATTGTAGTTGCCTTGCTTCAGGTAACGGACAAGGAAAGACGGAGTGCCGGTCTCGTACCAATAGTTTCTGAATTCTTGAGCGTAGAATGTGTTTAACAGGCTGAAAGGATTATAGATACCAGCAGCATTAGGGTGAAAATGATAGCCATCGTACATTTTTGCCAACTCGCGATAGCATTCCTCTATTTCCATATCGTTCGCCTTGGCCAGCTCTGCGACACTCTCGCTGAAATTGCTTCGGAGCTCAGCTTCGGAGATTCCGCAAATGTCAGCGTAGCGATTGTCCATCGAGATGTCATTGAGATTGTTCAATCCGCTGAATATGCTCATCTTGCCGAGTTTCGTCACTCCGGTCAGAAAAGCGAACCTGATCATGCTGTCCTCGCCTTTCATCACGCTGTAAAGCCCATGAAGTTCCCTCCGGAAAGACTCCATCAGCTCCGGATTGTCGATGTTGTCAATGATCGGCTTCTCATATTCATCGATAAGGATGACAACGCCTTTGCCCGTTTTTTCGTACGTCTTTTCAATGACAGTCTTGAATCGGGTCGGGAAATCTTTGGATCCATTGTTGATTCCATATCGTTCTTCCCATTTATGCAACGAATGATCAAGGTTAGCGTCAAGATCGGATGTCGAGGTGTACCCACTTCCTGTGAAGTCCAAGTGAAGGACAGGGTATTCAATCCAGTCCTTTTCAAGAGATTCGATGTCCAATCCTTTGAACAGTTCTTTTTGTCCGCTGAAGTAAGCCTCCAGCGTTGACACCAGCAGACTCTTCCCAAACCGGCGAGGCCGGCTCAGGAAATAGTATTTCCCCGTTGAGGCAAGCTGATAGACCAGCCTCGTCTTGTCAACATAGGCGAACCCTCTCTCGCGGATGTTGGAAAAGCTCTGTATTCCGATTGGATATAACATAAAAGTCTCCTCCTGTTTCTGTTTTTCGTATTCGCCAGCCCTGGCCATATGCCGCCAAGGCTGATAATTACAAAGTTAATCTTTTTTGTCAAATAAGGAGGAAGCGGTGGCAAAGTTCTTCCGTTCATTTGAGCAAATGAGTATGTGAAGTGTTTTTGTGAATATTCAGACTTGCGCGCCCGATGGCTCGCTGCTGCCGCATAATGGCAGTTGACTGAATTACTTTTGTCGTGGAAGAATCACCAGAACCGCACCAAAGGGGGGCTTCTGATGGTTTGGAAAAAGATAAGCGGCAGCCTTGCATATTCAAGAATGATTGTGTACCTTGGCAAGACATACTTGAGAACACGGAAGTGTAAGTTTATTCTCGAATACGAATCTGGAAAATTCACTTGGAAGAGAGTAAGCGGACATTTTCCCTCGTCATATCCCCTTCGTGGGATGCGCTTGGGACTGCTGCTTATTTTATTCCAACGGTCATCCAGAACCGGTATTCTAAAATGAGCGACGGTGCCACGCTTTGGGAATAGGGTAGCATTTCAAATGACATGAATAACTAATGAATATAATAATGAACAGAAATGAACTTATTTATTCAGTAGAGGAGATATTTTCAAAATTCCTTGGTATGGGGAAACGCTTCGTAATCCCAGCATACCAACGTGGCTATAAATGGAAGAAGAAAGATATCGAACAGTTATTGAATGATATCGATTCCTTTCAAACACATGGAGATGTCGATGTCTTCTAGGACATCAAAGCCGTGCCGTGGCGGCTGATTGATTGTTTGATAGTATAATAAATGCACCTCCTCCCACCGTTAGTGAATGAGAGGAGGTGCAGTCTATTCGTTGAGTGACAGATTGTTGTCCTCCACGAAGAATATGTTTTAGCATAGGCAGATCTGCTTTTTGATCTGTTTCTCTTTCTGTTCGACCAGCTCCGTCCAAAGCCGCGAGTCCTTGAAGTCGCAGGCCGGGATCCTGTCGGAATATTTCCGGACGAACTCCTCGGTGGCGAACTTCTGACAGTAGCTCCAGTTGTTGATCAGGACCTTCCAGTTGATGTAGTCCGCAAACCGGTCGATGAGCTCAGGGGTGAGGCAGCTGTTGTCCGAGAGCTCCTCCCAGTTCCAGTTGTCCTTGAACTTCTCCAGCAGTTCCGCTGAGACGTTCTCCTCCTGGACGCTACGGGAGATCGCTGTCCAGTCCAACTTCTTCTTGAACTTTTCGAGCATCTGGTTGGTCCAGAAAATGTTGGTGTTGCCCGAAACTTCTTTCCAGTCAAGCTTGTCGGTGTACTTCTCCAGTTGCGCCTCGCTGAACGGGAAATTGCCTGAAATGTTGCTCCACGCCTCTGTGTCCATCATCTGGGCGACCACACCCTCGCATAAATTGATCTTTTCCATACTCGTTTTGTTTTGTTGATGCAAAGTTACGTCAAATCGATGCCAAATTGTGGCAGTGGAGAATAATTCGCTATCTATGAATATCCTAACGCATTCCCTTGGGCCGTTTTGCGCTAAAGAGAACCCTTCAAATAATTGCTAATCAATAAATTGTCGCCCACCTCCTGATACAGAGCGGGTGGGCGGCAAATGTTTGTCAATGAATATGTTAGTGCATTCCCTTTGGCTGAATCATCCTAAAGGCAAAAGGCTTGATGATTGATATTCATAGAGTTGTGTTTCACCATACTTTGATATGCCAACGCCTCGCATGATGTGAGAAAGCACGGTCTTGGTGTCGGCCAGAGGTCACTACAATATCTTCATTGCGATCACCGCGCAGGCCTCAGCATCGGCCAGTGCATGGTGGTGGTTAAGAAGGTCGTACCCGCAGGCGGCGGCTACGATCTGGAGTTGATGATTGGGTAAAGTGCAACCGAAATGTTGCCGTGAGGCCGCAAGGGTGTCAAAAAACTCATAGTCAGGGTAATCCATCTGGTAGACCTTGAAGACGCTCTTCAGACAGCCCTCATCGAAAGGGCTGTTGTGCGCCACAAGGGGCAACCCCTCGATGAGCGGCTCGATCTTTTCCCAGACGTAGGGGAACACAGGAGCGTCGTCCGTGTCCTCTGGTCCAAGGCCGTGAACCTGCCGGCAGAACCATTTGTAATATTCAGGTTCGGGGTGGATCAGGCTGTAGAAACTGTCCACGATCTCTCCTCCGCGGACGACCACGACGCCAACGGAGCAGACACTGCTCGGGCATTCGTTGGCCGTCTCAAAATCAATAGCTGCAAAATCTGTCATTAATATTCTCTTTATTGTAAGATTCCTGAGCCTGTCGGGGGCACTTCGGCAGGCTCAGCGACCTGTCGGGCAACATGAATCCCATAACGCGCGGCCATTCCGACGACATCGTCAGAAATCCTTTTCCGTAATTCGGCCGACTCCAGCACCTCCACGTCCGCTCCATGCGAGAGGATCTCCTGCACGAAATCGAAGGTGGGCGCGATGTGATAGCTGAAGACCGAACTTCCGTCCTCTTGTACCGTCTCTTTTTGTGACTCGTGCAGAGGTAATGACCGGAAGTACTTGACCTGATCAGGCACGACACGGATCTTGACATCCACCGGAGCCTCCCCGATGATGACGCCGAAGTAGTTACGGAAATATTCCTCCGCATCGAAGTCCTTCGGAAGTACGAACCTTTCCTCCAGCTCCTCCATGTCCACGAAGCGGTCCAATGAATATATTCGTAAACCAAGATCGCTGTTCCCGAGCATGTACCACCTTTGTTTGAAGTGCTTGACGCAGTAAGGGCTGACATTGAAGCAGTGCGGCTCCGGACGGCGGAAACTTTGGTAGCAGAGACTGATGACTCTGGAGTCACGCATCGCGCTGATGACCTCGGTCAGGAATTTCTCGCTTGACGGGATCTTCTCCACAATGATCCGGTCTTTCATGTCCGAGTTCTCCTGAAGCACATTGTTCATGCACAGGGCGTGAAGCATCCAGTCACCTGTGTCGTCGTTCCCGACGTCTGTGTGCCCGATGTAGAACCCGAGACTTCTGTCGTTGAGAATCTCTATTCCGAACATCCCTGCGATCGCGTCCTTGTGGTTGAAGAACGTCCTTTCCGACAGCGGATCGCCGGTCTCGTTCAGCGGACTGCGCCTCCATGCGTCACTGATGTCCCTGAACGAGATCGGTCCCCTCCGGTTGATCAGATCGACCAGCCAGATGTATCTCTTGAAATAATTCTTTGCCATTGTCCATGAATATTTTGAAGTCTTGACAAAACAACGTCTTAATATCAAAGTTGCCGCAAGTCGTTGTCCCAGAACATATCGATTGCAAATATAATCTTTTGAACTGAAATAATATGGCAGTGATACACTACCTGAATCCGATTTTCTTTCTGTTCCTTTCCGCGTCCTCGATCATCTCCTCACGGCAGTAGTCCCGGATCTCTTCCAATCCGGCCTCGACGCCATCGATGATGAACTTGATTTCTTTCTTGCGCACTATGTTCTCGATCTGCCCTCCACTGAAGTCGAAACTGTATGCTAACTCCCGAGCGTCCTCTTCGCTGAGGGCCGGCAGCATTGAGGCCCAGATCTGCTCCTTGACCTTCTCGTCCGGCCTGTCGAACCGGATTTTGTAAAGGAATCTTCTTTCGAAAGCCTTGTCCAGATTGGTTGTGAGGTTGGTAGTGGCGATCAGGATTCCGTCCAGTCTCTCCATTTCCTGCAGAATGATATTCTGGATGCTGTTCTCCATCTTGTCCACCGCACGTGTGGCTCCTTCCTGACGGATTCCGAAGATGGCGTCGGCCTCGTTGAAGAGCAGGATTGGAGCCACAGTGGATCTCTCCACCATTTTGCGGTACTGATCGAACAGGCCTTTGATGTTCTTCTCCGACTCTCCGACCCAGCAACTTTTGATCTCGGGAACATTAACGAGGATGATGTCCCGCCCTGTCTGCCTTGCCAGCTGGTAAGCGGTCTCGGTCTTTCCTGTTCCCGGACTGCCGTAGAACAGACAAGTGAATCCGCTCCTCAATCCTCTGTCTTTGAGCCTCTCGCAGGTCTTCCTGTAGCTTTCCTGCTCGAGCAGGCTCTTGAGCCTTGATATCTGGGCGTTGTTCTCCTTGTTGTAGAACAGATTCTTGGCCACGATCTCGGTGTGCCTGACCGTGTTCATTCCGTTTGACCCATTGCTGTCCGCCCCGCTTCCTCCGATTTCGGCGAAGACGGCATCCTTCACATTGTTGCTGATGTGGAAATATTCGGGGCTTTTGATTCCGTCCTCGTTGACAGGCTCGATCACTCCTTCGGTGACGATTTTCAGCCTCTTCTCCTTGAACATGTTCTTCATCATCCGCTGATTCCAGAAAGCGCATTCGAAAATGCCGTCAAAATCATTCCACCCAATGTTGTCATCATTGTTGAATATGTAGAAATATACCAGCGAGTAGAACAGAATCCTGTCTTTATAACCCATCTTGCCCTCATCCCCGTTGAATCCCAGCCTGCGGCATTCGATTACAAACAGGCTGTTCGTCTCGGCCGTCATCAGCGTATCGAGCTCGTTCATCATGTCTGTCTCGCCGATCTCATCCTTCATCCTCATCTTGAACAGTCTCTTGAAGCGCTCGAGAACCTCGGCGGTGTCCAGACCCGAATAGTCCTCTTTTTCGTATGCTTTGTTCTGAGCGAGCGCTGACTTGATGAAAGCAGGAACCAGTATGTCGCCGTCGTCGTTCCTTCTTATCAGTTTCTTTCCTTCCAGGGAGCGAAGTTCGGTCTCGTAGGTAAGGAACTTGACGTAGGTTATACCCATCTCGTCCGCCACATCGTCAGTGTCGATGCTGCGTCTGGAACTCAGTTCCAGAATGCTGGCGAATATGACCGTCTCTCTGGCAGAAGTGCCAAGAACCATGCTTGCCTGAGCTATCTCGTCCTTTGCCTCGTCATAAACGTTTGGATTGAACTTCTTCTCGTTGCCCGATTCAGTAGCGGTCTTCTCCACGATCGCGCTCAGGCACTCCAGCAAAGTTTTCTGCGGACTGTTCTCTTTTGTCTCAACCATTATCATATTCCGTTAACCTCTTTTCACGAAGCAAAGATATCTCCTCTTGCTGCAAAAATATGGCAGTTGCGGATTTTGCGCTGCAAATCAGCCTTTAGCCCGTTTGCCTTTGGCGTAAATCTACGAAAGAGAATGCTGGCCGGTGATCGTTTGCGAAACACGTTGGAATTCTGCAAGCCTTGCAGACGTTGCGATGATGCGATGAATCAGGATTACCTTTGCGTCAGAAACAAGGTAGGACACAATTCACCTAATCAAATATATTCATTTATGGAAGAGAACAAGACAATGAAGATTTACAATCTCATCATTCTGGATGAGAGCGGTTCGATGGGCTCGATCTACAATCAGGCGCTCAGCGGAATCAATGAGACTATCAACGGCATCAGGCAGAATCAGGAGAAATATCCTGAACAGGAGCATTTTGTGTCGATCGTGACATTCGAGGGGAGCGGGATGGACGGGGTCAAGACCCGCCGCGACGGTGTCCCTGTCGGAGATGTCAAGGATCTCACGAAGAAAGATTATCAGCCAGGAGGATGCACTCCGCTCTACGATGCGATGGGGAAGGCCATCTCTGAACTTGACCGCAAGGTGGAATCCGGTGACGGCGTGCTCGTGACCATCATCACGGACGGCATGGAAAATTCCTCCTGTGAATATTCAGGCAGGGCGGTCAAGGATCTGGTCGCGATGCAAAGGAAGAAGGGCTGGACGTTCGCCTACATAGGAGCCAACCAGGACGCCGTCGAGGTGGCGAGGGATCTGAATATTCAAAATGCCATGAACTACGACGCCACGCCGGAGGGAGTGCTCTGCATGTCCATGTCGTTCAGCAAGGCTCAGGCCGGTTTTGCCAGAAGGATGCACCTTGGTGAATCCATTCTTGCCGATGTCTCCGACTTCTTTTCCGGCTCGTCCGATGAGAAAGACAGTGTCTCGGAAGAATCTGATGTATAGAATCGGAAGAGAAGCCTGTTAGGAATGCGTCTGGTGCGCCTCGACAGGCTCGGCGACCATAAAACTACCGGTCACTGAGCTTGTCGAAGTGACCAATCCTTATTTCCAGATAACAAAATCACGGTCAAGAGCGATCCTCTTGGCCGTCCCTTTCTCTCCGTCGATGTAATAGAACTTCGCGACCCTGTCGTTCACCACATCGCGGAACGCCTTTTTCACCTTCGAGACCTTCTCGTTGATGGAGTTGTTCAGCGGATCACACAGCCCCTCCACACTTTTCCGGATGCAGTCAAGATCCTCCCGACCGGTGATTGATGAATATATTTCCTCAAGTTCCCGCTGATGGTCAGACAGCTCCTTGTAGCGGATTCCCTCCGGGTGGTTGAGGTAGAGGAGAAACACCGCCTTGCTCAGCGTGTCCATCTTCACCTCTGTCTGATCAAAATCTTCCAGCAGAATCGCTTTCTTCTCGGTAATATGCAAACGGCTGAGTTTCACCCTGCAGGCCAGCAGGATTTCCATCTCCTCAACGCTGATCCCGTACTTGTTCATCAAAGCGTCGAACTCTTCCATAATCGCCTTTGTCCGGCCGTCGAGTTCAAGATCGTCAACAGGACGTTCTTCTTCGACTTTTTGCTTGGGAATAATGATAGAAAACAATCTGCTGCTTCTCGACATGACCGCACGTTTTCTCGGAACGTGGTAATCATTCATGGACTTGTATTCATGAACATCTCCGTCGTGCAGCCGCTTGTCAAACAACTCTTGTTCCGTCTCCGGCTCGTCAGACAAACTGCCGTATGACATTGACATATCCGCCATACCTTTGCACATGAGGTATGCATCAGCCGATTCAAGGAATATACCGTCGCCTCTGGTGTGAATGTCATCGCTTATCCCGGGGAAATAGTATGACCGTGCTTTCTCGGACAGTTCCGCAAGAAATCCATCGATTCTCTGTGTCAGATCGTTCTTCATCAGATTTTTGTTTTGCTCAGGACAAAGATAATCCTTACCGGTCAGAAATCCAATCCGAAATCTCTTTTACTCGAATTGATGAATATTCCGTATCTTTGCCATCATGGAAGTACGAGCTAAGAAGGCGCTCGGTCAGCATTTTCTGACTGACCAGAGCATTGCGAAGAACATTGTCGCCGCCCTTGAGGGACATCAGGCACTGGAGGTCGGACCCGGTATGGGTGTTCTGACACAATACTTGCTGCCACGGCCGGAGTTGGCGTTGAAAGTTGTCGAGATTGATGGCGAGTCAGTCGTCTATCTTAAAAAGCATTACCCGAAGCTGGGGGGAAATCTGATTGAGGGTGACTTTTTGAAGATGGATCTTGACGGCATATTCGATGGGGAATATTCCGTCATCGGGAATTTCCCTTATAATATCTCTTCGCAGATTTTCTTCAAGATCCTTGAACACCGTGACCGCATCCCGGAAGTGGTCTGCATGATTCAGAAGGAAGTTGCCGAGCGCATCGCCGAGAAGCCTGGCACCAAGACCTATGGCATCCTGTCGGTCTTCCTTCAGGCGTGGTATGACATTGAATATCTTTTCACAGTGGGGTCGGGTGCCTTCAATCCTCCGCCGAAGGTGCAGTCCGCCGTGATCCGTCTCACGCGTAATTCGAGAACGTCATTGGGCTGCGATGAAAAACTTTTCCGTACGGTTGTGAAGACCGCTTTCGGCCAACGCCGCAAGACTCTCCGCAACTCCCTCAAGCCGTTGATCAAGCCGTCTATGCTGCCTGCCACAGACCCTGTTTTCGATCTCCGTCCTGAGCGTCTGAGTGTTGAGGATTTCATCGCTTTGACCTTGAAACTTATGTAGGTTCTTTTAGGCTTTTATGATTGAATTTTATCCGCCTCTAAAAAATGTCCCGGACAAATCAAGACAGTTTCCCGGTTCATCATTGAATATAACAAAGCCGGCTTCCTGATGTTGGGAAGCCGGCTTTTGCTTTGTCCGTTTGATGGCTATGCCGGGTTGACCGGAATGTCCGGAACTCCGCCCGCATAGTCGGTGACGGTGATCTTGATGGTTTTCTCAAACTTGCCGCGAGGACTCTCGAATGAGATTGTCAGATTGGCTGATCCCGCGGAAACTGCCGTGATGGTCACAAAGCCGGTCCCGTCTTGGTCTCCGGTCGTGATGGAGACAGCATCGTTGCCCTCGCTGACCTTGATCATGTCCGCTGTTGCCTTGAAACTTGGGTCTGTGACATCAATGACAGTCAGGTTGAGGACGCTTTTCAGTCCGATGATGATTTCCTTTCCTGCAAGGATGGATTCATTGGCCGTGTCGTAGATTACGAGGTTGGACGAGAAGAATACCCTCACGTTGACGCTCACTGAATATTCACCGTCCTCTGTTGTGGCTGTGATGACGGCCGTTCCGGTCTTGATCCCTTTGACAGTCCCGTCATTCTCAACTGTCGCCACTGAAGGATCGCTGGAGACTATCTTTATGTTTTTGTTGGACGCATCCTCCGGCAAGACTGTGAAGTTGAGCTTTACAGTGGCTCCGTCCAGAAGTGTGACATCCTTTTGGTCACAAGTGATTCCTGTCACCGGGACCGTGACGACAACTTTGCATGTGGCCGACAATCCTTGATCGGCCGTTGTGGCGGTTATGGTCGCCTCTCCTTTGCCGATGGCGGTCACTTTGCCCGTTTCGTCAACTGTGGCGACATTGTCATCGCTGGAACTCCAGATGACGCTCCCGTCCGTGGCATCGGAAGGGACAACGGTGGCTGTCAGCCGCGCGCTTTCGCCGGGAGTCAGGCTTATGGTTGATTGATCCAGTGTTATGCCGGTGACGAATATTGTACCTTTCTCCACTGTGACTTCGCAGGAGGCTGAATAACCTCCGTCTTGTGTGGTCACGGTGATTGTTGTTGTTCCTACAGAAACGGCTGTGACAACCCCCTCGTTTACAGTAGCAATGTCAGGTGACGCGCTCTTCCAGCTGACATTCTTGTTCTCGGCGTCATCCGGTTCCACTGTGGCCGTGAGCTTCGTGGTGTTCGTGCCGTTGTTGAGTTGCAGCGTGACAGATGAATTGTCAAGCCTGACTCCGGTCACATTGACGGTTTTGTCTTCTTTTCCGCAGGCGGTGGCCGCAAACAGGCCGATGGCGAGAATTGTCGCCGCTCTGAAAAATTTCTGAATATGCTTGATCATAATCTTGCATTTTGAATTGATTCCCGATTTATTTTGTAGAAATGGCGAAAATGTAGCTTGCCCAGTAATTAGACCATACGTTTGCCGCCTTGTAAGCATCCACGGCATTGTCCGGGACGTAGATGGCGTCAACATAGGTCGCAGGAGAAACCGCAAGGGCGCTGGTCGTGAACGATGTGTTGGAGACTGTGCAAGGTGTTGAACTTTCGAAGATGACTTCCTTCAGGCTTGAGCACCCGGCAAAAGCCCAGCTGTTGACTTTTGTCACGGTTGCCGGGAGCGTGATGGACGTCAATGCCGAGCATCCAGAGAATCCTTGGTTGGCGATGTTTGTCACTTTGTGCAATGTTATGCTCTTCAAGTTCTTACAGTTGTTGAAAGCGGTGGTGACATCGGTCGCGTTGTTGACATCTATGGATTCGAGTCCGGAACCGTCAAACGCGCTCCTGTCTATTTTCACACATGGATCCGGAATGTTCGCACTCTTTAGCGAGGTGCATCCTGCGAATGCGTAGGATCCGATGGTTTTGACGTTGGCCGGAATCACGATGGATTCAAGTCTGGTGCAGTTCTGGAACAAGTTTGTAGGGATCTGTGTGAGGGATTCCGGCAGTCCGATAGTCTTGAGCCCCGTCCCCTTGAAAGCCCCGCTTGGGATCGTGGTGATCTTGGATGGGAGGTTGAGAGTCTCGAGATTCGTGCACCCCGACACCATATTTGATGGAATTGACGTGACCCCTTCCGGAATTGTCAGGGCGGTTATTCCTGTGCAGCCCTGAAACACTCCGGATCCAAGTGATGTCACACTCTCCGGTATCTTGATTTCGGTGAGGCCCGTACAGTTCGCGAACGCGGTCCCGCCGATTTTTGTCAGGGTTGACGGCAGGTTGAATGAACTGATTCCGGAGCAACCGTTGAACGCCCCGTTTCCGATCTCGGTGATTCCTTCTTCGAGTCCCACGCTCTTCAGGCTTGAGCAGCCCTTGAGTATGTCGTTAGGGATTTTTGTCATCCCCTTAGGGAACGAGATGCTTTCAAGGGATGTGCAGCCGTTGAACACTCCGTTGCTCAGTGCTGTGATTGAAGATGGAAGAGTTATGTTTTTAAGAGATGCGCAGCCTGAAAAGAGATTGGTTCCCAACGCTGTGATTCCATCGGAAAGATTGACGGTCTCAAGGTTGACGCAGCCCATGAACGTGTTGTTTCCGGTCGTTGTGCAGGCATTCCCGAACGTGACTTTCTTGAGGGCGGTGTTGTTGGCGAAAACATTGCTGCCGAACGTCGGGTTGCCGGAAATGATCACTTCAGTGACTTTGGAAAGACCAGCGCATGATTGGTTGGCCATATCGGTGACTTCCTCCGGAATCGTTAGAGTCGCCGTTGTGCCCAGGCAGCTGATGGCCTTTGTCCCTTCCAAGACCAGGTTCTTGTTCGCGTCAAGCTGATATTTTCCGCCATTGAACGTCAATTCTGTAAGATTAGGACAGTCGTTGAACGCTTTTATCTCGATTTGCGCCACGCTTGCCGGTATCGTCAAGGACTTCAGGGATTTGCATCCGGAGAATGCCAGCGTGCCGATTGTCTCAAGGTCTTCGGGTAATTCAACGGTTTCAAGGGATGTGCAGTTCTGGAAAGACTGTCCGCCTATTTCCTTGCAGGCTTTAGGCCAGTGCACTGTCCTCAGTGAGGTGCATCCTGAAAAAGTCAAACCTTGTCCCATATATGTGATTCCGTCCGGGAGTGAGATCGTCTCAAGGCTGGCGCAATCCTTGAATGCTCCTGCGTTGATTTTGAGCACAGATGAAGGAATCTCTATATTCTTCAGACTTTCACATCCGTTGAATGCGTCTGATCCTATCTCGACGATGCTTGCCGGCAGCTTGATGCTGGTCAGATTCTTGCAATTCCTGAATCCGCCATTGTCGCCTGAGTTGTTTCCGTCGAATTTGGTGATGCCTGTGAAATGTACAAACTCATCGAAAGATGTTATCTGTGTTCCCTCAAACAGCCAGGCAAGACTTGTCTGCAATCCTGCCTCCACATTTGAAATCTCACCGTCCTTGTTGATGTCCACACGCGAGATCTGGCTTGTAAGGAGCGATTTGACGACGGGATCCTTGAACTCGATGTTGTAGGTCACTGTCTTTTCGATGTTCCCGGTAAGCGCATACATCATTCCAGGAGTGTAGGCCGAGGCCGTTTCCCAGACAACTTGATAGGTCGCGTTGTCGCTCGTCATGACCGTCAGGGTGCATTCGTCACCTTTAGCCGCGTCTGTGGACGGAAAGAAGGCCACGTAGAGATCCTTGGTCTGTTTTCCGTCTTTGATTTCCACCGGAGAAGACGGAGTCGCGGTGGTGACGGACCTGCATTTTATGGTCTCGGCAAAGTTGTTGTTCCTGTTCACGTACAGATAGTCATTGAAGACCTTTCCGTTCAGGTACACTTTCGTGATGTATGTGTTCACATCCTTCCCGAAGTCCATATTGGTGATCTTCATCCAGGCCACTCTTCTGGAGAACGAAATCTCAGGGATGTTCCCGTCGCTTGCCACGGCCACTTTGGCGGTAAGAATGTCGTAGTTTTTCATTTCCTCTATGGCTCCGGTCTGCCCGGAAAGCACAAATGACCCGTTGGTTGAGGACGTGCCCATCACACTAGGGTAAGAGAACAAGTAGGTCTTGCCGGCTTTCAGCGTTCCGGAAGTCTTTGTGAATGACGCGAATTTGCCGTCTTCGGTCATCTCTCCCTCCTGGCTGTACTGTTGCTGTTGGTTGTTTCCGTAGGAGAAGATCTGATCTCCCTTTTCCCATGCCACCTTCATGACGTTGCCGTCCTCGTCGTAAGAATATGTTGTCCTGGTGTCCTTCCCGGGGAGTCCGGCTCTGACCGAAACGGGACCGTCTATGACACCGGCCTCTGAATCATCTTCAATGACAGTCACATCTGTGACCGGAAGCGGGGCTTCTTTGGCGCAGCCCACCAGCATCGCTGTGATGCATACGAATGCCGTAAATCTGATCGTTTTGTTCATTATACACTAATTTATAAGTTCGTCCGAGTCATTACCTATTCTCCCGCAACTGAGCGCAAATTAAATAAAAAATGATAAACATTCAAAGAAAAATAGAAAATTATTCAATGCGAAAATATTTTTATTTGTGGGAAAATGTTACTAATATTGCCGTGTGAGCGATTGGTGTGGCGTATGGGTGGATATTGGCAAATTAATATGCAAATGCAAAATTGAATATTTATACGAAATATCCATAATTAAATAATTGGCTCAGTTAATTGTTTTAACAAATAAAAATCGAAAAGATGAAGAAAGTATTGCTTTCAGTTTTCTTCTTTTTCCTCACTTGCGGCTTATGCCTTGACGCACAGACGCAGGTGAGAAAAATCAGTGGAAACGTCGTGTCGGCCGAGGATGGGCTGCCGATCATCGGTGCGGCTGTCGTCGTCGACGGTCACACCACTTTGTTCGCCATCACTGATCTGGACGGAAATTTCTCGATCGAGAATGTTCCCTTGTCAGCGAAGAACGTGAAAGTGACCAACTTGGGAACAAAGGACAAGACGGTTCCGATCTCCGAGAACATGAAGATTGCCTTGGAAAGTGATTCTCAGGTCCTTGAAGGTGTCGTTGTGACAGGAATGCAGAAAATGGATCGTCGTCTGTTCACCGGCTCGGCCTCCAAGGTGGACGCCAAGGACGCCAAGATGGACGGCATGGCCGACATCAGCCGATCCCTTGAAGGTCGTGTGGCCGGAGTCTCTGTCCAGAATGTTTCCGGGACGTTCGGCACGGCCCCGAAAATCAGAGTCCGGGGCGCGACATCCATCTACGGCAGCTCCAAACCGCTGTGGGTTGTCGATGGCGTGATCATGGAGGATGTTGTCGATGTCAGCGCCGACCAGCTTTCCTCGGGAGACGCGTCGACCTTGATCAGTTCCGCCATCGCGGGGCTCAACTCGGAAGACATCGAGAGCTTCGACATCCTGAAGGACGGTTCCGCCACATCAATCTATGGAGCGCGCGCGATGGCTGGTGTCATTGTCATCACCACTAAAAAAGGAAAGGCAGGCCAGACACATGTCACTTACACCGGTGAGTACACTGTCCGGCTCAAGCCGCAATACTCCACTTTCAACATCCTCAATTCTCAGGAGCAGATGGGAATATACCAGGAACTAGAACAGAAGGGTTACCTGAATTATGCGGAGACGGCCAATGCCGCTGACAGCGGAGTCTACGGAAAAATGTACCAGTTGATAGGTCAGTACGACCCGGTCACCGGTCTTTTTGCCCTTGACAACACCCCCGAGGCGATGGGAAAATATCTTAGGGACGCCGAGTACAGGAACAACGATTGGTTTGACAGGCTATTCACATACGCCGTTCAACGCAACCACTCCGTCAGCCTCTCCGGCGGTACGGACAAAGGGACTTTCTACGCATCGCTTTCTGCCATGTTGGATCCCGGGTGGACAAAGCAGAGCTCGGTCAACAGGTACACGGCCAATGTCAACGGCTCTGTCAAGTTGTTCGACAATGTGACTCTCGGCATCATCAGCAATGCGTCGTACCGTAAGCAACGCGCTCCGGGAACTCTTTCCAGCGGCATCGACGCGGTGACCGGCGAGGTGACCAGAGACTTTGACATCAATCCGTATTCCTACGCTTTGAACACCTCAAGATGCTTGGATCCAGATGTCTGGTACACGAAGAACTACGCTCCGTTCAACATATTCGATGAGTTGGACAACAACTATATGGATCTTAACATCGTTGATTTGAGATTCCAGTCGGAACTTAAGTACAAGCCGATCAAGCAGATTGAATTGAGCGCGCTCGGGGCCGTCAAGTATTCGGCGTCCTCCCAGGAGCATTACATTCTGGATGAGTCCAATCAGGCGCAGGCCTACAGGGCCATGGGCACATCCACGATCAGAGATTCGAACAGCTTCCTTTACAGTGACCCTGACAACCCGTATGCCCTCCCTGTGTCTGTCCTTCCTGAAGGTGGTATCTATGAGCGGACGGATTATTCCATGCTTGGCTACGATTTCCGCGCCACGGCAAGTTACAGTGATGTCTTCTCCGGAGATCATATCCTTAATTTATACGGAGGTACGGAGATCAATTCCATCGACAGGCACAACACTTGGTTCAGAGGATGGGGAATGCAGTACAGCATGGGTGAGATTCCTAACTACGCTTATCAAGTGTTCAAGAAAGGCTCTGAGCAAAACTCTGATTATTACAATCTTGGCAATACGCATGAGCGTAGCGCGGCGTTTTTTGCCAACGGTACATATTCCTATCAAGGACGGTACACCATCAACGGCACGGCTCGTTACGAAGGCACCAACAAACTGGGAAAATCACGTTCGGCCAGATGGCTTCCGACCTGGAACATTTCTGCGGCTTGGAACATTCATGAGGAGAAATTCATGCAGGGAATATTTCCGGTGGTGTCTCACCTGAGCCTGAAGTCTTCATATTCATTGACCGCCGACCGCGGCCCTTCGAATGTGACCAACTCGGTTGTCGTCATTTCAAGTGACAATCCTTGGAGGCCGTTTACGACTGTGCGTGAGTCGGAGCTTTACATATCCGCGCTGGCCAACAATGACCTTACTTATGAGAAGAAGAAGGAACTGAACATTGGTGTGGAGGCTGGTTTCCTTGACAACAGGGTAAACCTGACCGCAGATTGGTACAAGAGGAACAATTACGACCTTATCGGCATCATAAACACTGACGGAGTGGGCGGCCAGATCTCAAAGTTCGGCAACATCGCCGCCATGAAGTCCGGAGGGTTCGAGTTCAGCCTTTCCACCACGAACATAAAGAGCAAGGACTTCTCCTGGAGCACGAATTTCATATATTCGCATTCCCACAATGAGGTCACGGACCTCAAGACGACCACCAGGACCATTGACCTTATCACAGGCAACGGCTTTGCGAAGGAGGGGTACCCGGTCAGAGGAATATTCTCGATTCCGTTCAAGGGCCTGAATGAGGAGGGACTCCCGACTTTCCTTGATCAGGACGGGAATATCTCTGTGACGGGAGTCTATTTTCAGGAAAGCGATCCGGACAAACTGGATTTCCTTGAATATTCTGGAAGCGCCGATCCGACGGATGTCGGTTCCCTCGGCAACGTGTTCACTTGGAAAGGCTGGCGTCTGAATGTGTTCGTCACATATTCGTTCGGGAATGTGATCCGTCTGGATCCGGTGTTCCGCAACACGTACAATGATTTGAATTCGATGCCTAAGGAATTTAAAAACCGGTGGGTTCAGGCTGGAGACGAGGATCATACGAATGTGCCCGTGATCGCCAGCAAGATCCAGAACAAGAACAACACAAACCTTGGCATCGCCTACAATTCGTACAATTACTCCACGGAGCGTATCGCCAAGGGTGATTTCATCCGCATGAAAGAGGTCTCTCTCAGCTATGATTTCCCTAAGAAATGGGTGGAGCCTCTCAGGATCAGCAACGCTTCCCTCAAACTTCAAGGCACGAACCTATTCCTGATTTATGCGGACAGCAAGCTCAACGGCCAGGATCCGGAGTTCTTCAACACTGGTGGTGTGGCGGTTCCTGTGCCTAAACAGTTCACATTGACTTTGAAAGTGGGATTTTGATCATATTATTGGAAAGAAATGGAAAAGAACAACATAATAACTTTTGTCTTGCTGTCTTTGGGGCTTGCCTCGTTGGCTGGTTGCGACGGTTTCCTTGACAAGCTGCCGGACAACAGGGCTGAGATGGACTCGGAGTCCAAGATTCAGAACCTTCTTGTTTCCGCGTATCCCCGCAATGATTTCATGCTGCTCACCGAGTTTATGTCAGACAACGTTGACGACATGGGCGCGGGCAATCCTTACACGGACAGATTCATTGACCAGGTCTATGCGTGGAGCGAGATCACCGAGACGGACAACGAGGCTCCAGAAAATGTATGGAATTCCTCATATTATGCCATAGCGGCGGCCAATCAGGCGTTGCAGGCCATAGAGAACCGTGGTGGTCCTGTCACTCCCGATCTGAAAGCCGCCAAAGCCGAGGCTCTCCTCTGCAGGGCTTACAATCACTTTATACTGACTAACTTGTTCTGCAAGTCCTACAATCCTTCGACAAGCGGAAAGGATTTGGGAATACCTTACAGCGAGGAACCTGAGACAACGCTCGTGGTACATCATGAGCGGGGCACGGTCGCGGAGGATTACGAGCGGATGGACGCTGACATCCAGGAGGCTCTGCCTCTTCAGGCCGACTCATATTTCTCGGTTCCTAAGTACCATTTCAACAAAAAGGCCGCCTATGCCTTCGCCGCGCGCTTCTACTTGTTCTACCAGAAATGGGACAAGGCTGAGGAATATGCCTCGCGATGTCTCGGAAGCGCTCCGGAGACAATGCTGCGCGACTGGGAAGCGACAGCCGGAATGACCCAGACTTACGATGCCATCGTCTCCCATTTCATTGACGCGTCCCTGAACTGCAATCTGCTCCTTCTCACGGCATATTCCAAGATGGGCTTGGCTTTCGGCCCTTATTATCTTTATTCCAAATACGCCCATAACAACCATATCGCGACAACAGAGGATGTCTTGGCTGCAAACATCTGGAGATCAGGAGAGTACTATATGCCACCCAAGGTCTACAAAGGCACGAACCTCGACAAGACCGTTTTCTGGAAGCTTCCTTATCTATTTGAATATACCGACGCGGTCGCCGGCATCGGCTACTACCGGACTGTCTATCCTGCGTTCTGGTGTGACGAGACCCTGCTTGTGCGCGCAGAGGCGAGGACGATGCTGGAGAAGTTCGATGAAGCCGCAGCTGACCTTACCTTGTGGATGAAGAATATCGTCAACACGGAGACTGTTCTTGACCCTTCTTCCATAAGGAGGTATTACAATGCCGTCAGATATTCCACGTGGGACAGCCCCACCATCAAGAAGAAACTGAATCCGTCCTTTGACATCGGCATGGAGACCGGCGTCAAAGAGGCGATGATCCAGTGCGTCCTTGGTTTCCGTCGCATCGAGACCCTGGGGCAGGGGCTCCGGTGGTTTGACGTCAACAGGTATGGCATCTGCATTGACAGAAGGATCATCGGTGCGGACGGCGAACCTGAGCGGGTGACTGATTCCCTTAAGATTGACGACCCACGCCGCGCCTTGCAGATCCCCCACAAGGTGATTGACGCCGGGCTTGAGGCTAACCCAAGATAAGATGAATATGAAGAATAACATACTGAAATCATTGGCCATCGTGTGCGTGGCATTGTCGATGGTGTCTTGCTCAAAAGACGAACTATCAGACACGAGTGTCATTTCAAGAAGCCAGGTTGAAGAGAATGATTTCGACCGCTGGCTTAAAGTGAACTTCCTTACTCCGTACAACATCAGTTTCAAGTACCGCTACGAGATGAAGGAGTCGGATCTGAACTATTACACCGTGCCCGCGGACTACGATTGTTCTGTCATCGCGGCACATCTTGTGAAATATCTTTGCATTGAATCCTACGATGAGGTCGCCGGAATCGATTTCACAAGGTCGTATTTCCCTAAGATGTTCTTTCTGATAGGCGATTTCGAGTACAGGAACAATGGTACAATCATCCTTGGAACAGCGGAGGGCGGAAAGAAAATCCTGCTTTCCGGAATCAACTGGATCCGGAACAGCCTTGGAAACGCTGAATTGATGAACACATACTACATAAAGGTGATCCATCACGAGTTCGCACATATCCTTAACCAGATGGTTGACTATCCGGCCGACTTCAAGGAAATCACCGGAAGCGGTTATGTGGCTGACAGCTGGAGCGTAGAGCCTTATGTGACTGACTACCTCAAGAACGGGTTCATCTCAAGTTACGCCCAGCATTCTCACCAGGAGGATTTCGCTGAGATGATGTCGTTCTATGTAACGAAATCCCCAGAATGGTGGGACGCTCAGTTGGCGGCGGCCGGTGAATCTGGTGCCAACTACATAAAATTAAAGCTGGACATCGTCAGGGACTACCTTCAGGAGAACTTCAACATAGACATCGACGAGCTCCGTGATGTCATAATCCGTCGTCAGGAGGATGTCGTGAGTGGCAGGCTGGACCTTTCTGACCTTACCATCAAATAATTGACGCGCTATGAGAAGATCAAATATATTCATGATTCTGTCCATTCTTCCATTCTTCCTTGTATCAGGCTGCCAGAAGGATGAGGATCTTGTGTTTGACAAGTCCGCCTCTGAGAGGCTTCAGGAAAGCATGGCTGACATCAAAGCCACTCTGGAAGGAGCTGAATATGGTTGGAGAATGGAATATTTCGCCGCAACATCGGCAAAGGACTACGGTGGCTACAATTTCGTCCTTGAATTTGATTCGGGCAAAGTGTCAATCAGTTACGAGAACGAGCCAGAGACGGCGCTGACAAGCCTGTACAAGATGACCGATGACAACGGCCCTGTGCTTTCATTCGACACCTACAATGCGTTCATGCATTATTTCGCCACTCCGTCATCAGCCAGGTATGAGGCTCGTGGAGGTGATTTCGAATTCACTGTCCGGAATTGTTCTCCGGAAGAGATTGAAATGGTAGGGAAACGCTCCCGCAGACTCATCAGAATGTATCCGCTGAGCGAGAAGCCGGAGACTTATATTCTTAAGGCGCACAAAGCCTCTGAGGACTTTCTCGTGGCCTTTTGTGAGGGAACTGTCGGATCGGCCACGGTCGAGGGTTCATTTGACCTGAACTACAGGCAGCTCACCCTTACTTCTTCCGAGGGCACCGTGACGGTTCCTTTCGTGACCACTTTGACCGGCATCAAATTGTACAATCCAGTAGAGATTGGTGGGCGCACGATCTCCGAACTTGATTTCAATTCCGACACCTTTGTCTTGTCCGACCCTCAAGGAGGTCCTGACGTGAATCTTAAGGGCCGCCTTCCAGATGACTATGTCCAGTTTGACTTTTTCGAGGGTAGTTATGTTCTCAACTATTGGAACAACTCCGCCAAGGCAAATGTGACCTTGACTCCTGATCCGGCCAGCCGCACCTACACGATGTCCGGGTTGAGTCCTTACTATACCGTTGTTCTGGACTACAACCGCACTCTTGGACGGCTTGAGTGGAACTCTCAGAAGGTCGGATCCACATCTTCCGGCAACAGTGTGTGGCTGTGCGCTTGGGACGCGGAGACCGGCTCCCTGTCGTGGAACACCGAAGCGGGGATGGAGACTGTCTGGAACAAGGATGATGAGAATCCAGTCTTTACATGGACAACAAACGGCTGTGAGGATTTCACGGGCACCTCATCATTCATATTGTGGGAGCTCGACCCTGATAACAAGTCCGTCGGCTGGTTCAAGGCCAATGGATGGGATCCTTACAACAAATATTATTTTCCTATTCTTAACAATTTGACAAAGAGGTAAATATGAAAAGGATAATATATAGTGTCATGGCCTCGTTGGCCATCATCGCATTATCTTCATGCTCCGATGATGGACGGATTTTCGAGTCCGGCCCGGTTCTAAGCATTGTCAAGTCTGAGATCACTTTCGCCCCGGAGGGAGGTGTCGGAACCATTGAGGTGGCATGCGAAGGTGAGTTCAAAGTCGAGGCCGAGCAGCCATGGTGCGAAGTCACTGTGAATGGCTCCACAGTGACCGTCGCGGTCGGGGAATATGGCGGGTTGGAGAACCGATATTCAAGTATATACCTGACTTCCGGTGAGGAAAGCCTCCGTGTCACCGCGGAACAGTTCGGAGTTTATGCGAAGATTGAGCGCGGACTTTCTTATGTGCTTGATGATGGACCAGCTGACAGGTCGGTTCCTGTGGTCTCTAACTCAAAAATCATCGTCGAATCTTCAAATGATTGGATTTCAGGAGATTATGATGGTGAAAAGGTCAATATCCACATTGCCCGCAATGATTCCGGCCATATCCGTTCTGGTTGTCTTTATGTTGTCTATGGCGACCAGCGGGACTCGATAGCCTTCTCTCAGGGTGAGATCCAAGACATATACGGGTCTTATGTCGCATCGGGAACGGACAAGGATGGCAATCACGCCAGCGCAGAGTTTGAGATAGTCGCCCGAAACGACACCTCAGTGACGGTGAGGGTCCCTGAATATGATTGGTCATTCCAAGCTGTATTCAATCAAGAGACTCTATCGTTGGACATCCCTAACCGCCAGCACGTCGGCCCTGTCAAGTATGGATCCGCAATCTGGAATGTGTTTGTCTGCGTCTTTGATTCCGGAGCCTTGAGTTTCAGTATATTGGAATCACTGCGAGCTAAGGCTTATCTTTCGTGGGATCGAGTGGCGGGAAAGATGTCCATGTCTATCGTCAATGACGGCTCTTGGAACTCAGGCAAGGTTGACGGTTTGATTTTCGTGGCGTTCCGCTATATGATCGACGGTGTCCCGTCGGGCAGTCTGCGTTATCCTCTCGTTCTTGGCAATCTTCGGATTTTAGGAAAATAAGATTACACCTAAAGGTTTTTCCTGAGATTTTGCACAAGATTCTTGGAAAACAAGAAAAATTTGTATCTTTGTAGTCCAAATAGCGACGAAAGGTTTGACAACCATTCGGCCAGAGCATCCGGAGAGGTGGGAGAGTGGCTGAATCCACAGGTTTGCTAAACCTGCATACGGGTAACCGTATCACGAGTTCGAATCTCGTTCTCTCCGCAAAAAGGTCTCGCAGAAATCCTCTGCGAGACCTTTTGCATTATTCATTGAATCTGCGCAGTCGCGTGCCCGCTGTACTTGTCGAAGTGTTAAGGGGTTCATATTTTTATGATGTTTATGTGTGAAATTTCGGAGCGAAGCGACGCAAGTGGTTTGGGGAATACGGTCCCCAGTGCCCCACCGGGGCTGTCCCGTAGGGACTGGGGGTGGATTTTATCTTTTTGGTGGTGTGAAACAACGCCAAAAAGATAGGCCGCCGCTTTCCCCAAAGCGACGGCCTGTGTATATAAAACGAACTTAACAAATAGACAACAAAAAGAACTTTTGTCTGTCCAAGGGACAAAGGTATCAAGATTTATTGAATATGCAAAGGATTTCGTTAATTTTTTAAAACGATTTTTGCACTAATCGTTCACCAAAGCATGCTAATTTGCTTACAAATTGACGCAAAATGCCGCTTTGAGTCACGTCTGCGTTTGATTTTGCATAAAGCGTGAAAGAAGATTCACCCGTTCCTGTATTCACTGGGTGTCATCCCGGTGTGCGCCTTGAAGAACTTGTAGAATACGGACGGATTAGGGAAATGCAGTTTGAACACAATCTCCTTTATGCTGTCGTCTGTGTATTTGAGCATGTTCTTGGCTTCCAGAATCACGAAAGAGTCAATCCAGTCCGGCGCGGACCTCCCGCTTACTTGCTTGATGAGTTTAGACAAGTATTTGGGAGTCAATCCTAAATGGCTTGCATAGAAGGCCATGTTCCTTTCCGAGGTGTGGTGTTCGGTGACCAATGCCATGAAATGCTCGAAGACCAGTTTGACTCTTGTGTTGACCGCCGCTCCCGGCTGTTCCGCTGCTCTGGACACGCTGTTTTCCATGAACCCGCCAAGGACATAGAACAACGATGCTATCAGCGATCCGACAGCCTCCCTCTTGTTTGGCACTTCCGTAGACAGTATCTCCCCGATAAGATCCAAATATCTGGAACAGAAAGCGATATTCCTGTCGTCAAGTTTGACGCATGGCTCTGTCAGCAATTTCAACCTGTCGTCGAAAATTTTCTTAAAGTCGAAACTTATGCTGGAAAGATACTCTTTTGAAATCGCCACGACGATGAACTCGAAATCGTTGGCGTCCTTCATCGGAGACTTGTTGATCTTGATGATGTTGCCTGGAGTACCCACGAACAAAGACCCCTTGCTCACTGAGTAAGAGCGCAGGTTGATTTCAACGTTCAGCCCTCCCGATTTGCAGAAAATCGCGATGTACGCATCGCTGCGGCAAGGATATTTCAGAAATTGAAGATTGTCGCTGTACTTCACATCCATGATGAAAAAGTCATCTCCGAGCTGAACTTCATTCTGGACGGGGACAAGTTTCCTGATTTGCTTCAGGCCTATATTCAATAAAGAGTCAGGCATGTCATAAAATGTTTTTAGTGTCCGACGGCAAAATTAGAAAATATTCTTGTTATTGCAAAATTTCGCAATATTCGACCTTTTGATAATCGTTGAATCCTAATGGTCATACTAATGGTAAAATTTGGCAATTAATTTGTAGTGGTTCATACCGCTTGACACAAAAAAAGAAAACAAGAATTTATGAATATGAACAAGTACATTGTCAAAATCTCAACATTGGTCGCTATGGCTTTGACGCCCGTGGCGATGAATGCCCAGCAGACTCTGACGCTGGAACAGTGCCGTGAAATGGCGGTCGAGAACAACAAGACCTTGAAACAGGCTGAAACCAAGATCGAGATGGCCGGCTACGACCGCAAGATAGCGTTCGCGAATTATCTTCCGAACATCTCGGCCACCGGCGCATACATTTACAACGCCAATGACATCGCCCTTGTCAGCGACGCCACTTCCCAGAAACTTCAGAATATGGGTACGCTCATCCATTCTCAGGCTCAGACTTTGAGCCAGAATCTGATGACAGCCATCAAATCCAATCCTGCGGCGGCTCTTGAATATATGAACAGTCCGATGTGGCAGACGGTTCTCGGGACTCTGTCCCAGACGGACATGTCTCAGACCATCAATGCCTTGGGAAAAGAAATTGATGATGCCTTCCATCCAGATCTCCAGAATATTTTCGCTGGTGCCGTGACTGTTCAGCAGCCTGTTTTCATGGGTGGAAAGATTGTGGCGGCCAATCATATTGCCAAATTGGCAGAGGAACTGTCAAAGACCCAGTATGACCAGCAGTACCAACAGGTGATCGTGGATGTCGACCAGGCATATTGGCAGATTGTCTCCATCGCGAACAAGAAGAAACTTGCGGACGCTTATGCCGACCTGCTTCACAAGATGGAGCATGATGTCGATCTCTCTGTAAAGGAAGGCGTAGCTACAGAATCCGACGCTTTGCAGATAAAGGTTAAAGCCAATGAGGCAGACATGCTCAAGACTAAGTCAGACAACGGTCTTACCCTTGCGAAGATGCTGCTTTGCAAACAGATAGGCCTTGACCTTAATACTGAGATCGTACTTGCGGACGAAACCCTTTCAGAAATTCCGCTTCCTCAGATGGGTGCGGAGAAGGATCTTGATCAGATCTATGCCGACAGGCCTGAGACAAGGAGTCTTGTTCTTGCTTCAAAAATCTACGACGGAAAGGTAAGGGTCGCAAGGGCCGACATGATGCCGAAGATCGCTTTGATGGCGGGATATTCAGTGACCAACCCTAATCTTAAGAACGGCTTCCAGAAGGATTGGGGTGGTTTCTTCAATGCCGGTGTGATGGTCAATATTCCTATATTCCATGGCTTCGAGGCTCTGAGCAAGACACGTAAGGCTAAGGCGGAGGCGACTCTTTACAGGACTCAGCTGGAGGACGCCAAGAATCTGATCAACCTTCAGGTCACCCAGCTCCGCAAGCAGGAAGGTGAGGCGTTCGAGAAACTCACGATGGCTCAGAACAACCTTGCGAGCGCCGAAGAGAACCTTCGCACCGCGACAGTAGGCTTCGAGGAAGGCGTGATCGAGACCAACATCGCCCTCGCCGCCCAGACCGCATGGCTCAAGGCTCATTCTGAATATATCGACGCGGGAATCGAGCTTCAGATGCTCGCCGCCAACCTCAACAAGGCCGAGGGCAACAACCACGCCCAGACAAAGTAATCAAGGGATAATAATAAAAATTTAAGAATATTATGGAAAAGGAAAAGAAAAGCTACAATCTTGTGATTGGCATTGTGGCGCTTATCGTGATCATTCTTCTGATAGCCATCATCGGCTATTTCGTTTCAAAGCCAAAGCCTCTGGTAATTCAGGGTGAGGCAGAGGCTAGTGAATATAGGGTCTCGGGCAAGGTCCCTGGCAGAATCGAGGAGATGTATGTCAAGGAAGGCCAGATGGTTCACAAGGGTGACACCGTCGCATTCATCGATTCTCCGGAGGTTCGCGCTAAACTCGCCCAGGCAAACGCCGTGAAGGCCGCTGTGAGCGCACAGAGCAGGAAGGCTCAGAACGGGGCTCGTAAGGAGCAGATAGCTGGAGCCTATGAGCTTTACCAGACAGCCTTGGTTCAGGAGGACGTGATGAAGAAGTCTTTCGAGAGAATCCAGAAACTTTACGACCAGAAGGTCATCGCCGCCCAGAAATACGATGAGGTCAAGGCTAAGTACGATGCTGCTGTTGCTCAGACAAAAGCCGCCAAGAGTCAGTACGACATGGCCGTCAACGGAGCACGGGCGGAGGATAAGGCTGCCGCTCAGGCACTTGTTGACCAAGCCAATGGTGCGTTGATGGAGGTTGAGTCCTATTTGGGTGAGTTGTACCTGACATCTCCGTCAGACGGCATCATCTCTGCTGTTTTCCCTAAGGTTGGTGAACTTGTAGGTCAGGGCGCTCCAGTTGCCAGTGTGACGGATCTGAACGACATCTGGTTCACATTCAATGTACGTGAAGATTATCTCCATGGCATGAAGCAGGGTGACAAGATCACGGTGATCATCCCGGCTCTTGATGGCAAGGAAGTTCCTGCGACCGTCAACTATGTGGCTGTCCGTGAGTCTTACGCTACATGGAAAGCGACCAAGGAGACCGGAATGTACGATGCCAAGACTTTCGAGGTAAGGGCTGTCCCTGATGTGAAGGTTGACGGAATCCGTCCTGGCATGTCCGCCATTGTAAAATAAGGAATCATGAACAACAATTGGCAGAGAATAATTGCGGTCGCGCGCCGCGAACTCAGGATAATCCGGCAGCGTCCGCTCTATCTTCTGGGTTCCGTAGGCGTGATCGCGTTCTGCGCCATATTCTTTCTGACATTTCTGAAGGCTGGCCTGCCTAGTGATGTTCCGATCGGTCTTGTGGATTATGATTATTCTTCAACATCACGGAATTTCTGTCAGCAATTGGATGCGACCCAGTTGGGCAAGGTCATCCACTACGATTCGTTTGCGGCTGCGAGAGAGGACATGAACAGAGGCAAGATTGCAGCGGTTTGTGTTGTTCCGGTAGGAATGAATGATGACATCCAGGCGAACAGGCAGCCGAAAATCACGTTCTATGTCAACGGATTGTACTTCGTCAGTGGAGCTTTGGCGTGGAAGGATCTGCTCACGATGGTCAACCTGACCAACGGAGCTGTGCAGAGAGAGGCGTTCAGGGCGAGAGGCTACAATGACAGCCAGATCATGGGCATGATCCAGCCTGTCAATGTGGATCTGCATCAGATCGGTAACACCACGACCAACTACAGCTATTACCTGAGCAGTGTCCTGCTGCCGGGTGTGCTGGAGATGATAGTGATAATCGTCCTGATATATTCATTAGGTGCAGAGTTGAAGTATGGTACGTCCCGTCACTTGCTTACGACATCCGGAAATTCCATCGTCTCCGCACTTGCGGGCAAGCTGCTGGTTTGGACTCTGACATTCTCAGCGATAGGGCTGATTCTTATCCTTTTGATGTACCATCAGCTGCATTTCCCATTGGCCGGGTCGATCTGGAACATGTTCTTGGGAATAGTCCTGATGATTTTCGCCAGTGAGGCAATAGCTATATTCATCATCGAGATGCTCCCGGTGCCGAGGTTGGCTTTGAGTATCGGTGCCCTTTACAGCGTGCTTGGATTCTCGCTTTCAGGCTTCACACTTCCGATCGAGGCGATGCCTCCTTACATTCAGGGGCTTGCTTCTGCGTTCCCGCTTAGGCATTACTATGAATTTTATGTTCAGGAGGCCATATTCGGAGCCGGGTTCGCAGGATGGTGGAAGCAGGCGATTTATCTGCTTCTGTTTATCCTTGTGCCTCTCATAGGTCTGACACGACTTAAGAAGGCGTATATTCATCAGAACTTCCCTAAAGACTAAGTGACATGAGAAATTCATACGCAAAAACATGGATCAAGGACTTCTGGGGCATATTCTGCCATGAGTTCCGACAGATTTTCTCGGACAGTGGTGTGCTGCTGATCTTCCTTGTCGCCGGACTGGTCTACCCACTGCTGTACAATGTAGTCTACCTGAACGGTATCCTTTCGGACACACCGGTCGCGGTTGTTGACAATTGTGACAGTCCGGACAGCCATCGTTTCATAAGGGAAATAGACGCGACCAGAGAGGTGGAAATAGCGGCGAATTGTGTGAATATGGCAGAGGCGGAAAAGATGATGCAGGAGCGCAAGGTCAACGGTATCATTTATTTCCCTTCTGATTTCAGTGAGAAACTTGCGAGGAACGAGACAGCCACATTCTCCGTCTATGCGGACATGAGCAGTTTCCTGTACTACAAGAACGCCTTGATGGCCACCAACTTCGTGATGTTGCACGAGGTCGGGCAGATTCAGATGCAGAGGTTCGCGTCAGCCGGAATGTCGGAACAACAGATCTCGCAGACTGTGAAGCCGCTTGGCTACGAGGACAACAACCCGTACAACAGGGCTTTCAACTACAGTTTCTTCCTGATTTCGGCGATTCTGATGATCATCATCCAGCAGACGTTGTTCTACGGAATGTCTCTGCTGGTCGGAACGGCCAGAGAGAGGAACCGTAGCTTCGCCTCGCTTCCTGACAAGCTTGAAGGCCATGGTGTGGGACGTGTGGTCCTTGGACGTGGAGGAGCCTACTGGCTGCTGTACCTTGCTGTGGGCATGTACATCGCCTTCATCGTGCCGGCCATATTCGGGATTCCTCAAAGGGGAGAGTTCCATGACGTGCTGGCTCTGCTGGTGTTCTTCATCACTGATTGTGTCTTCTTCAGCATGACGTGGAGCACATTGATCACAAGGAGGGAGTCGGTTTTCCTTCTTTTCCTTGCGATGTCACCTGTGGCTTTGTTCTTGACTGGCTGCTCTTGGCCGACAATCGCTTTCCCGGAGTTTTGGAAATGGTTCTCCTACATATTCCCGTCCACATTCGGAGCGCAGGGCTTCATCAACCTCAGCACTGCCGGTGGTGACATGGGGGCCGCTGATGTGCAGATGAAAGCGATGATCCTTCAGACCATCGTTTATTTCTTCCTCGCCTGTGCGGCCATCTACCTTGAGAACTGGGTTATCCGCCACAAGGAGGCTCTCCTTGAAAGGCGTGAGCGCTTCGAGAAGCGTGTCGGAATCGACCGCAAGGAGGACGCTAAGATTATCGCCGGCGAATAAGGTTTGATACAATAAAATAAACTCCCTCCCGAATTTTGGTAACGTGCAAAATTCGGGAGGGAGTTTATTTATTGATTGCCGCAACTTTTGTGACGGAGATGATTATGTGCCATTTCGGTCACTGAGCTTGTCGAAGTGGCAGTTGTTTTACAGTTATACTTTGGCTTCAACTATTCCCCGACGTGGAACGCCACGCGGAGCTCCTCGATCTCCTCGTCGGTGATCGGGTTCAGCTTGCCAAGCGGAGCGGCAAGGATCAGTGAGCGTGCGCTGAAGTCCGCAACCTCAAGGCGGTCGAACGTGTTGATGAGCTGATCTCCTGTAACCACAACGGAATCGTTCTCCAGCATCACGAACGGTCTGTGTTTGAACTCGTCAGCGAGTTCTGTCAGATGCTCGTTGTACTGGCTGCCGAACGGGAATGTCGGGATGTCCTGAAGGAATATCCAACTCTCAGGAATTGTGCGCACATCGAATTTCACACCGGTCGTGCAGAATCCCATCAGGGCAGGGGACTGGGTCAGGATGATGGAGTTGACTTTCGGGTTGCGGCGGTAGATTTCATAGTGTAGCGCTACCGAACGGCTTGCATTCTTTCCTGCCTCCACCATTCCGTCCTTTACCTGGACGATGTCTTCCGGTTCAAGATCCCAACGCTGCATGCTGGACGGTGTGATGAGGAAGTCATTGCCTCTCCAACGCACTGATGCGGTGCCGTATGAACTGCACATGAGACCCTGCGAGCAAGCTCTGCGGACAATCTTGCAGATTTCCGCGCGGATCGCCCTTTCGTCTGAAGGGTGGGTGACGTTCATGAAGTGCTGGAACGGAACGTTGACGGCCTTCTCGTGCTGAAGGATCTGCTCCTCGCTGAGGTATTTAGGCTCGCCCAAAGTCTTGGCGTTCAGGATTGTGCGGGCGCAAAGCTCAAGGGTCTCGAACCTTTGGTAGGCATCGGCGATGTCCTCACCGGCAACCACGACACCGTGGTTCTCCATGATGACGGCCTTGTAGTCAGGGTTCTTTTTGAACTCTGCCACAATCTTCTTCCCGAGAAGCTCGCTTCCTGGAAGGGCATATTCGGCGAATCCCACAGGACCGCAGGTCTCGCGCGCCTGAGGAATGATGCTCGTGTCGGGCACCTGATGAACCATACTGAATGTCACCAGTCCTGGAGGATGGGCATGAATCACTGAATGAATATGCGGGTTCATCTTGTAGATGGCCTTGTGGAACGGGTACTCGGAGGAAGGTCTGTGAGGACCAACGATGGTTCCGTCAGCCTTCACACACATGATGTCCGCAGGTGTAAGTGAACCCTTGTCAATCGCCGCCGGGGTGATCCACATGTCTCCGTTCTCGTCCATGATGGACAGATTTCCACCGGAGGTGGTGGTCATCTCGCTGCGATAGATCCTGCCGATGATGATTGCGATCTGCTCGGCCGGATGCATCAGATTTACGTCAAGTTGTTTCATAATATTAATGAGTTACATTGGAAACCGCTTTGACCCATTGAGAAAATGCGGCTTCCCGGATTTACAATTAAGCCAGCATAACCTGACCTCCCGTCACAGGAATCGCCTGTCCGGTCTCTCCGGTCTGGTCGATGGCGTAGAGGATGGCCTTGCAGACATCCACAGGATTGCAGCCCTTGCGCATAGGCACCTGGGCGAGGTAGTAATCCTTCACGTCCTGTACTGTCTTCGCTCCCGGAACCTTTCCGGCGTTGAGGTACTGGATGAACAGTCCGTTCTCCGGATTGCTCCACAGCGGCCCATCGTAGTAGTTGCCGGGGCAGATGCTGTTGACTTTCACCCTGTAAGGTGCGAGTTCAAGGGCGAAGGACTGGGTCAGGCCTATTCCTCCGAACTTGCCGCCCGCGTAGGCGAAATTGGCCTTGCTGCCGCGCAGACCGCTCTTGCTGTTGACCTGGATGATGTCAGCAAAATATTCAGGATCGTACTTTGTCTCGATCTTCATTATGTGCGATGCGACCTTGGCGCAGAAGAAGTAGGCCTCGTAGTTGATCTTGGTGACGAACTCGAAGTTCTCCGGGGTCATCACGTCCAATCCACCGGCGCGGACCACTCCGGCGTTGCTCACGAACGCGTCCAGCGCACCGAAATTCAGGATGGTCTCCCTCATCAGGTTCTGGAGACTCTCCATGTCAGCGACATTGGTCTTCACGAATATGGCCTTGTTGGCTCCAGCCTTCTCGTTGAAGCTTGCAGCGGTCTTCTCTCCGGTTGCCTCGTTGAGGTCAGCGACCACGATGTTGGCTCCTTGTGCCATCAGTTCGCGGGCGATACCCTCTCCGAATCCCTGAGCGGCTCCGGTCACGATGATCGTGCGGCCTTCCACACGGCCTTTGGATGCGCTGGAGGCGACTTTGCGACGGTAATTCTCAACCTCCCAGTTGTCGATGAAGTCAATCCAAGCCTGTTCCATAGGATGCTCCCCGCCGAAACTCTGGGCGAGGAACGCGACCTTCATCGCATCGGTGAACACATCGGTGATGATCTGGGCGTTCTTGGAGTTATCTCCCGCTGCCACGAGACCGATTCCCTTGATCAGCAGAACCTTAGGCGTGTAACCCCTTTCGCTGACAAAAGCCTCGATCTTCTCTTCCGCCTGCTGCAGAATCTCTTCATCCGACTCTGCGTCAATGAATATGTAGGCACTCTTGCAGTACACAATGATGTCCGGCGTGAACGGCTTGGCGATCTTGTCGAAACCAGATTCGTCTGGACGAACGGTCGCTTCGGCAGGTTCAGCGACCGGTTGTTGCTCGGTCACAGAGCTTGTCGAAGTGACTGAACCTGTCGAAGTGACCGAACTCAACGAAGTGTCTGAGCAACCGTCAATGAAGAAGTCAACAAGAGCATTCTTGGTGACCTTCAAGGTCTTGAACCCTCTGCCGGAGCGCGAGAGCATCTGCCGGATCGCCGGAACGACATCCGTGACGGTCTCAGAGACCGCGGTGTCTCCCTCCGGAAGAGCCGCAACCTTACCTTCAAGTTTCTCAATGATTTCTGAATATATCCCCTCAATCTCCGCTGTGGTGTCCCCGCCCACGAATATTCCGTGATTCTGGAGGAATATCACCTGCGGCTCCTTGCCGTTGGCTGCCTTGTAAGCCTTTATCCGGTCATAGACTTTCTTGAAAAGCGTGTAGCCAGGGTCAGTATATTCAATGTAAAGGGCTTCCGGGAAAAGTTCCTTGCAGGCAGCCTCGGCATTCACCGAGCACATCAGGCCGTTGACAAGGGTAGGGTGGAGGTGCACCACGAAGGCGAAGTCCATGCAGTTGTGCAGCGATGTCTCCACAGATGGCCTTCTGTCCTTTGTCAGACATGCGATTGCGAGATCGTTCTTGACCTGCTCCTCTCGGATTGCCGTGTCATCACTGTAAGCCTTTTCGCCCATCGGGTTCAGAAGGCTCCTGTCAAGGACAGCAAATCCGTCCTCCGTTATCGTTGCGAGCGCATGGCCACTAGCCTTCACCCAAAGCTTATCCTCATTCTTGTAGGAAGTGTTGCCACCTCCGGCTATCACGAATCTGGAGTCCTGACCGAACTTCCGGGAAATCGCGATAAGATCTTCAATCTGTTTCATATTCGTGTCTTAGTTATGTGCTATGTTTGCCGAACCGGCATATTCCTAAATTCCTAAGGTCTTGCGAATCAGCTCGTCTCCCGCCTCGATGGAGTCAAGCCCCGCCTGATGGGCAGCGACCGCGCACGCTCCGCGGTAGTTGGTCTCGCGCAGTTTTTCGCTCAGACCCTCAGCGTGGTCGCGGGTGCGCAGTTTGATAGGCTCCAGCGCTGGTGTGTTGTGCTCCGAGCCGAAAGTGACGATGAATCCCTCGTCCTGAAGGTAGCCTGAATATTCCTCAAGCACGGCGGTGGTGTTGCGGGTCGTGATGAACTCTACCGATTTGATTCCGCGCTTTTTCAGCGTGTCGGCTGCTTTCTGGAGGTCGCCCTCGAAGTCGGTGAAGTTGCCCTTGGCGTCATCAGCAAGGAACGGATAGGTCGGGATTCCGCCCGCCGCCTTGATGATCTGGCAGACAGTCTCCATCGGTAGGAACGCCTTCGGATCCTCCGGCACGAAAGCCGCGCCTCCGGCCTTGAGCAGCTTGCTTCTGATTTCGTTCTCCACCGCAGCCTCGTTGTCAAGGGTTGATTTCAGCGGCTGTCCCCCGAAGATTCTTTCGTAGAGGGCGAGTTTGTCCTCAATTGTGCCAGCCTTGGCGTCAACGGCCATCCTAAGGGCTTTGGCAAGGTGACGCTCGCGCACTGAGCCTCTGGTCAGATCCTTGACAACCTGCCTGAAATCAATGCTGAATCCAGCCTTGACCGCATCCAGATGGGCGTTCAATTTGTCGCACATCCTCTCGACCTGTGCGTTGGATTCCGCCCTCACATCGGCAAGCATCTGAGCCTCTTTTCCGCTGAGAATCACCGGGTAAGCCAATCCTTTCCCGCTAAGGTAGGTGCGTCCTGGGTTGTTCGGGTCGTTGACCCTCAGTCCCGCAGCCTGATCTTCGCTGTTCAGCGAGATGAACTCAATGTTGAACATCGGATAGAGATGCCTTGCGGCGCATTCGTCATTCCACTCCCTGTGGCCGTCCAGACTGTAGAAGTCGTTGATTCCCACCACTCCGACCCCTTCGGCGGCGGCCATGTCAAGGGCCTGCCTCACGTCTTTGAAGGCGCTGAACGAGTACGGTGTGTGCAGATGTGCGTTAACGTCGATTATGGTTTTCATATTCATGAATTCTTTTAACACGCGGTTTGCGTTGAAGCCGCGTTTCATCATTAATTCTCAAAGTTAATAATATTCCCGAAAAAGAAGTTTCGTCCCGATTGATTTCAAAGCAAATCAATCAAAATTGAAATTAACGGAAGTATGACGCTTGCCTTTTGCCATCAAAATTATTACCTTTGGTCAAAAGAAAGATTGCATTTGGAATATGAAAATTATATCGTTATTCAGTGGGGCTGGAGGTTTGGATTTGGGCTTGGTTTTGGCAAACAATGAGATTGTCTGGGCTAACGATATTGATAAGGACGCTGTGGCCACATACAAGAAGAATATCGGATCCGACATTGTGTGCGGTGACATTAACGATGTTGACCTTTCGACGGTGCCTGAAGCGGACGTGGTAGTCGGTGGTTTCCCTTGCCAAGGTTTTTCGGTCGCGAATATGAAACGGAGCGTTGACGACGGCAGAAATCAACTTTATAAGTTTTTTCTCAGAATGGTTGTCGAAAAACGCCCGAAATATTTCATCGCCGAGAATGTAAGGGGAATCCTTAATTTGGGTAAGGGAGAAGTGATTTCTGCCATAGTCTCGGATTTTGAGAATGCGGGTTATTTAGTGACGGTCAATCTGGTGAATATGGCGGATTATGGTGTGCCACAGACTAGAAGAAGGGTGATTATTTTGGGACAAAGAAAAGATTTGGGAGGTGAAATGAGGCTGGTCGTCCCGCCAAAGACCAATTCTGACAAATCTTCTGAAGGACTTCCGGAATGGGTTTCAATAAAAGATGCGATTGGCCATTTCCCTGAACCAGGGGAAGATTGTGGCATACCAAATCACGTCGCGTCTTCGTATAAAGTGTCATTCAGGAATTTTATCGGACATCGTCATACTGATCCGGATAAACCGTCTCCTACTATCTTGGCAAGAGGCAATGGTAAGGGTGGTGTTGTAGCCATACCTCATTACAATGGAGAACGACGTTTGACAGTGAGAGAAAGCGCCACAATACAGACATTCCCAGAAGACTTTGTGTTTGTCGGTAGGATGAACTCTTGTTACAGGCAGATTGGCAATGCCGTCCCTGTCAAGTTCGCCAAAATGCTGGGAGAAGAACTAAAATCATTGGAAAACAAATGAAAGTAGTCTCTTTATTCAGTGGAGCCGGTGGCCTTGACCTTGGCTTTGTAATGGCAGGTCACACTATTGTCTGGGCTAATGATATGTTTGAGGATGCGGTGAAAACCTATAGGAAAAACATAGGAGATCATATAGTCCAGAAAGACATAAAGGATGTGCCCGTGTCGGATATTCCGGAAGCGGACATCATTATTGGCGGTTTCCCTTGCCAAGGTTTTTCGGTTGCGAACACGAAGAGAAATGAGCAGGATGAAAGAAACGGCCTTTACAAGGAACTTGTCCGTGTTATCGGTGCTAAAAAACCTAAGTTCTTTGTTGCGGAGAATGTAAAAGGGCTCACGAATCTTTCCGGTGGCAAAGTCTTCAGAATGATATTGTCAGACTTTTCCTCTCTTGGCTATTCAGTGTCTTATAAGATTCTCAATGCGGCTGATTACGGAGTCCCTCAGACAAGAGCCAGGGTTATTATTGTAGGTGTCAGAAATGACATTGATTTTGAATATTCCTTTCCGGATCCAGTCTGTGACAAGGAAGGTAAAAATGGATTGAAACGGTGGGTCAGTGTGCGGGAAGCGCTGGCAGTGGTCCCTGATCCGGATAAACCTAACGATTTATGCAACCACACATATTCAAAATACAAGTTGAATTTTAATGGATATATAGGCCATAGGCCGCTGGATCCGGACAAACCTGCTCCTACAGTTACGGCAAGAGGCGACAGCAGGGGAGGAGTCGTTATTCTTCCGCACCCGAATGGCCAGAGACGAATGACTTGCCGGGAACTTGCAAGAATACAAAGTTTTCCGCTTGACTTTGAATTCTGCGGGTCAAATTCTTCAATATACAGACAAATAGGTAATGCCGTTCCGCCTATGTTAGGTAAGGCGGTGGCGGAAATGTTTAACTCATATAAAGAATAAACTATGCTAAAACTTGATTTTGTTCCGGTTAAACCATTTCCGGATTTCAAATGGAAATGGGCTAGTCTGCAATGTACAGAAGGAATTAACGACCCTGTTGTCCTTTTGGGTGTGCTCTCAAGAATGCGCAAACTTGAGAAAGAAGGCCGTGGCATAAAGTACAGTTCTCCTGAGTTTGCTAAGGAGATGGAAGATTTGGCCAAAGACATAAAAGGTGCGATTGATGTTAAATTGTCCTCAAGGACAGGAGAGAGGAATCTGATAAGAAATTCAGGCCAGTATTGGAAGGCCGTAGGGTTGATTCCCGCCAATGGTAATCATTCTGGAGTGATTGATCTTACAGACTTCGGGAGAAAGGTGGCCGATCATGATATTTCTCAGTCGGAATTTGCGGTTAAAGTAATACAAACCATGACATTGCCGAATCCGGCCATCCAAAAGCCGGAGGAGTGTAGATTATGGAATGATAAAGGTTTGAATTTCCATCCATTGATACTCTTGTTGAGGATTCTGCTGGATTTGTACGATTATGATCATTCACAAGCGTATCTGACGAATGAAGAGTTTTTGAGAATCGTCATCCCATTATCCGGATGTAGGGCGGAACTTAAGGATTACCACAATTTCATTCTACAATTCCGCTCGCATCGGATTATGTTGGAGAGTTGGCCCGATTGTACTCCGAAAGACAACGATCAACGGTTCGCTAGAGAATATTTACTGTTCCTTTCCAATTATGGTTATGTGAATATCGAGGGAGAATCCAGATCGAAGGAGATATATTATATCAATCAGCTTATAATTGATGAGATCCGGGCTGTGGCTTCAAAATCCTCTTTCGCTCCCATGTCTGATTCAGGAATTAACGACATTGCATCTGAAATGGAGAGGAAAAGGGTTTCTTATAGCGTGTCCCGACCTAGACAGGCAACGTTTAGAAAGGTCATTTTAGCATCTTGTAAAAGATGCCTCATCACGAACGTGACTATGCCGGAAATACTTGAGGCTGCTCATATTAAGCCTTATAAATATAAAGGTGAAGATACGGTGGCGAACGGATTTGCCATGCGTGTGGATATTCATACGCTCTTTGATACCGGACATTTGAGAATAAGTCCGGAGGGTGAGGTGGAGTTGTCCGGCAGGGCGAGGTTGGATTATGGCGCATCTATTCCTCCAAGAATAGTCATTCCTGAGTTTACAGATAAGGAAAATATTCGGTGGCGTTGGGACAACTACAATGGAATCTGATTCAAATTTGAAATTAATTTGCTAAATTTGTGAAATATGCCACGAAATAATTTTCGATAACATAAAACATCTTACAAATGGAAAAAAAACAACAAGGCAACATTTTCGCTATTGTGATCATGTTCTTCCTGTTTGCGATGATTTCGTTCGTGACCGGTTTCCAGAATCCGTTCGGAGTCATCGTTAAGCAGCAGTTCGCAGCGTCAAACTTCATGTCGCAGCTTGGTAACGCCGCCAACTTCATCGCTTACGCCTTCATGGGACTGCCTGCCGGCATGATTCTGTCCAAGAAGGGCTACAAGTTCACCGCCCTCGCGGCAGTGACTGTCGGATTCATCGGAGTCGGCATCACATTCCTTTCAGGAATCGCCGGCAGCTTCGCCGTCTATCTTCTCGGTGCGTTCATCTCCGGTTTCTCTATGTGTATGCTCAACACGGTTGTGAACCCTATGCTCAACACCCTCGGAGGCGGCGGCAACAAGGGTAATCAGCTCATTCAGTGGGGCGGATCCTGCAACTCTCTCAGCGCCACTATCGTGCCTGTGCTTGTCGGTTACCTCATCGGTGATGTCACGAAGGACACCCAGATCGCTGACGCGAACCCTGCGCTTTTCATAGCCATGGGCATATTCGCTTTGGCTTTCGTCATCATCGCCGTCTCCAAGATTCCTGAGCCTGAGCTCGAGGCTGCCGCCGCCGCAGGAAATGCCGGCCAGCTCACAATGGGTGAAAGCGTCAAGGGCGCTCTCTCCTTCAAGCATTTTGTTCTGGGAATCATCGCGATATTCGTTTATGTTGGAGTTGAGGTTGGCATTCCTAATTTCGTCAACCTTTATATGACGATGACTCCGGAATTGGGCATCAGCGCCGCCGTGGCCGGAACAATCGTCGGAATGTACTGGTTCCTGATGCTTTGCGGCCGTCTCGTGGGCGCTTCTGTCGGCGCTAAAGTCTCCAGCCGCGCCATGGTAAGCTTTGTGGGAACCGTTGCCATCATATTCCTCCTTCTTGGAATGTTCCTTGGTGACACGACAACCGTCAAGTTCCCTGCCATCACCTCACAGCTTTCATTCTCTCTCGCAGAGATTCCGATCGGTGTTATGTTCTTCATCCTCTGCGGTCTCTGCACGTCGGTCATGTGGGGAGCCATCTTCAATCTTGCCGTCGAGGGTCTTGGCAAGTACACCTCAATCGCTTCCGGCCTGTTCATGGTGATGGTCTGCGGTGGTGGTGTCCTCCCTCTCATCCAGGGCGCTGTCGCTGACGCTACCAACTATCTGATGAGCTACATCGTTGTCATCATCGGTGTCGCCTACATCCTTTGGTATGCCCTCTTCGGTTCGAAGGTAAAGAAGGTTGCGTAATCAGAAATCTTGTTCCGGTGGAATTGTCCGCCGGGACATATTCATAACATAATATTATGGAACAGAATCTTGTAATAGGAATAGATGTCGGTGGGCAGACCACCAAATGCGGTGTGGTTGACGCCCGTGGCACAGTGCTGGCCCAGACGGTGATCCGTTCGGACTCCTACACTGAGGTTGAACCTTACATAGCCGAGTTGGCGACTGCTTTGAAGAAGATAATCACTGACGCCAACGCAGAGGGTCAGATCCGTGGTATCGGAGTCGGAGCCCCGAACGCCAATTACTACACCGGAGAGGTTGAGAACGCTGTGAACCTCTCGTGGGGCCGCGCCGGGTCGATACCTTTCGCCAAGATGCTTACCGAGGCGATGGGCGGAATTCCTGTGACCCTCACCAATGACGCCAACGCCGCCGCGATGGGTGAGATGACCTACGGAGCCGCAAGGGGGATGAAGAATTTCATCATGATCACCCTCGGCACCGGTGTCGGCAGCGGAATCGTCATCAATGGTGAGATGGTCTATGGCCACGACGGATTTGCCGGAGAGCTTGGCCACACCACAATCGTGCGCCACAACGGCCGCCACTGCAACTGCGGCAAAAACGGCTGCCTTGAGACCTACTGCTCTGCGATCGGAGTCGCCAGAACCGCCCGCGAGTGGCTGGACATGAGCAATGAGCCATCATCTCTCCGCAGCCTTGACAACATCACTTCGAAGGATGTCTACGAGGCCGCGAAGGAAGGTGATGCCCTTGCCATCAAAATCTTTGAATATACCGGCACTCTCCTCGGAGAGGCTTTCGCCGACTTCATCGCGTTCTCCGCTCCTGAGGCCATCGTCCTCTTCGGCGGTCTCGCAAGAAGCAAGGAGTTCCTCACCGAGCCGATCCTCCGTTCGATGAACGACAACGTCCTTCCTCTCTGGAAGAACAAGGTGCAGCTCGTCTACTCCCAGCTCAAAGAGTCCGACGCCGCAATCCTCGGTGCCTCCGCCCTCGCTTGGGAACGATAGATGCCGTGGAGCGCAAGCTCCTGTAAATGAATATACTGACGCACCCTCCTCCTGCCCGTTTTGGGTAGTGGGAGGGCGTTTCTTGTTGTTGATATTTAATCACTTGGATCTACACTTTTCTATCCGAGTATCTCCTTGAGGAACGGGCCGGTGACTGAGTCGGAGTTCTGGACGAGGGCTTCGGGAGTGCCTTGGGCGACGATCCGGCCGCCTCTGCGGCCACCGTCGGGTCCGAGGTCGAAGAGGTAATCGACGCTTTTCAGAACATCCAGATTGTGCTCGATGATGATGACCGTGTTGCCTTGATCGACAAGCTGTTGCAGCACGTTGAGCAGAACTTTGATGTCCTCGAAATGAAGTCCGGTCGTCGGCTCGTCCAGAATGTACAGGGTGTTGCCAGTGGCCTTTCTGAACAACTCGGCGGCCAGTTTCATACGCTGGCTCTCACCTCCGGAAAGCGTCACGGCTGACTGGCCGAGATGAACGTAACCGAGGCCGACATCGACCAACGCTTTCAGTTTCTGGGCGATGGACGGAATCGGCTTGAAGAACTCGTAGGCCTCACTGATCGGCATCTCAAGCACATCATTGATGCTCTTGCCCTTGTAATGCACAGCCAGAGTGTCCTCCTTGTACCTCTTGCCCCTGCACTCATCGCAGACCACATTCACAGACGGCAGGAAGTTCATCTCAATGACCTTGATCCCAGCCCCTTTACAGGCCTCGCAACGCCCACCAGCCACGTTGAACGAGAACCGCCCGGCCTTGAATCCGCGCACTTTCGCATCTGGAGTGTCAGCGAACAGATTGCGGATGTCGTTGAACACACCCGTGAATGTCGCAGGGTTCGATCTCGGTGAACGTCCGATCGGGCTCTGGTCAATCTCTATCAGCTTGTCGATGTTCTCGACACCCTCAATCGAATCGTAGGCCAGAGGACGAAGCTTCGCCCTGTAGAACTTGTTCTTGAGAATCGGCATCAGAGTCTCGTTGACGAGCGTTGACTTGCCGCTTCCGCTGACTCCACTGATTCCGATGAAGCATCCCAGCGGAAAATCCACGGACACGTTTTTCAAGTTGTTCCCCCTCGCTCCCTTGATGCTCAGGAACTTGCCGCTTCCTGTGCGACGCACGGACGGAACCGGAATGGAATCCTTTCCCTGAAGGTAATCCAGAGTCTTTGACTTTCCGAATATGCAGTGCCGGGCGGTCTCCTTGTCCAGCGAAGCCGGCACTTTCCCATTGTCCGATGAATATTCCATCAGAGCCTTCAGAGGGGCGTTCAGACATATTCTTCCGCCTTTTTCACCTGCGCCGGGGCCGACGTCCACCAGCCAGTCGGCGTTCATCATCGTCTCGTAGTCGTGCTCCACGACCATCACGGAGTTGCCCTCGTCCCTTAACTCCTTCAACGAGTTGATTAACTTGCGGTTGTCTCTTTGGTGAAGCCCGATTGACGGCTCGTCCAGGATGTAGAGCACGTTGACGAGTTTGGAACCGATCTGGGTCGCGAGCCTGATTCTTTGGCCCTCACCTCCGGAAAGCGAAGCCGTAGGGCGGTCAAGAGACAGATAGTCAAGGCCTACGTCCAGCATGAACTGAACCCTTTCGTTGAGTTCCTTGAGGATGTCACGGGCTATGTTGTTCTCTCTCGTGTTCAGTTTCCCCGGCAGGGACGCGAACCAGGACTTGAGCTCGGTCATCTCCATAGCGGCCACCTCTGCGATAGTCTTTCCGTCTATCTTGAAGCATAAGGCATTCTCGTTCAGTCTGGTCCCGTGGCAGACAGGACACACAATCTTGTCATCTATGTCCTCCACGATTCCGTCAAACGTCACCATCTCGGACATATTCCCTTCTCCTACCCTGAACATCTCGTCACTTCCGAAGATTATGTGTGAGATGGCTTCGTCTGGGATCGAGTCGATGGGATCGTACAGGGAGAAGTTGTATTTCCGTGCGATGGAGCGGATTACGTCATATTTCTTGGTCTCGCGCATCTTCCCCAGCGGAACAATTCCCCCGTCCGCTATCGAGATGGAACGGTCCGGGATGATCGTGTCCATATTCACATCCACTATCATTCCAAGTCCTTTGCAATGAGGACAGTAGCCTTCTGGAGAGTTGAAGGAGAAAGAGTGAGGCGCTGGCTCCTGCAAAGATATTCCTGAATCCGGATCGACAAGATGCTTGGAGAAATGGCGGAGTTTGTCCGAGCCGAACTCCAGCAGGGCGACCGAGCCTTTGCCAAGGCTTAGGGCTGACATCACGGAGTCCCGCACCCGCTTCTCGTCCCCTTCCGAAGGCTTGAGCTTGTCCACAACCAGTTCGATGAAATGGCTCTTGTAGCGGTCCAGAGCCTCTACTTCGTTGAGGGGCAGAATGTTTCCGTCCACTCTGACATCGGTGTAGCCTCGTTTGCGCAGCTGGTCGAACAGCTCGCGGTAGTGCCCCTTGCGGCCAACAACCAATGGTGCCAGAAGATAGCACTTCTTCCCCTTATATTCATTCATTATGAGGTCCACGATCTGCGCGTCGGTGTAGCGGACCATCTCTTTCCCCGTGACCGGTGAATATGCCCGTGAGGCCCTGGCGTAAAGGAGGCGCAGGAAATCGAATATCTCGGTGATGGTCCCGACTGTTGAGCGTGGGTTGTTCCCCGTGGTCTTCTGCTCTATCGCTATGATCGGACTCAGCCCCGTGATGCTCTCAACCTCAGGCTTTTCCAGCACCCCCATGAAGTGCTTGGCGTAGGTCGAGAGCGTGTCCATGTACCGCCTCTGCCCCTCCGCGTAGATAGTGTCGAACGCCAGCGAGGATTTCCCGCTGCCGCTCAGCCCAGTGACCACAACAAGTTCTCCCCTAGGAATGTCAACATTCACACCCTTAAGGTTATGCGCCTCCGCCCCCTGGATCTCGATATATTCTTTCTTGCTCATCATTTCCGCTTTATTCCGCAAATTTAACGAAAATATGTATCTTTGTTTCTAAACAAAGTTTAAACTTCATTTGTTGAATTTGTGCTGTATGATGGAAGATATTAAACCTGGCCTGTTCGGACAAAAACATTCCAGCAGGGATTACACAAAAGAGGCTAATTGGGGAAAGAATATATTCAATAGTTCTTTTCCTGCTTCTCTTGTTGCTTATATGTCTGACAAGGGGATAGAACCTGTTTACCTTTGTGTCGATGAGGATAATAATTTGGTCCATAAGTATATATCTGGTGCGGATTTGTACAGGATAGATCCTCTTTCAGAAGATGCGTTCTATAATTTCGAGTCCGGTTTCTCCGCATTTGAAAAATATTATACCGGTGATCGCGAAAAGATAGATCTTGTGATGGTAAACCGTGCCACCAATGAGAATCTTATTGGTTTGGAGGTGAAACTTACGGCGTTGCCTGACAATACAACAAAAAAACTTTCAGAAGAGAAATTCAGTTGCGAGATTGTGGTAAGGCCGCCGACAATCTGTTTCTTGGCTTGCAGCATCTGTGAACAATTTCAGTCGGACGCGGACAAGAACACTTTGCGCAGAATCTTGAACACTGTCCCTAAAATCAATCATTGGGGAGAGGTCGGTGAGGTTCTGCCTCATTATATGAAAATAGAATCAGCTGTGGCCAGTGTCGCTAAACTGATCAGCAATAAACAATCTCCGCTTGTCGTCCAACCTGTATGGAAGATGAAAAACGGAAAATTGGCTGAGGATTGCCTGGATGTTTTTGTGTGGTCAAATCTTGCCATACTGCATATGTGTTATACTGGCGGAGACATCAGTGATTCTGAAATCTCGCGTTTCCAGAGATCCCTGATCTGGATTTATCTTATGCTCAAGGATTATGTTGATTATGACTCATTTGATTACATTCGAATAGTCAAGGATCATTCTTACGGTAATGCCAATGATAAAGCGTTTGCCATTCCCGGCAAAGCATCGTGGCGGCTTTTAAACTCGTCTGAACTTACCCATCCTCGCATCGGTAAGAATGAGATCAAGAACATCATTTTGGGCGGAGGACAGAATCTTCTGAGTCCGGAGCGACGCTTTGATGCAGTGATTGTGAACAGTCCTGATTTGTTTGATTAGTGGGGGTTATGGTAGTAGTAGATCTGTTCTGTGGCTGCGGAGGAATGAGCAAGGGCTTTGAACTGGCCGGACATAATGTCGTGGCCGGTATTGATAATTGGGACAATGCACTTGATGTGTATAGGGCGAATTTCAACCATCCAGTGATTAAGTCTGACTTGAATGATGTAGATGCCTCGGTGAATGTAGTGACGCAATTTGAACCCGAAATGATCATCGGTGGGCCTCCTTGTCAGGATTTTTCATCCGCCGGCAAACGTAATGAGGACAATGGCCGGGGCGATCTGACTGTAAGTTATGCTAAGATAGTCACTTCTGTTCATCCAGAGTGGTTTGTGATGGAGAATGTCGCCCGTATAGTCAAGACCAACAAATTGACGGAAGCCAAAAGAATATTCAAAGAGGCAGGGTACGGGATGACCCAATATGTTCTTGACGCAAGCTTGTGCGGAGTGCCGCAGGCCCGCAAGCGTTTCTTTATGATAGGGAAGTTGGGAGAGGAGGATGGCTTTATGCTGCCTTTCATCGAGAAAAACCTTGCTGAAAAACCACTGACGATGGCTGAATATTTCGGTGATACTATTGATTTTGAATATTATTACAGACATCCGAGAAGTTACATCCGTCGTGGCATATTCAGCATTTATGAACCAAGCCCGACGATAAGAGGTGTGAACAGGCCGATGCCTAAGGGATATAAACTACATTCTGGAGATCCGGTGAAGTCTTTGGATGGCATACGTCCATTGACGACCGAGGAACGCAGCCGTGTTCAGACGTTTCCAGAAAGCTTCGTTTTTCTGGGAAACAAGACGGATAAGGAACAGATGATAGGTAACGCTGTCCCCGTGAATCTTGCTCGTTTTGTGGGGCAGGCGATAAATGAATATATTCAATACCAGGATGAATGTTTGTCTCCTTCGAAAAAGGCAGAACACGTGTCATACGATGATTATTGGTCGAGGCACGGGGCACAGCTGGCTTTATTCGATCCGGATCGTAATAAACTCAAAAGACATTAATTTATGGATCATCAACTGAATATCAAGACATTTGTGTTCAATTCGTTTCGGGAGAATTGCTACGTGCTTTGGGACGGGAAAGGGAATTGCGTTTTCGTGGATCCGGGGTGCTATTGGCCGGAGGAGTTCGCGAAACTAAAGGATCTTGTGTCGGCGGAACGGCTGATCCCGAAGGCCATTTGGCTGACGCACGGGCATTTTGATCACGTGCACGGGGTGTTGAAGGTCGTGGCGGAATATTCAGTGCCGGTGCTGATGTCGCCGGAGGACAAGATGATTCTGGACAACAATCCGGCGGCTGTGAGGGAGTTCGGGCTCATCGCCCACGATTCCTCTGAGATCAAGTCGGTGGACGTTCGTGATGGGGAGGTGTTGGACACTTTGGATGGTTCACCTTTCAGAGTGATAACCACTCCGGGACATACTCCGGGCGGGGTTTGTTACTACAGCGAAGTGGACAAGGTTCTGCTTACGGGAGACACGCTTTTCGCTGGGGCGATAGGCCGTTCGGATCTTATCGGTGGGGATTATGACCATCTGATAATCAGTATTATGGATAAGCTGATGGGGCTTCCGGGGGATGTGGATGTGCTACCGGGGCACGGGCATCGCACCACGATTGCTGATGAAAGAACCCACAATCCGTTCCTCCAGCCGTTCAACGAGCCGGAGGAAGACATGGACTGGGAAAGAGACGGAATAGAGATTAACGGAGAAATATAATGCACATAGGAATAGCAGGCAACATAGGCAGCGGCAAGACCACCCTAACAAGGATGCTCGCCGCCCATTACGGATGGACACCGAAGTACGAGTCGGTGACATACAACCCCTATCTGGAGGATTACTACAAGGACATTCCCCGCTGGTCGTACAATCTGGAGACATATTTCCTTGCCCAAAGGTTCAAGGACGTGCTGGAGATCGCCAGAAGCAAGGATGTCATCATCCAGGACAGAACTCTCTTCGAGGGCGTGCACATATTCGTGGCCAACAACTACGCGATGGGCAACCTCACCAAGCGCGACTACGAGACCTACATGGACCTCTATAACGTGATGGCCTCCACGGTGCGCAAGCCCGACCTGCTGATCTACCTCAAGTCGTCGGTGCCTCACCTCGTGGCGCAGATCCAGAAACGCGGCCGCGACTACGAGCAGACGATGAGCCTTGAATATCTCAGCGGCCTGAACGACCGCTATGAAAAGTGGATCAATGAATATGACGGCAAGGTCCTGACCATCGAGGCAGACGATCTGGACTTCGAGAGCCGCCCTGAGGATTTTGCCTCGATCACGGATCGCATCGACGCTGAACTCTACGGACTTTTCCCATTGGAAAAATAATGCTATTTTTGTAGGGGATTGTTCTGAATATGAACGTTTCCTGTGTAATATAACTGAACAAAATAAACATCAAGGATATGCACATCGCGATAGCAGGCAACATAGGCAGTGGCAAGACCACGCTGACAAAGATGCTGGCGGCCCATTACGGATGGACTCCTAAGTTTGAATCGGTTGACTTCAACCCTTATCTCTCCGATTTCTACGCTGATATGGAGCGCTGGTCGTTCAATCTCCAGATATATTTCCTGAACAAGAGATTCAAGGATGTGGTGGACATCTCAAGATGCAGCGATGTCATCATCCAGGATCGGACGATCTACGAGGACGCCCGCATATTCGCCCCTAACCTCCACGACATGGGGCTGATGAGCACCCGCGACTTCGAGAACTATTCGGATCTCTTCGATCTGATGATGTCCCTTGTCAGCAAGCCTGACCTGCTGATTTACTTGAAATCCACGATTCCTAACCTTGTGGCGCAGATCCAGAAGAGGGGCAGGGAATATGAGAGCAGCATCCGCATCGACTACCTCACCGGACTCAACAAACGCTATGACGATTGGATTTCGAAATATGACGGCCATCTTCTGGTCATTGATGTGGACAACATCAAGTTTGAGAACCGTCCGGAGGATTTCCAGACCGTGACCGACAAGATCGATGCTGAGCTCTTCGGCCTCTTCCCGGAGATCAGGCAAATTGACGAATAACCGGCTTGGTGAGCGGCAAAGACAAGTCGCCGCGGATTTTCAAAGATTTTAACAATTTATAATATGTCAGCAACAAGACCGACAATAATCGAATTCGTGGAGAAGTACACCCGCGAGTTCTCATCCCATGTGTTCCTCCGCGAGAAGGTGCACGGTAAATGGACCGAGACATCATTCGAGCAGACCCGCAAGGAAGGCTGCCGCATCGGAGCCGGACTCATGGCCATGGGGCTTCGCAAGGGTGACAAGGTTTCTCTTCTCTCAGAGGGCAGGAACATGTGGATTCTCGCTGAGTTGGGGATCCTTTATGCCGGAGGCGTGAATGTTCCACTCTCTATAAAACTTGAAGAAAGCAATGACTTGACTTTCAGAATCCTGCATTCTGAGTCGAGGTTTGTGATAGTGTCCGGGCAGCAGCTTCCGAAGATCCGCAGGATAATCTCTCAGCTGGATTGTGTTGAGAAAGTGATCGTGCTGGATGATATCCCTGCGGCAAACGCAAAGGAAGTTTCGATGGAATGGGTCCAGGCCCTTGGTGACAGCTATCTCTTCGGTCACAAGGCCGAGTTTGAGGAGCGTTACAAATCCGTGCAGCCAGACGACTACGCCACGATCAGCTACACTTCCGGCACCACGGCCGACCCTAAGGGTGTTCTGCTGACCCACCGCAACTACACAGCGAATGTGGAGCAGGCGCATTCCGTGATCGGAGTCAAGCCGGATTCCACGATGCTCATCATCCTGCCTTTGGACCACTGCTTCGCACACGTGGCCGGATTCTACACGATGATGTCCTACTGCAGCAGCATCGCCACCGTTCCGGTCGGAGCGAATCCGCTCGCCACGCTCAGGAATATTCCTATAGCGATCAAGGAGATCCGTCCGCACGTGATGCTGTCCGTTCCTGCGCTCGCCCGCAACTTCAGGAAGAACGTCGAGACCACGATTCACAAGCAAGGACCGAAGGTTGAGAAACTCTACAACTACGCCCTCAATCTTGCTATCTCTTACAATAAGGAATATTACAACAGAGGTGGTTTCCTCCAACTTTGGAAGAAGCCGTTGATGGCCTTGTTCGACAAGATCATATTCAAAAAAGTCCGTGAAGGATTCGGTGGCAGGATGGAGTTCTTTGTCGGCGGTGGCGCCCTCCTGGACATCGAGCTTCAGAAATATTTCTGCGCCATCGGCATTCCTATGTTCCAGGGCTACGGTGTGTCCGAGGCCACGCCTATCATCTCGGCCAACTCTGCCGGTCACGCGATGTTCGGGTCTTCCGGCCGCGTCGTGAAGCCGCTTGACATCAAGATCTGTGATGACAACGGCAATGAGGTTCCGCTCCGCACCAAGGGTGAGATTGTCGTGCGCGGCGAGAATGTGATGGCCGGTTACTGGAAGAACCCTCAGGGTACCGCCGAGGCTCTCCGTGACGGCTGGCTGCACACTGGCGACATGGGCTATATGTATGATTCTGAATATCTTTACGTTGTAGGTCGTTTCAAGTCCCTGCTGATTTCGTCCGATGGCGAGAAGTACAGTCCGGAAGGTTTCGAGGACTCCTTGACCGATGGCTCCAAGTACATCGAACAGGTCATCCTACACAACAATCAGGATCCTTACACGATCGTGCTGATCGTTCCTGCGAAGGACACCCTCAAGGAATATGTTTCCTCGAAGGGTTTGGATCCGGCTTCGCGTGAGGGTAAGGAGGCGATGCTGAAGAAGATTCAGGAGGAGATTGATTCCTACAAGAAGGGTGGCTCGCACGAGGGAATGTTCCCGGAGAGGTGGCTGCCTGCCGCCGTGGCCGTGCTTCCTGAGCCGTTCACCGAGCAGAATGGTTTGGTGAACAGCACGATGAAGATTGTGCGTGGCAAGGTCGAGAAGCACTACGCCGACCGCATCGAGTACGCCTATACGGCTGAGGGCAAGAATATCTTCAACGAGAAGAACATCGAGAGCCTGTAGCAGCATTGAGGTCGCTGAGCCTGTCGAAGCGCCCTGGAAGAAATACTGCGCTTTTTGAAGCACTTTATCCTAAATTTACTATTTTTTTTTGGAGTAAATACTTACTTTTGCGTGATTATGAGTGCTTTATATTCCCGTTTTATGGCATTGGCCGCATCTGTGCTTGTGGCTTCGGTGTCAGTTGCTGGCTGTGGTGGCTCTGACAACGAAAAGAAAGAGGAGCCGGAAGTGCCTCCTGTTGAGGAAGTGGCTTTTGCCCGTGGGGCGGACATCAGCTGGATCTCGGAGATGGAGTATGACATGGCTCACAATCCGTCCAGAATAAACGGGACCGCTTTCAGGGATTCCAAAGGGAACATGGGGCTGTTGCCTGTTCTCAAGGGAGTTGGCATCAACGCCATTCGTCTCCGGGTCTGGGTTAAACCGGAGGATTCTCATGGTTGGAGCGGCAAAGATGATGTCGTGACGATGGCCAAGCGGGCCGCTGAGGCTGGGATGTCGCTGATGATTGACTTTCATTACAGTGACTTTTTCGCTGATCCAGGTAAGCAGATCACCCCGGTGGAATGGTCAGGGCTGGATCTCAAAGGCCTTTCTGCCATGGTCTCCGAACACACCAAGGACGTTCTCTCCGCTCTGAAATCCGCAGGAGTAACCCCTCTGTGGGTTCAGGTCGGCAATGAGACCCGCCCCGGCATGCTCTGGGAAACCGGTCGGCTTTACAATGACAAGGGAGAGATTGCCGGCGGTTGGAAGAACTACGCAACACTTAGCAATGCTGGCTATGATGCCGTTAAGGCCATATTCCCGAAAGCTCAGGTTATAGTCCACATTGATAACGCCTACGAGGACAACACTTGGTTCTTCGACAAACTCAAGGCCAACGGTGGCAAGTTCGACATGATCGGACTTTCGCACTACCCGATGACCAACCCCCAAATGACCTGGAAAGCGATGAATTCCGCCGCCATCCTGAACATCAAGTCGTTGGCTGCCAAGTATGGCTGCAAGGTCATGGTATGCGAGGTCGGAGTAAATGACACTGCCGAGGATCTAGCCACCTCCACCCATTGCATGACCGACTTCATGAACTCAGTGAAGTCTCTGTCCGAGTGTGCCGGAGTGTTCTACTGGGAACCGCAGGTCGATGGCAAATGGAGGCCTTCCATCTATGAGAAACCGGACCGTAACTGGGGGGCGTACAACATGGGCGCCTTCACCTCCGATGGCACCGCACTGTCCCCGACCTCCATTCTAGCTCCGTTCTCCGAATAACCGCGCATTCTGAAACTATAAGGTGTTAGGAAACTGTTTTGAACTGTTTGTTTGAAGTTGTTTTCACCTCAAAGTACATTTCAAACAAATTTAAACAGCTTCTAAGGAAACTCAAACGACTTCAAGTGCATTTAAGAGTGTTTAGCCGGATCTTTTTTGTAGGTTGCATTCACAGAGAGAACAGTTCATTCACAGTCTTGCCGAAGAAAGCCGATATCTTCAGTGCCAATTCGGTGGATGGGATGAACTTCCCGTTTTCTATCGCATATATTGTCTGACGTGAAACTCCCACTGCCTCAGCCAGTTCCTGCTGAGAGACTTTCCGGAGGACTCTCTCAAGTCTGATGCTGTTCTTCATTATCCTTCTGTTTGAAAGTCAATCAGCCGCTCTTGGTTTTCGTCCTTCTTACTCTTCAGGCAGTTTGTCCATATCCTGAGCCTGAACACAATGATGTAGAGCAATCCAACATTGAGCAGGTTTATGTAACGGCCATATTCATAGACAGGCTTTATCATGTCAAGACTGGCCTCCCGCATGTCCTCTGGAAGGCATCCCCATGACCATTCAAGCAGATCCTTGACAATCATCAGAGTGAATGCGATCCAAATGATGACCGTGACCGTGTTGATTCTGATTGAGGAGATGAACTCATCCTCCACCTTTTCTTTGGACAAGCCGATGAATGCCAGGGATATAAGTAGCAGTAAATCTATGATGCTCTTTGCGGTTTGCCCATTTGCCACCGCCTGAAGTTGTGGGATGAACGCATGCGCTGTCTCATAGGTAAACAATAATGCCAGCAGGATCCATCCAATCGTCTGGAACCGATGCGGTAGAAGTAGATTTGTTTGTCTCATGATGGTGTTTTGTTAGTGTGATGATTATGTGCCTTTCTGTGTTATTAAACATTAATTCAATTTTCACAAGTAGGCAATTACTTGTTGTATAAAACATTATCTTACGCTTGAGGGTGATTGCTGACCCACATCAGTTCTCATTACCCTCTCCTTAAATCGTTATTTATTCTTTCTTGGAGCATTCTGGATTTTTTGCCGGTTACCATGTAAAGTAAACTTTACAAAAGTAATGTAAACTTTACATGATTGCAAATCTCTTGTGGAGAAATTTGCTTGAGAATAAGGAAAATACTATGGGGGTGACCTTCCCTGAGAATGGTTGACACTTTAGAGGTTGTTTAACTGATATACTTTACAGCATCTCTGAACTGGTTT
>CAKUVR010000014.1:0-66455 GCA_934698975.1 uncultured Bacteroidales bacterium
GCCTCGAACGCCTTGAGACGCTCCATCCGCCATTTCACATCAAGGGTGGTTCCGCTCCTGAAAAAGCGTTCCTGCCGCCCCCTTATCTCCTTTATCCTCTCAACCGAAGTATTTTCCAACATCATGATGATTTATGAATATATCGCCTCAAAGGTAGTGAATTACTCTTGATATTCAGAACTCACATCCTCTGTTTCCGAATATTTCCACATTATCACTACCTTTGCCGTATGGATGCGATGAACAAGGAAATGCTTCGGCTGGCTCTGCCGAGCATACTCGCCAACCTGACCGTGCCGCTGGTCGGGATGGTGGACATAGCCGTGGCCGGGCATCTGAACGCCTCGGCTGCCGCCCTGATTGGAGGCATCTCGGTCGGCACTCTGATGTTCGACCTTCTATACTGGAATTTCGGCTTCCTGCGCGCCGGAGCCGGTGGCATGACCGCCCAAGCTTACGGGCGCAAGGACTGGAAAGACTGCGCCGCCAATCTGACCCGTGGTGTCGGACTGGCGCTTATCATCGCCTTTGCCCTGATCCTGATCCAATGGCCGTTCCAAAAACTGATCTTCCTTTTTGTCGGTTGCTCGGAAGAAGTCCGCTCGCTTGCCCTTGAATATTTCTACATCCGCATCTGGGCCGCTCCGGCGACCCTCAGTCTGATGACATTCCGAGGCTGGTTCATCGGCATGCAGGACACATTCTCCTCGATGCTCACTGACGTGGTGGTAAATGGTGGCAACGTCCTGTTCAGCCTCCTGCTCACTTTCGGGATTCCCGGAACCGGATTCAATGGCTTCGGTTTCAAAGGAATAGCCTTAGGTACAGTCGTGGCACAATATTCAGGACTCATTTTCGCTTCCTCCAGAGTCGCTCTGAAGTTCAGGAATATCATCGGAGGTGCGTCAGTGCTTGATTTCAAGGAAGCGTTCCGTGGAGGAAAGGTGGCCCATTTCTTTTCTGTGAACCGTGATCTTTTCATCAGGTCCATCTGCCTGAACATCATCTATCTGGCCTTCACAGCGATCTCCGCCCGTTTCGGAGACACCCTTCTGGCCGCATGCTCGATCATGCTGAAACTCCTGCTGATCTTCTCCTACTTCACGGACGGTTTCGCTTTCGCCGGGGAGGCGTTGACCGGGAAATATGTAGGCGCGCGGCAGGTCGATCAGGTAAGAAAGACCGTAAAGTACACATTCGCCTGGAGCATGGGCATCGGAGTATTGTTCATAGGAATATATTCCCTGACCGGTGTGCCGATGCTTAGGCTGATGACTTCGGATTCCTCCGTCGTAGAGGCTGCCAGAGCATTCATCCCGTGGCTCATCATGATCCCTTTGGTCGGCTGCCCGGCCTTTACCTGGGACGGCATATACACCGGTGCCACCGCCACCAAAGCCATGCGCGACTCCAACATCGGATGCGTCTTCGCCTTCTTTACAATCTGGTTTTCAGGAATATTCCTGTTCCACCCGACCGGCTTTGCCTCCGCCCATCTCCTCTTCGCCGCCTACTTCTCCCACCTCATCTACCGCTCTCTCTACCAAACCCTCCTTTACCGCAAAGCCGTCCTTGCTCCGATTCGGTAGCGACCCCTCAACCCGGCACCATTTTCAGCAGCCGGTTGCTGAGCCAGCCGAAGCACTGAACTTGCCGAAGCACCGTCCTTATGGTTCAAGCTCACCAACCGTGGTTCGACAAGCTCACCAACCGGACGGTGCAGGTCACTTAGCCTTCGGTCACTGAGCCTGCCGAAGTGACCGACCGCACCGATTGTTCTGGATTACCCAATTCTCACTCATCATCTTTACCATCATCGTCTTCTCTCCCCACATCTCCTTCCATATCATATTGCCCATACTATTTCTACATTCTTTCTCTCAATCTACTCCAGCATCATCAATAATGCCCCGAAACGCTCCCGTGACAGTAAAAAAAGACAGTGACGGGAGCAAAATTGAAAGCATCTGCCACCGTCATCTTTCTCTATCCTCTAGCAGCCCCAGCATTGTCAATAATGCCCCATAATGCTCCCGTGACAGTAAAAAAAGACAGTGACGGGAGCAAAATCGAAAGCATCTGCCATAGTCATCTTTCTCTATCCTCTAGTAGCTCCATCATCATCAATAATGCCCCGAAACGCTCCCGTGACAGTAAAAAAACAGTGACGGGAGCAAAAAACGATGAATATGCCATAGTCATTATTCATCGTTTAGAGTTGTTTTGGAAGTTATGCCACTATTCATTGCTCCATATTCGGTGAAGCCTCTATCTTGGACTCAATGCCTTGGCAAACTCTATCTTAACAACTCTTTGAGAACCGCAAGGTCAATCCTTAGTTTGCGGGCTATACGCTTTGTGTCGATTCTGTAGTTCTTTTTCAGGATTATGGCCAAACGACACTTATTGTCAATGCTCAAATCGTTGAGTGAATGCGCATTGAAATTTTTCTTGAGACTTTGGTAAATGATTTCGTCCAATTCCCCGTCAGACAGAGTAACCATCTCTCCGACTCCTTCTGCGATTTTGATGTAAGCATCAATGTGGCGAACAAGATCAGAACTGAATCTCCACGAATCGTGAAGAGTTTGCTCCGCTTTTCTCACATTTACATAAGATTCAGGAAGAATGAATCCCATCTGCTTGCTCAAAAGATAATCTTTCGGTAGAACCACCTTTGTTTTCAGAATCCTCATTATTTCCCTATCGGACATATTTTTAAGTTCCGTTTTGTTATAGATCTTGCTGATTTCGCTGAAAATCAGATTGGTAGAACCCAACAAGTAGCCACTTGCAGTGATGTCCGGCCTAGCTTTGAGAGGGTTTCTCGCTATATAGACAATCGTTTCGGCCAACTGCCTTTTGTCTTCTACCTTGACAAGTTTGAATCCGTATCCATCCGGCAGAGGAGGATAGCCATCGGCCCGAAGTCTCTCGTTTATCCTTCTCTTCAGATATTTGAAAAAATGCACGATGTCCTCACCAGATCCGTACAAAAGGATGTGGCAATGATTGACCATCAGGACGAAAGCGATGATGGACAATTTGTGAATATACTGCCCGATGGCAATGCTGTTCATTCCGCAAGCATATTCCTCATCATTGTTGAACAACTGGCCTTTCTCGAAGGAATCGAATGTCATGTGATAGTACCACCGCGGCCAGGTCCTGTACTCCTTGTAAATGTCTTTCTTGTTTTTCATTTCGTTTATGATTAAGTAGCCAAAATGGCAAGCCGCGAATCTTTAGTGCCTGCCAAGTGCTGCAATATAGTCTGAATTTTTCACTTTCTCATTCACAAACAAAAAAATCTTCATAAAGAAACAAAAGTTTCTGTTTTTTATCATCTTGGTAGTCGTAATATTTTCTTTATGATGCTTGATATACAGAAACATAGATGACTGCCACATGCCTAATGAACGAAAATATTCACTTAGCTTCAGCATTCGATAAAGGCAGTTTTACCAACAATCTTATCATGGCTTGCTGACCGAAGTTGATACCCTTCTTTATGAAAGCAGGGACGCTACGTGTGTCGTGGTTGTCTTAACTTCAATTGGGTACGTGAAAAGTTGGCCTGTATATGTTCCACTATCATGATGACAACGCACAAAGGAATCATTGACGGAAGCATATATCCTACATAATGCTCTTGTGACGGTTGAATTTGACGTTGACAGGAGCGAAAACGGATGATAATGCCTCTGTGGATTACGGTTGATGGTCGGATCTTGAGAAAATTACTGACAGAAGCAAAAATATCATATTTCGCTCCCGTAATAGTATCATTTAATGATGATTGGAGCGAAAACTGTCAATAATGCTACCGTCAAGGTGACGCAAGGCAATGTGTGAGGAATTTTGAGAAGAATTACTCTATCGAGGTGCGGTGGAGCACACACTCACACTAGAGGTGATCGTCTTATCTCCTGAAATATTTCCCGACAACTGGAAGGGAAGAGAGCGGAAAGTCGCGTCTGATGATGACAGTGCAGAAGACGAGGATCAAGACGGTGTTGACAGCGATGGCTGGCCAAGTACTGAAATGTGAGTTGGCGCAGGTCATTCCTAAGAATAGGATCAGTGCAAGGCTGACGTACAGCGCGATGTCCTTGACCGGGTACTTGATCGGGTACTTCTTTTGGCCGACAAGGTAGGACAGAACCATCGCCACTCCGTAGCCGGCGAAACCGGCCCATGCGCACGCCATGTAGCTGAACTTAGGAATGAACAGGATGTTCACGCCAAAGAGTACGAGACATCCGATTCCGGAGAACAACGCGCCCCAAAGTGTCTGATCTGTAAGCTTGTACCAGAAAGAGAGGTTGAAATAGATTCCCATCATGATCTCAGCGGCCATCACGATAGGCACGACCTTCAGGCCTTCCCAGTAGCTTGGGCCGATGATGTACTTCAGGATATTCATGTACCCTATGACGCAGAGGAAGGCGAGAAGGGTGAATATTATGAAGTACTTCATCGCTTTGGCGTACATCTCCTTGCTGTTCTTGTCAGCCGCGCTGCCGAACACGAACGGTTCGTAGGCGTAGCGGAAGGCCTGGGTGATCATCGCCATGATCATCGCGATCTTGATGCTGGCTCCGTAGATGCCAAGCGGAACGGATGAACCTTCCCCATAAATGAACGGGAATATGATCTGGGAGCCGCTTTGGTTGAGGATTCCGGCTATGCCAAGCACAAGAATCGGCCAGCTGTAGCCAAGCATCCGTTTCAGAAGCCCGCCATCGAATCCGAACTTGAATCCGCGCAGCTCCTTCCAGAAGAAAAGCGTAATTGTCGCCGTGCAGAACAGGTTGATGTAGAACACGTAACCCACGTCAAGCCCGCCATCGTAGATCCCGAACGGATTCGCACCCAGTTTCGGCAGAATCACAAAGTAAGCGAGATTCATGAATATGTTCAGTCCAATGAAGAGCAGTTTCAAGGCGGCGAATTTTAGCGGACGCTTCTTGTACCTCAGGTACGAGAACGGAATGCATTGGAAAGCGTCTAACGCCACTGTGGCGGCCATCGCCCAGACGTAGGACGGATGGTCAGCGTAGCCAAGGGCCGAGGAAATCGGACTTATGAACAGCACGACAATCCCAACAAACAGCACCGAAGTCGTCAGCACCGAAGTCAGAATCGTGGAATATACCTTGTCAGGATTCTCTCCTTCTTTGTTGGCGTACCTGAAGAACGTGGTCTCCATCCCGTAGGTAAGGATTACCAGCAGCAGGGCCGTGTAGGCGTATAGGTTCGTCACGACACCGTAGTCGCCGCTTGACGAGGCGATGACATGGGTGTAAAGCGGGACGAGAAGGTAGTTGAGGAACCTCCCTATGATGCTGCTCAGGCCGTAGATCGCCGTGTCCTTGGCCAATGACTTCAGATTCGCCATAATTTAGTGATTTTATGAAATAATACCCATTCTGGTCACTGAGCCTTATTCTTCGGTCACTGAGCTTGTCGAAGTGACCGTAAGAATCGTGCCGCTGATCTTGCCGAAGCATCCAAGCGACACAAAGAGTTGCTTCGACAGGCTCAGCGACCGATGTGATTATTTGATTCCGTATTTGCGCAAAATCTTGACGATAGGCTTCCTGATCGACTCAGCCCAAAGAGTGTAGCCGTAATCCGACGGATGTGTACCGTCCACGGAAGTCTCATGGTCAGGCGCTGTGGCGCAAGTCGCGGTCACGAAATAGACATCGGCATATTTCTTTACCGCTATATTCATAAGACTGTCAACCACTTCCATTCTGCGCCCCTCGTTCCTGTCGCTGCTTGTGTTGAAGTTGCGGCTCTCCCTGTAGATGGTTTTCTGGAAGATCAGCGGAATTCCAGGATGGGCCGCCTGCACCTTCTCAATGAACGGGAACAGCCTTTCCTCAATCTGCCCCGGAGTAGGGTTGGAGAACGAGTCGAACACGAATGCGTCCACCTGTGCGGCGCAGAGCACATCCGCGAAATATGACTGGAGCTTGCAGTTGCCGCTGCATCCAAGGCTCAGGAACTGGAGTCCGGTCATTCTGGAGAGCTGGTCAGGGTAAGACATTCCCGCCCTGGATGTGCTGATTCCATGCGTGAAGCTGGATCCGAATATTCCGATCCTGTGACGGAAAGGATTCTCGATCGCCTCGATCACAGCACCTTCGTTGACACCGATTTGTATGGACTTCTCCTCGCTGAGAATCGGCAGGTACATCAGGCACTCGTGCAAAGTACCGTCCAGATTGCCGATAAGCACGACATTGTCGTCCGGTTTCTGGTCGTGCGTCACCTTGGAGGCCGCCCAAAGCCATTTTCCGTCCTTCTTAATGTAAAGGTCGTAGCCTCTCGCCGCAAGTCCTCCGGTGTTGGTCGGGAAACCCCTGTCAAGGTACTTGGTCTTCACCGTGATCGTCTTTGAATCAGTCCTGAATGCCACAGCAAGGCCGGCTGACATTCTGACCTGCTTGTTCTCAGTCTTTGTAAACCCCTTGAATCTCACCGTGTCAACCCTATGGTAAGGGTTGGGAGTGTCAGTCATCAGCTTTCCGACCATAGTCAGATCCGACGCCTCAGTGAAGTTGTACTTCACTGGATTTTTCTGAGCGTAAACCGTCACCACCGAGAGTGACAGCATCAAGATAGCGATTGTCTTTTTCATATTCGTTTATTTTATCGTTCCGCATTAATTGTCAAGGCCCCCTCATCACTCTGAGTGAGCGCACAGTCAGCAAAAATAGAACATTTTCCTCGGTTTTGGTAATTTTTGACCGGTTTCCTGAAGATGTGTGGTTCTTAGAAATATATGTATGCTTTTTTTATAATTTTACGGGTGAAACCAAATTGGATGCAATATGAAGTACCCTATAGGAATACAAAGTTTCGACCAGATCATCAAAGATGGCTGTCTTTAAGGAGCAAATCAAGGAGATGGCTTTGGAGTATGAGCTAAGCGAGGACGAGATGAAGGCCAAACTTAAGCGGCAGTTCGATGGTTATCATTTCAGCCGCCGGCTGAAGGGTGTTTATAATCCTTTCAGCGTGCTTCGCGCGTTCAATGAAATGTGGATTGACGACTATTGGTTCAAAACGGGGTCTCCAACCTATCTTGTCCGTCTTTTGGCTCATTGCAATGAGAACATCAATGAATTGGTGGGCAGGTATTACACACCGCAAGACTTTGATGACTGCAAGGCTGATGTCGAGCGTCCTCTTCCGATGATCTATCAAAGCGGCTATCTCACCATCAAGGGCTACAAGCGCTTGACCAATTCCTATCTTTTGGATTTTCCTAATGACGAGGTGAAACGCGGTTTTGTCACCTTGCTGACGTCCAGCTACCTCAAACCAAAGGAGAATCCTGGCTCATGGGTTCTTGAGGTGGTCGAGGCTTTGGAAGGTGGTGATCTTGAACATTTGAGAATACTCTCCACGTCTTTTCTGGCGAGCATCCCGTATTCTCAACGCCGCAAGGATGATGAACGGGAGAAGGAACGTTATTTCCAGTACACCTTTTATCTCATTCTGCGCATGATCAGTTCTTACACCATCTTCACGGAAAAAGAGCAGAGCGAAGGCAGGGTGGATTGCGTTGTCGAGACCTCGAAAGATGTTTATATCTTTGAATTCAAGCTTGATGGCTCCGCAGAAGCCGCCTTGGACCAAATCAAGGATAAAGGCTATGCCCGTGAATATGAAGCGAGCCGGAAACGCATCCACTTGATTGGCTGCGATTTTTCTTCAAAAACCGGAACGATTGACGACTGGAAAGTCTGCTCTCTTAATCAATAAGAGGTGAAAAGGAAAGCCGTGGCACTTAACTATGTGACAGTGAGAGGTATAAGGGGACTTTCTGGTCGTCAAAGTCGTATAGGGAATGTGGCTAAAATCTTTGATAATCAAACTGTTGTCTGCCACGCGAAATAAACTTTACTTGTTGCCATAAATTTGCTACTTTTGCACTGCATACCTTGGGGCCGTGAATCTTTCTTCGAATCCAAGGTTTGTAAGGTTGAATGACTGTTTTGATTTGTTGGGGATGCTATATTAAAAACGAAAAACTTCCGGGAAGCGGATCAAAATAGTCTCTGAATATTATGAGTCTATATTCATTCTATAGGATCTCGAAGCCTTCGGAGGGCAAGGTCGCTCCGGAAAGGGTGGAAGGGGAGTACAAGCGTCTGCGGAGCCGCACGTTCTGGGGTGTGACCGGGGCTTACGCTCTCTACTACGTCTGCCGGATGGCGATGAGCGTGGTTAAGCAGCCGTTGATCGACGGAGAGATATTCACCGCCGCACAGCTTGGAATCATCGGTTCGGCGTTTTATTTCGTCTATGCTTTCGGCAAGTTCGCCAACGGGTTCATCGCGGACTATTGCAACGTGCGCCGCTTTATGGCCACCGGACTTCTGATCTCAACCGTGGTCAATCTTCTGATGGGAGTCCTCGGACTGCTCCAAGGTTGGGCTGGCACTTCCACGATGCTGCTGTTCATAGTGTTCGCTGTCTTCTGGGGAGTCAACGGTTTCTGTCAGTCGATGGGCGCTCCTCCTGGGGTCATAAGTCTATCCCGATGGTTTCCGCTTGAACGCAGAGGAACATATTACAGCATCTTCAGTGCTACGCCTTATTTGGGTAAATCATTGTCAGTGTTCGCTTTAGGGCTGATTGTCGGCTGGGCGGGATGGGAATATGGCTTCATATTCTCCGCTGTGGCCGGAGTGCTCGGCTCGGTGATAGTCCTGCTGATGGTCTCTGACACACCGGAAAGCCGCGGCCTTCCTTCGGTGCAGACATTGACCGGAGAGAAACCTCAGAAAACGGACTCTATGCCGATCAAGGAACTCCAGAAAATGGTGGTCCGTCATCCGGGAATATGGATAATCGCCCTTTCGAGCGCCTTCGTGTACATCACCCAGCACGCCGTCAGCGAGTGGGGAGTGCTTTTCCTCCAGAAAGGCAAAGGCTTTTCCCTAGCCGGAGCCACTCAGATCATAGCGTTCTCGGAGGCTTTCGGAATAGCAGGAACCGTGCTGGCCGGATGGCTTTCCGACAGGGTTTTTAAAGGGAACCGCTTCATTCCCGTGCTGATCTCCGGACTGCTTTGCCTGCTGTCGCTCGGAGCATTCCTTTTCACTGGTGGAGGATATTCATTGAACATCATATACGTGTCGGTGTTCAGTCTGGCGATTGGTGTGGTCTATTGCACGGTTGCCGGCCTGATGGCTCTTGACATCGTGCCTCGCAAGGCCACCGGAGCCGCTCTCGGGATGGTAGGTCTGGCAAGTTATGCCGCTGCAGGTGTACAAAACATCGTCAGCGGCATCATGATAGGGGAGAACGAGTTCGATTTCGCCCCCGTTTCCGTGTTCTGGATTGTGGCCTGCCTCTTAAGTTTCCTTATTCCGGTTCTTTCGTGGAGGTCACTTCGACAGGCTCAGTGACCTGATCAGATCTTCACCACGTGCCAATGCGGCCCGAATCTCTCGAATGAAGCCTTGTCAAGCATCTCGCGGTCGTCCGGATGCGCGATGCTGATGAGGAGCTTGGCACGCTCCTGGAGCGACTTGCCGTACAGATTCACGGCACCATATTCAGTGACAATCCAATGAGCGTCAGCGCGCGGGGTGACAACTCCTGCTCCTGGGTTCAGGAAAGGGACAATCTTCGCCTTCCCCTTGTTGGTGCGTGAAGCGAACGCCGTCATCGACACTCCACCCTCTGACATCGAGGCTCCCTTCACGAAATCCAGCTGGCCACCGGTGCCTGAGAATATCCTCGTCCCGATCGAGTCGGCGCAGATCTGCCCGGTCAAATCGACCTCCGTGGCGGAGTTGATCGCCATCATGCAAGGGTTCTGACTGATGATCCAAGGGTCGTTGACGTACTTGATGTCCTTCATCAGCACGTCCGGATTATGATTGATGAATGAATATACTTCCTGAGAGCCCAGCAGGAACGACGCCACGATCTTACCCTTGTCGATTTTCTTGTTGGCACCGTTCACGACACCTTTCTTGATAAGGCCGAGAACCCCGTCCGCAAACATCTCAGTGTGTACGCCAAGGTTTTTGTGGTCAACGAGTTGTGCCGCTAGCGCATTAGGCAGTGCCCCGATTCCCATCTGGATGCAAGCCCCGTCCGGCACGAGCTCAGCGCAGTTCTTTCCGATCAGCACCTCAGTCGGAGTCGGCTCAGCGAAATCCTTGGAAACCAAAGGAGTGTCATCCTTGACAAGGTAGTCGAAAACATCCAGCGAAACCAAATCCCCATAGGCAAAAGGCACATGAGGGTTCACCACAGCAATCTTCACCCTTGCTGTCTCGATGGCAGCCAAAGAGCAGTCAACGGATGTTCCAAGCGACACCATTCCGTTATCGTCCGGAAGCGACACCTGAACCAAGGCGGCACCAAGTTTGATCGCTCCACTGCGGTAAAGTTTCTGAGACTCGCCAAGATGCACCGGCACATAGTCAGCGTACCCAGAATTCACGTTAGGGCGCACATTCGGGCCGATAAAGAACCCCTGCTCAAAGAAGATTCCTGAATATTTTGGATCTGAATATGGAGCCGGCCCTTCGGTGTGGAAGTGGTGGAAATGCAGATCCTCGACCTCTCCGGCATCTGCCCTGCGCACAAGAGCGTCAATCAAAATGTGCGGTACACTCGCCACACTGCTTAAATGAATATTATCGCCTGACTTTATGGCCTTGACCGCATCGTCAGCGGAAACGTAGTTGTATTCTTTCATTTTATATTCATATTGACCGGTTATCCTGATGCCGCGATTTGATAAGGCATGACAACACTATGGATTGTCTGCTTATTTTGCGTCTGCCCAAAGAACCATTTGCTTCTTGGCTGCCGCGAAATCGCCGGGCAAAGATAATGCTTTTGGAACTTTATTCAAATTTCTGTCATTTGACCCTGCCCCTGTCGGGATGGCAAACAATAATTTTGCTTTTATGACTAAAATGGATAAATTTGTAAGATTAAAATGTTATAATATTAAAAGAAAAATATTAATGTCACGTTTTCTTGACCCGCCAAAGGCGGGAAAACCCTTGGCAGAAGACAAGGTGGACAAAACCTATAAGGCAATGCGTACCAAGGTCTTTCTGGGTGCATTTTTCGGCTATGCGGCCTATTACCTTGTACGCAAAAATCTATCGCTCGCGGCTCCGGACATGATCCATGACGGAATCATTGACGCCGGTAAGGCCGGACTTGCGATGTCTGCGGTATCCATTGCCTACGCCTTCTCCAAATTCATCATGGGAAGTGTTTCCGACAGGTCTGACGCAAGAAAATTCCTTTGCGTCGGCCTTGTGCTCTCGGCTCTGACGATGATCCTCACCGGTGTGATTCCTTTTGGAGCGAACACAGCGGTGAACACCGCCATCATATTCACACTCATGCTTGTGGTCGGCTGGTTGAGCGGCTTCGGATGGCCTCCTTGCGGCAGGATCATGGCGCATTGGTTCAGCCAGAACGAACGAAGCTTCAAGATGAGCGTGTGGAATGTCTCCCACACCATCGGAAGTTTCTCGCTTGGCTTCCTCGCCATCGCCGGAGTGATGATTTTTGACGCTTGCGGCGTGGCGCAGAGCTGGAGGGGAGACTTCATATTCCCTGCTGTCGTGGCTCTTCTCATCGCAGTCTTCTGCTGGTGGGCCATCCGTGACACGCCTGAGTCTTGTGGTCTGCCTTCCGTCCAAGACTGGAGAAAGGACTGGTCCGGAATCAAGTCCAAGGGCTCCGCTGACGAGAAACTTCCGTTCAAGACCCTGTTTGTGGACTATGTGTTCAAGAACAAGCTTCTGTGGATCGTTGCCATCTCTAATGTGGCTGTCTATATGGTCCGCTACGGCATCGGTGACTGGGCTCCGACCTATCTTCAGGAAAAGTCCATCATGACCGCCGCCGAGAGCAAGGTGGCATTCTCAGTGCACAACATAGTAGGCGCTGTCGGCACGCTTGCCTGCGGCTGGGCCACATCCAAGATATTCAAAGGCCGCTGCGCCCCTATGAACGTGATCTGCATGTTCTTCTGTCTGCTCGGTGTCCTTCTCTATTGGATGGTCGGTTCAGGAGTCATCGCTGCTTCTCCGGCCTTACAGAAGACCTTGATCTACATTGCGTTGTGCCTTATCGGCTTCTTCATCTACGGCCCTGTGGCCCTAACCGGAGTTCAAGCCCTGAACCTCGTGCCTAAGAACGCCGCCGGAACCGCAGCTGGCTTTGTAGGCCTGTTCGGTTACCTCCTCGGAGACGCTGTCTGCTCCAAGATTCTAGTCGGTAGAATCGCTGTCGGCTCCTCTTGGGACACCGCCATGCTCTCCGTAGCCGTTGGCGCCCTCATCGGAGTCTTCCTCTGCGCCCTTCTAATAAGGAGCGAAAGGAATCTGGCTAAGTCCAACGCTTAGGTTTTGCTAAACTGTACGTTTAACGAAGAATCTGCTTTTTTTAGTTTAAAACAGTTCCAAAACTGTAATATTCAAATATGAAAAAAAACTACTTTTGCAAATTGTTGACATCCATTCTTTTGGGTATTTTAGGGTGCGTGACTTTGGTCCAATGTGGAGGATCTGGAGGCGAGACTCCCTCAGCCGATGATTTTGATGTCAGCTTTGTCCTTCCGAGCAGGATAGAGGCTGCTCCTGAAGATCTGATTGAGTTTGTGGTGAAAGACGGCAGGGCTCCACTCCAAAGCGATGTCTTTATGATGACCGCATCTGATGGCATCTCCTTTAATTGCAATATAGAGAGCGTCTCTGCCGAGAAGTTTTCTGTCAGGTTGTTCAAGTCGGCCACTTCCGGCAGCTATCAGGTCTTCCTGAAGCGCGGACAGCGGAAAAAATCTTGCGGAAACACTGTCCTGAGCATTGTCAAGTCCATAGACTTCACCCCTGACAAGGGCACTACGGTCTGGGGCGTTGTCACTTGTGGTGATAAAGGTGTGCCGGATGTGGTTGTCTCTGACGGAGTACTTGTCACAAAGACTGACAGTAAAGGAATATACCAGCTCCCGTCAGCCAAGAAATGGAACTATGTTTTCATCTCTGTTCCAAGTGGTTATGAAGTGCCTTCCAAAGGTGTGTTGCCACAGTTCCACGCATATTTGGGAGCCGATGCGTCGAGTGTGGAAAGGCAGGACTTTGAGTTGACCTACGTCGGAGACCAAAGCAAGCACAAGATGCTGTTCCTCGGGGACATGCATCTTGCCAACAGGACCAATGACAAGGCACAGTTCGCGGTGTTTGCGAAAGATTTCAACTCTTACCGGAACAACCACAAATCCGAAAAGATCTATGCGATGACTTTGGGCGATATGACGTGGGACATCTTTTGGTATGACAGGAGCTACTCTTTCCCGCAGTATCTTGATGAGATCAACGGACAGGTAAGCGGCATCCAGATTTTCCACACGATGGGCAACCACGACAATGACTATATGCTTAAGGGAGCAATTGGCACATTCGGCGCAGACTATGACGCGTCAGCCCGATATGTCAGGGAGATCGCCCCTACATATTATTCATTCAACATAGGCAAGGTACATTATGTTGTGCTGGATGACATTGACTGTTCTAAATATGTTGGCGACAACAGGGATTATGTCAAGACCTTCACGTCCGAGCAGCTTGAATGGTTGGAGAAGGATTTGAGTTATGTTGACAAATCCACTCCGTTGATTCTCACGACCCACGCTCAGATATTCAGCCCTATAGCGGGAGACACCTACAAGACCGCGGTCGGCAGTGTGTCGCAGCTGTTCGATGTCTTGAAAGGCTATAAGGTGCATTTTGTAACAGGACACACACACGTGATCTATAATATAAACCCTACCGAATCCGTCAAGTTCGGTGCGGAGAATTTCTACGAGCATAACGCCGGCTCTATCTGCGGATCATGGTGGTGGTCTGGAAATCTGACACCGGGTGTCTATCTTGGCACGGACGGTTCTCCTGCCGGCTATAGCATCTGGGACATCAATGGAACCGATTTCCAATGGAAGTTCAAGGCTACCGCTTGGGATGAGAGCTATCAGTTCAGGTCCTACGACCTTAATAAGGTCCGCTTCTCCTACGATGATGTTCCGAATATGGCTGCCAGCCTGAAGTCTGAGTTCGGAAAATATGTTGACGCATATTCAGGAACGGAAAAGAACGTGGTCCTGCTTAACATCTGGAACTGGAACTCGAATTGGAAACTGAGCGTCACGGACGAGAAAGGAAATGAACTTAAATGGACAAGGACTTCCGCTTACGATCCGGCACACATCGCCGCCCTCTCTGTCAAAAGGTTCAAAGGAGCGTCCAGCAAGCCTAACTTCATCACTGAGAGATGGCACCATTTCTTCAAGGTGACCGCGCCGGATGCCGACACGGATCTCACCATCAAGGTGACGGACGAGTTCGGAAACGTCTACATAGAGAATATGGCCCGCCCAAAGGAGTTCAATCTGGACGATTTCAAGAAATAATCAAACTTCGAGTTTTATAAACACTAACTAAATCATCAATTCTTATGAGAGTAATCAAATCAATTGCTGCCTCTCTGATTCTAGCGTTTACCTGCCTTACGGCGGCCTTCGCCCAGAACCAGAGGGAGGTGTCGGGAAAAGTTCTCGACGCTGCCCAGCAACCTCTTGTCGGAGTCGCTGTCATTGTTGAAGGAACCAACAATGGTACGATGACATCCGATGACGGAAGCTTTTCTTTGAGGGTGCCCGCTGGGAATGTGACGCTTGAGGTCACGTCCCTTGGTTACGTTACAAGAAAAGTATCCGTTCCTTCAACCAGATCTTCCGTGTCGATTGTCCTTGAGGAGGATAATCTGACATTGAACGAGACCGTAGTTGTAGGCTATGGTACCCAGAAGAAAGTCAATTTGACTGGAGCGATCACCACTGTGAGCCCTAAAGAACTGGAGAATAGAACTGCCCATTCGCTTACGAACATGCTTCAGGGAGCGGTGCCGGGATTGAATATCTCCACTTCCGCTGGTAACCCTGGTAGTTCAGGATCCATCAACATCAGAGGTATAACCTCCATCAACGATGCTTCTCCGATTGTGGTAATTGATGGCGCCATCGGAGACTTGAGCCGTGTGAACTCCAACGATGTCGCGAGCATATCTGTCATCAAGGATGCGGCAGCGGCGGCGATTTATGGTGCCCGCGCAGCTTACGGTGTGATTCTCATCACGACCAAGAGCGGTGAGTCAAAGGATGGAAAGGCTACTGTCAAGTACAGCGGCAGATGGGGCTGGGAGGCTCCTACCACATCCACAGACTATGAGGATCGTGGCTACTGGTCTGTCTACACCATCGACAAATTCTGGATGGCTGATGCCGGAAAGAAATATACAACCTATACGGATGCTGATATGATGCAGCTTCTCGCCCGTGTCAACGACAAGACCGAGAACCCTGACCGTCCTTGGATTGTCGAGGATGTCCGCAACGGAAAGAAACAGTGGGTTTATTACTGCAACACCGACTGGTATCACGAGCTTTATCGTGACGAGCATCCTGTGCAGCAGCACAGTGTCTCCATCAGCGGAGGAACCAAGGATGTCAAGTATTACCTTTCAGGTGCCTATGACCGTCAGGAAGGTATCATCAACATCAATCCTGATGTCTATAACAAGTATAACCTCAGGTCTAAGATTGACTTCAAGATCAACAAGTACATGAGCCTGTCCAACAACACGTCATTCTTCAGCTCGCGTTATACATTCCCTGGAGGAGATAATGTTCAGGATTCGTTCTCATACGCTTCACGTCACGCTCTTGCCGCTTTCCCTCTTACCAATCCGGACGGTTCGTACACTTACGGAACACCGATGATCTCCGGCAACTACAACATCGCCAACGGGCGTCATATCATGTTCTCCATCGGTGACTATAACGTTGAGCGAAAGACAGACTTCTCGAATATGACGGAATTGAAGATCACCCCTATCAAACAGGTGACACTTACCGCCAACTTCACTTACAGGATCTACCAGAACAGAAATTCCTACAGGCAGGTCAAGATGCCTTATCGCAGATATCCTGACGCAGAGATGGAGTACTACGAGACAGGAGCCGGTGAGGACCATCTGAAAGAAAGCATAGGAACCAGCCAGTACTACGCTTACAATGTCTATGCGTCTTATGATGACACATTCAATAACGCTCATCACCTGAGCGCCGTTATTGGAACAAACATCGAGGATTGGAACAGCAAGAGTGTCGGAGCCACGGGACAGAACCTGCTTTCCGAGGATCTGTCTGATCTCAACCTTGTCGGCCCGAACAGCGATGGAGACATCCTAACGACAGTGTCCGGTGGTTTCAATGACTACGCTCTTGTCGGTTTCTTCGGACGTGTCAATTATGACTACAAAGGCAAGTATCTCTTCGAGGCTTCCGGACGTTATGACGGAACCTCACGTTTCGCCCCTGGACACAGATGGGGTTTCTTCCCTTCTGCGTCAGCCGGTTGGAGAATCAGTGAGGAGCCATTCTTTGAGGGTGTGAAGAGCACAATGGACTATCTCAAGCTCAGGGCGTCTGTCGGAAGCATCGGCAACCAGAATGTGAAGGCCAGCAACGGTGGCTATTACACCTACCTCAGACAGATTGAGAACAAGACATTCTCAGGGGACGACGCCTTCTCCTTCGGAGAGGGGACTACCCATCCTAAATATTCAACGATCTCGGCTCCGAATGCTTCTGACCTGACATGGGAGACGGCGGTTCAGTACAATCTTGGATTGGATGCCGCCATGTTCAATTCCCGTCTCGATTTCACGGCCGAAGCCTACATCAGAGACACAAAGGACATGCTTACCGCAGGAAAACAGCTTCCTGGCGTGTATGGCGCTTCCGTTCCAAGAATGAACGCCGCCGACCTCAGAACTTATGGCTATGAGCTTTCTCTTGGCTGGAGGGATCAGATCCAGATTCTCGGGAAGCCTTTCAACTATAACGTAAGAGCGACATTGAGTGATTACAGGTCTTACATCACCAAGTTTGACAACAAGGATAAGATTCTGTCCAACTATTACGAAGGACAGCGCCTTGGAGACATCTGGGGCTTCGAGGTTGACGGATTGTTCAAGACAGATGAGGAGGCTCAGGAATATACCAAGAATGTCCTGGACTGCAGCATCATCAATGGCCGTATGACCGGTGGTTTCCTTGCGGGTGACCTGAAGTATGTGGATCTTGATGGTGATGGCAAACTCACAATCGGCGACAACACCGTTGCCAAACCTGGAGATCAGAAGATCCTTGGCAACTCTCTTGCCAGTCTCCAGTATGGCTTCACATTTGGCTTCGACTGGATGGGCTTTGACTTCTCCGCATTTTTCCAGGGAACCGGTAACCACTATTGGTATCCTGCCGGAATGAATATGTCCTTCTGGGGACCGTACTCATATTCCTACGTATCATTCTTGCCGAAGAATTTCCTTGACAACTGTTGGGCAGAGGATAATCCTGACGCCTATTTCCCGAGGCCGCGTTCATATTCAGCGACAGGTGGTGAGCTTAGCAAGGTCAACAGCCGTTACCTTCAGAACATCCGCTATCTCAGATTGAAGAACCTGACATTTGGCTACACTGTTCCTGGTTTCATAACCAAGAAGATAGGTCTGGACAAGGTCCGTGTTTACTTCTCTGGTGAGAATCTTGCCTATTGGTCACCTTTGGCCAAGCATTCAAAGTACATTGATCCGGAGTCCGCTTTCAGAAGGAAGACCAGCTCTAATGACGCGAGGGACCACATGGCCTATCCTTGGCAGAAGACAATGATGTTCGGTATTGACATTACATTCTAAAATCACGGCAGCAATGAAAAAAATCACAATAATATTAGCCGCTCTCGCTATGTTCGGGATGTCATCCTGCGACAACATCCTTGACAAGACACCAAAGGACACAATGGCTCCTGAAAACTATTTCCGTAACGAGACCGACTTGAGGCTGTTCTCTGACGAGTTCTACCTTAAGATACTTGACAAGTCTCCGTTTGACCAGCAGAGTGATCATTACATCAACAACAACCTGTCCAATGAGCTTCACGGAGGAAATTTCCGTGTTGTCCCTTCTACCGGAGGCGGTTGGAGCTGGGGAGTCTTGCGTAAGATAAACACCTTGCTTGGTCATATTGACAACTGTTCTGATAAGGCTGCAGTCGCCAAATATTCAGCGGTCGCGAGATTCTTCAGGGCATACTTCTATTATAACAAGGTGAAGCGTTTCGGTGACGTTCCGTGGATCGATGTCGAGCTTGGATCCTCAGACGAGGCTCTGTACAATCCGAGAGATTCCAGAGAACTTGTGATGACCAAGATGCTTGAGGACATCGATTTCGCCATCGAGAACCTCCCATCGGATGTCAGCACGTACCGTGTCAACAAGTGGTCCGCCTTGATGCTCAAGGCTAAGTTCTGTCTCTATGAGGGAACTTACAGGAAATATCATAACATTCAGCTTGATGGCAACGATGCCAACTTCTATCTGACTAAGGCCGCCGAGGCCGCCAAGCAGATTATGGACGGCGGCAAATACAAGCTTGCGAAAGATTACCGCGCACTGTTCGCCAATGTGGACGCTGATCAGAATGAGTTCATACTTGCGATCAAGAATGACAGAGGATTGAACATCAGAAACAATTCCTGCGCTTTCGCCACTATGCCCACACAGGGTTGCCCTGGCCTTACGAAGAAGTTCGTCGACAGCTTCCTTATGAAGGATGGATCCCGCTTCACTGACAAGGCCGGATGGCAGACTCTTCAGTATAAAGAGGAAGTCGCAGACAGGGATCCACGTCTTGCTTACTGCACTGTCACACCTGGCTTCAAGCGCCCAGGCGCCACGGAAATCCTTGCCCCTGATTTCGGAAGCAGCTCTACCGGATTCCAGATCTCCAAGTATCTGATGGACGTCAATCTTCCTGATGTCTATAGGGTTACATCCTCTTATAATGACATGCCTGTGTTCAGGTATGGTGAGACCCTTCTCATCTATGCGGAAGCTCTGGCCGAACTCGGCACGATCACTCAGGATGATCTTGACATCTCCATCAATGTGCTTAGGGACAGGGTGAAGATGCCGCATCTTAGCCTTCAGGCAGCCAACGAGAAACCAGATTGGTACTTGAAGTCTGAGCAGTATGGCTACATGAATGTCAGCGGCGCCAATGAGGGTGTCATCCTTGAGATCCGCAGGGAGCGTTCCGTAGAGCTTGCCCAGGAGGGACACCGCTGGGACGATCTTATGAGATGGAAGGAAGGCAAGTGCATCGAGCAGGAAATGTACGGAATGTATTTTCCAGGTCCTGGCGAGTATGACTTGACTGGTGACAATGTCGCTGATGTCTGCCTTTATGAAGGTGACACCAAGCCAAGCTCATCGGTGAAGGATATTGTTTTCCTTAAGATTGGCGACAAGCAGGGAGTGATTCTCTCGGATGGCAATAAGGGGTATGTTGACCCTCAGCAGGGACTCCAGCACGTATTTGATGAGAACAGGGACTATCTTTACCCTATTCCAACCAATGAGCGCACATTGAATCCAAACCTTGTTCAGAACCCTGGTTGGGTGGATGCTAAGACTGATGACGAGGAGGAGACAACCAAATAAAGTTAGACATTATGAAATTATTTAATAGAATATTCATTGCTCTTCTGTCTGCATCGGTGATGTTTTCCGGGTGCGAAGACGAGGAACTGGATGTCGCCAAGGCCGTAATGGCGAGCGCCACATCCTTGACTTTCGATGGCCAGGGTGCACCTGAGCAGATTATCACGGTCTATTCCGACAAGACTTGGACCGCTGATGTCCCTGAGTGGGTGACAATCAATCCTACCACAGGCACTGGGACGACGGATGTGACTGTCTCGGTCAGCGACAACGTCCGTGGCGGCTCTCTGGACAACCCTCGCAAGGCGGAACTGGTCTTTCACGGTAGCACTCTCGCGAGTCGTTCCACAGTCATCGTCAATCAGAAAGGTGACAAGTTCCGTGATGTCGCAGAGGTGACAGTCTCTCAGGCCGCTGATCTTGAAGATGAGTCTGTCGTGATCATCAAGACCTCACAGGTCACCGCTCTGACAACGAAAGGTTTTATTGCCTCTGATGGCTCAAAGGCTATCTATGTTCTTACTTCAGAGGAAGCCAAGATCGGTGACAACGCCGAGATCTGGGGAACCAAGGAGTCAGAGAACAAACTCCCTGTCATCTCAGTCTGCGACAAACTTATCCTGTCTGATAACTCAACTGTTGTCTATCCGGATGCTGTTGACATCACTGGCACTCTTGACACATACACCTCATCCTCAAGGGAATACATCAAGGTCAGTGGAAACCTTAAAGGCAACAACCTCACAGTCGAGGGAGCTGAGATGCGTGTGAACATTCTTGACGCTCCTGCAAGTCTTGAGGTGGCCAAACTCAACAACCACAATGTCGTTGTCTATGGCTATTTTGCTGGTGTGGCCGCACCTGTAGTCAATATCAATGCTGTGAGCTTCGAGGACAAAGGTGCTGCCGCCGGCACGGGCAAACTGCCTGTCAAGTGGACCCTTGGAACTGACGACATCAACTTCAAGGAAACTTTCCCTAAGGAAGGCAAGGTGATGCCTGTCGAGAACGAGGGGTATATTGAATATGTTCCTTTCGATCTTGAGAATACCAACAGCAACAGCAAGTACAAGCTTGACGTAAGCGCAAACAATCCGCGTGTTACCGGTCCTTGGCCTGGAGATTACTGGTATTTCTGCACAAACGCGGCTGCGAAGGCTGGTGATGCTGTGACAATCTCCTTCGAGACCAGAACATCTGCCACCGGGCACAAGTTCTGGAGGCTTGAATATCTTGACGGCGCAGAATGGAAGGTGGCCGGAACTCCGCTCACGACAAATGAGCCGGGCGAGGAGATCGTCTATACTCACGCTATGAATGCTGATGGCAGCACGAATGTCTTTGTCAACACCACTGTCACTTATCAGAACGCGACACCGTCACACGAGTTCCGCTTCGTCTGTGCGGCGAACTGGCAGGCCAAAGGTGGCAAGCTTGCTACCAGAAACGGTGGTTCCGCCCGCCTTTCCGTGACAGACCCTAACGATCCTGACAAGCAGCCTACCATCAAGAAGGGTGAGAGTGCGTCCGGTGTGATTTTCGAGGATGACTTCAGCTGGCTCCAGCAGTATGTTGACGCTGCCGGTGAAGGAAAAGTCGGCGACACGGTCGGTAAGAATGACAAGAGCGCGGCGGCCCCGAACATCTATGGAACAGCTGACTGGCAGACAGCGTTGCTTGCTGATTTGGCGACAAGAGGTTATGAGGATATGTGCTCAGCGGAGAAGGTTGTGTATCTGCAGCCACAATACCTTAAGTTTGGCAGGACCGGCGGGCATAACACATCAATCCGCCTTCCTAAACTTGATCTTGCCAGCACCTCAAATATAGAGCTTGAGTTTGATTGGGCTGCGATGGCACAAGGCTCCGGCGCTATTGATGACACCAAACTTGTCGTTGTCGTAGAAGGTGACGGACAGTTCGGCAACGGAACAAAGTATAGTGACCTGCTTGAGAATAACCAGCCTAATGATCAGATGTTCTGGACACATTCTTCAGTCAAGATCAATGGTGCCTCATCAAACACCAGGCTTGTGATTGTTATGTACCGAGTCCTTAAGAAGGATTCCGCCGGAAATTACAACGGAGAGTACGATTACAACGTCGGTGGGGCCGGCCGTTTCTTCCTTGACAACATCAAGATTTCCAAGTAAACTCAGGAAATCCCTATAATGAAAAAAGCGCTCCCGGAATCATTCAGGGAGCGTCTTTTTTTACATTTAATAATTCTTCACCTTCTTTGTGATGTCGATGTCGTAGTAGGATCCGACGAAGCCGTGGAATTCCTTCTTCATCTCTTCCAGGATTTTGGGTTTCTCAGCGGCGATGTCATGCTGTTGCATCCTGTCGTTGACAACGTTGAACAAAACATAGTTGGGAACATTGCCAAGATCCACCTTTTTCGTCTTTCTGTATGTCGGGCCATAGTACGGCGGGATCATGATGTAGTTCCCCTTCCGCATCGCAAGACGACTCTTGGCCTCGACAATCAGTGATTCTCGTCCCTTGCCTTTGCCGAGCAGCGCATTCAGATAGTTTTGGGAATCAAGTTTGTCAGGGATTTCCGCACCAATCAATGATGCCAGAGACGCATAATAGTCGAGTTGAGAGACGAGTTCGTCCGAAACCATCCTGCGTGTATGTCCTTTCCACCATATTATCATCGGGACATGGGCGCCTCCGTCATATAGGCTGTATTTCCCGCCTCTAAGTTTTCCGTAGGCATCATGGTCTTCTTTATGCTCGTAAGCCTGATCGATGTAGCCGTCCTGGAGGACCGGCCCGTTGTCAGAGGTGAAAATCACGAGCGTGTTGTCGAGTATGCCCTTTTTCTTCAAATAGCCAAGAACCTCTCCCACACACCAGTCGGCTTCAACGACCGCATCGCCTCTCGGGCCGAGATTCGTGGCTCCCACAAACCTTTGGTTAGGGGTACGCGGAACGTGAGGCTGATGAAGGCCATAATAGAGGAAGAACGGTTTGCTCTCATCGCGAGTGTCGATGTAATTCTTAACCTTATCCACGAAATAATCCGCCATGTCCTCGTCCACCCATCGGGCCTTCTGTCCGCCGCGCATATACCCGATGCGAGGTATTCCGTTGATGATGGCCTCATTGTGATGATGATCCCACATCATCCGTATCATGTCCAGATCTTTTTCCCCATCAGGTTCTCCCGGAAAGTTGTGTTTGTAACTGACTTCAATCGGGTCGTCAGGATCAAGGTTCAGGACATCACCGTTCTCCACATAGACTGTCGGAACCCTGTCATTGGTCGCGGCGATAAGACATGAATAGTCAAATCCTATGTCATTGGCGCAAGGATAGATGTGTTTGTTCCAGTCAATGTTCCCATTGCCCATGCCTAGATGCCATTTGCCTATCGCACCTGTCTGGTAGCCGTTGGCCTGCATCATCTTTGGGATTGTGGGCATGTCCGTGGATATCAGCAGAGGGGCGTCGCCCGGAAGGATTCTGGCGTCTTTGTTCCTCCACGGATATTCTCCGGTAAGGAGACCGTAGCGACTTGGAGTTGACGTGGCCGATGTCGCGTATGCGTTGTTGAAAAGCACACCGTCTGACGCCAGCGAATCAATGTGTGGTGTAGGTATCGCACCGTATCCGTATGCGCTCACATCGCCTATTCCCAAGTCGTCGGCTATGATAAGCAGGATGTTGGGCTTCTGTGGTTTGTGAACCTTCGCATCAGCGCATGTCACTCCTGCCACTACCGGAAGTGCCGCAAGCCCGATAAGTGAATTGGTTTTCATTACCCTAAATATTGCATATTCCTCGGGATAACTCCCGGGACTCTTTTTTCATTTCCAGTAGAATGAAATGTAGTTCTGAAGAGGCTTGCGCTTGTTTTTCGGCGGAAGCTGCATGAAATCGCCATAGGAGTCCCTCAGAATCTTGTCATAGCCTTTCCAGACTAAAAACTCACAACCTTCAAATTCCAACTTGACATATTCATTGATCTCATCTTCCTCAAAGAACTCGTTGGCGCCAAGCTCTGGGCAGGTGAGCTGTGACCAATGCCGGCTCTCCTTAGGGGAAACCAGGGAGATGAGTGTGTTCATGTCCTTGACAATGTCCGCCGGGTCGCGCTTGATAAGGCGAGGATGAGTCCTTTTCAACGTCCATATTTTAAGCCTTTTCCTTATGGGAAATCTGGAAGAGGAGATTGTGTGTACCCTGCGTATCCCGACATTGAACTTCATGAGTAGCAGCAGAGAATCATAGATTCGATCAAAGGTCTCCTTGTCATCCGGGACCCTGTCAATCGGGAATATGTCGATCCAGACCCCGACATCGCACATTACCCAAGGAATGCTACTGGAAGCGAGGGTCTTTTCCGTGTCACAGACTCTTCCGAAAGCTATGTAGCAGTCAGGGGTGTTACGGCTGTCTATGAATGAATATCTGTCCGAACGGTAGGTGGCCCTGAACCTTTCATAGTCCTCTCTCGGCATCATGATGTCAACGTCGTCATCCCATGGGATGAATCCCTTGTGCCGTACAGCGCCAAGCAGAGTGCCGTATCCCAATGAATATCTTATCCCGTTACTTTCGCAGAATCCGGCCACATCCTTCAATATGCCAAGGCTGAACTGTTGGAGTTCGCGGAGAGTGAGTTGTCTCATTGCAGTTTTAACTTAATTTGTATACGTTCTTCCCGTTGATGTAGTCTTCCTGGATCTGAGTCATCTTCAGGATTTCCTCTTTGGACAAAAGGTAGAGACGTTGCTCAGGATTGAGTATGTGTGAGATGAACTCCCGGATCTCATACCTTAGCCCTTCGCCCATGAACGGGTAGAAACACTTTCTGTTCTGGTTCTGATCCTCGAACCTTTGCTCGAAATAGTCCGTCTTCCACCACGGGGCCGGGACATAGATGTAGCCCTTGGTCCCTGAGATGACCATATTCCCCTCGGTCTTTGCCCCAAGTCCGACTTGGAAAGAGGCGGTGGCGCTGTCGTAACGGAACACAGCCTTGGTGTACATGTCCACATCGTTCTTCATTATGGAATAGAAGTTCACGTTCCGCACATCACGCCCGAGCAGTTTGATGATCGGAAGGAGAGGGAAGCATGCGTTCTCGTTCATGCTGCCTCCGAATCTTGAGTGGTCCAGTTTGGAGGACTTCTCGTTGGTGAGGGTCGTGACTGATGCGTTGATGTCCACGATCTTTCCGATCACGCCGGATTTCAGCATTGAGAATAGGTGTCTGAAGGCCGGGCAATAGGCGGTCTTGTGTGCCACCATCAGGGTCTTTCCATTGGCCTCGGCGATGGAGAACATCTCCTCGGCCTCAGCGAGGTGCAGGACGAAAGGGGTCTCGCACAGTACGTGTTTCCCGGCAAGGAGAGCCGCCCTTGCATATTCAAAATGAGTGTAGTGAGGTGACGCGACATACACCGCGTCGCAATTCGCCAACAGCTCCTCAAGTGTCCGTGCCGCCAGCGGTATTCCATTGGCCGCGCGGAACGCCTCGCATTCCTCGTGGTCAGGATTATAGACCGCGCTGATCGTGTTGCCGCTGACATACTTGGCCTCCGGGACGAATCTTCCCGCTATGCTTCCCGTGCCGATCATTCCTATCCTGACGGAAATCTGCTCCTCTCTGAGCATCGTGCTGGAGATCCCTTGGGTGCGGGGCAGATAGACCACCTCGCAAAACTCCTTGAGATAGTCGAAGTAACCTTCCCAGTCGGATCCTATGGCGAAGACATCCACATTGTACTTCTGGATGTCATCGATCTTCTGCCCTTTGTACTCCTCGATGATCACCTCGTCCGCGTAACCTGTCTCCTTTACTGCCTGGACACGCTTCATCACGCTGTCCCTCGTGTTCATCTTTCCGCGCTCAAGGTCGAAGTTGTCGGTCGTCACGCCTACGATAAGCCAGTCGCCGAGTTCTTTTGCCCGGCGGAGCAGGTTGATGTGCCCTTGATGCAGGACATCGAAAGTCCCGTAAGTGATAACCTTTTTCATCAAACGATTTCGGATTCGATCAAATGGATGCGTTCTGCGAGAGTGCGGAGCTCCTCATCGGTCTGGAGGCCCATGTGGGAGATCCTGTAGAATCCAGGGATTGAGCCTGGCATGATGTAAGTCCCGTAACGCTCGATCAGGCCTCTGAATATCCTGCGCTCGCTCATGTCCTTGGTCTGGATGGCCGTGATGGCGTAAGACGGATTCTCCGCCGGCATTGTCCATCCGTATTTCCGGCATTCCTCGCGGAACACTCCGGCTCTGTGGCGCACCAGAGAGATGTTGCAGGCCTCTCCTCCCTGTCCCTTGAGCTGCCTCAGCCTTGCGTTGAGCTGGAGGTAGATGAGGGTCGCCGGACTGAATGGAGTCTGTCCTCTCTTGAGGTTGCTCAGGTTGTCCTCGAAGTCCCAGTAGTAACCTCTGTGGGCATATTCATAACCCTCCAACCTTTTGCTGATGAACAGGATGGACAGCCCCGGAGGGATGTTGAGACCTTTCTGCGTGCTTGTGACGCAGATGTCGATTCCGAGCGCGTCCATGTCCAGAGCCTCGGCGAGGAATGAGCTGATCACATCGACAACAAGCGAGACGTTGTGCCTGCGGCATATTCTGGAAATCTTCTCAAGGTTGAAAAGTTGGCCGGTCGAGGTCTCGTGGTGCTGGCAGAGGAACACTTCCGGACGTTCCGTCTCCACGGTCCGCTCCAATTCTTCATAATCGATGTCCTTGGCGAACGGAACCTTGAAGTCAACAACCGGAACTCCGTAATACTCACAGAGAGAGACCCAACGCTTGCCGAATGAGCCACCGTTTATCGCTATCGCTTTCCTCTTCGTGCTGACGTAGTTCTCCACGACCGCGCTCATCGCCCCGGTACCGGAACCTGTGTAGATGATGGCTCTACCTCCCTTGCAATGAATCAGATCCAGAAGGATTCCTTCGGATTCGAGATTGATTTCAGAGAACTCGTCGGTTCTCATGTAGGGGATCGGCTGAGATCCGATCGCCGCTATTTCCTTGTCCAGGTCGCCTGGAAAAACATAAGAATGCATACTCGGTTTGCTACAGATTACGCAAATTTAACAAAAATCAGTTATATTTGTGAACATCGGGCTATATTTTGAACGTATTATGCAAAAATTGTCTCACAGGGAGATCCAACTTTATCTCCTCGACATACTCAAGGCAGTGGATTCCTTCTGCGCCAAGGAGGGAATCAGGTATTCCATGGCCTACGGAACCCTCCTCGGGGCCGTGCGTCACAAAGGCTTCATCCCTTGGGACGATGACATAGACCTTCTGATGCCAAGGCCTGATTATGAGCGTTTTGTCTCCACGTTCGGAAAGGAGCCCGGCTCGCGTTACCGCTGCCTTTGCCATAGGGAGGGAGTGAAAGGCGACCGCTTCGTTCATTTTTTCTCCAAGGTAGAGGATGTCAAGACCAAGAGCCTTCAGGGACGTGGCTATGAATATGACTTCGGCCTCAACATCGACATATTCCCGATGGACGGCAAGCCTGAAGACCCTGAACTCCAGAGGAAGAGGGAACATCAATTGACGCATTGGTCGCACAGGCTCAACATCTGCGGCACAAGGTTCGACCTGTTCAACTTCCATCAGCCGTTGTTCTCAAAGCTTGAGGCGCATGCCAGAGGTGCTGAATATTGGTGGAAAAAGATTGACGCCGAGGTCCGGAAATATCCTTACGGGACCTCGCGCCTCGCCGGGGCCGTCTCCGTCACCTACAACGGCACAAGGGAAATATTCGAAAGGAATATGCTTGAGGATTATGTCGACCTGGAGTTCGAAGGTTGCCGCTTCAAGGCATTCCGCCGCTGGGATGACTGGCTTTCGCAGGAGTTCGGGGACTACATGACCCTGCCGCCTGAAAACAAGCGCAAATGCCACGACCTTACCGTTTATCTGTTGGATTAGTTGTTATGGACATTGATTTTGTAGTTACATGGGTCGACATGAACGATCCGGCCTGGAAGGCTGATTTCGCCAAGTATTCAGGCAAGATTGACAACTCCAAGAACCAGTTCTCCGAGGCCCGTTTCAGGGATTACGGTTTGCTGAAATATTGGTTCAGAGGCATTGACAAGTTCGCCCCGTGGGTGCGAAAGGTGCATTTTGTGACCTGTGGCCAGAAGCCGGAGTGGCTGGATGAGAACAACCCGAAACTGCATCTTGTCAGCCATCGGGATTATATTCCGGAAAGGTTTCTTCCTGTGTTCAACTCTTCACTGATCGAGTTGTACCTGCATAAGATTCCGGATCTCGCCGAACATTTCGTCTATTTTAACGATGATTTCTACATGACTGCCCCGACACCTCCGGAAAGGTTTTTCCAGAATGGCTTCCCGACCGACATCGCGGTCTTCAGGATGAACACCGGAGCCAGCCTCTGGTCCAAGTGTCTGGAGAACAATGTCCGGATCATCAATGAGAGATTTGACAAGAAGACGGTTCTGCGCGAGCATCACGACAAGTGGTTCTCTCCTGTCTATGGTGGCAAGAGCTGGCTCACGAAGTTGCTGAAGCCTTACGGCAAATTCATAACACTTAGGATTCCGCATAATGCCCAACCGTACTTGAAATCCACTTTTGAGGAGGTCTGGGAATATGCCGGCGATGAACTTACCCGTGTGTCCGCCAACCGGTTCAGGAGTCCGGAGGATTACACTCAGGAACTGTTCCGCACTTGGCAGATCTGCGAAGGGAACTTTGTTCCATACAACACTTACGATGACACAAAGATGTTCCCTCTGATCATGAAGCCAGGAAAGGCGATCGAGGCTGTCAGGGAAGGGAAGTACAGGCTTGTCTGCCTGAATGATAACGTTCACATCCGGAACTATGATCAGGTGATGTCATCTCTGGAGGAATCATTTAATGTCATCCTGCCTGAGAAGTCCTTGTTCGAGAAGTGATCACTTGTTGTTAAGACTTTGACTTACAGTCTCTGAAGAGATCGTCCCACTTCTTCATCGTCTTTTCCAGCGTGAAGTCTCCGGCTCGTCTTTTGGATTCCGCCCCGAAGCGTTTCCTGAGTTCCTCGTTGCTGATGACACTGCATATTCCTTGCGCCAGTGTCATCGTGTCTCCGACTTTTGCAAGGTAGCCGTTCGCTCCGATCGTGACCAGTTCGGAAGGCCCTTTAGGACAGTCGTAACTGATGACAGGAAGACCGGCTTCCATCGCTTCCAGAATCACCATGCCGAAGCCTTCGTATTTTGATGTAAGGATCAGGCAGGAACTGTTGATCATCTCTTTCCGCACGTTGTCCGTGCTGCCTTCGAGAACTACCTTGCCTTGCAGCCCCATGTCGTTGATCTGGCTTTGAAGGGCGTCTTTCTGGCTTCCGTTTCCATAGATGCTGAGGGCCCAGTCCGGATGCCTGCCGTCCACTGTCTTCCAGGCTGTTATCAGATCCTTGAAATTTTTCTGGCTCTCCAGCCTTCCGGCCGCTATGCAGCGCTTCCGTGTCAGCGGCGAGACATCTTCGGAAACGAAGGACAACGGATTGTATATCTGCTCCACGTCTGGCCTTACTTTAAGCCAATCCTCTTTGTCGGCCTTTGTCAGAACCACGAACTTGTCCAGCTTCCTGACAGCATTCTCAAGTCTTTTCGTTCTGAATGCCGCATAAATCCTTCCGAATACGTTCGAGCCGTATTTCATCATGAATTTCTCATGCGAGAAATGAAATTCTCCAAGTTTAATCCCGGCGTTCTTGCATCCTGTCAGGGCATAGAGCCCGTTGTCGCAGACCGTCACAGTGATGTCCGGACGGATCTTTTCAAGCAGAGAGTCCAGTCTCTTCCTGTACTTGAAGACAAAAATCCTGTCGTTGGCGTCAAGATCATGTCTGACAATCTTTTCGCTGAGCTTGAAAAACTCCTTTCGGCCTTTCTGCCTCGCCGTGATGATGTGGACTTCGTAGCCCAGGACGTCAGCCAGATAGTTGGCCTTTGTCGTGAGGACTCTTTCAATGCCTCCGGAGAGGTTCAGGGCGTGTATGCAGTATGCAAGTCGCATCGTTATCGGTTTTAGTCAGCAATTTACTAAGTTTATGCAGAATTACAAAACGTTTGGCGTTCCTCTTTACGCGTTTTCCCGCCGGTCAGCCTCCTTTTCGTCGGAACTAAGAGTAAAGCAAGTACGAAATTTGAGTGGATACCGCGGCAGAACGCCGCTTAGTGTTGAAGCGAGATCCGGAAGATCGGCTGACCTTTGGCGGGATTGAAGCGTAAAAAGACTTCTGTCGGACAATCTTCTGCCGGACAAAACTCTGAGACAAAGGTAGTTTTGTGAGAGATACAGAGGCTGGTTCAAAAAGAAAAATGATGAAAAACTTTCTGTTTTTTATAGAATAGTGGCGAAATCGCGAAATAGATTGTAAATTTGGCACGTGACAAAAAAAAGTTTATCGAGTATAAAGAAATATTTATGGGCTTAATTAGGAGAATGAGGATGTTTTTCCGGGGAACCCGCCACGATTTTGTCCCGATTCTTGCGCGGCAGACAGACTTCCTTTGCAAGACATCATCCTTGCTGGTGGAGATGTTCGGGACGGAGGATGCCGAATCCCGCTCAAGAATGGAGAAGGAGATCAAGTCCTGCGAGGTTCAGGGGGACGCTCTTTTGACAGAGTTCCACGAGATGCTTTCCGGACGTCTTTTCGTTCAAGTCAACAAACTGGACCTTCAGGCTGTGGCGATGGCGATGGACGACTGCCTGGATGTCATCAAGGACACTTCCAAGGCGGTCCTGATCTACCGGCCGGCGAAACTTGACGACCAGCTCAAGGAGCTGGCGCAGATGGCGAGATCCCAGTCGGTGGTCATTCACGATGCCATTCCGCTTTTGGTCGATCTCAGGAGAAACATTCCGGCCATCTCGATGGCCTGCGAGCGTGTGACGGAGTTGGAGCATGCCGCCGATGACGCCTATGAGGAATATATGGGCTACATTTTCGGCAACGAGGAGAACACACGCGAGTTGATCAAGTACAAGAACTTAGCGGAGATGCTGGAGAACGCCACGGACGCGCACAAGCGCATTTCCGATAATATTCGTAAGCTTCTGCTCAATTATTTGGCGGATTGACGGGTCCGAGATGATGCCGTATTGGGTTGGATGTGGTCTTGAATGTGGTGATATTCAGGCATATCCGTAATCCTGTTCACTTGACGCCCCTGACCTCTTGTTGTGTCTGACATTTCGGCAGGGCGTTAATCAGGGCTTAAAAATTGTAAATGTCTTTGATTATCATTAAATTTGTAGGATTATCAGAGACATTTTGATTTTTTATGGCTATAGCTAGTATTCTAAAAAAAGTGTTCGGCTCAAAGGCCGACAGAGACCTCAAGCAGATCCGGCCTATTCTTAACAAGGTTCTGGAGGCTTACGGTCCCATAGACCAGCTCTCCAACGATGAACTGAGAGCCAAGACGGAAGAATTGAAGGCGAGGCTGCGTGAGTGCGAGGCCCCTTTTGAGAAGAGGATCGCCGAGATAAAGGCCAAGCTGGATGAGGATATCCCGGTACATGAGAAAGAGAACCTTGCGACAGAGTCCGACAAGCTTGTGAAGGACGAGGACGCGGAGATCGAGAAGGTTTTGGAGGAGATTCTCCCGGAGGCTTTCGCGATCATGAAGTCCACAGCTCGCAGGTTCAAGGAGAACGCCACCATCGAGGTGACCGCAAATGACTTTGACCGCGCTCTCAGCATAAACCATGATTTCGTCCACATAGAGGGCGACAAGGCCATATATCAAAATCATTGGATAGCCGGCGGCAACGAGGTGACCTGGGACATGGTTCACTACGATGTCCAGTTGATCGGTGGTATCGTGCTGCATCAAGGCAAGATCGCCGAGATGGCGACCGGTGAGGGCAAGACCCTTGTGGCCACACTCCCTGTGTTCCTTAACGCTTTGGCCGGCAAGGGAGTTCACGTGGTGACAGTCAATGACTACCTCTCAAAGCGTGACTCCGAGTGGATGGGACCTCTCTACATGTTCCATGGCCTTTCAGTGGACTGCATCGACAAGCACGAGCCTAACAGTGACGCCCGCAAGAGAGCCTACAACTGTGACATTACTTTCGGAACCAACAATGAGTTCGGTTTCGACTACCTGCGTGACAATATGGCAGTGAATCTGACAGACCTTGTCCAGAGAAAGCATCACTATGCCATTGTCGATGAGGTGGACTCCGTGCTCATTGATGACGCCCGTACTCCGTTGATCATCTCCGGTCCTGTGGCCAAGGCTCAGGATGACGAACAGTACATGGAGTTCAGATCTTATGTCGAGAGTCTCTACCAGAAGCAGCGCGCTCTTGTCACCCAGGTTCTGAACGATGCCAAGAAGGCCATAGCCGCCGGGAAGGAGGACGAGGGAGGAATGCTCCTTCTGCGTGCCTACAAGGGACTTCCTAAGTACCAGCCTCTGATCAAGTTCCTCAGCGAACAGGGCATGAAGCAGCTGATGCAGAAGGCCGAGAATTACTATATGCAGGACAACGAGCGCGAGATGCACATCGTCACCGACGAGTTGTATTTCGTGATCAGCGAGCAGCAGCACTCGGTTGATATGACCGACAAGGGACACGACCTGCTGGCCAATGCCGTCTCCAATCCGGACTTTTTCGTGCTTCCTGACGTTGGAAGCCAGATCGCCGAGATCCAGAAGAACACCGAACTCTCCGCCGAGGAGAAGCAGGAAAAGAAGGATGCGCTTATGGAAGATTACTCTCTGAAGAGCGAGCGTGTCCACACCGTCATCCAGCTCCTGAAGGCCTACGCCATGTTCCAGAAGGATGTTGACTACATCGTGATCGACAACAAGGTCAAGATCGTGGACGAGCAGACGGGCCGTATCATGGAGGGCCGCCGCTGGAGCGATGGTCTGCATCAGGCTGTAGAGGCGAAGGAAAATGTCAAGGTCGAGGCAGCCACACAGACTTTCGCGACGGTCACCCTTCAGAACTATTTCAGAATGTACCACAAGCTCGCCGGTATGACAGGTACCGCCGAGACTGAGGCGGGCGAGTTCTGGTCCATCTACAAACTGGATGTGGTTGTCATCCCGACCAACCGTCCTGTCATCAGGGACGATCAGGATGACCTTATCTATAAGACAAAGAAGGCGAAGTACACCGCCGTTATCAATAAGGTTGAGGAGCTTATCGCGAAAGGCCGTCCTGTTCTGGTCGGCACGACAGATGTCGAGACATCCGAACTCCTGAGTCGTATGCTCCGCATGAGAGGCATCAAGCACAACGTCCTCAATGCCAAGGAGCATGCCAGGGAGGCCGAGATCGTCGCCCAGGCCGGTTTGTCCAGCACTGTGACCATCGCCACGAACATGGCTGGCCGTGGTACCGACATCAAACTTTCTCCGGAGGTGAAGAAGGCCGGAGGTCTGGCGATCATCGGTACTGAAAGGCATGACAGCCGCCGTGTGGACCGTCAGCTCAGAGGTCGTGCCGGACGTCAGGGAGACCCAGGCTCGTCTGCTTTCTATGTTTCCCTTGAGGACAAACTGATGCGTCTGTTCGGTTCTGAGAGGATCGCCGGAGTGGTTGACAAGCTTGGAATGGCTGATGATGAGGCTCTGGTGAGCGGAATGCTTTCCAAGTCAATAGAAAACGCACAGAAAAAAGTCGAGGAGAACAACTTCGGAATCCGTAAGAGACTCCTTGAATATGACGATGTGATGAACTACCAGCGTGAGGCCGTCTACGCCAGAAGGCGCAACGCACTTTCCGGAGAGAGGATCGAGATAGATGTCAGGAACATGATGATCGACTCCGCCTCCATAATCGCCGGGCGCGCCGAGGGAATGCCTTATGCTGATTTCGAGGAATATGTGATGGCTCAGCTGTCGATAGACCTCGGTTTTGATGAGAAATTCTATTCAAACGCCAAGGGCGACCAGCTCACAGACGCTCTCTGCAAGCAGATGCAGGCTGTTTATGAGCGCAGGATGAACACCCTCGCCGAGAAGGTCTATCCGTTCATCAAGATGATCTTCGAGAAGCAAGGGAATATGTACAAGAACATAGCGATTCCTATCTCTGACGGACGCAAGATGCTGACTCTCAGCGTAGACCTTGAAAAGGCCTACAACACTCAGGGCAAGGAGATCGCCAAGGCTCTCAGCCGTTCAATCATCCTCTACCAGATTGACGAGCATTGGAAGCAGCACCTGCGCGACATGGACGATCTTCGCCAGAGCGTGCAGAACGCCGCCTATGAGCAGAAGGATCCTCTCGTAGTTTACAAGTTGGAGAGCTACAATCTCTTCGCCACAATGCTTGAGGAACTCAACAAGGATGTGCTCTCATTCTTGCTCAGGGCGTTCGTTCCTCTCCGTGAGGACAGCGAGGCACGTCCAGCCCAGGCTCCGAGAAGCCAGGACATGAACAACATGAGAACCCAGCGCAATGATCTCACAACCAATGGCGAACAGAGAGCCAAGGCTCCTATTCATGTGGACAAGAAGATAGGACGCAATGACCCGTGTCCATGCGGCTCAGGCAAGAAGTACAAGAACTGCCATGGCGCAGGTTTGGTTTAATGAATAATATCAACTGAATATAATAATAAAAGGAATATGAGTGCGAATTATGGTTCTACCGATTCTGCCGGCGTGAACGACATCAGCAGAATCTCGGCCGGTTCGGTGATCAAGGGTGAGATCACATCTCCTAACGACATAAGGATAGACGGTACATTCGAAGGCCGTATCTTCTCTCAGGCAAAGGTTGTTGTCGGGGAGAAAGCCATCATCAAGGGTGACATTATCTGCAACAACGCTGATTTTTGGGGCAAGATAAACGGCAACTTTTTCGTAAAGGATACTCTTTCCCTCAAGGATACCTGCGTTGTGGAGGGTGACCTGCACATCAGAAGGCTTCAGGTTGAACTTGACGCCAAGTTCAACGGCAACTGCAAGATGATCACCGAGGAAGAGTTCAACCAGCTCACTTCCGGAAGCCGTCCCGGAATGTATGAGGTTCAGACTCCTGCAGAGAACGAGGATGACTTCACAGTCTCATCAGGCAAGTCGCCGTTCTCTATCCAGCCCAATAACGACATTCCTGAGGCCTGAGAAACCGGCCTCTTTTATCTGAACAGACGATCGATGTCCTTGACCGTATGAGGTAGTGCGAAGACTACCACACGGTCATAGGGCTCGATGTGTGTTGATCCGATTGCAATGTAGGATTCACTGCCACGTATGAGGCCGCCGATTACGGCGTCTTTGGGGAACGAGATGTCCTTGAGGGTGCCTTTGGTTATGGCACTGCCTGGAGCGACGGTATATTCAAGAACCTCGGCGTCGGTGCCGCTCATGTATTTGACCAGACGGGCTTTGCCGCTGAGGGTGAACTTGAATAGGCGGCCTGCGGTGATTAGTTTCTTGTTGATGACTGAGTCCACACCCATTTCCTCGGCGAGGTGGATGTACTCGATGTTCTCGACCTCGGCGATGGTGCGGTCAACCCCGAACTTCTTCGCCACGACGCAGGCCAACACGTTGGCCTCGTCATTGCCGGTCAGAGCCAGGAAAGCGTCATAGTCCTTGATCCCTTCTTCAAGCAGAAGGTCCGAGTTCCTGCCGTCTCCGATAACCACTATAACATTGTCCGGAAGCCTCTCTGACAGAATCATGCCACGCTCTTTGTCCCGTTCCAGAATCTTCACAGAACTGATTTTAGGGCTTAGTTTGGCCGCTACCAGCTCGGCGATGTCAGAGCCGCCGAGAATCATCACCTTGTCGATTTCGATGTTACTTTTCCCGAGGAACTTCATCAGAAATGACATGCCATCACGTGTGGCGATGATGAACACCAGATCGTTGAACATGAACTTGGTGTCGTACTTAGGCATGATTGTCTTGCCGCCACGGGAGATGGCGATCACGCGGAACTGAAGCTCGTCGCTGGTGGCGATGGCGGCGAACTCGGCGAGTTTCATGTCCAGAAGAGGGGAGTCCTCCTCCAGTTTGAACACCTCGACCTGAAGTTTTCCCCTTGCGAAATCCATTGATTCGGTCGAGGATGAATGCTTGAGCAGATCGTATATCTCGTCAGCCGCCAGTCTCTCTGGATAGAACATCAGTTCTATGCCCATCTGCTTGAAAAGCAGTTTGTTTTCGGCTGACAGGAAATCGTTGTCGTCAATTCTGGCGGTGACTTTCTTCGCCCCGAGGTTCTTGGCCAGAAGGGCGCTCACAAGGTTCACGTCCTGCGGCACGAAAGGCACGACGGAGATAAATAAATCGGCGTCCTGTACCTGCGCCTCACGCATCACCCTCAACGATGAAGGAGAACCTTCGATGGCGATCACGTCGGCGATGGCGCTGATGTTGGCGAGCCTCTGTGGATCGTTGTCAATGACGGTTATGTCATTGGCCTCAAGACTCAGCATCTTCGCCAGATGCGAACCTACCTCACCGGCTCCCTGAATGACGATTTTCATATAAACTTCCTTAAATATTCAAAAATTCCGTTGCCTTTGAGCATCGCGAGCGGGACAATCCACTCTGGGAAAAGTGGCGGGATATCAATCCCACGGTGCGTGTCGGCATATTCCTGAACCGCCTTGACATCAGTTTGGATCTCAAGTCTGCGGAACTCCCTGTGCGCCTCCCAGACCGCCTTGAAGCAGTCCTTCTTCCCTGTCAGCAGATAGACAAGAGCCGAGCATCCGTCAAGGCATTGTCTGATGAATATGGTGCCTCGGGCGCGCCTGCAAGCCTTGTCGGCCGCCTTTTCCGGCGTGAGTTCTCTGATTTCCTGCAATGAATATGTCTTCGCAAGGTTGTTCTGAAGCATCAGGAGGTTATTCCTGTAGTTCAGCTTCAGCTTCCACGGGGAGTCGTTCGGCAGAGTGCCGCCGCCAAGATGCCACACAACAGACTGAGGCACAACGAATATGCTCTTCCCTTCCAACTGAAGCCTCCAGCAAAGGTCGATTTCCTCCATGTGGGCGAAGAACCTGTCGTCCAGTCCGCCCATCTTTGAATATTCCGTCTTGCGGACCATCAGGCAGGCTCCTGTGGCCCAGAATACTTTGGCTGGAGAGTCATACTGCCCGTAGTCTTTCTCGACTCTTTTGAGAACCCTTCCCCGGCAGAACGGGTAGCCGAAACGGTCCAGAAGACCTCCGGCCGCACCGGCATATTCAAAACTGTCCTTGTCGTACCATGAATGGAGTTTCGGAGCGCAGGCGGCGCAGTCGGGATGCCTGTCCATCCATTCCGTGAGCGGCCTCAGCCAGTCCTTGGAGACTTCGATGTCTGAGTTGATCAGGACAAAATATTCAAGATCAGCGGCTTCCGGCAGCGTGCATACCGCTTTGAAGGCTCTGTTGTAGCCGCCGGTGAAGCCGTGGTTCCTGTCCAGACGGATCTGCCTTACCGACGGGAACTTTTCGGACAGCATATCCATCGATCCGTCCGTCGAGGCACTGTCAGCGACAATGATCTCCGCCCCGTCCGTGGCCGAAGCCAGCAGACCGGGCAGGAAGCGCTCAAGGTATTCCTTTGTGTTCCAGTTCAGTATGACAACCGCCGTGCGCATATTACTTGATTATTCTTTGTTGCAGTCTCCGTTGCCGTGGCAGCATCCGCCGTCTTTCTTCCCTTCTGAGTGGCAGCACTCTCCGTCCTTGTGACCCTCGCCGTTGCAACCGCAGTCGTCTTTGTGGCAATGGCACTCGTGCTCTTCCTGTGGGAGAAACTCTCCGTGAAGGCCTTCCTTGAGCTCCTTTTCAGTAGCCTCGCGCACGCTGACAACCTTGCCGGTGAAGTTTAGGGTCTTGCCGGCCATAGGGTGGTTGAAGTCCATGACAACCGTGTCAGGCTTTACCTCGTGAACGGTACCCTGGACGACCTGTCCGGTGTTGCTGAGCATCGGAATCACCTGACCCACAACGAGAAGATCCTCACGTACCTTTCCGTCGATCTCGAACGCTGATTTCGGCAGCTCGAAGAGGCGGCTCTCGTCGAATGTGCCGTAGCCTTCCTCCGGAGTGAGGGTGAAGGCGAACTCGTCGCCAGGCTCCTTGCCTTCCACCTCGCTTTCGAACTTAGGAAGAAGCATATGTGTTCCGTGGATGTAGTCAAGCGGACGCTCTTCCGTCGCCTTGTCGGCGAGTTTGCCGTCCACCATCAGTTCGTAGGTCAGCTTGACCACATTGTTTTTCTGTACTTTCATAATGATTTTTATTGTTAATATGTTTGTTTTCTGTTTGTTATGGCTTTGCGTGCACTTTGCGTCAGGCGCTGAAGTCCACATTTCCGAACGCTAAGGTAGGAATAAGTTTTGACTTACAGAACCTCGCGTCGTTTCCGGCGGCCAGAAGATTGTTCCAAAGAGTGAGGAGATTGCCGGTTATGAGCATCTCTCTTACCGGATGGATGATCATTCCGTCCTTGAAAAGGAAGCCTTCCACGCCGAAAGAAAAATCACCGGTGGCAGAGTTGCTGTTGCCTCCGTTGAATCCGGTGACAAGGATGCCGTTGCCCATCATTCGCATCAGTTCGGTCTTGCCGCAGGTCGCTTCGACAGGCTCAGCGACCGATGTAAACAGCTCAGCGACCGATACGTGACCGGTCATTGAGTCAGGTCCGGTCACTGAGCTTGTCGAAGTGACCCTCCCGGCAATAGACGGCGCGACGCAAGCCAGAAGCACCGGCCTTGTGGCATCCTCAACAGTCGGCTCGATCCCCATCTTCCTCGACATGTAAGTGTTCACGAAATACTCCTTGACCACACCTTTTTCAATAATTGGTGTCTCAGCTGTCGCAACCCCCTCTGAATCAAACAGCCTCGACCCAGTCTCCCCGACGCTGACCGGCTTGTCCCAAATGCTGAGCCACTCCGGGAACATCTTCTTTCCCAGCGAATCCAGCATGAACGAATTCTTCTGTTGCAATGAATATCCTCCAAGGGCGTTCAGCACGGGCGTGACCAACCTCGAAGCCACCTCGCTGTCAATCACCATGTTATATTTTCCGCTTTCGATCTTGACTGGCCCGATCTGCGACATCGCCCTCCTGAAAGCGGTCTCGCCGCAATTCTGGATATTCAAATCCTTCAGCGTCGGTGTGGCGTCCCACCAGTAACTGCTGTACCGGTCGCCGTCCGCATCCTGCACTGTCACCTCGACCCCATATTCAAAGGAAGTCTCGGTGTGGCGGCAGCGCAGCCCGTTCGAATCAATCACCAGCGAGTCGAAGATCGAGTCTGAATATTCCCCCTCCTCAGAGATGAGTCCGTCGCCGTGATGCTTTTTGAATATGCTTGCGTCGATGGCCATTTTTAACCTTTCGTCGGATGTCAAGGCAGGATAATTCTCGTCATACAGTCCGAGCTCCTTGCCTGTCACGGCATTTTTCGCCGTCCTTGACGGATCCGGCAGGTCTCTGCACGGGTCTTCCGCCAGCATCCTGACGGTGGCTATCGCTTTCTTCAAGAAGTCATCCAGCTCGCTTTCCACCAGTCTGTTGGTGGAGAAACTTCCGAACTTCCCGTCCACAAACAGGCAGATGCTTATCGATCTGTCAAGGCAGTGGTTAACCTTGTCAAGCTCCCCGTTGAGAGTTCCGAACAGTTCCATCAGGCTCTTGTTCAGCGTGATGCGAACCTTGTCCGCTCCAAGGCTGAGAGCCTTTTGCAGACAGATATCCGCGACCTCTATCTCCTGCTCGGTAAGCATTCCATTGATCTCTTCCATTCTATTCTCCTCCAACAGTCAGTTTGTTTATCAGCACCGTAGGGATTCCGCAAGACACCGGGCAACTCTGTCCCTTGCCGCACGTCCATGCCCCGTTGTCGATTTGAAGATCGTCACCCACTGCCACGATGTCGGCCAAGGCCTGCGGCCCGTTGCCGATGATGTTGATGTCTTTCACAGGCTGGGTCAGCCTTCCGTTCTCGATCAGGAACCCGCTCTTGACGAAGAAAGTGAAATCTCCCTCCCCGATTTGGACCTCCCCGTTGCTGAACTGGTCCACGTATATTCCTTTTTTCACAGAGGCGATGATGCTGTCCTTGTCAGCCTTTCCGCTTTCCATATAAGTCGCCCTCATCCTCGGGATAGGGGCGTAGCGGAATGATTCCCGTCGTCCGTTGCCGGTAGGGGAGACCCCGTAGAACCCGGCGCTTATCCGGTCGTGCAGGTAAGATGTCAGGACACCGTCCTTGACCATATATGTCTTTTGTCCGGGAACGCCCTCGTCATCGAAATTGATCGCGCCTCTGTTGAACGGAATCGTCCCGTCATCCACGATAGAGATGCTCCCGTCACAGATTTTCTGTCCCATCTTCTCGGAGAAAACCGACTGGCCCTTTCTGTTGAAATCAGCCTCGAAAGCATGCCCCATGGCCTCGTGCAGCAATATTCCCGAAGCTCCTGCCCCCATCACGACAGGCATTTGCCCGCCTTTGGGGCGCTTGGCCGCGAACCTGTCGTCGATCCCGAAGACTATGCTGTCCGCCATCTCGTCAAGAAGTGATTCTGTCAACATCTCTGTTCCCGCGCGGTAGGACCTTGATGTGTTCTTGTTCTCGATCTTTCCGTTCTGGCTGAAAACGACCGATGCCGAAAGGGTTCCCATCGGCCGTGTCTCGTATGTCAATTCTCCCAAGGAGTTGAACATCAGGATGTCGCTGACCTGCCCGGAGAACGACACGATGATCTTGACTATTCTGGAGTCCCTTGCCGCTATCTTTGCCTCCAGCTTCTCCAACCAAGGGACAAGCCGCGTCGCGTCGGAGGATCTCCAGTCGGATTTGTATGAATATCTATCTTTGGGTGCCGCGACTGCTTTGCAATGAACAGCCTCCACAGCCCCCGTGCCTTCTTCAGCTATCTTTGACGCCGCCAACGCCGCCTCGGCCATCGAACGCGGATCAGTGCTTTCAGAGTAAGCGTAGCCGGTCTTGTCTCCTTTGAGGACCCTGATCCCTACACCATAGTCGATGTGGAATCCGCCCGACGAGACGATTCCGTCCCTCAGCAAGAGGTCGTTGTAGGAGGTGTTCTCGAAGAACAGGTCGCTATAGCTCCCACCTCCCCTCAGACCGTCTGCCGCAAGCCTTTCCAACTGCGTCTCGCTGACTTGAAACAGATTGAGATAGAAATTCTTATCCTTGTACATTCTTTGTCTTCCTTTTTTCTTCTTCCAGATGTTTTTCGTATTCGGCGTTGATAGCCTGAATTTTGCTGAACTTCTCCGGTTCCCGGATGATCTTTCCGTCCTCCGACGCTTCAGCGACAATCGAGAACGGCACCGTCGAGTTGTCAAGCAGGAGCCATCTGTCGCAGATCGGCATGAAATCCCTGAACAGGTAGTGGAGTCCGACGTTGTAGCGCCGCCTGATCGTATCTTCCTTGATGTTGTGTCCTCCGGCCGCCACCCTGGCCGCCACTCTGGCGACTGCCAGGTCCGGTGAGTTGAGCCAGAAGTAGAGGATCGTCACATAGTATCCTGCATCTTTTGCCTCTTTTATCACTTTCAGCAGGAACCGAGTCGCAAGCGTGGTCTCTATGCAGAAATCGGCTTTCTTTTGCAGAAGGAACCTCATTTTCATCAGCATGTACCGGCTGGCCGCCACGTAGGCACTTTCAGGATGGAACGGCGAAAGACTTTTCGCGAACTCGTCGGAGTTCACGAACTCGCTGCATTCCAGCATCCCTGGCAGAAGCGCATAAGACGCGGTGGTCTTTCCGGAACCGTTGCAACCGGCTATGATGAAAAGTCTTGGCATAATTTCATTTTACGGCGAGTCAGTCGCTTGCGAATCAACGGCCGTATCTTATTATACGAATATTCTCGTTATTTTGTTTTGATGGCCTTCGGATGCGTAACCCCATAGCCGAAAAGGGAGAAGTCACCCTTGCAAGGATCTCCCGGGAATATGTCCGCGAAGCAGTCTGTGATTTCCCTCACAGTGGTGATGTCTTTCTGCTTTCTGGCCGTAAGGCCGAGGGCGATCGCCTCGTCATAGACGTGCACGTCCAGAGGGATGAGAAGGTCGGCCGGATCCGTGTCCTCCCATATTCCCAGATCCACTTTGCCATCATTCCTGACCATCCAGCGCCTCATCATGTTGATCTTTTTGTTGGGGGCCTTCAGGTCTGTCTTCTGGCCGTAGATTTCGGTCCTGAACTCGTCTTGTGACAGGGATTCGAGAGAAGTCCTTGATTCGTAGGCCTTTTTAAGACGCGAGCATATTCCCGCAACCTCGCTCCATTTGACTGTGCGGTGGATGCTGGTGTCGTCGTCGCGCCACTTGCCGCCCATCACATATTCATAAGGCCGCCAGTCCATCTCGTCAAACAGTCTGCCACAGTCCCGGATGATCATAGCCCTGCGTCCCCAGGCGAAGTGGGCCGCGAAGACAGCCGCGATCTCCACATCCGCCAATGAGCGTTTCCCGGCCTTGAAACGCTGTGCGAACAAGGTCGGGAAAGCTATCGGATCTTCCTGAAAGTACTGAGGGTCGTTGTAGGTCTCAGCCCACAGGATCAATGTTTGTCTTGTCTCTTCCGTCATTTAGTAACTTTTTCAAGCCACTTGACCATTCCCAGCATAACGCCCATGGCCACGAGGCACATGCAGAGGAACACGCTCCAGCAGGCCCACAGAGGCATCTTGTTGTACATCAGAGGTCCGATCCACAAGAAGAGGTTGCCGACTGCGGTGGCACCGAGCCAAAGTCCCTGGCAGAGTCCGAGCAGATGCTTAGGGGCCACTTTGGACACGAAAGAGAGTCCGAGAGGGGAGATGAAGAGCTCCGCCACTGTTAGGAAGAAATATGTCGCGATCAGAACCCAAGGGCCGGCCTTCATGGTTGCCTGCTGAGCCACGTCCATTCCTCTGAAATCGGTGGCTGAAGGATAACCCATAACGCCTGAGAATATGGCGAGGAACAGGTATGCCGTGGCGGCGATGCCCATTCCGTAGGCGATCTTGCGAGGGGTTGAGATCTGCTTGCCTCTCTTGCCGAGGGCTCCGAAGATCCACATGATGATCGGGGTAAGCATGATCACGAAGAACGGATTGACAGCCTGCCAGATTTCCGGAGCGATCTTGTCGGTGTTGACGAAGTCACGCGCGAAGAGCGAGAGAGACTGTCCGTTCTGGTGGAACGCGAGCCAGAAGAAGATCACCACGCCGAGAACGGCGAACAGCGCGTACATCCTCTGCTTGATCTCCTTTGCCATGGTGGCCTTTTCCTCGGCCGTGTAGCCGGTGGAAGCGGAAGCCTCTTTCTTTGCTGGGGTAGGGAATTTCTTCTTGTTGACCATGAATATCACCAAAGAGATCATCATGGCCACAACGGAGGCGATGAACGAGTAGTGGATTCCGGCGTTGAACACGTCCAGATAGCTTGTGCAGAAGTTGCCGATGGCATCCCCGCCCTGTGAAAGGCTCTGAAGAACTGCCGGATCAGTGATTGACTTTGTCGCCTCGGCCATGAAGTTGTCTGACTGTGTGCCCGAGGTGATGTACTCGTGGCAGAGTCTTGGCAACTGTGAGTTGTAGACGAATCCGTTGACCTTCAGCCACCAGCTTCTCAGAAGAGGAGCCACGAACGGAGCCACAAGACCGCCGATGTTGATGAACACGTAGAAGATCTGGAAACCGGAGTCGCGCTTTCCCTGCGCCTCCTTGAGGGCCTCAGGTCCCTGCTTGGCGGCCTCGGCCTCGAAATTGTCGTACATCTGTCCGACAATAGCCTGAAGGTTGCCCTTGAACAGACCGTTGCCGAACGCGATCAGGAAGAGCGCAAAGCAGGTCAGAGGCAGGAGCCATGACTTGTTTTCAGGAGTCGCAAGAATAGGAACGGAGAGAACGACATAGCCCAGGGCCATGATGATGAGACCTTTCTGGATTGTCCCCTTGTAGTTCTGGGTGCGGTCGGCGATGATGCCTCCCACAAGGCTGAGAATGTATATTCCCGCATAGAAGAAAGAATAGATCAGCCCTCCCGTCTCGTCACTCAGCCCGAACTTCGAGCAAAGGAAGAGTGTGAGAACCGCATTCATGATGTAGTACCCGAAGCGCTCGCCCATGTTGCTCAGCGCCGCTGAAATCAGTCCTTTAGGATGTCCTTTCATACAGTTTTTAACTTTAAAATTATTTGTGTTGTTATTATTTCGTTCAATCCGGCTTTGAGCATCATGAGCTCCTGCCCCTCATCCCGCATTTCACTTCGCACGCAGCCGTAACATAACAAGTCACTAATATACGAAAATCTCTCCAACCCACCAAATTTCAAATTTTGAATCTTCGGTTGCACTTCTATCTTGAATCTTCAGGAATTAAAAAAGTAGAGCCTGTCTTGACAACAGGCTCTACAGAGATATATTCAGTTTTATTATCTCTTGGAAGTGACCTCGGCTTCGTACTTCTCCACGGCGGCGATGAAGTCCTGTCCTACAGGAACGCCGTTCTTGAGGTTGAAATAGTCGTAAACGGCTCCGAACGGAAGTGACTTGGCTTCCTCCAAAAGTGCGAGACGCTGGAAGTGCTTGCCGTTGTCCTCGTACTTGCGGAGAGTCTCAAGCGGCTCAAGGAAGGCCTGAAGCATGCACTTCTGGGTCGAACGCGTGCCGATGATGTAGGCTCCGATGCGGTTGATCGAGGCGTCGAAGTAGTCAAGTCCGATGTGGGTGCGGTCGAGAGCGTCTGCGCGGACAACCTCCTTGAACAGGTCGAGGGTCTGGTCGTTCATCGTGACGACGTGGTCGGAGTCCCAACGTACAGGGCGGCTTGTGTGGAGCATCAGTTCAGGAACGAAGAGGAGCAGGGAGGCGACCATGTCGCTGATGTTCTCGGTCTGCTCGTAGTGGCCTGTGTCGAGGGTGTACATGAGTTTGCGGGTCGAGCAGTATCCGGTCACGAAGTCGTGTGAGCCGACAGTGTAGCTCTCAAGCCCGATGCCGAAGAGTTTCGCCTCGAGGCAGGTCTTCATGTGCGGCAGGTTCTCTGCGAGGATCTCGTCCAGAGACTGGGCCATGATCTGACGATAGCGGAGACGCTCAACGGTCTGGTCCTTGGATCCGTCGTGCACCCAGATGTTCATGATGCAAGGGTCGTTCTGGAACTTGCCCATGGCTTCAGCCACCCTGCGGCAACGCTTTGTGTGCTCGATCCAGAAGTCACGGATTGACTTGTCCGGGTTGGCGATGGAGAGGTCTCCGCTCTTAGGATGCGAGAAGGATGTGGAGTTGAAGTCGAGTTTCATTCCGTTCTCCTTTCCCCATTCCATCCAACTTTGGAAGTGAGAAGGCTCAACCTCGTCACGGTCAACGTGCTTGCCCTGGAAATCCCCGTAGATTTCGTGCAGGTTCAGACGCTGCGTTCCGGCAAGAAGGCTCTTCACGAACTTGATGTCGGCGCGCAGCTCGTCGATGTTGCGGGCGCGGCCAGGATAGTTGCCTGTAGCCTGGATTCCGCCGGTGAGGGCGGTGTCGTTCTCGAAGCCCATCACATCGTCGGCCTGCCAGCATTGGAGGGAGATCGGGGTCTTCTCAAGAAGTTCTATCGCTTTGTCGGTGTCCACACCGATGGCGGCGTAACGCTCTTTGGCCATCTCATAGGCCTTTGTTATCAAATTCTCGTTCATGCTATTTATGGTTTATTGATTTGTGATATTCTTTAATCTGATTTCCTTGACATTTCCGTAACAGATGATGCCAGAGAATAATTGTTTTATTTATGGGTGCTAACTCCTTGGCTCGTACGTGATTGTTTGGATAGAGTTTCCAATGATGCGACGCATGTCCCAACGATCTCCTACAAGACCAGCCACCTTGGCCTGAAGCATGATGTTGCCGATCGCCGTGCCCTCCATAGGCCCTGCGATGACAGGAATGCCGAGCTCGTCAGCGGTCATCTGGCACATCAATCCGTTGGCCGAGCCACCGCCGATGATGTGCAGCTTCTCAATCTTGAATGATGCGAATCCCTGAAGCATCCCGATGACTTCCTTGTACCTTTTCGTAAGGCTGTGGTAGATGCAGCTGATCATCTCTCCGTCATTCTCGGGAACTCTCTGCCCTGACTCTCTGAGAGCGGCCTTGATTTCAGCGTACATATCCTTAGGCGCGGCGAAACGTGGATCGTCCGGATCTATGGTTGAAGGAAAACAGATCGCCTCTCTGGCCATGTCCACCATCTCAGCGTATGAATATTTCCGTCCTTCGCTTTCCCAGGTCTTGCGGCTCTGCTCCAGCAGCCACATCCCCGTGATATTCTTGAGAAATCTGGTCGTGCCTTCTATTCCTCCCTCGTTCGTGAGGTTATATTCATAAGACTTTTCATCGATGATCGGGGTTGGTGATTCGATGCCCATCAGGCTCCAGGTGCCGCTGCTGAGGTAGGCGAAATTCTCTCCCGCCGCAGGTACAGCCGCGATGGCCGAAGCCGTGTCGTGTCCGGCGACAGCGATGACCGGTACCGGTTCCATTCCGGTCTCCTCGCAGATTTCCTTTTTCAGAACCCCGACCTTTGTGCCAGGCTGGGTTATGTCCAACAGGATAGAAGGGTTGATTCCGAGACGCTCCAACAGGTCTCTCTGAAAGTCCCGCGTGCGTGGATTGATGAGACCGGAGGTTGACGCATCGGTATATTCACAGACCATCTCGCCGGTCAGCATGTAAGCCAGCAGGTCCGGCATGAAAAGGATTTTGTCGGTCTGAGGCAGCCTAGAGCCGGCCTCCTTGCTTTGCGCGTAGAGTTGGAAGATGGTGTTGAAATTCATGATCTGCACCCCGGTGATGGAGTAGAGTTCCTCACGTGGGATGATCCTGAAGACCTCCTCGGGGATTCCGGCGGTGTACGGATCCCTGTAAGCCCTTGGCATTCCGATGATTTCGCCGTCTTTCCCTATGTGTCCAAAATCCACACCCCAGGTGTCGATGCCGATTGATTCTATCTTCACGCCCATTCCGGCGACCTTTTTCAATGCGGCCTTGAAGTGGTCGTACAGGGAGTTGATGTCCCAGTAATATTTCCCGTCAACCTCCTTGACGGCGTTGGGAAACCTATAGACTTCCTCTGAAGCAAGCTTGTCGTTATCGACAGTTCCGATGATGGCTCTGCCGCTTGTGGCTCCGAGATCAAAAGCAAGAAATTTCATAAATTACGTGGCATTTTCATTCATACAAATTTTGTTTTTTTCCGCTGTTTTACCGCTGAATATTTTGATATTATGACTTGGAAATTTGATTGGGAATTATTTTTTGCTATATTTGTGATGCACAATTAGTAACAAAAGGTCTGCGAACTATGGCTTCTGTTCATCTCAAATATTTGGCGGTTAACCCTGTTGACCTCAAGTGGGGGACGGCCGTAAACTCTGTGGGTTTTCAGGAAATCGCTCCCGGAATGGAGTATCCGCCTCGCAACCACCCGTCCCGCTATGTGTTTTCCATTGCCAGCGGCAGGATTCTTCAGGAATATCAACTGCTTTACATCACGGAAGGCAAAGGCAAGTTTTCTTGCGAGACCTTGGGACGTTCCAAGTCCATTCCTCTCAAGGGTGGGATGATGTTCCTGCTTTTCCCTGGTGAATGGCATTCCTACTACCCTGACAAATCTACAGGTTGGAAGGAATATTGGATCGGCTTCAACGGCGGGTTCATCGACAATCTGGTCGAGCAGGGATTTTTCACGAAGGATAAGCCGTTGTTCAGGGTGAATATCCATGAGGACATCGTGAACCTTTATACTTCGGCGATCAATGCGGCGGTGGCACAAGAGTCTGGTTTCCAGCAGGTTCTGGCAGGCATCGTGGACCGTCTGCTCAGTCTGGCGTATTTCTACGACAGGAACTCGCAGTTTCAAGAGTCAGACACTGCTAACAAGATCGGCCAGGCCAAGGTGATGATCCACAGCCAGTACATGACAATCTCTCCGGAGGAGGTGGCTGCCAAGCTCTGCCTGAGTTATTCGTCTTTCCGCAAGACGTTCAAGGAATATACCGGGTTCTCGCCGGCTAGGTTCATCAATGAGGTGCGGATGAGCAAGGCTAAGGAGCTGCTGACCAACACCGCGATGAGCATCAAGGAGGTGGCCTACAATGTGGGCTACAACAATCACGACTACTTTTTCACGGCGTTCCGCCACATGACCGGCCAGACTCCGGCTGAATACCGCAACGCCACGCAGGTCGCCAAGTTATAATCCGAGGAGGCGTACCGGGCCGAGGAGGCCGGACGGGAGGAGTTTGTCACCGGCTTTGTAGAAGCGGCGGATGGCGGTTACAGGATTCTTTTCTTCTGGCTGGACATCGCCGATCATGCGGTTGCGCCAGACGTTGGTGACCTTGATTTCCAGAATGTTGTCACCTTCTTTCAGAAGAGGCTTGATGTCGGCGGTCCTGAACGGGGCCTTCCAGAGGACACCTGCCGGTGTTCCGTTGATGGAAATGTCTGCGATGTTTTTCACGACACCTAAATCCATGAATATCTTCGTGTTGTCTGCCAGTGTGGTGGAATCTACAGCTATCGTGGTCTTGTAAACGGCTGTGCCTGAGAAATATTTGACGATTGGATTCTCCTTCCTTGTCCAAGACTCCAGTTCTGAAAATTCTTCGTCCGCTGTGCCGCCGTTCTTCTGGTCGAAATGCACCTGCCAGATGTTATTAACTATCTGTATTACAGCGAAAATAGGTGTTTGCCGTGCCATTTCTGTCTTTGTTAGTACGGGCGCTTCGATGGTTGGAGAGCCATGTCGGACCATAGGCTCAGCGTCCGAAAGCTCCCGGTCACTGAGCTTGTCGATGTGACTGGCGTGTCCTGTTGAGTCCCCCCGGCAAATCACAATCGAGTCAGAAGCGTTGACCATCACGGAATCTGGATCGTTGACAAACACTGTGTCCACGGTCACCTTGACCTGCGGCTTGCCGGAGAGCACTACGAATCTTGCATCAGTGGCAAGCAACGGGAGAGAGACTGTTGAGCGGCCATCGCTGAAATCAACCTCAGCGTCTGAAATCTCCCCGTTCTCAGGATTGAATATGGCCGCGAACTTTCCTCCGTCCCTGAAACTGAGCTTCACACTGGAATCTTTCCCAGAGAAGTTCCTCACCCAGTAGATCTGTGTGCTGTCCGGAAGGGTTCTGTGGACATATCTAAAATCTCCGTAGCTGTCAGGCGCGTTCGCCGGAGCCTCGGTGGCATCCTCTTGGTCTCTTTTCGGCATCTTTCGGTCACTGAGCGCCTTGTCCCGGTCACTGAGCTTGTCGAAGTGACCGGAGCCGCTTTGCGATGTCGCTTCGACAGGCTCAGCGACCATGACACGGAAATCAGGCTCTATCCCGCTGCGTTTCAGGCAGTCTTCAATCCCCTTGGTGAACACATTCTTCCTGTGCGAGTGCCAGACATCGTCAACAATGGATGCGAAAGTCCTGTCATCGGCCTTGAGTCCGGCGCATTGCTTCGGCTCTTTGCCGCAGATAATCACCCCGGCGTCGGCGAACTCCTTTATCTTTTTGAGAATATCCAAGGACATGACCTCGCAGTTCCTGTCCAGCCACAGAAACCTGTAGCGCGCTCCTGACGGAGCCACGAGGGTTCCGTTCTCAGCCTTCACGCCTGATCGGAGCACCGTCGGATTGGCGAAATCGTAGTTGTAACCGTCCGGAACCTGTGGAAGGGTGCTGAAAGCCTCCCCACCGTAAAGTCCGGTGATATTCAGATCCTCTCCATAATATAATAATATGTCAGCGACAGAGGTTCCCTGCTGAAGCATTGAGCTGGAACGGGCAAGGTAATCGGTGAGCACCCAGGCATATTCCCCCCAAGTCTCGTTTCTGTGCAGCCATTGCCCGTAGCGGAACAGTTGAAGTCCAGGAAGGTATTTGTCGTTTGGCTGTGAGGCTGACTCGTGGATCACGAATCTGTTGACTCCGGCGCTGAGTCCTACATCGGCGATGTATTTCATATTCTCCGGGCAATATGTGTACGCGCGTCCCTCGTCTCCGTTCACGGAGAATGATTCAGCGGCGACCAAAGGCTGTCCGTAGATGTGCGAGACAGAGGCTGATTCCCTGATGTCACAGATGGCGGATGGCACGGAAGATCCTGTCGGTGTGTTCTCCATCCAAAACGCCGCCATCGGTATTGTGGCCTTGATCTTCGGGTCCATTCCGTCACCGGTGTAGGCGCGGCCCCCCTCGTGGGACTCAGTGTAGCGGCCCGCAAGGTCATATTCTTTGACTACCTCATTGATTCTGTCGTAGTTCTCGCTGAACAACTCGCCGAGTGTGCGCCTCCAGTCCCAAAGAAAACGCTCGCTCATTTCGGAACTGCCGATGATTTCGCCGGTGAGCACCGGCAACCATGGCAGAAGGTCGTAACCACGTCGTGCCTTGAACTCTTCAGCCATTTTCGGTGTCCATGTGTAGGCTCCTGCCTCGTAACTGTCAACAAGCAGGTAGCGGATGCCCTTTTCACCGAGCATCCCTCCGGCCGCCTCTTTATAGAGATCAAGATAGGTCCGGAAGTATCTCATCCAGGCATCCGGATCCAGTTTGTCTACCTCAAGGCCTGTGGCTTCGGGAGAGGCCGGGTGGTTTACCTTTCCGGTGATCGACCATCCGAACCGGAATATTCTCCAGCGGCCGGCCGGAAGCGTGCACTCCAGTTTCCCGTCCGCTGTCATCTTCCCGGTAAGATCGATGACATCCGAGGTCCTGATCGCATCCTTTGAATATGCCGTGTGGTATTTCCAGTAGTCGTGAATGATGCCGAAACCGCCAAGTTCTTGACAGTGATTTACTTTCGTCACTGTGTACAGTTCAAGCGACTCAAGCTTCTCGCCCTTGACCCTGAAAAACTGTGCGCATGTCGGCGGAATGTTCAGGGTAAGGTACGGTAGCACTGTCGGCTCTATGTCGCAGACCTTCCGCCATTTCAATCCATCGTCACTGCATTCTAGAATATTCCTGCACTTCGGTTTCACGCTTCTCGGCCGGTCGCCCATCGCCATACTCTTTAGAGTCAGTGCCTTGATTGTCTGTGGTCTTCGGAATTCCACGCTGATCATGGCTTCACTCTTGTTGACCTGTGCTCCTAGCGCATTCATTGATTTGTCCGAATATGGCAGCCTGACAGCTAGCACATACAGATCCTTGCCATGGGGCTTGATCTCTATGCGGTCGTTGTCGGTGCGGTAGTCTTGGTACGGGCCGACAACATTGTACAATTCCGGCATTTGGACGGAAATCTTACCGCCTCTTGTGTCGATGGATCTCCATTCAAGCTTCTTTATCGCATCATCGGGCTTCACCCACGTGCCGCCGGTCGAACTCCATCCCGGGGCGCTTGCGATCGTGACATCCATGTCCAGAGAGTCGGCCAGTTCCAGCGCGAACCTGAACGCGTCTTTCCAGCCGTCGCTGAGATAGGGTAGCTTGACCTTGGCCGCTCTTGGCATATTCACTCCGCCCGCGTCAAACTGGTGGATGCCGTCGATTCCGTTGCGCTTCATCCATTCGATGTCCTTGCGGATGCCTTCCTTCGAGACATTCCCGTCCATCCAGTGCCACCACACCTGCGGTCTCGCGTCCTTCGGCGGAGTCTGAAAAGCCTTGGCAAGCGCAGAGGTGTCAACTTTCCTGACCAATGAATATGTCTGTGTGGAGTCTGCGTCCGGAGCCGCCGGCAGAGAGTGTGCCGGCAGAAGTGTCAGAACCGTGAGTGCTATCTTGATTTTCATTTACCTTATTAATTGTATGTCAAAGATAGGCATCGCTTCTCATTTTTTCAAATGATTGTGGTTTTGTCGGTCATAAGAATATGTCCTGCCCTTTGAAAACTGATGCTTTGTGTTTGATTTTTGGCAAATAATCCGAAATGTTCCTTAAAAAGCGATTTTGGCACGGATAATGCTTATATCTTCTTAGAGTTAATTGGTTCTAATAGGATTTTATCTTTCTAGCCTTTTATCCTGTGATTCTATTCATCATACGTTTTATTCATAATTAGGTTTGTATTAAGTGGGAAAGGTCGGGGCTGTGAAGTTCCGGCCTTTTTTGATAAATCAAAAAAGGCCGGAACATGTTCCTTATCCACCCCCAGTCACTGCGTGACAGCCCCTGAGGGCACCGGGGACCGTATTCCCCGGGCCCCTTGCGTCGCTCCGCTCCGTTCGTTTTGGCAAAAAAGGCCGGAACAAGTTCCTCATTCACCCCCAGTCACTTCGTGACAGCCCCTGGGAATTAGAGTTTACGGTTTTTGTAGGAGTCGATGCAGGATGGGATTATGCGCTTGTAGTGCTCACTGGTGTAGAGAGGGGACGATATGATGAAATCGGCGGTGCTGCGGTTGGTCGCGAACGGAATATTGTACAGAGAGGCGAGTCGCGTAAGCCCCATGACATCGTTCTGATGTCCCTGCATGATCAGGTTGTCGCAGAAAAACACGAGCATGTCGATTTTCCCCTCGGCAATCATTCCCCCAATTTCGAAGTCTCCTCCGAGAGGACCGCTGAGCATGCACACGACTGACGGAGCCTCGGGACCAAGTTTCTCGGTCAGAGCCTCTGACACAAGTCTGCCGGTCGTGCCGGTGCAGAACAGATGGCAATGCTTGAGAGAACCAGCGTTGTAACGTACCCAATCCAGAAGTTCCTGCTTCCTCGAATCATGGGCTACCAATGCGATGTTTGTTATCATATTCTTGAATATTAATAGTTTACTTTTTCTTTGACTTTCCGGATCCTTCTGATTCGGCGCCTTCATTGATGACAATCCTTCTTACCTCTCGCTGTACATTCTCATAGGCGGCGGCTCTTTGCTCGCGTTTCTTCTTGCTTGTGAACAGGTTACGCAAGAATTCACGGAACGTGTTGAACTCCCTTTGGTATGCGATGCCGACCCCGTTCCTTTGAGTGTTGTCCAGATAGGCGGTGTAGTCGTCCGCCGAATGAGAGAACAGATTGAGTCTCAGCTGCCCTGATTTGTCCAGCTTGATCTCGATGTCAAGGTTGCCCACAACATCTCCTTCCGAAGACGAGGAATTGCTGTATTCTCTGTTCCCGACATTGCCGTTGACAATGACTCTGTTGTTGAAGAGTTGCGTCGAGACCGCGACATCGAATATGTTCGTGCCACTATCGCTGGACTGGTAGTTCAGTCCGAGGTCAAGCGGAATGTCGAGTTTTTGAAGAATGTTGTTGAGCTGTCCCGCCATGATTTCCGCCACATTGGAATAGAGCATGTTCGTGTTGTTCACGACACCGGACTGCTCCTCAGGCATGAAACTGCCCGAGATCAGAAGCGATAGGAACTGGCGCTGAACCTTGTCCTCGGTGTTGAGAGCGCTTTCAACCCTCGATTTCGTGGTCGGATCCAGATCGGGAACCTCGATTGAGAAAGACAGCTTCGGCTCGCGAAGCTTTCCCGAGACTCCGATTCCGCAGTTCACCACCCTTCTGGCGGAGATTGAGGTGGTGTCAGCAATCAAAGTAGCCACGGAAGCCTTGGTGGTATATACCCCTTTGATGTCCAGGTCACTGTCCATCACATCTCCGTTGAACCGGACAGAACTGCCCTCGGAGATGGAAAAATCCCGCTTGGCTATGTCCATGGCATTGAAATGGAAATTGCCGGAACGCAGGGTGTAGTCTCCATTGATCGTGAACAGGTCTCTGGCCGGTCTGACCTCTATGTCAAGCGTGCCTTGTCCTCGGGCGCTGAGCGTGTTTCCTGCCGTCCTGTCAATTTCCACATTTGCCTCTGTCCCTTGGTTTACATTGACCCTCAGCCTTATCCCGAAATCACTGCCCTTGCCCTTACCCGAGGAAAGACCGCTCATCATGGCCTCGTAAGGATCGGTCTGGATCTCCTGGAAAACTTCCTTGAATGTCAGGAGGTCGTTCTTTCCATCGTTGGACGCGTTGTCGATAGGAATATGTATGCGTCCGTCCTTGTCTGTCCTCACATTGACATCCAGCAGGATAGCCTCGAACGGTCCCTTGACCATGATGTCACCGGTCGCGGACAGGTGACCATAGAACGCCTGATTGTCATTTTCGGTCATGTCGATCGCCTCGATGCCCTTGACGTTTATCTTCGCGTCCATCCTGAGGTTCTTCAGGTGATTGTACAACAGGCCTCCGGAGATTGTTCCTGCGCCGTCGAACCTGTCCTTGATTTTTATACCGTCGAAGAACATACCCTGGTCGGTGACAGAGAAAGGACCGCTGACATGATATGGCACATTGGTGAAGCCTACTTTCAGAAGCGCGTCGTCGAATCTTGTCCCTTCGCTTGACAAAGAAAGAGAATCCGGAGTGCCTTTGACCTTGACATTCCCGCTGAGAGAACCGCCAACCTCGCTGAACACTGATTTCAGAACCGGTGCTATGTAGCCTACGTCCATCCCGTCGAAACCAGCCATCGCATCTATCCGGTGTCCTTTCAGGTGATAGTCCCCGGCAATATTCAAAGTTCTCCTGCCGTCAATATCATTTCTGGCCACAACCCGCATCTTATTGTTGTCCAGCGAGCCTGCCAACCTCAGGGTTCCCATTCTCCGTCCGGCCACTTCTGTCGAGTCAGAGGTCAGACTGAGCGTCATACCGGCTTCGCTTTTCCATGGTGAGGTGACAATCGCATTGCCGGTCGCAAGTCCGGAAATACCGAAATTGTCTCCGAGGAATTTGTTGAGAAGTCCTATGTCAAACTTTACAAGGTTGACCGAAAGCGTGTCTTCTTTGACCGGGGAGCAGCCGCCGTTGATTCTGATTGACTGATCAGCGCATCTGGCGGTCAGATTGTCGATTCTGACATCCTCTCCTGTCAGAGCGATGGCGGATTCGGACATATTCCAGGCCGCCCCCTCATACCAGATGAAGGAAGGAAGCGTCTTGGCTTCTACGGTAAGGTCGCCGCCATGGGAACGACCAAGCTTTCCGGTGAGGTAGATCTCGCCCTTGTTGGCGGGTTCGGTTCCGTTGTCGTAGGTGAACCCGACCCCGAAACCATTGTCCTTGGCGTAAAGCAGGAAGTTGTCATTCAGCAGATTGAGACCAGATACTGAAATCGCTGAACAGGTTACGGATGCGTTCAGGCTGCTGTCTCTGTTGTCGAAACTGAGGTTGATGTCTTTCAGAAAGTTCCTGTTGACCGCCATTCTCGGAGACCTGACAGACGCCGTCACATTTCCGTCCCTGGCCACATTGAACCTTACCTTGGTGCCTTGTGCGATGTATAGTCCCGGCTTTATGAACGACAGGAAGTCTCTTGCGTCTCCAACGTCAATCCTAAGGTCATATTCATTGCTTTCCCATTCCTTGGCCTTCCCGTCGAACAGAACCGGAAGCTCCCTTTGGACCGTCAGTTCAAGCGCGTCTTTGACCAGACTTGTGAATGGTTTCGTGCCGATGTAGTTCCCGTTCATGAAACCTGATGTGAGATTCACCCTGTTGACATTGTTGTTTGAATGGGATTTCATGCATATATCCCCGATTTCATGCCTCCCGTTGTCGTTCTCAAGAGTCAGTCCAAGGATGTCGAGGTCTCCGATGAGGTCTCCTCGGCTGATGTTCATGTAGTTTGCGTTGACGCGTCCGGATATTCTGGAGATTTCTCTCTTGTCCAGATTCAAGGCATGCAGGTCTGCATAACCGATTGACGCATAGAACTTGTACAGGCCATTGCGGGTTTTGTCGGAAAGCGTGAACAAACCTTGGAAAAGGAAGTTCAGGTTCGGATCGCTGCACACGATGCGTCCGTCGAACGCGTTGTCGGAATATGTGCCCGCGGCCACAATATTGGAGTATGAATATCCCAATGCGGACAATTTATCAACAAACAGCGAATCAATCCGAAGGTTGGTCTGTCCTTTGCCGAGTGACAAGTCCATCGCACCTCTCATGGTGACCTCCCCGATCTGTTTGAGGCTTGCCAGTCTGCCTATGTCAAGGTTGCGTGCCGACAGGCTTCCTCCAAATCCCATGGCTTCCCCTTTCTTTATGAGATTCCTAATGTTTGCATCGGCCGTGAGCGAACCCAAAGGAGATGAGACTTCTCCTTTGACTTTCAATTTGTTGAGAGTTCCTTTCGCTTTGCCTCCGAATGTCAGTCTGACCCCGGAAGCGAATTTGGAAAGGTCGATTCTTGCAGCCGGGGCGAAGCCTTTGACGAATGTTCCAAGTCCATCGGATGTGAATCCAAGGTCGCTGATGTTGAAATCCATTGTCATTCCGCCGACATCAGGCAGACCTGTCAGACGTCCGTCAACCAGACCGGCGACTCCGCTGTAGGCTTCCGAGAATCGGAAATCCCCGATCCTGAGGTCACTGACCGGTCCTACGACATCTAATTTTTTCGCATAGACCACCGAGTGCATCTTGCGAAGAGATGGAGCGAAGTAGGATATGCTTTTGAAATCGACTTTGCTGTCGAAAATCTTTCCCACCATACTGACTTCGTCCAGATAGTTTGAGAATGAGCGGATGCTGTCATATTCCATTGAATATTCGCTCATGTGTATATCGGACCAGTCATCCAGAATCCTGAGGCCGCGTATGAGCGTCCTGCCTTTCTCGACAGTGGTCTTTCCGGACATTGACAGGATGTTGTAACCGCTCCGCTCGCCGGCTCTGAGCTCAACCACGTTTCCGTCTACCCGGCCTCCGCTGAATGAGACATCGCGCGCCTGAAGCTCATGAGCGGTCACGTCCAGATTCTTCCAGTCTATTCCATATTCTTTGAGCGGGCTGGTGTTGGTCGTATTGACAAGCCTGAAACGGAAGTTCTTGATCTGCACCCTGTCGGCGTCAATCCTTATTGAAAGAGGTTTCTTTTCTTTCTTTTCTGCTGGTTTCTTGAAAAGCCGCCCTATGTTGCCGCCCCGGTCGTCTTTGGCCAGAACGAACAGGCCGTCGCTGACGCTGAGCCTTTTTATGTGCAGTGCCCCGTCGTTTCTCAAGCCTTTGACAGAGAATGTGGTGACTATCGAACCGGCTCTTGCGACAGTGTCAACGCGTTCGCCATTCCAGTCGATGACCGGCTCGTTGTCCAGAATGGTGACATCCTTGAGAACCAAAGCGGTGAAAGGTTTCAGATGTACTTTCGAGAACTCAATCCTTCCGTTCAGCACGTCGCCCAAAGCCTCGACGGCTTTTCTGGCCGCGAAAGTCTGGACCGCCGGAGTCTGAAGCAGAATCCAGCAGGCGAACAGCAGCGCCGCCAGCGCCACGATGAAACCCCAGAATATCTTTAGAGCCTTTTTCAACTATCTTGCGCCATGGCGATCTGCGTCCATGGCTTATAACAACAAAGATACTAAATATCCGTTGGATTGCCGAAAATAGTTGTATCTTTGCCGTTCGATAAAATGTCTTTGAAGAATATGTCGGATTATATCCTTGGAATCGAATCGAGCTGCGACGACACATCGGCCGCCGTGATCAAGGACGGATTCCTGCTCTCCAATGTGATAGCGAGCCAGCAGGTCCACAAGGATTATGGAGGGGTCGTCCCAGAACTCGCCTCCAGAGCCCATGAACAGAACATAGTGCCTGTCGTAAGCCAGGCTTTGGACAAGGCCGGGATCAAGGCCTCCGATCTTACGGCCATCGCTTTCACCAGAGGCCCGGGACTTCTGGGTTCGCTGCTTGTCGGCACATCCTTCGCCAAGGCGCTGGGAGTGGCCTTGAATATCCCCATAATAATGGTCAATCACCTTCAGGGGCATATTCTCGCTGATTTTGTGAAGCAGGAGGGCAAGGAGAATCGGCAGCCGTCGTTCCCGTACCTGTGTCTGTTGGTTTCGGGAGGCAATTCGCAGATTGTCAAGGTGAACGATCCGCTGGATTATGAGATTCTCGGACAGACCATCGACGACGCCGTTGGCGAGGCGTTTGACAAGTGCTCCAAGATGATGGGGCTCGGCTATCCTGGAGGGCCTGTGATCGACAGGCTTGCAAAGTTGGGCGACCCGAACCGCTTCAAGTTCGCCAAACCGCAGATTCCGGGGCTGGACTACAGTTTCAGCGGAGTTAAGACATCGCTGCTGTATTTCGTGCGTGACGAGATGACGAAGGATCCTGAGTTCATGGAAAAGAACAAAGAGGACATCTGCGCCGGCTTCCAGAAGACATTGATAGACATCCTGATGGACAAATTGATCAAGGCTGCCAACCTGACCGGGATCAAGGACGTGACCATCGGCGGGGGAGTCTCGGCCAACAGTGGACTGCGTTCCAGAATCGAGGAGGAAGGCCGCAAGCGGGGCTGGAACACCTACCTTCCAGAGTTCAAGTTCACCACGGACAACGCCGCCATGATCGCCATAGCCGGCTGGTTCCACTACCTTGCCGGCGAGCGCACCCCGCTCGATGTCGCCCCCGTCTCCCGCATAGCGGATTATTAATGAATATATATGAAGGTAAAGAAATTAGGAGCGAAGCGACCGAAGGGGTTTCGGGGAATTCTTTCCCCGTGCCCCTCAGGGGCTGTCACGAAGTGACTGGGGGTTGAAGGTGTATTGCTGGTTTTGAATATTGATGAATTTATTTGTAGTTGAAGAATCTGATTTTAGGAAAAGGATATGCTAGAATTCGAAATGACCGGCCGAGTAGGCCGAGACCTTAGGCCGGATGACGTGAGGATCGTCGCGGCGAGAGAGATGAACCTTCGCGGCAATGCCGTGATTAACGTGATTGACCCGACCAAGTCCTACCAGCCGACCTTCCCGAACGCCGACGCGACATGCGTGATCGCCAAACGTTCGATTGACGCCCGCAACGATGTGATTTATCGCTACCGCATCGAAGGCTATAACCATCGTTTTGAATCATACGTCCCGTACGAGGTTCCTGAATATAAGGATGTCACGGAGGCCGAACCTGTCATCATCATCGGGGCTGGTCCTGCCGGTATGTTCGCCGCGCTTAAGTTGCTGACATTAGGCTTCAAACCTGTCATTCTTGAAAGAGGCAAGAACGTGCGTGACCGCAAGTTCGACATGGCGAAGCTTACCCGTGAGGGAATCCTGAACCCGGAGTCAAATTTCTGTTACGGAGAAGGCGGCGCCGGAACGTTCTCAGACGGAAAACTCTTTACCCGCTCGTCCAAGAGGGGTGACATCCGTGAGGTTCTGTACCAGTTCGTGAACTTCGGCGCAAGTCCGCAGATTCTTGTCGACGCACACCCACACATCGGCACAGACCGCCTTCCGAAGGTCGTGGAGAATATCCGCCAGTGCATCCTGTCCAGGGGCGGTGAATATCACTTCGGCACGAAGGTCACCGACCTCACCCGCAAGGATGACGGCGTGATTGAGGTGAAAGCTCTTGATTCAGAGAATCCAACGAAAGCGGGCAAGCCAAGCGAGCGGATATATTCGGCGAAGAAGGTCATTCTTGCGACAGGCCATTCCGCTCGAGACATCTATGATATGCTTGTCGCGAAGGACTGCGCCCTTGAGGCCAAGGGATTCGCGATGGGAGTGCGTGTGGAGCATCCGCAGGCCCTGATCAACGACATCCGCTATCACGGCCAGTGGGAGCCAGGAATGCCCGCGGCGGAATATTCATTCACGGAGCAGGTGGGTGACAGAGGCGTGTTCTCGTTCTGCATGTGCCCTGGCGGCGTTCTGGTTCCTTCCGAGACCGAGCCTGAGACCATCGTGATGAACGGAATGTCCAACTCCGCCAGAAGCGGAAAATTCGCCAACGCCGGAGTGGTAGTGCAGCTCAATCCTGAAGACATCCCTGAGGAATATGCCGACAAGGGTGCTTTCGCCGGTCTGGAATTCCAGAAGGATGTCGAGAGAAAGATGTGGGAATATGCCCACGAGCATTCTGATTCGGAGAATCCTTTTGTCGCCCCGGCTCAGAGGATGGTGGATTTCTGCGAGGGCGAGGATTCGGAGGATCTCCCGGAGACTTCCTACAAGCCGGGTGTGGTTCCGGCTCCGCTTCACGAGTTGCTTCCTCCGGTCATCGCCGAGAGGCTTCAGGACGTGTTCCCGATCGTGAACCAGAAATCGATGAGAGGTTACTACACCAATGACGCTCTGTTGATAGGTGTGGAGTCCAGGACATCCTCTCCGGTCCGCATTCCGAGAAATCCTCGCAACTGCGAGGCCGACGCATTCCCGGGTCTGCTTCCATGCGGTGAGGGGGCCGGCTATTCCGGTGGCATCGTTTCTTCCGCCATAGATGGCATCAACTGCGCTGTCGCCGCCGTCCGTTCCCTTAGTGAAACAGACGGCGACATTGAGCCTTCAGATTCTTCTGCAGATTCGGAGACAGAATAATATCGGGTATTCATGCTTTACGGGCTCAGCGACCGGATCATTATCGTCGCTGAGCCTGTTTGTATGCTGAATGGCAGTGTGGCTTGACGCTTGAATTCTCGAAGCGTTTGTTCTTCTTGTGGGCGCTCTGGCGAAACGGTAATATTCTTTGAAAACGAGTAGAAAGTAGTAACTTAGTGGTCAAAATACGAATCAGATGAGACATATTATCAGCATCCTTATTGCGTTCGTGGCCATGGTCACGATGAGCGCTAATGAACGTCTGGAGAATTTCCCTCTGCCGTCCGGTCCGGACACGCTCAGGATTCTTGCGGTCGGTAATAGTTTTTCCGATGATGGGACGGAGTATATTCCCGGACTTTTGGAGGCGGCCGGAATACATAACGTGATAATCGCCAGGCTGTACATCGGGGGCTGCTCCTTGGAGAGGCATTGCAATGAGTACGCTGAAGGCTTGTCAAACTATGTTTACTCTAAATCACAAGAAAACAAATGGGAGACTGTAAGCAAGAGCGCCTCGTTGCTTGACGGACTCAAGGATGAGCCTTGGGACATCATCACCATTCAAGAGACATCCGGACGCACCGGAATATACGACACGTACCAAGAGTGGATTCCCCGCTTGGTTGGCATCATAAGAAAAGAGGCTCGGAATCCGCGGGCGGCCATAGTCTGGCATGAGACATGGGCTTACGCTTCCAATTCGTCACACAAGATGTTCAAACTGTATGGCAACGATCAGGACAGAATGTATTCCGGTATCGTGGATTGTGTGAGACGCGCGTCGGTGGACTTTGATCTCCCGGTGGTGATTCCTAGCGGTGAGGCCATCCAGATTGCCAGGGACACCCGCCTGAACAATCAAAACGAAGTTCCGATGACAAACAAGGTTTACCAGCTGACCCGTGATGGTTACCATCTGTCTAGGCAGTTCGGGCGTTACATCGCCGCCTGCACATGGTTTGAGGCTCTGATAAAGCCGACCGTTGGAAAGTCGGTTCTTGGCAACGGCTATCTTATGCGTGACACTGAGTACAGCATCACCCCAAAAGACGCCCGCCTTTGTCAGAAGTGTGCCGCACAGGCGGTTGAAGCATGGAAGTAATGTAGGAAAATATTTGAACGAGAATTATGAAATCACTTAAAGAACTTTACAGGATCGGTAAGGGACCATCCAGCAGCCATACTATGGGACCCAACAAGGCAGCCAAGGATTTCGCTGAGCGGCATCTTGACGCAGCCTCGTTCGAGGTGACGCTTTATGGAAGCCTCGCTGCCACAGGCAAAGGGCATATGACCGATGTGGCGATCACCGAAGTGCTGGAGCGCATAGCTCCGGTGAGCATTGTGTGGAAGCCGGAAGTATTCCTCCCATATCATCCGAACGGGATGACATTCAAGGCTTTTGACTCTGAAGGCAGGCAGACGGACGAATGGACGGTGTACAGTGTCGGAGGTGGAGCATTGTCTGAGGGCAAGCCTGACGACCGTTTCTCGACGCCTGATGTCTACGAGATGAACCGTCTTGCGGATATTCAGAAATGGTGCGAGGACAAGGGGCGCAGCTATTGGGAATATGTTGACCTTTGCGAAGGACCGGACATCTGGGATTATCTTCAGGAGGTCTGGGAGGCGATGAAAGCGTCCGTGGAAAGGGGAATAGACCATGAAGGGGTTCTCCCTGGGCCGCTGAACCTCCCGAGGAAGGCTCCGATATATTACGTAAAGGCAACAGGATACAAGCAGACCCTTCAGACCCGCGGCCTTGTCTATGCCTATGCTCTCGCCGTCAGCGAGGAAAATGCTTCCGGAGGAATCATCGTGACGGCTCCGACCTGCGGATCGAGCGGTGTGATGCCAGGGGTTCTCTACCATCTGGCGAAAGGTCATGAATTCAAGGATATTCGTGTGCTTCATGCATTGGCTACGGCTGGAATCATCGGGAATGTTGTAAAACGAAACGCATCCATTTCGGGTGCGGAGGTGGGTTGTCAGGGAGAAGTCGGTGTCGCGTGCGCGATGGCTTCCGCCGCTGCATGCCAACTTTTCGGTGGCAGCCCTTCGCAGATTGAATATGCCGCCGAGATGGGATTGGAGCACCATCTCGGGATGACTTGCGACCCGATTTGCGGTTTGGTTCAGATTCCTTGCATCGAAAGGAACGCTTTTGCCGCGACACGGGCTCTCGACTCGAATCTCTATGCGGCTTTTTCGGATGGTAAGCATCGTGTGTCCTTTGATCATGTGGTGGAGGTGATGAAGCAGACCGGCAAGGATCTTCCTTCTCTTTACAAAGAGACCAGTGCAGGTGGACTGGCGAAAAGTTTCAGGGAGTTGAAAAAGCCATTCTAGTATTTGGATCGAGCGCAGATTCGACATAATGACAGCCCAAGGCGACATATTGTCACGAATTGATGACAATATGTCGCCCTTTTGATACTCGAACGTCAACGGCACGCCGATTGATTAAACTCAAGATGTCTCGCTCGAAAGAGCGGGGCGAGAAAAGATAAAGAATATTAAAAATAGGAGATTAAATTATGTTACCAGTATCAAAAAAGTACAACAACCAAAATTGGTTACCTACGTTTTTCAATGATTTCTTTGACAACGATTGGATGGTCAGGGCTAATGCCACTGCCCCTGCGATCAATGTATTGGAGAATGAGAAGAGTTATGACATCGAACTTGCCGCTCCAGGTATGACAAAGGATGATTTCAAGGTCAGTCTTGACGATAATGGCGATCTTGTCATCAATATGGAGAAGAAGGAAGAGAAGAAAGAGGAAAACAATGAGGAAAAGAAGCATGGACATTATCTGAGACGCGAGTTCTCATATTCAAAGTTCCAGCAGACCATGGTTCTTCCTGATGATGTTGAGAGAGAAAAGATTAGCGCCACTGTAGTCAATGGTGTCCTCAAAGTCAATGTTCCTAAACTTCAGAAGCAGGAAGTGCCTCAAACGAAAAAAATCATAGAAATTAAGTAAAAAAGTTTGCAGGTAAAGAAAAAATGCCTATCTTTGCATCCGCATTCAGGAAGACAACCAGAAACGACGGATGCAAAATCGCAAGGTGCGGTAGTTCAGCTTGGTTAGAACGCCGGCCTGTCACGCCGGAGGTCGAGGGTTCGAGCCCCTTCCGCACCGCGAATGATTGAGAATCAATCAGCCAGCCTTTCAGATTACTTCTGAAAGGCTTTTTTTTATGCCCTTTCCATACGTTATTTGCGGCCAGTAGGTTTTGTAGGGTCTAGTCCAAAACCCTGTGTTAAAGAAGTAAAGTAAAAAATAAGTATGTACCTTTGTGTAAACATTACAAAAGGTATATAAATATGTCATCATTGTCTGTTCTTCGATGTCTGGCGGGTTATGGGTTCTGCCTTGTTGACTGAATTTTGCTATTTCACGCCAACGTCAACACTGTTGGCCAAAGAGGTTGTTTGCCGATGGCTTGCCAACGTTTGATTAAACATTTTGTCCGGAGAAAGCCTTGTTGACCGGACAAAATGTGGAAATCATGCGCTTTGTCCGGCCGGAGCGCAATCCACCGGACGAACGGCGCCGAGGGGTTATAGACGATGTGAATCTTACAAAAGGCTTTCAGCCACATGTCGAATCTGTGCCGGTGGAATCCGGGACGGGCTGAAAAACTCAAGGGCAAAAGTATAGGGTTTTCATGGGAATGAGCCTTTCAGGTGCTTCTGATTGGTTTTGACGTGAAAGCGTTACGTAAATCCGCACCGACATCAGCACGAGGTGACCGCAATAAGGACTCGCCTCCGCGTGTACTTTGACGTGGGGCCTAGGGCACAACTTAAAATGGCAGCCGAAAATAAACCTCGGAATCAGCGTGCAACTTGACGTGGGGCCGCAGGGCATATGGGACGGGTTGACATTCCAGTGCCGTAGTGATTGGACGACATTCTTAGACTATAATGTCGTTCAAAACCGACAAATGGAGGGGTTCGACTGAACTTCACTGCAAAATTGTCGTTCTGCCTCTCAACTTTCAGTCTGTTCCCTGACCGTAGGTCGATGTTGCGACTCGATGACAAGCCGGAAGGACTTCCATTAACCCGGATAGGGCGCGAGAAGCGCGTAGGCCGCCATGCCCTCCAGGCTACGGTGCCCCTAACCGAAGATAGCGATGTGAGAGCGTCCAGCAACGCTATGCTTTGTAAGAAAACTTTCAAGGCACAACTCGGGGAGTTTCAGATATTAAGTATTTTATGTACAGGCTGTCAAAGATATATGCCTAAACACGTACTTTTGGACTTGATCCATTGTTTCCGTTTTATTTGCTTTTGGGCTTTGTCAGAGCCTCTTGTTAGATAAACGAACCGGCTCCACACTTTCTTTGTATATACCAACTTAATCATTGTCGGAGTCGCATTGGAAAGAATGTAATTGACTTTTGTTTATGTCAACGAATGCTTTATGTAATATGGCGACTGAAATATGTACATTATCCTGCCGATTTTGGTTTACCTTTTTTGATAATAGACATAAATGTTAAGACTTATGTTGTTATGATTGTTTGATAGACTTAAATACATTAACACATGAAAATCAGTAAATTGTTAAGTTTGGTATTATCTCTATGCTTTCTAGCAGGATGTACCGAGAAAGAGACTCAAGTGGAAGTCTCATCTGTGTCGCTGAACACAGCGACAATCGAAATGGTTGAGGGAGAGACTTTCAGCCTTGTAGCCACCGTACTGCCGAAAGACGCTGAATATGACGGCGTGATCTGGGCATCGTCCAACGCTTCGGTCGCCAGTGTGAATTCCGGCACAGTGACTGCCATCAAAGAGGGCACGGCCACAATCACGGCCAGCTCCGGCGGCAAGTCCTCCACTTGCACCGTAAAGGTATCGAGTAAAGTGGTGGCCGTAACGTCAATCACTCTTGACAAGACATCTTTGTCATTGAAAGTGGGAGAGACAGAAACAATAACCGCAACGGTTAACCCTGACAATGCCACCGACAAATCGGTGACATGGGGATCATCCGATGTTTCGGTCGCAACCGTGGCTGATGGCAAAGTTACTGCCAAAAAGTCTGGTACCGCAATAATTACAGCAAAATCAGGCTCTTGCATCGCTGAATGCACCGTATCCGCCTCTGTAGACGTGGAATCAGTCACGCTTGACAAAACATCTCTTGAACTGGCCGTTGGAGAGACTGCCACCTTGACCGCCACGGTGAGGCCGGACGACGCCACCGACAAGACCGTGACCTGGACTTCATCCGACGAGTCTGTCGCCAAGGTTGACAACGGCAAGGTGACCGCTGTAAAGGCTGGCAAGGCCACCGTAACAGCGGAATGTTGTGGCAAGACCGCCGAGTGCGCCGTCACGGTGACCGTCCCGACAGGTTCTGTGACCCTTGACAAAACCACTCTTTCCTTGGCTGTTGGAGAGACCGCTCAGTTGACCGCCACTGTGAAGCCGGACGATGCCACGGACAAGACTGTGGTTTGGTCTTCCTCCGATGAGGCGGTTGCCAAAGTTGAGAACGGCAAAGTGACCGCCGTCAAGTCTGGCAAGGCCACGATAACCGCCAAGTGCTGCGGCAAGACCGCCGAGTGCGTTGTCACGGTGACCGTCCCGACAGGTTCTGTGACCCTTGACAAAACCACTCTTTCCTTGGCTGTTGGAGAGACCGCTCAGTTGACCGCCACTGTGAAGCCGGACGATGCCACGGACAAGACTGTGGTTTGGTCTTCCTCCGATGAGGCGGTTGCCAAAGTTGAGAACGGCAAAGTGACCGCCGTCAAGTCTGGCAAGGCCACGATAACCGCCAAGTGCTGCGGCAAGACCGCCGAGTGCGTTGTCACGGTGACCGTCCCGACAGGTTCTGTGACCCTTGACAAAACCACTCTTTCCTTGGCTGTTGGAGAGACCGCTCAGTTGACCGCCACTGTGAAGCCGGACGATGCCACGGACAAGACTGTGGTTTGGTCTTCCTCCGATGAGGCGGTTGCCAAAGTTGAGAACGGCAAAGTGACCGCCGTCAAGTCTGGCAAGGCCACGATAACCGCCAAGTGCTGCGGCAAGACCGCCGAGTGCGTTGTCACGGTGACCGTCCCGACAGGTTCTGTGACCCTTGACAAAACCACTCTTTCCTTGGCTGTTGGAGAGACGGCACAATTGACCGCCACGGTAAAGCCAGACAACGCCACGGACAGGAATGTTACATGGACTTCATCCGACGAGTCTGTCGCCAAGGTTGACAACGGCAGGGTGACCGCCGTCAAGGCCGGAAAGGCCACTGTAACCGCCAAGTGCGGTGGCAAAACCGCTGAATGTGCAGTCACAGTAATCGTTCCAGTGTCTTCCATTACTCTTGACAAGACTATCCTTTCCTTGGCTGTCGGAGAGACGATACAATTGACTGCCACGGTGAAGCCTGACAACGCCACGGACAAGAACGTGACATGGACTTCATCCGACGAGTCTGTCGCCAAGGTTGACAACGGCAGGGTGACCGCCGTCAAGGCCGGAAAGGCCAC
>CAKUVR010000015.1:0-66419 GCA_934698975.1 uncultured Bacteroidales bacterium
TTTGTTATTCCAAATTTACAAAAACTTTCGCTATTTTCCTAATATTCAATCAATTAAATTTCATCGAACTCACGTTAATCATAATAAAAAAATGATTATTATTGCGAATTGAGAGCGGAGAGCGGCTTATCAAGGTTACATCGCCCGTAAAAACAAAAACAGGGCTTGAAATAAAGTATTCTTGCCCTGTATATGCCGCGTTGGAGCTTGCCTCTCCTAGCTCATTAAATTCCAAAGCAAAGTTAAAACAACTTTTTGAATATTCAATAGATCTAATTGGTGAAAAATATGAGAATATGAAGAAGAGAAAAGCTGAGTTGTTGTTTTGCGGTGCGGTTGTGTCGCTGGCACTGGCGGGGTGCAAGAATGAGCCGCTGACGATGATTGTGGGCACTTACACGGATGAGTGTGCGAGCAGGGGAGTTTACAGTTACTTTTTTGATCAAGAGAAAGGAATGCTGGTCGATGGTGCCGAGGAGGGGAGGTTTGAAGAGGCTCCTGGTGCGGAAGGTCGGGTTGAGATGAGGAACCCGTCTTACCTGACGTTGTCCGCTGACGGGAAGTTTGTCTATGCGGTGAGTGAGGTCCCGGACAGTTCGGCTTCAGCAGTTACGTTAGGAATTGACACAAAAACGTGTGGGATGCAACTGCTTGGCAGTGAACTGACTGACGGGAAGGATCCGTGCTACATCTCGACAAGCGGAAAAGTCGTGATGACGGCCAACTACTCGTCCGGGAATGTCACGGAGTTTCCAATCGGTGATGACGGGCGGTTGCTGCCTCATGATTTCCTTTACGAGACAGGTCTGGGAGGTCCGGACAGCACCCGGCAGAATCTTCCTCACGCGCATTGCGCGCTTTTCAACGCTGCCGGGACTGAACTGTACGTGTCCGAGTTCAGCGCAGATGCCGTGACGAGGTACGAATTGGCCACCAGACATGGCAAGCGCATCCAGCTACCGTCGGATTTCGGTCCGAGGCACATAGCCCTTAATGGAGACGAAAGCAAGGCGTATGTTCTCGGCGAGTTGTCCGGGGATGTGGCGGTTATTGACACAGAGCGTGACAGCGTCATCCAGATCGTGTGCGCCGACTCTGTCCACGCCAGAGGCAGCGCTGATATTCATCTCTCTCCGGATGGCAGATTCCTCTATGCCAGCAATCGCCTTCAGAATGATGGAATAGCCATATTCAGGGTCGGGAAAGATGGATTCTTGACTTATGCCGGCTATCAGAACACAGGCGTCCACCCACGCAATTTCAACATCACGCCAAATGGAAAGTTCCTTCTGGCCGCATGCCGGGACAGCGGCTGCATCCAGATTTTCAGGTGCGATGCACGCACAGGGCTTTTGTCCGACACGGGCCGTGCCATTGTCCTTGACAAACCCGTCTGCATTGTGTTCGCGCCTTCACTGTGATCGTGAATGATTATAACTTGAGGTGGAGGTAAGTCCCTCTTCCGATGGAAGTGATTCAGGGTAGGGGCAACAAATAGATAAGGGTAGGCAATCACCTTCGACCGTGAGGTAATACATTTAACAACAAGTGATTGCTGGCTTACGAAAGTTGAATTTGTAATAAAAAGCATTATTTTGGAAATGTGGAATAAAAGTTTTACCGTAAAAATTGTGACTGCCATAGTTGTTATTTTAGGCATCTATGGTTGTGCGGTGGTTCAAGATAAGTCACAGCGATTGAACGCGGAAGCCGCGAAGGAGTACTTGACCCCTATCCGCCCGGCATCCGAGGGCAGGAATCCTTGCTGGAATGAGTTCTGCAAGAAGTTCATCTATGCCCCGGCTTTTGACATAAAGGCCGTTGAAGGCGCGGAGAACTACAAGTTTATTGTCAAGGAAAAGGAGGGATCCGGGGAATGGTCGTTCACTTCGGCCAACCCTTGCGCCGACCTCTCTCCGATCTGGGCGTCAATTCCTCCCTCCAAGGTTGACTTGACCGTCCTTGCGATTGATGGGAAGGATAACGTGCGCGACACCGCGTACAAGAGAAGCTTCCTCCGGGATTTCCCGTTCGAGGGACCTTACAACACCAATGTGAGACCGTACCCCGAGGCGGCCATTATGGCGGCTCTTTATATTCATAAGACCCCTGGCGCTCAAAAATTCAAGGAGTCATCGGTTCCCGATCTGGATCTCTACTCGCATTTCACCTACGCCAACAAAGTGATCGGCGGGCTCATAAGCGTTGAGGCGAAGGTCGCTGAATATGTCCCTTCCTTGAAAGACGAGGCTTTGCTGATCGCCCGCAACGCCGCCAAGTTCCTGATGGACCAAAGCCGTCCGGAAGGGGACAGGCTTGAATATTTCCCTCCAACCTACTACGGTGACCGTGTGGCCTCGAAAAATGACTGGAATGTGGGCAGGACGATGACGATGGACGCCTGCTATTCCGGCAACGCGTTCCTTGACCTTTTTAAGGCCACAGGTGACTCGCTTTACTACGACAGGGCTCTCAAAATCGCCGACACGTTCATGAAAATCCAGAATGAGGACGGCTCGTTCCCGATAAAGGTGTATTTCGAGACAGGGGAACCTGTGAACGAGGTCAAGGCCATGCTTCATCCGATTCTGAACTACACACGCCGCCTTGAGAATGAATATGGAGTCACGAAATATGCAGACATGAGCGCCCGGGCGGCCAAATGGATGAAGGAAGTGGCGTTGGAGACATTCGACCTCACCGGCCAGTTCGAGGACGTGACCGTTGAGGGTCTCAAGCCATACCAGAACCTTACGAACTGCACAGCGGCTCCGTACGCCTCGTACATCCTGCGCGGCCACCCTTCCGCTGCCGAGATCGAGGATGCCCGTGATCTCATCCGCCTGAGCGAGGATCAGTTTGTCCATTGGAATGCCCTTCCGAACAAGGACGGTGTCCGACCTATGGCAACGCCATGTGTGTACGAACAGCATCGCTATCAGGTTCCCGTGGACAACAGCTCATGCAATGTGGCCAACGCCTATCTCGACCTCTACGAGGCTACCCGCGATGAACTTGCCTTTGCCAAAGCCAAGGCTCTGGTGGACAATCTGACTGTGGTCCAGGACATCACCAACGGCAAGATTCCGACAACTTTCGACCTACGCACTCCTGAGCGCAACAAGCGCCGCACCTATTGGATAAACTGCACCAACGCTTCCATCACCATCCTCCTGCGGATGGCCGAGTTGACGGGCGAATAACGTGGTCTGTAAATAATTGAAAAACAACAAATAAGGCTTTTGTCTTAGGTTGAACACAACTGAAGACAAAAGTCTATTTTGTTGTTTTATAAGATGTTATACTTCACGGAGGTAGTGGCGCGTTTTCATCGCTCATCACATTTGAAAGGTTAATTTTATTGAAATCATTCAAATACCAAAAAGATTTTTCAGTAAATTTGTAGGAATATTCTTAAGAAGATAGATGCAGGTTTTTCTACAGATTCTTACCCTGCTCGGTGCGATGGCCATGTTCCTGTACGGAATGACCATGATGAGCGAGGGTCTTCAGAAGGCGGCAGGTGACAAGCTGCGATCATTTTTGGCGTCCATGACGTCAACGACCTTCAAAGGTATCATCACGGGTATTGTTGTCACTGCCCTCATCCAATCCTCAAGCGGAACGACCGTGATGGTCGTCAGCATGGTCAACGCAGGTCTGCTCGCGCTGGGCAACGCCATAGGCGTGATCATGGGAGCCAACATCGGAACGACGCTCACCGCATGGTTGATTTCCCTGTTCGGATTCAGCTACGACATCGGTGCGTTCGCGGTTCCGTTCATAGCCGTGGGATTCTTCATGATGACCCTGAAAAGCAGCCGGAACCGCAATGTAGGTGAGTTCATCATCGGATTCGCGTTCCTGCTCATCGGTCTGGCGACGATGAAGGACTCAGTGCCTGATCTGAACCAATATCCTGATGTCCTGGCGCTTGTGAAGAACCTGACCAGCTACGGCTTCTTCTCCGTGATCATATTCACCCTCGTCGGTGCCCTCATAACCGTGATCGTGCAGGCCTCCAGCGCCTCCTTGGCGCTCACGATGGTCTTCGTGGCGAACGGCTGGATCAACTTCGAGATGGCCGCCGCCATGGTCCTCGGAGCGAACATAGGAACCACCATCACCGCCAACATAGCCGCAGCAGTGGCGAACTACTCAGCCAAACGCACTGCTATCGCGAACACCTTGTTCAATGTGATCGGTGTCGTGATGGCGCTGTTGTTCTTCAACCCGCTGATGAAAATCATAGCCTCGATGACCACTGCGATAGGCTTCGAAAATCCTGTCACACTGTTCGACGGAACGACCGCTGCGGGAGGTTTCTCACCTGATCAGCAGAACTCGATGCTTTACGGAATATGTATCCTCCACACGGTCTTCAACCTTTCCACGACCCTGATTCTTGTCTGGTTCATCCCTCAGCTTGTAAAGGCAGTCAACAAGATCATCCCTACGCCTAAGGGTGAGGAAGAGGTCTATCGCCTCAAGTTCATCCAGGGCGGACCTCTCTCCACGGCGGAACTTTCCCTCGACGAAGCCAAGCAGGAGATCATTCATTTTGCGGAAATATGCTGCCGTGAGGTCGGCTTCATCCGCAGCGCGGTGAGTGCGAAGACCCAATCCGATCTGGAGCCTGTCAACGAGAAACTTGTCAAGTACGAGAGCATCACAGACAAGATTGAATATGAGATCGCATCCTACCTGAACGAGGTGTCAAAGGGCGACATCAGCGCTGTCTCTGCATTGAGAATCAAGTCGATGTATAGGGTGATCGGTGAGTTGGAGAGCATCGGAGACTCCGGCGAGGCCATCGGCAGGATGATGAAACGGGCTCTTGACCACGGCAAGACGTTCGATGACGAGATGATCAAGAGGCTTGACAGGATGCTCGACCTTTTGGACGTGGCGTTCAAGGCGATGACCGACAATCTCAGCTCTCCGGCGCTCTTCCTCAAGGACATCTCCAACGCCGAGGACGCGGAGTACAACATCAATGAGTACCGCAACAGTCTGCGCGAGGAGCACATTGTCAACATCGAGAAGGAAGGCTACAACTACCAGACAGGAGTCTTCTACATCGATATAGTGCAGGAGCTTGAGAAGATGGGTGACTTCATCATCAACATTTCCCAGAGCTTGTTGGAAAAGAACGACTAAGGTATGAAACGTACGCTGACATATTCATTGATCACGCTTTGCGCCTTGGTGATGGTCGCTTGCGGCGGGCGGAAGGCAAAGGAAGCCTCCACTTTCCAGCCGCATCATTTTCCGCCGATGCCTGAGCCTCCGGCCGTGATCACGGAGCCAAAGGAGGCGACTGAATATGTCCTCTCGAATTATTGGAACGAGTTTCTGTCCAAGACATATCCGTGTGATTCCGCCATCGTTAACGGAGTTCCGTCGGAAGAGGTAGAAAAGGCATTTGGAACTTATGTGACTCTTCTGGAAAGAAACTGCGGGATTGATTTCGGCAGGAAGGCTGTGGCTGATTTCTTCGATAAAGTTGAGAAATTCGAGGCCGCCGACACATCCTCCAACGTGTTTGAGTTTTTCGAGAAGATGGTTCCAAAATACCTCTATGACCCTAACTCACCGGTGCGCAACGAGGACCTTTACCTGCCTTACGTCTCCCGTCTCGCGGTTTCTGAATATTCCGACCTGGATTCAAGGCCATCATATTCATTTGAAACCAAGATGTGCTCTCTGAATATGATAGGGTCGTCTGCCGCTGATTTCACATTCACGGACCTGTCCGGCAGACGGCACACGCTTTACAGCGTCAAGGCTGAGACCACACTGCTGTTCTTCACCAATCCTGGCTGCCCGGCCTGCAAGGAGATCATCGAGAGCCTGACCTCTGACGGGAAGATCGCTGATCTGGTTGTCTCCGGGAGGCTCGCTGTGGTCAACGTCTACATCGATGACGAACTGGACAAATGGCGTGAATATGCCTCCGTTTACCCTAAGAACTGGTACAACGGTTACGATCAGAGTTACATCATCCGCTCCGATGTCACCTACAACGTGAGGGCTATCCCGTCGCTCTATGTTCTTGACTCAGAGAAGAAAGTGATCATGAAGGACGCTCCGGTGGAGAATGTCCTCCCTTATCTTGAAAATCTAAAATAACACTGAATATGAAAATTACCAAGGAACTTTGGGGCACGTCCCCTGACGGAAAGGAGATATTCCTTTATACTCTTGAGAATGAAAGTGGTGCGTTTGTGCGTCTTTCAAGCGTGGGTGCCGGAATCGTTTCGGTTGCTGTGCCGGACAAGGACGGCAAGATTGCGGATGTTGTTCTGGGCTACACAAAGCCAGAGGATTATTTCGCTGATGGTCCATGCGCCGGAAAATGCCCTGGACGTTACGCCAACCGCATTGCCCTCGGAAAGTTCACGCTCGATGGTGTGGAATATTCATTGCCGATTAACAACGGCCCTAACCATCTGCATGGCGGCCCGGAAGGATTCCAGAATCAGGTCTGGGACAGCCGCGTCGAGGGTGATGCCGTTGAGTTCCAGTACTTTTCACAGGATGGTGAGGCTGGATATCCTGGTAATCTGAAGGTTGTGGCGCACTACGAATGGAGCGAGGACGATGTTTTGAAGTTGACTTTCACGGCTCAGACCGACAAGGCGACCGTTGTCAATCTCACCAACCACGCTTATTTTAATTTGAATGGCGAAGGCAACGGGAATATTCTGGACCACGAGTTGAAACTCAACGCCGAGGTCTATCTGCCGACAGACGAGACTCTGATTCCGGTAAGGGAGCCTGACCCGGTAGCTGGTACTCCGATGGATTTCAGGGAGTTCAAGAAGATCGGGACTGAGATTAAGGCTGACTTCCCGGCCTTGAACTACGGCAAAGGCTACGACAACTGCTTCATGATCAATGACTATGAGGCTGGCCAGCTTCAGACTGCGGCTACGTTGTACTCTCCTCTGAGCGGCCGCCAGCTTGAGGTGCTGACCACCCAGCCTGCCGTGCAGATCTACACAGGCAACTGGCTTGAGGGATGCCCGGCCGGCAAGTGTGGCCGTGGCTACCATGACTACGAAGGGGTTGCCATCGAGTGCCAGCACTGCCCGGATTCGCCTAACAAGCCGGATTACCCTACGACTGTGCTTCGTCCGGGCGAGACCTTCAGCGAGGCTGTCATCTGGGCGTTCTCGGTCAGGAAATAGGCGGTTTATACAATGATTTAGTGCTTGTACGCTTCGGTGCTTCGACAAGCTCAGCAACCGCAGGCTTTTCGGTCACTGAGCCTGTCGAAGTGACAGTTACAATTGAATATATTCACAAATGAAACAGTATCAGGATCTTCTGCGTCACATAATGGAGACCGGGGTGGTCAAGCACGACCGCACCGGTGTAGGCACCAAAAGCGTCTTCGGCTACCAGATGCGCTTCGACCTCTCCAAAGGTTTCCCGCTTCTCACGACCAAGAAAGTTCACCTCAAATCCATCATCTACGAGCTTCTCTGGTTCATCTCCGGCGACACCAACATCAAGTACCTAAAGGATCACGGTGTCTCCATCTGGGACGAGTGGGCCGACGAGAACGGTGACCTTGGCCCGGTCTATGGCCACCAATGGCGCTCATGGCCGACCCCTGACGGCCGCTCGATCGACCAGCTCACACAGGTTGTGAATATGATCAAGAACAACCCGGACTCCCGGCGGATGCTCGTGACTGCATGGAATCCCGGAGAGGTTGACAAGATGGCACTGCCTCCTTGCCATTGCCTGTTCCAATTCTACGTGGCCGAAGGCAAACTCTCCTGCCAGCTCTACCAGCGCAGCGCCGACACCTTCCTCGGTGTCCCTTTCAACATCGCATCCTACGCATTGCTGACGATGATGATCGCACAGGTCTGCGGCCTGAAGCCCGGTGAGTTCATCCACACCACAGGCGACACCCACATCTACCTGAACCATTTCGATCAGGTCCGCGAGCAGCTCACCCGTGAGCCCCGTCCGCTCCCGACAATGCGCATCAACCCGGACGTGAAATCCATCTTCGATTTCAAGTACGAGGACTTCACCCTCGAAGGCTACGACCCCTGGCCAGCCATCAAGGCCCCCGTCGCCGTCTGACCGGTCGCGTTTGCATAAGAGCCTCCAAGGTCTCTGATTTAAGGCACTCAACAAGACGGCGCACCGGAAATGGTGTGGCAGATAACTTTTTGTCTTTCAACTAAATAAACAAAGTCCTGGTGTTTGATTTGGCATCAGGACTTTGCTTTTATCGCTCATTGTCAACACTTTAAGTGCCACAAAAACTGCTTCTTACTTATCGCCATTTGAAAACATGGATTATTCGAATATTTGTTGTAATGTTGCACTTGCTTTTTGACTCTGCCATTGTCAAAGTCAGGAAATAGTTTTGGAAGTTTGAATATTTTCCGCTAAATTTGCGATAGCATTAATAGTGTGAGGGCATCTTCTATATGAGGATGCCTTTTTCGTATATGGTTGTTAGGGAAATAACCTATTAATATATTCATGCAATGATTGGATGGAACAAATCTGAGGCTGAGGCAAAGGCTTCGAAAGGAAATTGGGCGAGCAAAGGGGACTTGTTTTTACAGGTTTTTCGATGCTGAAAGGTTGAAGGTCATAGAGTGACACAGGGGAGATGACTGCGTTTTTTTGACTGAAATAATTAATGAAATATTAGAGACGGGTATAAACAATGAATAGGATTTTTTACTAACTTTGTGAATGTATCAGGCGGATTGATGCGCCGGTGATACGTTTTACATAAGAGAGCGCTTAGCTTTTATTCCTTCGGTTGAATCTGGACAATTCAAAGTACAATGGGAATAACGGTTATCGCCCCGCGTTGGCTATCGTTGGGTTTCTCCCACACCATAGCAAAAGCGCGAGTCGAGGAATCCTATTCATTGTACGGCCCGTCCAGAGCCAAACCGAGAGTATGAGACCATCAGGCTCGTGCTTTTTTGTGTTGTGCGTAACCGCCGATTTTGACCGCCTGAAACTGGAACTGATAACATTAGAAGAATCGTCAAATCGGATTGGTAAATGAGAATGAATACATATATGCTTCCTGAGTGGATGGCAGGACGCTATAGCAAAGAGGAACGTTTGGCCATAATATTCAATAATCTTGCTGGTGAGACATACTTGTTTGAAGAGGACACCGCGGATTTGATGGAACTTTTGCTGGAGCAAGAGTATTATCAGGCGTTTTCCGCAGCCAGACTTGCTGATAGGCTGGGTTGTTCGGAGGAGGAGTTGGATCCGTTTTTGGACGAGCTTGCGGAGCAGCGTATATTAGTGAAAGAGATTCCTTCTTTGGAAGATCTTACGGTATTGAGAAGCAAGGTTGTCGAAGCGAAGAAATCATTTCTTAAGAAATCTTCCGGAACCGAAAAGTTGCAATCGGTGTTTGAACTCGTTGACACCGAGTATCGTGACAGAATAGAAAAACACAGTGTCCCTTCATCTGTGTCGATAGAACTTACCTATGGATGCAACGAGATGTGTGTGCATTGCTATAACCCCAATTCGTCAAGAGAGAACTGCGTGGTAAAGAAGGTCGCGTATGATGAGCTTGCGACTGAGGATTATTTCTCTGTCTTGGATCAGTTGGCGGATATGGGTGTTCCCAAGGTCCTTTTCACGGGTGGAGACCCATTTGTGAAGAAAGACTTTATAAGGATTCTCCAATATGCTCATAAGAAAAAGTTCGCTGTCGACATCTATACCAACGGTCAGTCCTTATACAATAACCAGAGATTATACGAACAGGTCGTGGCTTGTTTTCCTCACACAATAGGCTTGAGCCTTTACAGTGTGGAGCCGACTGTGCACGAGTCGGTCACGAGAGTCAAAGGGTCTTGTGAAAAGACAAAGGCTATAGCGGACAGGTTGTGTGCGGATGGTGTGGGAATGACAATCAAGTGCCCGATAATGAGGATAAACAAAGATTCCTATAAGGCGGTGTACGATTTCGCCATTTCTCATAATGCCGTGCCGGAGTTTGAGGTCAACATCACCTCCAGTATTGACGGGGATGAGTATGCTGTCAATAATCTGAGACTGACTGAGGATGATTTCAGGGCAGTGCTTGCCGATCCTATGATTCCGTTGTCAACGGAAGGCAGCAGGGCGGAAAGGATAATGGATAGGTCTCCCGAAATGCAGTTCTGCGGGGCAGGAGTTGACAGTTTCAACATCAAACCAGACGGGACTGTCTCTCCTTGCATAGCCTTCAGTCAAGAGTGCGGCAATGTCAAGAACGCTCCTTTGGCTGCGATCTGGAAAGAATCCAAGGAACTGATCCGTGTGCGCTCCTTGAGGTATAAGGACAGTGACAGGTGCGGGAAAGAAAGTTATTGCCGGTATTGCAACCGGTGCATCGGTCAGAGTTACACCGAGAAAGGTGTCCCGGAGAACTACAGCACGGACAACTGCTTCATCGCAAAGGTCCGTGAATCACTGGTGAAAGAAAAAGAGGAGAGTCTCGGCCTCCTGTAATGTGCTGGGATAAGTTTAAGCATTAAAAAACAAAGCAATGAAAAAGTTTCGTTTTTCAAAGAAGAGCGTGAATCTTTCTATGAGTGCTTGTCCAAAGACCTCTGAGGGTACTTGTGGCATTATGTATAGAATGTCCTGGTAACCAATGCTCTTTCAGGGCTGATACAATTGTGTGTCAGCCCTTTACCTTTAGAATTGAGTTGGTGATATTAACTATATCTTATTGAATATGAATTATATCAATGATTATTTTGGCGGTCATAGTAATGACCCGAACGCTCGCTTCCTGTCATTTGACATCTGCCACAATTATTTCTTAAGCCATAAAGGTGTTGCCTCCAGTCCGGAGAACATCAATGAAAGCGTTATGACCCTTTGGGGGTATCTTTCCAGCTGGGGAATGTTGAGGGGTCGCGGGGCGTTACATAATAAGAATCCATACTACCTGAAGGGTGCTATAGAGGTGATTGACAAGTATGGTGACTTGTTTGATGTCGATCTTCCAGATTACCCTGAAAAGAGCGACATGATAGTAAAGTGCTATGATGATCTTGAAAGTTGTATGACAATTGAAGGGGCTACTAAAAAGGACAGTGCAATCCCTTCACAGTTACTCATCACAAAGATTATGTTCGGTGTCTTTTCCTGCATTCCGGCCATTGACGTGAATGTGTGGAATTATTTCAAAGGAATAGGATCATTGCGTACCATTCACAAGGCTGTTGAGACCTTCGGAACATTCTATGAGAGCCACAAGGATTTGTTGAAGCCGAGGATGATAACTACGTCTGATTGGAATGGCCAGCCTTATGAACGTTGTTTCAACTCAGCCAGACTTTTGGATATGTACGCCTATTCAGAAGGACAGAGTAAATGACGGGTGCTTCTGACATATTCCTAAGAAAACTCCTTGAGACTCCGTCGCCTTGTGGTGGAGAGGATGGGATCGCCAGGATATTCACTGATTATCTCAAGGATGTCGGGAAGGTTGAGGTGGATTCAATGTACAACTCATATTGTGTGTTGAATCCAGATAGTCCTGTCCGGTTGATGATTGAGGCACACAGCGATGAGGTCGGACTTCAGGTTACGTACATTTCAGAAGACGGATATGTCTACTTCCGAAGAAACGGTTGTGTGGATGGCTTGACCTTGCTTGGACGAAAGGTCGTTATAGAAGGGAAAAATGGACCTGTTGCCGGAGTGATAGGAAAGAAACCTGTTCATCTGTCGGGTAATGATGAAAGCAAGCCGGTTCCGGTTGAGGATATGTGGATGGACATTGGCGTGTCCAGCAGGAAGGAATCTGAAGAGCTGATCCGCATAGGTGCTTTCGCGACCGTTGAAAGCGATCCGGAGTTTATGGGAACCAAGCTTGTGTCAAGGGCTTTGGATGACAAGATAGGTGTTTTCATAATAGCTGAAGCGTTGCGTCGGATGGCGGAGAAAAATCTGGGAATAGGAATATGCGCCTGCGCAGCCTCTCAGGAGGAGGTAGGAAGCCGTGGTGCGATTGTGGCCGCGAACAGGATCAGTCCTGAATATGCGATTTGTGTGGATGCTGGTTTCGCGACGGACTTTCCGGGGATGCCAGAGACGAAATATGGTGTGATGCATCTTGGAAAAGGAGTGGTTATCAATCACAATTGCGACAACAATAAAGAACTCGCTGGATTGCTTGTCTCTATTGCGGAGAGTGAAGGGATTCCGTACCAGAATTACACCAATCTGGCTCCAACGGGAGGTACTGACACGTCTGGCATTCAGATTACGGGAAAAGGAGTCAAGACGGCGTTGCTGTCTATTCCTTGCAGATATATGCACACGCCCGTGGAGGTGTGTGACTTGAGGGATGTGGAATCCGCTGTGGAGCTTATCGTCAAAGTGGCGGAAGACTTGGCATCTAAATGAATATGAATGGAATAACAGTTAATAACTAATTTTTTTATGGAAAGAATCAATTATCCAAGTGAAGGATTGTATTACGAAGGAGAGGTGAAGGACGGAATGCCTGACGGGCAGGGAACTTTTTACTATATTGACGGGAAACCTTACAAGGGAGGTGCCTTTGTAGAAGGTAAACTTCAGGGTAAAGGTTGGATGTATTTCGAAGACGGCTCTAACTACAAAGGTGAATTCAAGGATGACTTGCCTGATGGCTTGGGTAGAAGTTTTTCACCAGATGGAAAGATGACCTATGAGGGATCATATCTCAAGGGTGAACGTTCGGGACAAGGTGCTGAGTTTGAGGATGGTGTGCTGATCTATGCCGGAAACTTTTTGAATGGTAAGTATGACGGAGATGGCACCAAGTTTTATTATTCATCTCCTAAGACGATAAACTTTAAAGGAGAATATAGGAATGGAATGCGGAGAAATGGAAAATACTATGACAGCGATGGCAGCTTGGTGTTTGAAGGAGCTTTCTATGAGAAAGCTGATGGCGGTCTTAATTTTATGGTGGGAAGACTTTATTTGCCATCTGAATCTGTTGTACTTGATGGAATATTCGGAGATTCTGATGAGACAATGATCCAACAATTTACAGGCTATAGGGAGTACTACTGTGATTTTGAACGCACTCAGGACGGGCAGCCCTTGAGGACAAATTGCGAGAGTGTCTATACTGGGAGACCTCATTTTGGTATCTATTGTAAGAAAGGAGTAGCAACGGATATTGTAGAAGAGTTCAGCACAAATAAGGACTTGACTACAGGAAGATACTTAAGAACAGTTGAATACGATGAGCATAACCCGTATAAATTCTGTCAGCGGTTTTACAGTGGAGGTGGCGTGGAGTCTACTTTTGAGAACGGTCACCTCACCGAGTACTATTTCTCGCTTGATAGAGACAAAACGGTCAAGTATCAAGGAGAAGGAAAGTTAGAGTATCATTACGCCAGTAGGCACGGAAAAGGAAAACTGTATGATGCGAAAGGTCATCTGATTTATGAGGGGGAGTTCAAGGATGGGCAGTACAATGGCCTCGGAAAGCAGTATGGTGAAGACGGACAGATAATTTATGAGGGGAAATTCCTTTGTGGAAAGCCGGAGGAGGAGTTCAAGAAGTCTCCGGGATATTCAGATTATCTGAAAAAGGAAGAGGAGCGGAAGGCTCAGGAGGCTGCCAAGGCTCTTGAGGCAAAGAAAAAGGCTGAGGATGAAAAAAACGGCAAGATAGGATGCGCCATTATCATAATCATTGTGATAATACTCTCCAATATTCTATGATGTCTTGAAAGACGATACTGCTTTGATTCTTCCTCTGGTTAGGTGACCGAAGTTCAAGCGGGAGCATATTTTCCATATAATGCTTCCATCGTAGTGTAAATTAACCTTGACAGGAGCAATAATCTTGTGTTTTGCTCCTGCCAAAGTTATGGAATCCAATAAAATTTGTTTCTTATAGGAAATAAAACTACCTTTTGGAAAAGATTTGTGCATTATGGGTGTTATATCAAGGCCGAAATATGCCGATAAGGTGGATTCCGGGAGTTCCTGATGAATGGACTTTAGCGGAAATCTATCTCAGGGGATTGCTCGGTGGCACTCTTGCGGTTCGCATATTTCCGGAAGGCTTTCTCTCGGGTTTTCTCAAGCCGGTCCCTCAGTTTGTCCTCTGTGTTCCGGGACAATGACGGGAATCTGTCCTTGAGCGCTCTCAGACGATTGTTGATGAAGGCGTCTATGTGTCTGGACTTTTTGTCCTCGTAGATTTCGTTGAAGCAGATCATTATTCCTGTCTCGATGGCGTCGCCCAGCTCATCGTTGATGGTCGAGCCGAGCATCTTCATTGTCGAGGATGTGTTTATGTAGGAGTTGACAAGCGGAGGGATTTGCGTTCCAAGCCTCTTGACGGCGCTCTTTAGAAGCCGGTAGTCTTTCCTTAAGTCGTCCTCGCTCAGTATCAAATCCATAAGCAAAGGATTGTCAGTTACTTTTATCGCATTGTACGGAGTTGCAAGGCCGTTTGGGTCGCTGAAATGTTTTTCCAGAAACCGGATTATGAGGTTTCTGGCTGTGGGGTTGTAGGAAGGGTAGATCGTCATCTTGCCGAGAAACCAGATTATTCCAGGGTGCTCCAGAATCACTGAGGTTATGCCATCCCAGAGATTGTCCATCGTGAAGAGCGATTTCGCTCCGGATTTTGAGCTTTGATATTCAGGAGCCACAAAAGATCTGCCGAGCTCCATCACGTGTGGAAGATATTCTTTTATGAATATGTCGCTGTAGCGGTAGAGGTGGGAAGAAGTGATGTCAGGTTGACCGTTCTCCTTGAGTCTGATGTCAGGGCCGAGGATGTAGCGGTAGCCTCCTATGATGGCTTCCGCGTCCGGATCCCAGACTATCAGCTGCTTGTAGGTGTTGTCCATCGTGTCGAACCTGTCCAGATCCATTGAGAGGCCGGAACTGGCTCCCGCCATCCTGTAGGCGGTTTCCCTCAGGCGGCCTATCTCTTTCACGATGTTCGGTGAGTCCTGCCAGGTCACGACGTAAAGTTCGTTACCACCTTTGTTGGTGTTCCCGAGCTTTTTCCGAGGAGTCAGTTCCTCTTTTATCAGCCGTGTGTCTATAGGATTTATTATACTTTCCATTATTTTGCGTTGTTCGAAATGTTTTTGTGTGATAATTCTTCAGACAAATCAAATCAGATTTTATTCGTTGATGTTCTCGCTGTCCCATTCCAGGCGATAGACTTCGTCCCTTATCCTCTCAGCCCACTGAAGAGGGGAGAGACCTCCATCCATTTCAGAGGGAGAGAACGGTTTGCCGAACATTATCCTGAACCGTTTGTGCCTTGCGCGGTACAATTCGTCCGGCAGAAGCATCATCCCGATGTTGAATCTGATGCCGAGCCATTCACGTATTGATTCAACACGGTAGAACCTTTTCGAGTTTTCCCCGAAGAACCTGACAGGGACAATCCATCTTCCGGTCGCTATGCTTTGGCTGACGAAAGACTTGCTCCAAGCGGTGTCTTGAATATGCCCGTTTATTTTTCGGGAGCATTTCCCCGCAGGAAATATCAGGATGTCATCATCGCTCTCATAGATTGTCCTGACCTGAGCAGGAAGATTGCGTCTCTGTCCGCCCATCTTGTTGACCGGCACTGACAGCGAGGCGATAGGCTTGATATTCATTAAAAAATCATTCACAAGCAGACGGACGGGCTTCCCGGTCCTCTCGCTGATCGCCCCAAGCAACGCTATTCCGTCAACACCTCCGAGCGGATGGTTTGACGCAAATGTCAGTCTGGCCCTGTCGGCCGCGCCACCGGCCAGTCTGGAAACAGGGTCGCTGTTGTCAGGCATATTCATAGCTTGCGTGTTATCTCCTATTGCCGCATCAAGATTCTCAAGCCCCTTCACATCTATTTTGACATCAAGATACTCAAGGCATTTCCGGCAGAATTCCGTCCCTTCAAAACCTTGAGTCAGAAATCCGTTGATGAAATCCTGATGGATGAATCTTTCCATCCATCGGACCAAGAACCGAGGAATGTTTTTCCCGGTTCTTTCCCTGACAATCTTGCCTATATCAATCGCATATTCCGAATAATCCCTCTGCATCGTCTCTTTATTTATCTGCAAAAGTAATCAATCTTGCGAATAGTTATACTTTTTACAGTATAATATCTTACCTTTTTTATGAATATAGCCAATTCCCTTCTCGCTCCTTTTGTAAGCGTCTCCATTCAAAGGTATATTCAGTGGCAGATAATGTGTTAATTTATAATAAATTAATGCTATGTTCCACTCCCGGAAAGGAGAGGAGAACATAGTGCGTATCCGCTGACACACAGTTAATTAACTGCCACGGCAATCAGAGTGCTCACACGTTCCAATCCGGATTTTGCTATGGGAGTGGTTGCCGGAATGATGTGCTGCCTAAGGACATCATTCCGCACGGATGGCGTCGGCAGGGTTGGAATGGGCGGCGCGGAGGGTCTGGAAGAAGATCGAGATGACGGCGATCAGGAGCGAGACGGCACCGGAGGCTATGAATATCCACGGGTTCAGTCCGATGCGGTACGAGAAGCCTTCCAGCCACTTGTCCATAATGAACCAAGAGAGCGGCACTGCGAAGATGAATGATACCAGAAGCGGGGCGCAGAACTTTGTCAGAAGCAGGGAGAGAACCTCGTTCGTGGTGCTGCCCATAATGCGGCGCACACCAATCTCCTTCTTGCGCTGCCTGATGAAGAACAGCGACATCCCGATGAAGCCGAGGATGGAGATGAGCACTGCCACGCCTGTGAATATGCCCACAATCCTCATCGTATTCTTCTCCACCTCCAACGAGGCCCTAACCGTGGCATCCACACTCTGCACTTTCCAGTCAAGATCCTCAGAAGTCCCGTCAACCTCCTTTACAAGGTCACAGAGTTTCTTCCAGGTGTCAGGAGATCCATCGGTCTTGACCATGAAGTTCGGATCCTCTATCTCATCCGTGTCCTTGACCGTGATGATGAACGGCTGGTAAGGATCAAGGACATTCGTCATATGGAAATTGGAGAATATTCCGGCTACCTGCGTCGCGCCTTTGTCGTCGCCCCAGAATATTTCCGTCTCTCCGTCTTTCAGCCCAAGTTTCCCCGCGAGTTCCTCATTGATGTACTTCACATCGCCTGAAAGATGGTTGTCCTTGACAAGGTTGATTCCCATAATGTCGATGAACTCCTTGTCCCAAGTCGTGAGGTAGACCAGAAGATTGTTGTTGTCTTTGTCTTTACGGGTACTCATCGAACTGTAGTTTCCGTCAAGGGATGTGCCTGAGAACGAGCCTATTCCTTGGACGAATGGCTGGCCTTTCAGGGCGTTTCTCATAACCTCCGGGTTGTCGGAGCTGACACGGAAGATGTTCTGGGTGTTGTAGCCCAGCGGAGCCTTGACCAGATGATCCATCTGAAGCAGGATCGTCAGGGTGGCGGTCATCATCGTCATCGTGATCACATTCTGAAGTATGATGAATATCCTGCTGAGCACCATCTTGGAGTGGTAGCGGAACGAACCTTTCACCACGTCGATCGGCTTGTACTTCGAGAGCTGGACGGTAGGCATTATTCCGGAGATGATTCCGGTCAGGATAATGAACAGCAGGCTGACCGAGACAGTGGAGAAGTTGATGTCTCTGAGTATGTCGATTTTTCCTTTGAAGAGCACGGCCATCTTGTCCTCAAGCAGAAGAGCCAGCGCTCCTCCGATGATGAAGGAGATGAACACCATCAGGGTGGATTCTCCGATCAGCTCCAAGGATATTCCCATACCATCGCTGCCGAGAAGTCTTCTGGTGGCCATTTCCTTTGCCCTGAATCCGGTGTTTGCGACAGTGAGGTTGATGTAGTTCGTGACCGCGAACATAAGTATCGCCAGAACCACGGCCAGCAATATTCCTAAAAGGCTCTTGTCTCCGGTCTGTAGGCCCGCGCCGGTGTTTTGCGGAGCGAACATCAAGTCGTCGAGTGGTATGACGGTGGCCTTTGTGTCACCGAAGAAGTTGAACATAGGGATGCTTTCTGTGCAGTAGGCGGTCAGATCGTCGATCTTGTCGTTTAGGTCGGCTCCCGGTCTCATCATCAGGAAAGACAACGTCGAGCCCAACGGGCCGCTGGCCATCAGGTCGTTGCGGAGTCTGTAGCCGAGTACCTGCGGAGCGCGTTCGAAACTGGCGATGATCGCGGTCTCGTTCAAAAGCACGGTCTTGTCCAGATCCTTGATGACTCCTGACACTGTGTAAACAAGCGAGCTGTCATACGGATCTCCATTCTCGTCACTCACGAAGACATACCGTGTTCCCTCGATCTGAAGCGGCTGTCCCAGAGCGTTGCCGTCCGGGAACAAGGCCTTGGCAAGTGATTCTGTGACAACGCATTTCTCCGGGCTGTCCAGTGCGGTCTCACGGTCTCCCTCAATCATTTTGAAGTCAAAGAACCTGAAGAAATTTGAGTCCGCCAGCATTATGTTGCCTGCGTTGTCCCCTTGTGCCTCCTCATAGACCCTGTCCTCGTGCTTGATCTTCCCGTTGTGCATATGGATGCAGCAGACATCCTCTATCTCCGGGTACCGGTCCTTGAGCGAATGGGAGCAGTCTGGCCACGACATAAGAGTGTTATTGTTCTCAGTGCCAAGTACGTAGATCCTTTCGTGGTTCTTATGCCATTTGTCGATGCTGAACTGCCGGTAGGTGTAGTCTCCGATCAGTATCACGAACATCAGTGAGAGCGCCAGCCCAACCACATTGATCACCGCATAGAGCGGATTGTTCTTCAGAAACCTAAAGAAATATTTCATGCCTAAAATCTTTTGTCGTATAGTAACGGTTTTCACTGACCTTTCTCATATGGTCATTTCGACAGGCTCAATGACCGACGTGTCAGTCACAATTTCCGTAATGTTTTTGTTTTTCATACGTTCGTTGAGCATGCCGAAACGACACTTGAACGCCCGTGCGAAAAACACGGAATCCGCACTTTCCATTTCTGTGCCATAAAAATTAATTCATTGTACTTCAGTAATATCCGAAGTCTGTGAATATCCGAAAGTGTAAAGAAATTTAACACGTACTGTAAAGAAACTTTACACTTCCCACCGGTCACCTCGGCAAGCTCAGTGACCGATTCAGTTTACGGCGCCCCTTTTTGCAGAGTTTACCTCTTCAACTCTCGGTCAGCGAGTGCGGAGACCGAGAAGATAACCCCTCCACACACTCACTCTCCAAATATGCCGTGGAGGCTAAATTACTGAATGACAGTTGTATAAAGTATAGTACTCCCCACAGTTCGACGGGGGAGTATGGTGGCTCTATTCATTGAATATCAACGTGTTGCTCTCCATGCGATTTTTATGGTTCGGCGTGCGGCAGCAGAGTGGGAGTGCTCTCACTTAACGCTTGCTAGACAATGTGCAGAAACTTTTTCGCATGGGCCGTAGAGACATGGCAGAGGTTGATCAGTTCGCTGAAGTACTCGATTCTGGTCTCCGCTGGACTGTTGAACAGGTCACCGATGTCCTTGAACCGTTTGTCAGCCGCAAGGTATCTGGTCATTTTTCCGAATGCCTGCCCAGATTGCGGATCGAAAGGCTCTCTAAGGTCATATTCGGAGCCGGTGTTGAATGAAAAGGCATCTGTCATCTTTACATAACTGCCGTAGAAGCTGATGGTCCGGTTAAAGTCGATGTATGAATATCCCCGGATGATTCGATCGATCAGCTGTTGCTTCTCTTTGATGCTCAAGGAATCCAGAATCTCGTCAAGCCTTTCGTAGGTGAGAGGCTTCCCGGCTCTGCGGAAATATTCAACCTTCTTGATAGACCTCCTTAAAGCGGCGGTGGCTTTTGACAGTGTGGCTTTTTCTGAATATGGATGAGCGGAGTCCGCGTAGGCTATGAAGTTCCATCGCCATTCCTCCGCCCGCCGGCATATTCTTGCCTCAACAGGATTGTTGTTGACATAGGCTATGGATGTCCTGACGGCCTTGCCGTTGTCCTTGACAGAGATTCCGAATGTGTCGAACAGACTTCCGGATAATCTATGCCTTCGGTTGTAAACTCTTGTGAACCAAGATATGAGGTCTCGCATAAAGCTTGTGATTCCAGTGGATGTCGCACCTTCCAGAAGTATGTGAACATGATTGTGCATCAAGCACAGGCTGATGACCCGCACCTTGTGCCGCTCAGCGAGGATCGAGAAGAGTGTGAAATACACCAAGGAGTCCTTTGTGTTGTAGAACATCACGAAACCGTGGGTTGCCCTTTGGTAGATGTGCGTCACCGTGTCCCGGTGAAAGTCCTTTCGTTTTTTGCCAGTCATAGTCCAATGTTTAAGTTGCGGCTTGGCGGTCAGGATTCATTCCCCGTGACAGCGCTGTGCCTCTTTTTGGTTACATTAATTTAGTGTGGGCCAAGGAGGTAAGCCTTAAGCCTCCGCTAAGATAAGCATTCAATCCCATATTAGCAAACTTATGAAGTAGGCGTGGAGGCTAATGTATTGATAGTGATTTGATTAAACGCATCTACTCCCACCCGTGCAGGGTAGGAGTAGAGTCTGATTATATTTTGAAAATCAAGTTGTTAACCTCCACGGGCATTAACACAGCCCATCCCCTATAGTGTAACGCTGGAAAGAGTTTTCCATCGCCGGAGCCAAAGGCTGGTAGTCTCGTCTTGGCTGACAGTGCTATGGATGCTGATCGGCCGAGTCATCCTTTTCTGTCACTGGAGTCAAAGACCGGTCGTTTCGCCTTGACGGACGGGGAGTCGCCATCAATGTGCGGCCAGCCGTCGTTCCACCGCACCTGATCCAGGAATACCATCCTGCCGCCGGGGCCTTCTGGGTCGTAGCCGTGGTACAGGATCCAGTCCTTGCCGGAGTCGTCTGTCACGATCTCGGAGTTGTGTCCTGTGCCCTTGAAGCGGTCGTTGCCATGGATGAATACCTCGTGGCGGTTGTCCATCATGGATTCACCTTTTCGATTCAGGTAGGGGCCGAACAGGCTGTCCGAACGCCCGACAACAGTGGTGTAGGTGCTGTTGAGCCCCTCACAGCAGCTGCCGATGGAGGCGAACAGATAGTACTTCCCGTTCTTTTTGTGAATATAAGTGCCTTCGTAGGCAGTACCTGCCACCTGCACGGGAACAGCGCCTTTCCTAAGGGATAATCCGTCATCTGACAGTTCGGCATAGTATATTCCGTGAAAGCTGCCCCAGAACAAATATTTCCTGCCGCCATCCTCTATGTAGAACGGGTCGATGCTGTTCTGAACTTTTATGCCGTTGCTCCTGAACATCATCCCTTGGTCTATGAACGGACCGCAGGGACCGGACGCCACAGCGCATCCGATCCCGCACGTCCATTCACCGCCCCATACGGACATTGAATAATAGAGAACGTACTTGTCTCCTATCTTGTTTATGTCCGGGGCCCAGATCCCGCCGTCCTCTTCGAAAGTAGGCCTTGTCGATTCGGAGAAGGCCGTGCCGACGAACTGCCAGTCCACCAGATTCCGGGATTTGTAGATCGGCACATTCCGGACATCCTCGGTGGCATACAGGTAGAAGCAGTTGTCGTCAGCCTTGATGACGGTCGGGTCAGGAAGGCTTCTGCGGATGACGGGGTTGGAATATTCAGTGCCGTCTCCTGCCGTTGGAGGGTCAGTCGTCTTGATCTCGTCAGGATCCAGATACTTTTTCCCGCAGCACAGGCAGAATGTTCCTCCAAGGACGGTCAGTAATGCGATAACTATTAACCGATGTTTGCTCATTGCTTACTAAGAACATAGGAAGGTTACGGTACTTCAGCAAACGCGAACCATGTGCCAGTTACTTCTTGCGCTCAAGAAAGCGTTCAGCACGGCCCGGAGTGAGCAGTTCCCACAGTGAGGCGACTGTCCATCCAGGGGCGAAGATGTTGTTGTAGAATCCTTTACCGTTCCGGCCGTAGTCCCAGTTGGTGTGCTGGACGACCTCAGGATAGTAGCCGGTCTTGGCGACTCCGCAAAGATGTCCCTCGAACGGCAGCAACTGCCTCATTGATGTAGAGATCACCTCGGCGAACTCCCCGAAGCGTTTCTCTCTGTAATTGTCCGACAGCCATCTCAGCACATCAGCGAAATCGAACACGAACACGTCGATGTGGTTGTTCTCGACGGAGACGTTGCCCCAGCCTCTGGACTTGAATCCAAGATCCCCGAGCATCTGTCCCTGTGCGAACGGAACATCCCACGTGTAGTACCAAGATATTGCGAAATACGAGGCCTTGCGGGCCAGATCCGCATAGTGGTCACGTTCTTCCCCGCTTGTGACCAAGGCAAGGTAATAGACAGCCGTGGCAGCGTACAGGGACGCTTCCTTGTCCTCACAGTTGGCGTCAAGCGTCGAAGAGAAATAGTCAGCCTTGCTGATCAGATTCTTCTCAAGGTAATCCACAGTCCTCTTCGCGCTTTCCAGATATCTCTTGTCCTTGAAATACTTGTACCCCATCACCAACGGCAGAGTCGCTGAAGGTGTGCTGCCTGATGTAGGGTCAACCAACGAGAAATCGTCCTTGAACTTGCGAGGGAAACTTCCGTCAGGGTTCTGGATTCCGAGGAAAAGATCGAGCATATTCCTGATCTTTGATTCCCATTCCTTGTGCTGCCTTCCATGACTCTTCTCATAATCAAGGTAGTAGAGAATGGCATAGATTCCCTCTGACTGGCGGCGAATGGAATGAGTCTCCTTTGCCTTTCCGGACGGACATTCGATGACTTCCTCGAAGAAGCCTGCCGGGGAGAATCCGTGCGCAAGGTATGAGTCGAAGATGGAACGCGCCTGCACTGTAAGCTTTTCCTTGCCCACCGCTTCGGAATATTCAAGGGCGTTGAAAGCGTTCAGCAAGGTTCTTCCAACGAAGCCGATCTCCGCTCTCTGCGGACTTGCGCAAGTGGCCACCTCCATCCTTGGGCTCGCATAGTAGTTCACTGGAGAGGATGCGACGTACGAGTCAAGGAAATATCGGCTCATCGTCTTCTTCATGAAATCCACTGAATATGTCTCCTCAACCTTCTGCGGTCGGTAGGTGTCGTAGCAGTACCTCCATGTCTTGCTGACACAGTCGGTGAAGTCCACCGCCTCTCTGCCGGTGATCTCCCATTCCAGGATGACGCTTTCCCCTGCCTTGAGATGCTGGAAGGCCTGCACTGGCGGAGCAAGGGTGAGTTTCCTGATGTAGGTCTTAGGCTCCTCTCTGTAAGGAAATCCGTACCTCAACACTGTCTTTCCGTTATGATTTACGAAACCTGTATAGCCGATGGAAGTCTTCCCTGAGATGATGACCTCGCCCTCCTTGTGGGTGGTCAGAGCCTCGGAAGTGAACTGGTCTTTTCTTATGACAGAGTAGCTTTTTCCGTCTGACGGGCAGAAGACAGCCGTGAGTGGTGTGCTGAGCCGGTCTTCCCTCACAATCCAACTGTCAGAAGAGTGGAAAGAGGGTGCGGTCTGGGGTGAGCGAAGATTCTGACGGTACCAGAACCCAGGCATGTAGAACATGTTGTCGGAATGCGCGAGTCCGGTCGCATAGGACTCTCCGTAAGAGAAATTGACATCCTCAAGAGCGGTTATAGCCACCTGTACCGACTCTCCTTCCGAAGTCTTGGTCTCGCTTCTGAAGATGGTGACCGGAAGGTTTTCCGCCGCGGTCAGGGTCTGTTTTCCGTCGCCTGTGCTCACCGCAGCCAATACGTGATGCGTGGCCGGATTGCCGGGAGTCTTCAGATCCAATGAATATGAAAAGGCACTGTCATCCAATGTCTCGGCGGGAGCGTTGGCTTGTGCTGAGAATGCACAGGCCGTCATGGCCGTGAACAGCGCGGAGATCATTTTTGCGTACATTTGTCAGTCAATGTTTTATGTTATTGTTTCTGCTTAGGGGTGATGTAGTCCTTGCTTATCCTCATACGGTCAACTCCGCCGACATTCTCAAAGCTGACCTTCCCGATGTGCATGACTCTTGGATGGATCAGATTCTTGTTCCAATGCGAGTGGTACACAATCCGCATCTGTCCTTCCTTGTCCTTGAATATCGCTCCGTGTCCCACTCCCTGAAGGTTTCCTGGGAACTGAAGGATTGGATTCTCATCGTATTTGGTCCACGGCCCGGTGATTTTCTCGGCGGTGGCGCATCCGATCCCATAGTTCGGGCTCTCATAGCTGTTGGCGGAATATATCATGTAGTACAAACCCTTGTGCTTGATCACGAAACCGCCTTCGTTCACTGTCGGATAGACTTTCTCCCAGTTCTGTGACATCTTGATGCAAGGGGTGACCGTCCCTCTTTTCACAGTCACAAGATCATCCTCAAGCTCGGCCACATTGATGTTCAGGCCGCCGTTGAACCTGTCGAAGATCAAATAGGGCTTGCCGTCATCATCGATGAACAGCGAATTGTCAATGCATTTCTCGTCCGCTATCATCGGTGTCTTGTTCTCTTGCGTGAACGGTCCGAGAGGGGAGTCGGCGACCGCGGCGCAGATGTGTTCATCGGCCGAGTAGTACATGTAGTATTTCCCTTTGACCTTATAGACTTCCGGAGCCCAGAACCATCTGTCGGCCCACACATCCTTTTTCTGCAGGGCGAGTCCTTGGTATTTCCATTCTTTCAGATCGCTCGAGGTAAAAACTTCTATTCCGGACTCGGCATGTGTGCCGTAGGCGTAGTAGGTGTCTCCGTCAAGCATTATGAATGGGTCGGCGAGCTGGACAGGAACTGTTGTTCCCGGAACATCTATGTCGTCGGGATCAGTATATTTCGATCCGCAGGCGTAAGCGTTGGCAATCAGTGCCAAGGACAAAAGCAGAGTGAATTTTCTCATAACACACAATAATGGACAGGGGGAAGCCAGATGGTGCTGACTCCCTCCTGCCGCTAATTTAACAAAACCAAATGATCATTATCCAATAATATTAATACTAATACTAATAACCTGGATTCTGAGGAAGTTTAGGTGTGCTTACAGGGGTTTCCTTGCTGATGTCCACCTCTTTGGTAGGTATAGGAAGCCTTCTGTGCTTGCCGACAACGAAGTTCTTGAAATCCGGATCACGGTATGTCGCGATCAGATCGATCTTTGACTGGTCATCGAGCACACCCCATCTCTTGAGGTCAGCCCATCTCCATCCCTCGAAGCAGAGCTCAAGTGTCCTTTCTATCTCAAGCCTGTTCATGAATCCTTCCTTGCTGGCGAGGCAGTTCGGGAAGTTCTTCTGAATATATTCGCTTTCAGACAGTTTCTTCAAGCCGGCGCGCTCCCTGACCTCATCGACATATTTGGCGGCCTCGGTCGGAGTTCCTCCGGTCATCACAATGCACTCGGCGTAGTTCAGCAGAATGTCGGCGTAGCGCATTATCCTGTAGTTGTTGGGAGCGAAATAGTCTTCTCTGTCACGATAGTACGAGGTGCTGTACTTGCGGATGTAGCAGTCGTCCTTGCCCTGTCCCCACTCGTCAAACCACTGCGAGGCGTCTGCCTGCTTGTAGTACTTTTTGCTCTGATCAGGGAAGTCATTGGCGAAGCCTTTGTAAAGGATGCTGTTGTAGAGTCGAAGGTCGTTCTTTCCGTCAGCACGCTTTTCCTTGAGGTACTCGTCCACAAGCCATCTGCGGGCCTTGCCGTCACCCCAGCCCACACCGGCGTTTCCGCCCGGAGCGTAGAACTGTGTCCTCTGGAAGCCGAAAGCCATGCTCGCGTCATTGCCTGTGCCACCCTTGTTGAGGTCAGAGAACTGGATTTCGAAGATGCCTTCCTTGTTGTTCTCGTCCCTGTCGGTGAAATTGTCCACCCAGTTGTCAATCAGGCCGTACAGCCCGGTAGATTCCTTGTCGATGAGCCACTTGAACTCAGACTTGGCCTCGTTGTACTTATGCTGCTGCATGTAGGCCTTGCCGAGAAGAGCCTTCGCGGCGCCGAGGGTAGGTCTGCCGACATTGGCCGCATCCCATGATTCAGGAAGGTACTGCTGCGCCGCCTTGAGATCCTTCTCGATCTGCTCCCAGATCTGGGCCTCGGTGGCCTCCTCAGGAACATAGTCCGGTCCCACAGTCTCGGTCAGGAGAACGCCTTTTTCCCAAAGGAGATTGATCTGGAAATACCACAGAGCCCTCATGAACTGCGCCTGTGCGATTATCTTGTTCTTCTGGGTCTCATCCATCTGGATGTCAGGAACTTTTCCAAGGACTTGATTGCATCTGAATATTCCTCTGTAGAAGCATTCCCAATGCACAATGTTTCCTTCGTAGAAGTTGTAGTTGTTGTAGCCGAAACGCGTCCAGTCTCCAAGCTCAAGCCAAGGGGAGGTGCTCCATCCCTCGTCTGAGGTGAGGTCATACCTGAAGGACAGCCATCTCATCCACGTTCCTTCCTTGTAGAGGGAACTGTAGCAGGCGTTTATGCCGGCCTCCGCCTGCTCGGCGGTTTTCCAGAATGTTCCGGTTGTGGCCTCGTTTGGATTTTGGATGTCAAGTAGGTCAGAGCTGCATCCAGAGAGAGCGATGGCGGCTCCTATCATCAATCCATAAATATATTTCATAACTATAGAATCAATATTTGTGATTAAAATGTGAATTCAACTCCGAACATCACCGAACGTGTGTTAGGATAGGCGAAACTGTCTGTGCCCATATTCCAGATGTTGGTGTTGACAAAGTCAGGGTCAAGACCTTTGTATTTGGTGAGGGTCAGGAGATTGTTGCCGCTGGCATAGACGCGAAGGTTGTCCACTCCGGCTTTCTTCATCCAGTTGCCTCGGAAGGTATAGCCTAAGGAGATGTTCTTCATCCTGAAGAAAGAACCGTTTTCAAGATAGCGGTCGGATCCCTGGGTGTTTCTCCAGTCACCGTAGATGATTCGAGGTGTGTCTGAGTTCGGATTGACCTGGTAAGGCTCCTCTCCCTTCTTGAACCTAAGGTAGTTGGAGTTGTCGGCGAAGTAACGTCCCTGCCACTGGGCGATGTTGTAGACCTTGTTGCCGAACTGCCCGTACCACATCATGCTGAAGTCGAAACCGCGCCAAGCCGCGTTAAGGATGAGGGACACCTGTGCCTTTGCCCAAGGGCTTCCGACATATTGCCTGTCATCAGCGGTGATGATTCCGTCGTTGTTGGTGTCGATGTACCTGACATCTCCGAGCTGAGGGCGTTTGCCGTTGATGGTGATTGGCTTGGTCACACCGTCTTTTGTGGAGACATAGCTGTCGATCTCGGCCTGGCTCCTGAAAAGTCCGTCGGTTTTAAGGAGGAAGAACTCTCCGAGTTGTCTGCCGGCCTCGCTTCTGGCCTCTCCGGAATCAACGAAATCCTTGCCGTAGCCAAGCTCAAGAAGCTTGTTGTTGATTGTCGTTACATTCAGGACTGCGCTGTAGGAGAAATCTGAGATGTTGTCCTTCCATCCGAGTGTGAACTCGAATCCGCTGTTCCTCAGGCTTGCCGAGTTCACTCTCGGGTCGCCACCGTCGTTACCTGTGGAGATGGCGATCGGCATGGTGAACAGAACATCGGAAGTCTTTGAATTGTAATATTCAGAGGTGAAAGTGAGCCTGTTGCTGAGGAAGGCGGCGTCAAGTCCGACGTTGACGGTCTCCTTTGTCTCCCACTTGAGATTCTCGTTGGCGAGCTTAACCTGTGTCGCGCCGGTTTTGATTGTTCCGCCGATCACGGTCACGATGCTCTGGTTGATCGTGGCGAGGTAGTCCCAGTCTCCGATGGTCGAGTTGCCAAGGCGTCCCCAGTTTCCACGGATCTTCAGGTCATCGATCCAAGGCACGTTGAAGAAATTCTCCTTGGAGATTCTCCATGCTCCAGAGACAGAAGGGAAGTTGCCCCAGCGGTTGTCCTTGGAAAGCCTTGATGTTCCGTCACGACGGAAGGTTCCTGTCAGGTAGTACTTGTCACCGAAGATGTAGTTAACCCGCCCGAGGTAGGAGATCATGGCGTTTTCGCTGTAGGTGTTGCTGTTCTGCTGGTTGGCGGCTCCGGAACTCAGGTAGGTGAGGTACTCGCCGTTGACCATAGGGAATTTCAGACGTGAAGCCCAAAGGCCCTCCCACTCGTGGTGTTGGTAAGTAAGACCGGCCACGGCGTCGATGTGATGACGTCCGAAGTCCTTGTTGAAGTTCAAGGTGTTCTCGATCAGCTTGTTGTAGGTGTTGTCCCTTGCCTTCTGGCTTTCAGGATCACGATGCTCCTGATTCTGTGTCCAGTTGCCTTCCCCACGGAACCAAGAGTTCTCGTAGAAGTAGAGGTCGATTCCGGCGTTAAGCTTGTATGACAGGAAATCAAAAGGCTTGACCTCCATCCACACGGCACCGTTCAGACGGTTCTCACGGATGTGGCGCTTTTCCAGATTCTCACGGGCTATCGGGTTGACTCCGAATGTGTTGTACTTGGCGTAGTCGCCATAGCCGTAGCCTCCAGGATTGTTCTCGTCATAGACAGGGATGGTAGGCATCATCCTGAGGAAGTCATTATATGTGTTGGTCTGGTTAGGGTCAGTCTCGGTGAGTGAATAGGCGAAGTTCTCTCCGAATGAGAACCATCCTTTCTTGCCGGAGGTGTTGACACGGAAGGTGTAACGGTCGAATGTGTTGCCGTAGGAAACTCCATCGTTCCTGTAGTAACCTCCTGAGACATAATAGTTGCCGGACTTGCCTCCACCTGAGAGGGCCACGTTGTAGTCCTGCACGAGGGCGGTCTTGAGGACCTCTTTCTGCCAGTCCGTGTCATAGTTGGAGTGCTGCTGGCGTGCCGTGACACCGTTGACTCCATCCTTGATGGCCTCATCGTAGGCGATGTCGTTGTACTTGATGTACTCCTTGGCGTTCATAAGGTCGTACTTAGGACTCCATTCAACGGTCTCCTTCACGGAGGCGGTCACCTTCATCGGGCCTTCCGCACCTTTCTTGGTGGTGACGATGATGACTCCGTTGGCCGCGCGTGAACCGTAGATGGCCGCCGCCGAGGCGTCTTTCAGAATCTGGATCGATTCCACGTCAGCTGGGTTGAACGCGACACCCGGGTCGGCGATCATTCCGTCGATGACCCAAAGAGGGGAGACGTTGCTCAGCGATCCGATACCTCTGATCACAACCGACGCATCCTCACCGGCTCTTCCGGAGCTGCGCACGGTGACACCTGTGGCAAGACCCTGAAGCTGGCTTACGATGGTTCCGGCCGGACTCTTCCGCATCTCCTTGGTGTCGACCACAGAGACGGCTCCCGTAAGATCCGACTTCTTCACGGTCTGGTAACCGATGATGACAACTTCATCCAGAGCCCTCTTGTCATCCTGCATGACGACTTTGAGAGGTGTTCCTTCGAACACAACCTCTTGAGAAAGCATACCGATGAAAGTAAAGACGAGGGTGCAACCTTTGCGTCCTTCCAATGTGAATTTGCCGTCCACATCGGTGTTGGTTCCGTTGGTCGTCCCCTTGATCATGACGTTCACCCCAGCGAGGGGAACATCATTCGCATCTGTCACGTTTCCTCTGACGGTCACATTCTGCGCCTTCATGGAAATCACTGACAAAAAGAGAATAGTTAGGATAAGAAATCTTTTTGACATAATTAATGTTGTTAATTGTGGTTCTTACGATGACAAAGGTAGTGTACGCACTCGCCAACGGATAGAACAATCACGTCAATGCTGCAACAAATCTGTCAAAAAGCCTTGCAGGGATGTCTATAGCGCGTCTATGTAGTCTTTAGGGAGCACTCCGAACTGTTTCTGGAAACATCTTGAAAAATACGACGGGGTGTTGAATCCGGTCAGGTAGCAGACCTCGCTCACCCTGCATTCACCCTCACGCAGCAGGAGCGCGGCTTTCTTCAGTCTCTCCACACGGATGTAGTCAACCGGAGTCATGTCAAGGATTCCTTTCACTTTACGGTTGAGGCTTGAGCGGCTCATCCCGAGTCCGGCCGCAAGGTCGTCGATGTTGAAATCCGGATTCTGTATGTTCTGCGTGACAAGGTTCCTCATCGAGCGCAGGAACAACTCGTCCGAACGGGTCATGGCCACACTGTCAGACTGGACCTGAGGCAGACGCGCGAACGCCGCCCGCAGTTTTTTCCTTCCAGAGACCAGATTCCCGGCGCAGGCTTTCAGAAAGTCCATCGAGAACGGCTTCTCAATGTAAGCGTCCGCTCCGATATTCATACCCTGCACCTTAGAGTCCGAATCTGTCCTGGCGGTAAGGAGTATGACAGGAATATGACTGAACTCCACGTCGGACTTCACTTTCCTGCACAATTCCATGCCGTTCATCCCAGGCATCATCACGTCTGAGATGATCAGGCTTATGTTGTTGTTTTTCAGCACGGTCAACGCTTCGTTGCCGTCACTGGCGGTAAACACATTGCAGATGGAGGAAAACTGCCGGGCAAGGAAGTTCAGCATGTCCGGGCTGTCCTCGACAAGCAGAACGGAGTACCGCTCGTCCGTGTTGGCGGGCTCGTGAGTCTCTGGTCCGGAGCCATCGGTGGTTTCCGGCTTGTCGGAGACTTCGGCACAGGCATATTCATTGGACAGCGGCAGACGCAGGATGAAACTGTTGTCGTCGGCGGAGTCATCCACATCGATGGTGCCGCCCTGGAGAATTGCGAGCGATCTCGCGAGGGCAAGGCCAAGGCCAGTGCCCTTTGCCGCATAAGAGTCATTTGGCTTGCACTGGACGAACGGACGGAAGATCTCTTCCCTCATCTCTTCCGGAATCTTCGGCCCGTCGTTGGATACGGTGAACACCAGGTGGCCGGAGTCACTGAACAGTTTGACGTGTATGTAAGTGCCTGAATATTTCACGGCGTTGTTCAACAGGTTCGTGATGATTTTCGAGAAGCCATCCTTGTCGACGTAAGCGGTGAGTGAGTCCGGGATGTCGGTGGTCATGCTCACATTCTTCCGCTCCGCCATGACCCTGAACCCGCAGATGACGGATTTGAGGATCACGGCCACGTCAGTCTTGACAATGTCGAGCCTGTACCCTTTTGACTCGGCTTTCCTGAAGTCAAGCAGTTGGTTGACAAGCTCGAGCAGCCTTTTTGTGTTGCTTTCCACAACGTCCATGTCCTCGGTGAGATTGTCTGGAATGCCCTTTGAGGAATAGATGTCATCTATGGTGCAGTTGATCAAGGTCAAAGGTGTCCTGATTTCGTGGGCTATGTCGGTGAAGAAGTTTATTTTTGCATCGTACAGTTCTTTCTCTTTCTCGTGCTCGAACCGTTCCATCTCTTCCATTTGCTTGCGTTTTGTCCGCCGGTGCAGCACGAAGAACACCGCGGCGGCCAAAACGATGGCCACGACCACGTAGAGTATCTTGGCGAAGACTGTGAGGTAGAAAGGAGGCTTGATTGTCACCTCAATCGATTTGACCTCAGGATTGGCCACGCCGTCCCCGTTGCTTCCACGAATCTTGATTCTATAATGTCCGTGTGGCAGATTGGAACATATTATCATTGAACTCTTCTCGACCTGCGCCCATTTTTCGTCCACCCCTTCGACCTGGTACTCAATCTTGTTCATCTCAGGAGTCAGGTAGCTCAGCGCCGAAAGACGCAGGGAGAATGTGTTCTGGTTGTGCTTCAGGACAATCCGGTCGGTAAAAGTGATGTTGCTCTTCAGCGGAGAGTCCTTGGCGCCGGGCTTCATCAGCTCGCCGAACAGGTAGAAATCAGTGAAAGTGACAGGTGGAACATATTCATTGTTCCTGAAAGAAGATGGGTCGAAAGCGATGAATCCGTTGATGCTTCCGATGTAGATCTTTCCGCTTTTGGAGCGGAAGCCAGACTGGAAGTTGAACTGATCGCTCAGCAGCCCGTTGGCGGTTGTGTAGAACTGTTTTTCGCCTGTTTCCGGCTTGAATCTGATAAGACCGTTCTCCGAGGTCAGCCATAAGGCTTTGTCCATGTCTTCGATGACCTTGTAGAACACGCTGCTTGGAAATCCGTCATCTGAAGTGAAGCGTGTGAAGGTCTCGTCCTCCGGATGGAACAGACAGAAGCCTCCGCCGAGGGTCGTCACCCATAGCCTGTTCCGGCTGTCCTCAAAGATGCTCGTGATGTTGTCGGAACTTATGGACCTCGTGTCTGTCCGGTCCTCTGAGGTCTTGTAGTGGTTCCATCTGTCCGATCCTACCTCAAGTCGGTACAGACCGTCTGAATAGGTCGCGAACCACAGATCGCCATCGCTTGCCTCAAGTATTTGATAGACAAACACTCCGTCGAGTTCTGGGATAATTTCGAAAGAGTCGGTGTCTTCTTTGTGGAAAACCGCGCCCACGGTTGTCCCGATGATAAGGTCGTCCGCGGATGTCCGGATGATGGAGAAGGCGTTGTCCGCCGGGTAATTCCTGTCGCCCTTCGCATAATGCACGGTTTTTCCGGTTTTCAGGTCGATTCTGTTGAGACCGCCGGAGAAAGTTCCGACCCAAAGCCTGTTTCCGTCGGCAAGCAGCCCGTGGACATTCTTTTGTATCACCGGATCTGACCATGGGCTCACCTGTCCGGTGACGGGATCCATCCTGAACAGCCCCTTGTCCTCGGTGCCGATCCAGATGGTTCCGCTTTCGTCCTGACAGAATTCCCTCACTCTGCGCCCGAGGAAGGAGACTTCTCCGTGCGGGTAGTATTTCTCAAACAGGGTGTAAGGAAACGGCAGGTAATTGATTCCGCCGAAATAAGAGCCGATCCACATTCCTTGCTCCCGGTCCATGAACAATGAATATATCGCATTGTCTGCCAATGAATATGGTTCGTCCTGGTCTGGCGTGACTATGTGCCGTCGGACGCTCCCGTCCTGAGTGCTGATGATATAGAGGCCTGATTCGCTTCCCGCCCATAGCTCGTCATTGTCGCGGAAGGCGAGGGACCTGACATAACCGGAAAGAATCTTCTTCGCCTTTCCGGTCGTGAGATTGATCTCCCAAAGTCCCGATGTGGTTCCTGCGTAAATGCGGTTGTGACCTCCTGCGAGGATGTCATTGACCGTCTCGCCGGAAAACACTTCGGCCCCGTCGCAGTCTTTGAACGGTGAAGGATTTTCGGAGAACTCGGCGTCTATGGAATACAGATTGTCCAGATACTGCCCGTACCAGAGCCGATTGCCGATTCTGGAGAATGTGGATATGCTGAGCGGAGGCTCAAACATGAGCCTCAATATGTTGTTCTTCAGGGAGTAGGCGAAGAGCCCTTGCTTTTCGACGGAAATCCAGAGTTCCTTCCTTTCCTGGATCCATTCCATCCCCGACACGTGGCAAGAGATGGAGATTCCTTGTTCAGTTGTGTCGGACAGGGAGGTTATGCTGTCCATCAGCGGGTCATATTTATAGACACCTCTGTCCGTCCCGATCCAGATCGTCCCGTCGCAGTCCTCCGCCATATTCGTGATGAAATTGCACCGCAAAGCGGAGTTGTCCTTGTTGAATATGCGGAATGAGCGGCCATCATAGCGGTTGAGACCGTCTTTCGTACCGAACCACATGTATCCGGACCTGTCCTGAAGGATTCCGAAGACCGTGTTCTGAGAAAGGCCGTCCGAGACATTCACAGTCCTGAAACAATAGCTCTGCGCATCTGTCTGGACTTCTCCTTCATCGGCAAAAGCCGTGATTGATCCGAGGAAAGACACTGCCAGAGACAGCGCCAGAAGCCATATATTGTTGTTTTTGCACATAGGAAAGGCAAATGGTTTAAGTTTATTACGGTCGTAAATATACGCCTTTATGTTCAGACGGCAAAGGAACACCGCTGATTTCCGTGGGTTTTACAAACTTTTGCAGTATTTTTGCAAAACGGAATGATGAACAAAATCATTTATAATAAGATGAAAGCATTAAAAATCTTTGCGGTCGCCGTTTTGGCGATCATGTTTGCGGTCCCATGCCGCGCCAATGTGTCATCAGAGGCCGCTCCGGCCGCCCAGACCACATCTCTCACCAAGAACAACGGGGCCGCCGCCGGAAAGGCTCTTCTGGCTCTCTACACACAGTACAAGAGCAGCGGAAGTCTGGATATGACCAATCCGACCAACATTGTGAATATGGTGACTTTGGCCAACAATATCAAAGGGTTGAAGCCTTCCGCCAACACGGCCAACTTCGTGAAGGGCCTGATTTCCGGCTCCGGCAAGCTCGTCAACAACAGCAATTCCAAGACCGTGCTAGGCAGCCTGACCAAACTTGCGGGAATGGATCTCTCCTCATTGCAGACTTCCGCAAAGACTGCTGCCAAGAGTGCCGCAGGCAAAGCCGCCAAGTCAGCTGCCACCGAGGCCCTTTCAAAGATCGCGTCTTCAAAAGATGCCTCCTCGGCTGTTTCAAACGCCAAGGAGATCGCATCCGCCGCATCAACCCTCTCCACTCTTTTCAAGACATTGAAGAAATAGGAAGGCCGTGGCATCTAATAGATTCTCTGTCAATATAATAAGTAATGACCCTGTGCCAAATCCGGTACAGGGTCATTGCTTTTGTCAGTGATTTTCAGGGTTTTATCCGCCACGGCAGTCTTAACGGAAATCTTCGTACTCGGGCATTCCGAGGCCTGAGATGAAGTCCTTGAACTGTTTGTCGTCCTTTGGGCAGACCAGCAGTACATCGCCTGTGTCAACGACCACATAATCCTTCAAACCTTTGATGGCATAGAGTTTCTTTTTGTCGCCGCAGACCAGCATGCTGTCCTTGTTGCCTTCACTGAGAATCCTGTCCGTGAACACGACGTTTCCGTCTTTGGTCTTGTTGCCGATGTTTCTGAAAAGGGATTCCCAGCTGTCGATGTCTGACCACCCGAAGTCTCCGCAGTAGAGCCATGCGCGGTCGGTCTTCTCCATCACTCCGTAGTCAATCGAGACCTTCGGGCAATCGGAATATACCTTCTCAATGAATACTTGTTCATTTTCGCTGTCCAAGGCGTCTTCCCAACCGGTGAACAATGACGTGACATCAGGAATATATTTCTCCATCTCCTCCTTGATCACAGAAGCTTTCCATGCGAATATTCCTGAATTCCAGTAGAATTCGCCAGTCTTGCAGAACACCTCGGCGAGGGCTCTGTCCGGCTTTTCGGTGAAAGTCTTCACCTTGAGGGGCGCTCCCGGACCGAAGTGTTCCCGGTCTCCTGTGGCTTGGATGTAGCCATATCCGGTGTCCGGTTCCGTCGGGTGGATTCCGATTGTCATAAGGACCGGCTTGCTTTCGGCATATTCCATTACCTTCAGCATGGATGCTTTGAAATTGTTCTCGTCCGTGATGATGTGGTCCGCCGGGGTGGCGATGATTGTCGCGTCGGGATCCCGTTTGAGGATGCTGTAAACCGCATAGGCTATGCATGGAGCGGTGTTGCGGGCGTATGGCTCCAAAAGGAGGTTGCTTTCAGGAAGCTCAGGAATCTGGGCGTGGACGAGGTAGGAGAATCTGGCCAACGTGACCACGATGATGTTCTCTGACGGGACGATTTCGGAAAAACGCTCGTAAGTGCTTCTTATGAAGGATTTTCCGGTTCCGGTTATGTCCAGGAACTGCTTGGGTTTAGATTCCCTGCTTATCGGCCAGAAGCGGTTTGCCGTGCCTCCGGCCATTATGACGCAGTATCGGTTATTTTTGTTCATATCTTAGTGCTTAGCAATATGTTTCCAAAAATAATATCAGAGGTACATCGGGTAAAACGCGTTCGGAAACCATTCCACAATCTCCTTCCCTCCGTCGAACGTCACCGCCACGACATCAAAGTTGACCTCCATGTCAGCGGAGATCCTGTTGTCTTTCGCGGTGTGAAGGTACCTCAGCGCCGCGTCCGCAACCTTCCTCTGCTTGCTTGCCGTCACGTTCTCCTCCGGGGAGACCATCACAGGCGCGACACGGCTTTTGACTTCCACAAAATGCACACCATTTTTGTCAAGACTGATGATATCGATTTCCAGATGTCCCGACCTGAAATTCCTTTGCACGATGGTGTGCCCTTTGCCGGTCAGAAACCCACAGGCGACATCCTCCCCTCTACGCCCCAGCTCCATCCTTGGAGTCATCTGTTTTTCTGTGTTTTTCATGGTTTTGATCCAAGTTTCTATCCCAACGTCACGATCGTCACACCCGATCCGCCGAATTGAACCTGCTCATCGCGGACGGAGGTCACCCCGGGGATTGTCCTTAAATATTTCTGAAGTTCATCGCGGAGCGCTCCCGTGCCTTTGCCGTGGATGATGCGGACTGATCCGATGTTCAGCATGATGGCGTCGTCGATGTAGTGCATGACGATGTCAAGCGCGTCCGAAACCCGCTCACCACGCACGTCCAGTTCTGGAGAGAATGCCAGCCTGCGCTCTTTCAGACCGGAATCATCCTGGGCGGCCCGGGGCTTGATGTTCTCCCTGACCGAAGCTTTATATTCATTGGAAGAGATCCTCTCAACTCTGTCGAGAGGCATCTTGCTCGTGATGTTGCCGATGGCGACGGTCACAGCCTTGTTGGACACCCGGATGACCTCGCCGGCCATGCCGTTGTCCTTGATCCGTACTTTCTCTCCGACCTTCAGCACTCCGCCACGGAATTGCTCAGGAGTCTGCGGCTGGCTGTCATCCTGAGGTTTACCCTTGCGGGCGTTGCGGCGCATCTTCCTGTCTTCCAGTTGTTTGAGTTTCCTCTCAATGTAGTCATCGTGAGTTTTCTGCTCGCTCTCCTTCTTCATCTGAAGGCTTGACATGAAATTCTGGAGCTCACGCCTGGCATCGGATGTCTTCTCCTTTTCAGCCTGGGATTCCTTGATGGTCCTGATTGTGTTCTCCACGGTCTTGTTGGCTCCCTGGACAATCTCCTGCGCTTCTTTCTTGGCCTGGTCCAGAATCTCTTTCTTGGTCTGTTTCAGTCCCTCAAGCTCTTTTTGGTAGCGCTCGGTGATGTTCTCCAGAGTCTTGTCTGTGTTCTTTATCCTCTGGAGTTTCTCGTCAAGGGCGCGGCGGTTGCGCACGATCTTGCGCAGGTTCCGCTCCATGCCCACGAACTCCTCTCCGGCTCTGGCCTCGGCGTCTTTGACTATGGTCTCCGGAAGCCCCATCTTGCGGGCCAGCTCAAAGGCGAACGAGTTCCCCGGCATTCCGATGTCCAGTTTGAACAGAGGCTGGATCTTGGCCGCGTCGAATTGCATCGCTCCGTTGATGACACCGGTGTCGGAACCGGAGGCGTACAGCTTGAGGTTCGTGTAGTGGGTCGTGATGACTCCGTAGACACCCCTGCGATCCATCTCGCTCAGGATGGCTTCGGCTATCGCTCCTCCGGCCGTAGGCTCTGTGCCCGAACCGAACTCGTCTATCAATATCAATGTCTTGTCATCGGCCTTCGCAAGCATCGTCTTCATGTCGTCCAGGAACGAACTGTAGGTACTGAGGTCATTCTCGATGTTCTGGTCATCGCCTATGCTGACCATGATCCTGTCGAACACAGGAAGCTCCGAAGTCTCGGAAGTCGGGATCAGCATTCCCCACTGGAACATGTACTGAAGCAGTCCCGTGGTCTTGAGGCACACCGACTTGCCGCCGGCGTTAGGGCCGGAGATCAAAAGAATATGCTTGCCTGGAGTCAGACGGATGGAAACGGGCACGATGTCCTTTTTCTCTTTGCGCAGGGCTCTTTCCAGAAGTGGGTGGCGGGCCTTGCGCAGATTCATCTCGCCGTTGTCGGAGATGATAGGTGCTCCGGCCTTGAAATCGAGGGCGACCTGAGCCTTGGCAACAAGGAAGTCGATCTCACCGATATATTCGGCCGAGTTGATGAGATCCGGGACGTAAGGCCTGACGAAGTCGCTGAACGCCGCGAGAATGCGCTGTATTTCCTGAGCCTCGTCGGCGTGAAGGGTGACGATCTCGTTCTCCAGCTCGATGATCTCGGCCGGCTCCACGAAGGCTGTCTTGCCGGTGGCCGAGGTGTCGTAGACGAATCCCTGGATCTTCTTCTTGCTTGAGCTGTTGACCGGAATCAGCAGCTTGCCGTCACGTACCGAGAGCCCGGCGTCCTCGTCCACAAGGCCGTCCGCCTGTGCCTGCTTGAGTATGGCGTTCGCCCTTTTGGAGATGGCTCCCTCCTTTGCCTTTATCGAGTGCCTGATTTCCAGCAGCTTGTCCGAGGCAGTGTCTTTGATGTCCCCGAACTTGTCCAGAATCAGGTCGATTCTTCTCTGTACCTCCGGGAAACTCAGCACCGGGGCGCTCATCCTTTTGAGGTTGGGATAGACCCCGTCCTTGATGGACATGAAGAAGTTGGTCAGCTTGCGGACCGTCTCGACCATAGTGCGCAGCTTGCCCAGAGAAAGAATGTCGATCGTGTAGCCGGTGTTTTCCAGCGGCTTGAGGAAGTCTAGGCAGTCGATGTACCCGTTGGTCGGAAAGTTCTCCTCGAACATCACGATGAGCCTCATCTCGTCCGTGAGCGCCAACCTTTCACCGATGACTTTCGGGTCGTTGCTGAACGTCTCCTCCGTCACCCTCGTGACGGCGTATTCTGTGGAACATCTGTCGGCCACAAAGGTTCTGACCCTGTCAAATCCCAACTTGCTCTCCAATCTGGTGTCTATCTCTGTTCCGTGTTCCTGCATATTCGTAAATTATTGTTTTTCCTCCGTGGCGCGCTTTTCTTCTGTGGATCCCTCGCCGGCGCCGAGAAGGAGTTTAAGTTCATTGATGTTGCTGATGCTCTTGATGTTGCCTCCGCGGACAAAGGATATTCCTCCTGTTTCTTCCGAGACCACCACCACGTCCGCGTCAGTCTCCTCCGAGATTCCTATGGCCGCCTTGTGCCTCATCCCGTAATGCGCCGGGATGTCGGAACGCCCGGTGATCGGCAGGGTGCACCGCGCGGCGACTATCCTGTCCGCGCTGATGATCATCGCCCCGTCGTGCAAAGGAGAGTTTTTGAAGAATATATTCATTATCAGCCTTCTGGTGACTTTTGCGTCCACGATGTCCCCGGTCTCGATGATGAAGTCGAGCGAATCCTTGCGCGGGAACACGATCAAGGCTCCTGTCTTGTCGGCCGACATGGCTCTGCATGCCTCCGCGATCTCGTTGACTGTGCCTCCGGCCATCTTCTGCTCCTGGATTCCAAGCAGCCTGTTGAAGAAGTCGCGGCTCTTTCCGGCGACCCCGTAGCGTGAGCCGAGCTTCATCAGGAAATGCCTTACCTCAGGCTGGAATATGACGATCAGGGCTATGACACCCACGTCGATGAAAGTTCCCAGCAGGGCGCTCATCAACTTCATGTTGAATGCAGCCACGACCACCCTCAGGACGAAAAGCAGGATGACGGCGACGAATATATTCATTGCCGCAGAGCCCCTTATCCATCTGAAAGCCAGATAGATGAATATGGCGACCATCAATATGTCCAGGATGTCCGCGAACGAGATGTTGAGGAATCCGAATATATTCAAAAGCATCTTTTCCCTTTTTCGTGGCACAAAGATAATTATTCCTTGATTTATTCCCCAAGGCTTGATGACGATTTCTCTGATTATTAAGGAGTAGGCTTGTGGAAAACTTTGTTAATTGAAAAAAAAATGCTACCTTTGCAGTCCGCAAAATAGTGCGGAGTAACGTAAAATATTTATTTACAATTAATTAATCAAACCAATGCCTGGATTAATTGGAAAGAAAATCGGAATGACTTCCGTTTTCGGTGCTGATGGAAAAAATATTCCATGCACCGTCATCGAGGCTGGTCCGTGTGTTGTCACGCAATTGCGTACAGTAGAAAAAGATGGCTATGCCGCTGTACAGCTTGCCTATGACGAAATGAAAGAGATACACGCCAGCGCGCCTCTTATGGGCCACTTTAAAAAGGCAGGAACCACCCCTAAGCGCAAGCTTGTCGAATTTCCGGCAGACTTCCAGGGTGAGCTCAAGCTTGGAGACACCATCTCCGTGACAGATGTCGTTACAGACGACGTGAAGTTCGTGGATGTTGTCGGTACTTCTAAAGGTCGTGGCTTCCAGGGTGTTGTTCACCGTCATCATTTCGCCGGTGTAGGCGGAGCGACCCACGGTCAGCACAACAGACTGCGTAAGCCTGGCTCTCTCGGCGCTTCATCTTGGCCTTCACGTGTGTTCCCTGGAATGCGCATGGGCGGCCACATGGGCAACGAAAGGGTCAAGGTCTTCAACCTCGAGATTGTCAAGGTTATTCCTGAGAACAATCTTCTCGTCATTAAGGGTTCCGTTCCAGGAGCCAAGGGTTCTTATCTTGCATTAGAGTTTTAGTTATGGAATTACCAGTATTGAAAATTGACGGATCAGAATCCGGAAAGAAGGTTGTTCTTGACGAGAAGGTGTTCGGTGTGGAGCCGAACGACCATGCAATCTATCTTGATGTCGTTCAGTACCTCGCCAACCAGCGTCAGGGTACGTCCAAGACAAAGGACCGCAGTGAGAACGCACACTCCACCAAGAAGCTCGGTCGCCAGAAGGGCGGCGGTGGCGCGCGTCACGGTAGCTTGAAGTCCAACATCTTCGTTGGCGGTGGCCGTGTGTTCGGTCCTAAGCCTCGTCTGTACAGATTCAAGCTTAACAAGAAGCTGAAGTCTCTCGCGCGTTGCTCAGCCCTCACCTACAAGGCACAGGAGAACGCCATCGTCCTCGTTGAGCCATTCACTATGGAAGCCCCTAAGACAAAGGAACTCATGCGCATCCTTGACGCTCTCAAGGCTGGCCAGAGAAAGGTTCTCGTAGTGCTTCCGGAGAATTCAAACAACATTTTCCTTTCATCACGTAACCTCCCTGAGGTAAAGGTCATCACTGTTGACGAAATCAACACCTACACCATCATGAACGCGAATTCAATGGTGATTGTTGACGGTGTTCAGGATGTCCTCGCAGCCAGGGTCAACCGTTAAAAGCGCAAAGAGATGGGAATTTTAATCAAGCCAATAGTAACCGAGAAGCTCACGGCTCAGACTGAGAAGTACAACCGTTACGGCTTCATCGTTGACAGGGAAGCCAACAAGCTTCAGATAAAGGCCGCTGTAGAGCAGTTCTACAACGTGACTGTGACGGACGTCAACACCGTGAACTATCACGGAAAGAGAAAGTCTCGTTACAGCAAGGCGGGAATGCTCCGTGGCCGTGCCAATCACTACAAGAAGGCGTACGTTACCCTTGCCGGTGATGACAAGATCGATTTCTACAGTAACATTTAAGGAGGGACAAGGCAATGGCAATCAGAAAATTCAAGCCGATTACTCCTGGTACCAGGAACAAGGCTATCAGTGCGTTCGATGAAATCACTGCCAAGAAGCCGTACAAGGCTTTGTTGGAACCTCTTAAGAGCACAGGCGGTAGAAACAACACCGGTCAGATGACCGTTCGTTACCGTGGCGGCGGACACAAGAGAATGTATCGTATCATCGACTTCCTCCGCACCAAGGACAACATCAAGGCTACCGTGAAGACCATCGAGTATGATCCGAACCGTAGCGCCCGCATCGCCCTCGTTGAGTACGAGGATGGCGTAAAGAAGTACATCATCGCTCCTGCCGGAATCAAGGTAGGACAGGTCATAGAGTCCGGATCAGGAGTCGCTCCTGAGCTCGGCAACTGTCTCCCTCTCGCGGAGATCCCTGTAGGTACGCTCGTGCACAACATCGAGCTTCGTCCTGGTCAGGGCGCCGCGATGGCGCGTTCCGCCGGTACATTCGCGCAGCTTGCCGCCCGTGAGGGCAACTACGCCATCCTTCGTCTGCCTTCGGGTGAGACCAGAATGGTGCTCGTGGCCTGCCGCGCCACTGTCGGAACCGTTTCCAACGCAGATCATAATCTTGAGTCTTACGGAAAGGCTGGCCGCAGCCGCTGGTTCGGTCGCAGGCCGCACAACCGTGGTGTCGTTATGAACCCTGTCGATCACCCTATGGGTGGTGGTGAAGGTCGTGCCTCCGGAGGTCACCCGCGTTCACGTAAGGGACTTCCTGCAAAGGGTTACAAGACACGTAATCCTAAGGCTACTTCCAACAAGTTCATCATCGAGAGAAGAAAGAAGAAGTAATTAAACGGAATTAAACTTTAAGATTATGAGTCGTTCATTAAGAAAAGGTCCATACATCCAGGAAGCCCTGGAAAAGAGAATTCTTGCTATGAATGATGGTAGCAAGAAGAAGGAGGTCGTGAAGACCTGGTCACGCGCCAGCATGATCTCCCCTGACTTCGTAGGCCACACTGTCGCAGTTCATAATGGAAACAAGTTCATTCCTGTTTACATCACTGAGAACATGGTGGGCCACAAACTCGGCGAATTCGCGCCGACCAGAACATTCAAAGGCCATTCGGGCAACAATAAGTAGTAATTAAGGAGAATTCATTATGGGAGCTCGTAAAAGATTAATGGCTGAGAAGTTCAAGGAAGCCAAAAAGAATACAGCAATAGCTAAGTTGAATGATGTTCCTACATCCCCTCGCAAGATGCGTCTTGTCGCTGACACTGTGAGAGGTGTGGAGGTGAACCGCGCGATTGACCTTCTTCATTTCTCGAAGAGGCAGCCGTCCATCCGTCTTGAGAAGCTTCTCCGCAGCGCCATCGCCAACTGGGAGGCCAAGAACCCGGATCAGAGCAAGGAGCTGGACAATGGCAACGTTTATGTCAAGACAATTATGGTCGGCGAAGGCCGCACGCTCAAGAGAATCCGTCCTTGCCCTCAGGGCCGCGCCGGAAGGATCCGCAAGCGTTCCAACCACGTCACCATCATTCTCGACGTCAAGAAACCAACAACAGTAGAGGAGAACAAGTAATATGGGACAGAAGACAAATCCTATTTCTAACAGAATCGGTATCACCCGTGGTTGGGACTCTAACTGGTGTGGTGGTAACTATGCTGAGAAGATCGCTGAGGATTATGAGATCCGCAAGTATCTGACCAACCGTCTTGCCAAGGCCAGCCTCTCCAAGATTGTCATCGAAAGAACCCTCAAATTCATCACCGTGACCATTCACGCCGCAAGGCCTGGATTCATCATCGGTAAGGGTGGAGCCGAGGTTGACAAACTCAAGGAAGAGCTTAAGAAGGTCACCAAAAAGGACGTTCAGATCAACATCTTCGAGGTTAAGAGGCCTGAGGTTGACGCCCACATCGTAGCTGACAGCATCGCCCGTCAGATCGAGGGCCGTGTTTCCTACAGAAGGGCCATCAAGATGGCTATCGCTTCAACCATGAGGGTTGGCGCGGAAGGCATCAAGATCCAGATCAGCGGCCGTGTAGGCGGTGCTGAAATGGCCAGAAGCGAAATGTTCAAGGAAGGCCGTACACCTCTGCACACATTCCGTGCTGACATCGACTACGCTCTTGCTGTCGCAAGCACAAAGGTAGGCGCGCTCGGAATCAAGGTATGGATCTGCAACGGTGAGCGTTACGGCAAGCAGGATCTCACTCCTAACACTGCTGCGGCAGCCAACGCGCAGGGCGGTTCACGTCCTTCACGCGGAGACCGTGGCGAGCGCAGGGGCGGAGACCGCGGAGACCGTCGCGGCAACCGTGGTGGTCGTGGCCGTCGCAATGACCGTCAGGCTGAGTAGGAATTTCAGAAATAAGAATAGATAGAGTGGCGAGGAAGCGATTCCCCGCCACTCTTTTTGTTACAATTTGGTTCAATTTGGAGGCGTGCCTTGGCTCTGAATGTATAAATTCGCTATATTTGTTCCATCATAGAATCATAATGACGGAGACAGAATTGGTGCAGCGGATACGCAAAGGCGACAGGGAGGCGTTTGACTTTCTTTGTCGGGAGTATTATGCTGCTTTCATTTCATACGCAAAAATGCTGCTTCCGTATGATGGAGCTGAGGATGTGGTTCAGGATGTCCTGCTGAATGTTTGGGGCAACAGGGCACGGCTTTCAGAAGAGCGTTCGCTTCAGGGGTATATTCTGAGATCCATTTACAACCGTGCCTTGAACAAACTATCCAAGTACAAATCCGCGTCTGACTACCAGCAGTGGTACAGAATGTCAATAGTCTCTTTGACCAGTTTCTATTATGATCCGGAGAACAATGACTCGTTACGCCATCTGTACACGAGGGATCTGAGGGATAAGATCAATGACGCGGTGATGTCGCTGCCGCCTAAATGCCGTGAGGTATTCAGGTTGAGTTACATCGAGCATAAATCCACAAAGGAGATCGCCGCTGAGTTGGGAGTCTCCACCAGCACAGTTTCCAATCATATTCATAATGCGTTGGTGATTTTAAGGGAAGCGCTGGGTGCCGGTCTGCTTTTTCTGCTTCTGCATTATTTCAGGTAAAAAATAATAAATCCTTTTAGATAGTTTAGGGAAGTCATCTGTATTATATATGTACATACAGATAATTGTTCCTGACGATGAAAGAGGTACCATACGAACTTTTCAAAAAATATTTCAATGGCGAGACTGACGATTCCGAGAACCGCCGGTTGATAGAGTGGTTGCTGGAGGATAAAGAGAACGAAAAAGTCTTTGCCGACACATTGTCTGTCATCAGTGCCGCTGATGTTGTTCGTGACGAGCGTTTTGAGGCCAGGCGTGATGCTTTCTTTGAGCGCTTGTCACGAAAAATTGACGAACAGGATGCGGCCGCTTCCAGAAAAAGACGCAGGAACATAGGTTTTGCGTTCGCTGGGGGACTGGCCGCCGTTCTGGCCGCTGTGGCGGTGTTCCTTTTCACATCAGGGGAAGGTTATCTATACCGTTCACCGATGACATACACGTCTTATTCCAACACCAGCAATGGTTCTGACATTATTTGTCTGCCGGACGGATCCACGGTCTGGATTATGGGTGGATCTTCTCTGCGCTATGGCTCCAATGTTTCGAAGAATGGCGGTGAAAGGGAAGTATGTCTTGAAGGGGAAGCGTTTTTTGATGTCGCCAAGGACACCCTCCATCCTTTTGTGGTAAAGACTCCAAGCCTGTCTGTGGTCGCTGTCGGAACTCGTTTCAATGTGCGTGTGAAAGAAGGAGGGGACACGGAGGTGATGCTGGAGGAGGGAAGTGTCAGGCTATGTAATCCTAAGGGAGTGAACCTTATGCGTCTTCTTCCTGACCAGACGGCCGTTTTGGACGGGAGTACGGGAGACATATTCATAGAGCAGCATTATGTCCAGTCTGAAATCCGTCTGAAGTACAACGTCATAGCGCTTATTGACGCGACATTGGAAGAGATCAAGGAGAACATAGAAAAATCTTATGGCGTCAGTATAAAGATAAAAGGTACACCGGCGGAAGACAGACGTTATAATTTCAGTTGCCTTAAGAGCCGAGGGGTTGAGGAGGCAGTAGCCATTTTGTCTCATTTGACCGGAACGCAGTGTGAGGTCTGCGGAAAATAGAATATTCACATATTATATTAAAACCAAGTTTAACCAATTAAAGAATCACTTATGGGATTAAAGTTTTTCAGAAGGGCTCTCTTGTGCGTCATGCTTTTGCTGGGGCTGTTTTCTAAGCTCTCCACATCAGCGGCACCGAGCGCTCAGAAAACGTATGATGTCAGCATTTCCGAACGGAATGCGACGGTAAAAGGGGTTGCGGATGCTCTGACAAGGCAGACGGGCATCCTGTTCTCTTATGATGCGGACATGACGGGAATGCCTCTTGGAGATGTTCTTGTCAACCGTAAGAACGTGAGCCTGAACGCTATACTGGACGAAATATTCGTCAATAATGGGTTGGCGTATTCTGTTGTCGGTGAGACGGTTGTGCTTAGCCGTTCTAAATCAGTGCAGAGTGGGAAGCGCACGCTTTCCGGTCAGGTCAACGATGCTTCCGGTCTGCCGGTTCCCGGGGCGGCCGTGACTATAGCCGGTCAATCCGGAGGTACAGTTACGGATGGTTCTGGGAAATTCTCAATGTCAGTTCCGGCAGGAGATCTTACTGTGACCGTGCAATGCCTTGGCTATGTAGACAAGAGTCTGGCTGTTTCCGCCACTTCCGGAAATATTGACATAATATTGGACGAGAACACCCTGTCGATAGAAGAGACTGTTGTCGTGGGCTACGGTGTTCAAAAAAAGGTGAACCTGACAGGAGCCATCTCAACTGTCTCTTCAGACAATTTGGAGAACAGAACGTCTCCGACACTGACACACATGCTTCAAGGTTCTGTGCCAGGACTTAATGTGACGACGAGTTCCGGTCGCCCTGGCAACTCTGCCAGCATTAACATTCGAGGTATCAATTCCATCAACGGCGGCAATCCATTAGTCTTGATAGATGGGGCTGAAGGTGACCTGTCAAGGGTCAATCCTGCAGATGTTGAGTCTGTCTCTGTGATAAAGGATGCCTCTGCCGCGGCGATCTACGGTGCCAGAGCCTCGTTCGGTGTGATTCTCGTGACGACGAAAAACGGTGCTGTGGCTGACGGAACGGCTACGGTTAGGGTAAACAGCCGAATCGGTTGGGAGGAACCTACCACATCCACTGATTATGAGACGAGAGGTTATTACTCTGTCTATCTGAATGACTTGTTTTACCGCGCCCACAATGGAACGAACTATTCTTTTTACACTCAGACGGATATGCAGGAGCTTTGGGCACGAGTGAATGACAAGACTGAGAATCCAGCTCGCCCATGGGTTATGATTGACCAGCGTGACGGGAAGGACACCTATGTTTATTACGCCAACACTGACTGGTACCATGAACTTTTCCGTGACCGTCGCCCTAACCAACAGCATAGTGTGTCGCTCAGTGGTGGTAACAAGCATGTGAAATACTTCCTGTCAGGTTCTTATAACAAAGAGGAGGGTATTTTCCGCCGTAACACTGACAAACTGGACAAATACAGTTTCCGTTCAAAGATTTCATTTGACATCAACAAATGGCTCAACCTCAGCAATAACACCAGTTATTACAAGTCACGTTACCGCTATCCTGGTCCTAGTGATGTCAACACGGCTTTCTCGTTGATGACGGTTCACGCCCTTGCCAGTTATCCTGCGCACAATCCTGACGGTACCAGCATCGGTTTTACATCTTTCGCCAACAACAACTATGTGATGGATGGATTGTTGACCATTCTGGACAATCCAAACTACAAGAACGAAGACAACAATGACAATCTGTCTACAATTACTGAATTGACAATAAAACCTTCTAAGTCACTGGAAATCAGAGCCAATTTTACTTATGCCCTGAATCAGTACAGGTATATGAACCGCGCGACGAACACAGAATACTCCCGCTATCCCGGCGAGACTGTTCTGGTCACGAACTCGCGCTCGATAGATAATCTGAAAGAGAAATCCGAGACTCAGCATTACTATGCGACCAACATCTACGCTACATGGACAAAGAGTTTCGCTGAGACGCATAATTTCAAGGTGATGGCCGGTTTCAACTGGGAGACAAAGCACTACAAGGATGTTTCCGCAAGAGGATACTACCTTATGAGCGAGGCCCTCAATGACTTGAATCTGGTGGGTTCCGACGCTGACGGCAACACGAGGATGGAAACCTCAGGAGGTCAGAATGAATATGCGCTCGAAGGTTTTTTCGGACGTTTGAATTATGATTACAAAGGACGCTACCTCTTCGAAGCCAGCGGACGATATGACGGAACCTCTCGTTTCGCGTCAAACCATCGTTGGGGATTCTTCCCTTCAATGTCATTGGGCTGGAGAATATCCGAGGAAAAGTTCTTCACCCCTGTGAAGAGAACAATGAACAACCTTAAATTGAGATATTCTTACGGAAGTCTTGGCAACCAGTTGGTAGGGTATTACGATTATATTCGCAAGATTTCTGTCGGTACCGGTTCATACACCTTTGGAACCGGCACAAAGCCGACTGTGGCCACGATTGGAGCGCCTGTCGCTTCAGACCTGACATGGGAAAAGACCCTTCAGCACGACCTCGGACTTGACATGTATTTCCTTGAGGATCGCCTTGTGTTTACAGCGGACGCTTATATTCGTGACACGAAGGATATGCTTACGGCGGGAATCGCCTTGCCGGCTGTTTACGGAGCCTCGTCACCTAAGATGAATGCGGCGGATCTTAGGACAAAAGGTTACGAACTTCAGCTTGTCTGGAGAGACAGTTTCAATCTGCTGGGCAAGCCGTTCCATTATTCAGCCACGGCCAGCTTCAGTGATTACTTCACGGAAATCACCAAGTTCGACAATCGCGAGCGCTCTTTCGCCAAATCCTACTATGTAGGTATGCGTATTGGTGAGATCTGGGGTTACCACACTGATGGACTGTTCGCATCTGACGCGGAAGCCGCTGCCTATGAGGTTGACCAGACATTTGTCAACCAGGCCATCATCTCGGCTGCCGGTGACGAGCGAGGACTCCATGCAGGAGATGTAAAGTTTCTGGACCTGAACGGCGACGGAGTTGTGAATCAGGGTAAGAACACTGTTGATGATCCTGGTGACCGTACAATCATCGGAAACAGCCAGCCTCGTTATAACTATGGTTTGAACCTTAGCTTCCAATACCTTGGATTCGACTTTGGAATCTTCTTTCAGGGAATAGGCAAGATGGATTGGGCTCCGGCCACAAACAATGTCTTGTTCTACGGCCCGTACGCCCGTCCTTACGCCACGCTCATTCCTCGGGACTTCCATAAGATGATCTGGAGCGAGGATAACCCTGACGCCTATCTGCCTCGTCCGAGAGGTTATGTCGGCCTTGGTTCCAACCGTGAGTTGACTGTGCCTAGCGACCGTTATCTTCAGGACATCAGCTACTGTCGTCTGAAGAACGTGACTTTCGGCTACACCATTCCGAAGTCTCTTACAGATAAGATAGGCATGGGTCCTGTACGTTTTTACTTCTCAGGGGAAAACCTTCATTACTGGTCCCCGTTCAAGAAGCATTCGAAATACATCGATCCGGAAATGGCGAAGACCAATTCCACGAACCGTATCTACCCTTGGCAGAGGTCATTCATGTTTGGTATCGATCTAACTTTCTAATCTTTGGAGGAATACGAAATGAAAAAAAGTATATTGTTGATGGCGGTCGCCTCTCTTTTCGTGGTGTCTTGCGACTTGGACAAACTGCCTTTGGCCAACCTGTCACCGGACAGTTTCTTCTCAACAAGGAACGAGCTTGACGCGTTTGCCAATAATTTCTACACAAACTTCCCCGGCTCGTCGGTTTTCGAGGAGGAGTCTGACTTGATCATAAAAAACAGTCGTTCCGACTGGATGCGTGACGGACGTTCCGTTCCAGGATCTGGCGGAGGATGGACATGGACAGCATTGAGGGATTTCAACACCCTCATCGAAATGTCCTCAAACTGTCCGGACGAGAATGTCCGCAATGAATATATCGGGGTGGCGCGTTTTTTCAGGGCTTGGTTCTACTTCGAGAAAGTAAAACGTTTCGGAGACGTTCCGTGGTACGACCGCCAGTTAGGCTCGTCAGACAAAGACCTTTACAAGCCGCGTGACTCACGTGAGTTGGTGATGTCTCATGTAGTTGAAGACTTGGACTTTGCCATTGCTCATCTTCCGGTTAAGCACTCTGTGTACAAGGTGACGAAATGGACGGCTCTCGCCTTGAAGAGCAGAGCCTGCCTGTTCGAGGGAACCTTCAGGAAATATCACGGAATCAAACTGGACGGTCACACCGCTGACTGGTACTTGGAGCAGGCCGTCGCGGCAGGTGAGGAGTTCATTTCCACCAGCGGTTACTCTGTCTATACCGGTGGAGGTGTTGAGAATAGTTACCGTGATCTGTTCGCAAGCGAGGACGCTATCGGAACGGAGATAATCCTGGCTCGTGACTATGACAAGAACCTGTCTATAAAACATAATGGGACATACTATACATTAGGTAATTACGGTAATCCTGGAATGACCCGCAAGATGTTCTGCTCCTATCTTATGAAGGATGGCTCGAGATTCACGGACAAAGACGGGTGGAAAACAATGTCATTCATTGAAGAAACCAGAAATCGAGACCCAAGGCTTTCTCAGTCAATCAGGACTCCTGGTTACAAGAGAATCGGCTCGGACAAGGTAGAGGCTCCAGACTTCGGACACACAGAGACTGGCTATATGCTCACCAAGTATATGCAAGGTGCGGACCTGAATGTGGATCTGTTCGGTGCTGCCTACAATGATCTGCCTCTTTTCCGAAGTGCCGAGGTTTACCTTAACTTCGCTGAGGCCAAGGCTGAGCTTGGAACGTTGACCCAGACTGATCTCGACAAGTCAATCAAGATTCTGCGTGACCGTGTCGGGATGCCTAACATCGACATGGCAGCCGCCAATGCATCTCCTGATCCGTATTTGCTTGCGAAGGAGACTGGTTATCCGAATGTGGCCGGCGAGAACGCCGGTGTGATTCTGGAAATCCGTCGAGAAAGAACGATAGAACTTTTCGATGAGAATTTCCGTTTCTACGATCTGGTCCGTTGGAAGAATGGTCAAGCGATCACCCACAAATTCCTCGGAATGTATTTCCCGGCTCCTGGGGCTTATGATCTTGACGGGAACGGTACTCTTGATGTCTGCTTCTACACGGATGATGTTCCGTCTGGTCTTCCTGCCAATGTCGTGAAGTGTAAGATTGGCGAGAGAGTGTACTTCTCGGAGGGTGACCACGGGTATGTGGATGTGACTCCGAATCTTCCGGGAGTCTGGAACGAGGAGCGCGACTACTTCTACCCGATTCCTACAGATGAGCTCACCCTCAATCCGAATCTTGAACAAAATCCTGGTTGGACCAAATAATCCCGCATATCATGAACAAGTGCATAAATGTAATTTTTATTGTCTTGACTCTTGTGTCGTTCCCTCTCGTTGTCTCTTCCTGCGGTGGAGACAAAGGGACTCCTGACGATCCGTCCAATAATCCATGGGAATGGAACAAAGGGGACGAAGGGAATAAGGATGAGGAATCCGACGGCGAGACATATTACCAGAAGGCATCCGGTAGTTTCAGGATAATGTCTTATAACATAGGCAGTTTTGGAAAGTATATGACATCAGTGACCGACAATATCAAGATGGTGGCGGCTATGATAAAGGAAGTTGGCGCTGACGCGGTCACTCTCAACGAGCTGGATAGTGTCAACACCAGACATAACGTCAACGAGGTGGCTCTGCTGGCAGAAAACCTCGGAGGGTGGCAATGGCATTTCGGCCGGGCGATAGAGTACCGGAACGGAGCCTACGGGAACGGATGTGTCGTCCCGAAGGGAGTGAATGTTGTGGACCGGTACACAGTCGCGCTTCCGAAAGAAAGCGGTGCCGAGCAGAGAAGCATAGCTGTCATCGAGACAGATGAATATGTCCTCGGAGCGGCTCATCTGGACCATACCTCCTCTGCCGCACAGCTGGCTCAAGTGGCCGCGGTGAACGCTTGGGCTCAAAAGCGCTACTCCCGGTCATCCAAACCGGTTTTCTTCTGCGGAGACATGAACGCCACTCCGGAATCTGAGACAATCAAGACACTCGGGGAGACTTGGAATATGCTGTCTTCCACAGAAAACACATTCCCTTCCAGGGTGTCCACATCATGTATAGACTACATATTCCATTACAAGAATTCCGCTTCCGTCAAGCTGGTAGGCGCGCACACGATGACCAGATTCCACAAAGGCGATGTGACAATGGCTTCAGACCATTTGCCGATTTATGTTGATGTGCAGTTTTAAAAGATGATATTCAATGAAAACAAAGAAAATAATATTTGTGACTCTGCTTGCCTCTCTGTTCGCAATCTCTTGCAGCGAGGAATATGACTACGAGAAGAAGGAGCGGATCTCCACTCCGGCCGAGATTTCGCTCAATGTCCTGAATCTTGAAGACACAGTGGCTTTGATGTCTCCGAAGACTAAATCCTACACGATTAATGTGACCGCGTCCGCCATAGCCGACGAGATGCTGTCCCTCACAGTGGCGGCTGATCCATCCCGTGTCGCCGCCTTCAACAAGGCTCACGGAACTTCCCTTGACGCTGTTCCGGGAGATGCTTTCGAACTTTCCTCCAGCACGCTTATGCTCCCTCGCTACAACAAGGTCTCAACCACGATGCAGCTGACTCTGAAGAGCTCTGCCATGCCAGAGGATGGAACTTTGAGGGTGTTGGCACTCTCCATCACCAAGATAGAGGGAAAGGACAACATAAACATGTCGGCTTCTGACAGTACTGTGTTCATTCTTTTCCGACGCAAGGCTCTTCCGGCTTCAGGATTCGAACTGGGTGCCGGAACGGAGTCGGATCCGTACATTATCCGCAACCAGCTGGAGTTGATAAGCATGGTCAAGGGAATGAAGAGCGGGAAGACTTATTTCAAGATGGATGCCGACGTTGATATGTCTGACTATGAGGATTGGATACCTTTGAATGCTGTGGCTCCTTATGACATGACTGTTGACTTCGACGGATGTGGCCACACGATCACAGGATTCAATTGCTCCGCTTCGTCTTACCCAAGTATGTTCGGAGTGCTTGCGGGATCATTCCGCAACGTGACATTTGACAGACCTGTCATCACCGTCGGCAGTTCAAGCGCCGGCCTTCTTGGAGCACAGTGCGGCACATCAGAAACGCCAACTGAGGTCAAGAACGTTACGGTCAATAATCTGACCATCAACATGAATGGGACCACGGAAGGTGTCGGTGGCCTTGCCGGACGGGCCGTGGCGACGTCATTCACAGACATTACCCTCTCTGCTGACATCGTGGATGCGGACAGTGATGGAAAAGTGCCTAATTCTGTGGGTGGCATAGTCGGTATGGCTTCAGATGTCCCGTCTTCATTCACGAATGTCCATACATCTGGTTCCATCACCGGTGCCAGACGCACCGCCGGGCTTGTCGCCTACATTGTCAAAGGAAATGACAAAGTTACAATAAACAACTCATCTTCGGCGATGAATATCAATGCTTTCGGCCAGGATGTGGGAGGGCTGATAGGTCTTGCGGATGGTGAGTATGTCATTGTCAGCGGCAGCCACTCTTCAGGAGAAGTCGTCAACAGCGGACATTATGCCGGTGGCTTGATAGGAGGCTTGGCCGGCCATTCCACGATCAGCCGGTGCTATGTCACAGGTAATGTTCTCGCAAAAGGGGGAAATCATATCGGTGGTTTGATCGGAAACGCCACGAGAACAGACGGCGGCACAACGATAGAGGACTGCTATGTCACCGGAAATGTAACGCTGACCGCTTCCAACGGAAGAATCGCTGGTGGTTTGGTCGGGGGTATAGAAAACAAACCAGACGTCACAATCCGCAGGTGCTATGCCTCAGGAGATGTGTCATCAAACGCATCAGTGGTCGGAGGTCTGGTAGGTTTCGCAAAGTCATCGCAGCTGACAGACAACAACAATTTCAAGATGGAAAACTGTATCGCATGGAACAAGACTTTGACTAACAAGGTCGGCAAGACTTGGAGTTCCGGCGGAATCATCGCGGTGTCAAACACAGTCAACACATTGATAGGTAATTATCGTCGTCCGGATATGGTGTTGAACGACACTGACGGCAGGACGCTCTTTGACTGCGCCGATGCTTCGCCGAGCGCTCCTCTCCCTTATGCGGATTCCAAGTCATATTACTATCCGTATCACGGCATCGCCGCTCCGGCAGGATCCACAATTACCTCTGTGGCCAAATCAATCGGCTGGCCGGAGGATGTCTGGGATTTGTCTGGCGCTGAACCGAAGTTGAAGTAATATATTCATAAAGGCTATGAAACGATTGTTGATGACTTTTCTGATGACTGTTTTCGTCATCGCTCCTTCGTGCGGAGGAGGCGGGGATTCCAATGAGGATCCGGACAATCCGTATGAATGGGGTAAAGGTGGCGGCAAGGATGAGCCGGGAGAGGAGGGAAAGACGTTCTATCCCAAGACGGAAGGATCTTTCAGAATAATGACCTACAATGTGGGCGCGTTCTGCAAGTACATCTCCGTCATGAACCAGAACATCGACCTTGTCGCAAAGATCATCAAGGAGGTTGACGCTGATGCTGTCGGGCTGAATGAGCTCGACAGCATGAACACCCGTCATAATGTCAATCAGGTCGCCATCCTTGCACAGACGCTTGGAGACTGGCAATGGCATTTCGGGAAAGGAATCGACTATCGTGGAGGATCTTATGGCAATGGTGTCGTCGTTCCTAAAGGAGTGGCCATCGTGGACAAGTACACGGTGCCACTCCCTAACACGACAGATTACGAGTCCAGAAGCATCGCTGTCGTGGAGACAGACAAGTATGTGATAGCGGCCTCGCATCTGGATCATTCCTCAGAGGAATATATTCAAAGCCAGATTTTGGCTGTGAACGCTTGGGCACAGTCCAAGTACCTTAATTACGGCAAACCAGTCTTTTATCTCGGAGACATGAACTCTGTTCCGTCATCCGCCGCGATAAAGTCTCTTGAGACCTGCTGGGATGTCATTTCAAGCAAGGAGAACACGGCCGGAGGCACTGCCCCCGCCACGACTTGCATAGACTACATATTCCATTACAAGAACTCCGCTTCCGTGAAGGTTCTCGGAAGCCATACTATAAGCAAGACATACTGTGGGGATGTCTCCAAGGCCTCCGATCATCTTCCGGTGTATGTGGATGTCATATTAAATTAATCATTAGGTCGTCATGAAGAGTATTAATTCTGTTTTATTTGCAGTGATCTGTTCCATTCTCATGTCAGGATGCGGACAGAATGGGGGAAAACAAGCCCATCCGTCATACAGTGAGACATACACCAAGGATGCTGGGGTGATCCGTTTGGTTCAGTACAATGTAGGAGCTTTTTCCAAAGAGATAGACAACAGCATTCCTATGATCGCGGCGATGATGAAAGAAATCGGAGCCGATGTCGTGTCAGTCAATGAGGTGGACAGCTGCAACACCCGGCACACAAATTATCAGCTTGCTGATTTCGCGGATGAGATGGGAGGATGGAACTATCGTTTCAGCCGTGCCATGCCTTACCGTGGGGGTGCCTACGGCATAGGAGTGACTGTGCCGGACGAGATTCTTGGCAGTTTCACCATCAACCTTCCTCAAGGAGATGGCTCCGAGCCAAGGGCCTGCTGTGTTGTGGAGACAAAAGAATATGTTTTTGCGTCCACCCATCTTGATTACCGTTCCGAACCTGCGATGTTGGAGCAGGCTGCGCTGATCAACAGGGTGATGAAGGAAAAATATTGTTCTGCCAGAAAGCCGGTCTTTCTCTCGGGGGACATGAATTCGACTCCGGAGAGTGCTGTGTTGACGGAACTATCCAAGGAATGGGACGTGCTTTCCTGCACCAATCCTACGATCTCGGCCAAGAACCCTCGTAAATGCATTGATTTCATCCTTGCGCTGAAGAATGGAGCCAAGTACGAGGTTAAGGGATCTGAGGTGATGACTGAATTCAAGGACGGTGATGTGGTGGTTGCTTCAGACCATCTACCGGTGTATGTTGATGTGGTGTTGAAGTGATGTTGAAGTGATGTTGAAGTGATGGGAGGTCTTCAGCGATTGTCTTCAGTCCCTCTTTGGGGGTCAAAAGAAAGTCTTGACAATTTTTTGATGAAATCAGGAGGGTGGGAATATTATAAGATAAAATGATGTAAATTTGCATATAGGAAATATTAAATCACAATAACACTATGGGTGAATCCAGAAGAAGTTTTTTGAAGAAATCGGCGGCGGGGCTGGCATTGTTCACGATTCTGCCACGTAACGTGTTTGGCGCAATGGGCGGAGACAAAAAGTATGTGGCTCCAAGCGACCAGCTGACACGAGGGATCATCGGAACCGGTGGAATCGGAATGAGTGGTTTGCATTTCGCGAGTGACGAGCGTTGCCGTTTGGTATCAGTCTGTGATGTGGACAGGAACCATCTTGACAATGCCTTGAAGAAAGGCGTGGAGAAGTTCGGCACCAAGCTTCAGGCCTACACGGATTGGAGAGATCTTGTGCACGATCCTAACGTGGACATCGTCCACATTGCGACCCCGTCTCATTGGCACGGAATAATGGCCGTTGAGGCTTGTCGGGCAGGCAAGGACATCTTCTGCGAGAAACCTATGACCAGAACGATAGGAGAAGGCCAAAAAGTTGTTGAGGCGGTTAACAAGTACGGAAGGATCTTCCGATTGGACACATGGTTCCGTTTCAAAGACACGTTCTACGGTCTTGGAACGACAGTCGAACCTCTTAAGAAACTCGTTCAGAGCGGACTTCTAGGTTGGCCTTTGACCGTCAGAATCTCCGGTGCCACGGGATTTACATGGAAATTCTACTGGACTGGCAAGGAAAATCTTGTGCCTCAACCTGTTCCAGCTGAACTGGATTACGACATGTGGCTCGGACCGGCTCCTTACAAGCCGTACAATCCACACCGTGTGCACCAGACATTCCGTGGCTACTGGGATTATGAATCAGGTGGCCTTGGAGACATGGGACAGCACTACATAGATCCTGTCCAGTATATTCTCGGAAAGGACGACACCTTCCCTGTGAAAGTTGAGGTTGACGCTCCGCAGCAGCATCCAGACGCTGTGGGTATATGGCGGAGCATAACCTATACATATGCTGACGGCTGCAAGATCATTCTTGAGGGCGAAGGCTTCGAGAGTAAGGGCAAGGTGCCTTACATCGAGGGGCCTAACGGCAAGGTTTACAAAGGATTCGAGTGCACGATTCCTAACGTGATGGATGTCATCAATTCGCTTCCTGATCCGGAGCCTCGTCATACTGACTTTTTGGAGTGCGTTAAGACACGCCAGAAATTCGCTCTGGCCGAGGACAACGGCCACCACAGCTGCACGATTGTCAACATCGGAGCATGTGCCCTGCGTCTTGGAAGAACGCTGAACTTCGATCCGGACAAGCAGCTCTTCATTGACGATGATGCTGCCAACCAGCTCATCAACCAACCTATGCGTGCCCCTTGGGGTTCAATGATCCTTTAATATGTTCCTGAATATGAAGAAATTAATCTCATCCATACTATTCCTTGCCGCCACTCTTACCTTGAGTGCCCAGGATGCAAGGCAAAGAACCGTTGAAACCGTTGTGGCTGACGTTCTTGCGGCAATGCCGGCGAACAATTCATCGGAACTCAACGCTCAGATGTCAGACCTTGCAGCCGCTGCTCCTTCTTCAGTGGTGGAAACCGCCAAGATGCTTAAACCTGCAGCGGAAGACGTGCGAAACAATCTTTATGAATATGCCCTCACAGGTCTCGCGAATTATGCTTCGGCCAATCCTGCGTGTGTTGACAAGGTTCGCGATGGATTCTCACAGGCCATAAAAATCATCGATGACACCAACAACAAGGCTCTCCTGCTGAACTTGCTCCGCCAGATTGCAAAACCAGCGGACGCCCCGTTGTTCAAGGAATATGTCAACGATCCTGCCCTCGCCTCCACAGCCATAGGCGCACTCGTGGATATTCCCGGAACAGAGTCTTTGATTCTTGATCTCGTGAAGAATGGCACCGCTGACAGGAAACTGTTGGCCACGGCTGCCGCGGAGAAAGGAATCACCGCCGCCGAGCCTTATATTCAGAAATGGGTCATCCCGACAGCCCTGAATTCCACTAAGCACGACAACGCTTTCTTTTCCGCGCTCGCGGCCATCGGCTCCGAGTCATCCCTGAATATTCTTAAAGAAAACTCGACTCCTGATTATGCGGCTCTGGCAGTGAGACTTGCGGATGGTTCCAAGAGCAAGGCTGTCGCAAAGGCCGCCAAGGATCTGATGGCTTCCGAGGTCTCAGCCTACAAATCCGCCGGAGCTCTCGCACAGATGAAGAACGATCCTTCCAAGGCATTAAAGGTCGTAGCCTCCGCTTTGAAGAGCGAAGACATCAAGTACAGGAACTCTGTGATTGACAACGCCACTTCGATTCTTGGCGCGGGAAATCTGGTTCCGCTGTTCACCAAGAATTTCGCGAAGTTGTCTTCTCCGGTCAAGGTTGATCTTCTCAACTGGTTCGGGAACAACAAGATCTCATCTGTGTCTGACATCGTTCTTAACTCGTTCTCTGAAGGTGATGACGTGGCTTCAGCCGCCATTGCCGCCGCAGGGAAGATTGGTGGCGACAAGGCTGCCAAGGCTCTTGTCGGACAACTCGGCGGGCAGAACAATGCCGCTGCTTTCACCGCTCTAAAGTCATTTCAGGGTAACTATCAGGAAGAACTTCTCACCGCTCTTGACGGTGCTAAGGACGGCAAGACCATAGTCCGCATCCTCGGCCTCGTGATGGCCAGAAGGATGACCGCGGCGGCTCCGAAGGTATATTCATTGATAGGTTCGGATGATGCCGAGGTTTCATTGATTGCTAAATTTGCGCTTGCCAACATTGTTGGGGTCCAGGACATTGACAAGGTCGGAGCCTTGCTTGACAACGCTTCCGTTTCAGATGAATTAGCGTTTCAGAACGCTTTGATCGCCGCTGTGCACACTCTCGCTCCGGCTGAGCAGTATGCCAAGGTAAGTGCTCTGATGAAGAAATCCAAGAACACCGCTGCCTACTATCCTGTTCTTGCCGCCACCGGCACTGACGAGGCAGTAAGTGATCTTGCTGCCGCTTATGAGGCTGGTGACAAGTCCGCTTTCGCATCGTTGCTTGACATCGACAATTTCAAGGTGGCTCCGGTTCTCATCAAGATTGCCGGAACGGATGCAAGTCTTGCCGACAGGGCAGTAGAGAGATATTCCTCACTTGTTTCTAAATACGAGACCAACATAGACAAGAAACGTATTGATTTCGCCAAGGCTCTGGATCTTGCGCAGACTCCGGCAGTGAAGAAGTCCATCCTTAAGTCTTTGGCTTCCGTGCCGACAATGAAGGCGTTCCTGCTCGCCGGCAAGTATTTGGATGACAGTGACAAAGGTGTCAGACACTCGGCTGCGGAATGTGTCAGGACAATCGCTTCCAAGACCAAGGAGGAGATCAACTACGCTGACCTCAAATCCAATCTCGACAAGGCGGTCGTGATCTTCAAGGCCGCGGGCGGCGCCGATGACGGTTACGCTGTCGATGAGATCGGCAAAATTCTCAGTGAGGCCGAGCCTTCTCCGATCTCACAGTTGACTGAAGAGGAGAAGAAGCAGGGATTCGAAATGCTGTTCGACGGCACTAACCTGGACAAGTGGCAGGGTGACCTTGAGGGTTACACTCCTGTTAACGGAACGATCTATGTGTCAGCCAACTACGGCAGCACTGGCAACCTCTACACAAAGAAGGAATATCGCAACTTCGTCTATCGTTTCGAATTCTGCTTCCTGCGTGAAGGTGTGAACAATGGCGTGGGAGTGAGGACTCCGATGGGTGTAGATGCCGCCTACGATGCGATGTGCGAGGTACAGATTCTCGACCACGACGCTCCGATGTACGCCAAACTTCGTGACTATCAGGTGCATGGCTCTGTCTATGGTGTGATTCCGGCAAAGAGGATCGTCCACAAGCCTCTCGGGGAGTGGAGCACCGAGGAGATCCGTGTCGAGGGCGACAACATCAAGGTTACCGTCAACGGTGAGGTCATCGTGGACGGCAACATCCGCAAGGCCTGCAAAGGGCACAACGTGGCTCCGGACGGCGGAAAGAAGAATCCTTACACTGTTGACCACAAAAACCATCCAGGGATGTTCAACAAGAAAGGTTACATTTCGTTCTGCGGCCACGGAGAGGGCCTGAAAATCCGCAACGTCCGCATTCTGGATCTTGGGGACAAGAAATAATGTTCCGGTCGCTGAGCTTGTCGAAGCGCCCAAGGTGACGGATAATCCGGAATAACCTCACACATTCAGAACAAGAAGCCTCTAACCTGAATTTTGCACGTTACCAAAATTCAGAACAGAGGCTTCCTGTTCTTATGTTGATTCTCGTCTTGAGTCAATGCGTGGTGCGTTTCGTTTGCTATAGGTCCACGGAATGAGTGAGTTTGCCATCGGTGTCGTAGATCCTTACGGCGATGCTTTGGGCGTTCACTGTGATCTCCATCCTTTGCCATTGGCCGTTGGTGATGACAGGGAACTTGGCGTCAGTTGAGCCGATCTCTCGGAAAGAATACTTATGAACATGTCCGCTGAGCATCAGGTCAACATCTGCGTTATTCAAGATTGGAAGAAATTTTTGAGACAGATTAAGATTACCGTGCCAAGCATCCTCGGTTTGTGGAGGAATATGGTTGAACACGATATGCCTCTCTGCATTCTTCCAGTCTTCGCTATTCACAATGTCCTTGAGCCACTTGGCTTCTCGGTTGAGATAGGGCTCTGAGCAGAGCCGTCCTTGGTTTTCGATGTCGTTGTCAACCTTGTCTTCGCCACCGTCCATCACGAGGAAGAAGAATTTGCCGTACTTGAATGTGTAGTAAGGCCCGTGCTCCGGAAAGTCAAAATATTCAGAGATTCTCAGGGCATCCTTGCCTCTGTACTCGTGGTTGCCCCGAACCATGTAGAGAGGGGTCTCGTCCGCGAAGAGGTCGCTGGCCGGCTTGAGATAGTGCTTTACTATCTTGTCGCTGTATGAGATCTCTGAAGTCATGTCTCCGTTGAACATCACGAAATCAAACTTTTTATTCTTTTCTTTGTCGGCGAAAAGTCTGCGAAGAAGGGAATCCTGCGCATGGACATCGTTGACAACAGCGAACTTGACCTCGTTGTAGTCTTCCTTAAGGGTTGTCGCCTTGGGCAGATTCACCTTGTAGGCCGGGGCTCCCGAGCCTTTTCCGTAAACCGGGGTGTAATTGTGGTAATAGTCCTGCACGGCGGTCATCATCACCCTGTAGCGGTAGCTTGTGCCAGGCTTGAGGCCATCGACAGTCACCTTGTGGATTTTACCAATCGGCTTGAGCCCGTGACCACGCATGTCGTAGTACTTCGGCCTGTCGTTGTAGTAGAAATTCTCCTCGTTGTCCGGGGCGATCTCCACCCACGCCACAGCGTCCACGTCAGTGATCCACATCACCGTGAAACTGTCCGTAGTGACATTCTGAAGATAAGGCCCGCACACGATTTTCGCACTGACCGGCCCGTTCTGCGCCCCCGCCAAAAATGGCAACAACGCCAGAACCGCGATCAAAAGGTACTTTCTCATATTCTTGAATCTTTATTGTTTATTAGTCTGATGAAATCTATTTCTCGCCCGTGTACATCCGGCAGATGCCGAGTGTGAAGGCTTTGTGGGTGACGTTGCGGAAGCCGGCCTCACTCATCGTGGTCATGAATTCCTTTTTGCCTGGGAAGGCGGCGACGGAGGCGGGAAGGTAGGCGTAGGCGGCCTTGTCTCCGGAGACCTTCCCTCCGATCTTCGGGAGGATGTGGAGGAAATAGAGGTCGTAGAACCAGCGGATTATCTTGTTCTCCGGGCGGGAGAGCTCAAGGATCACGAGACGGCCGCCGGGTTTGAGGACGCGGAGCATTTCCTTGAGGCCTTTCGGTCTGTCCTCGAAGTTCCTGATTCCGAATGCGATGGTGACTCTGTCGAAAGTGTTGTCTGGGAAACGGAGGTTCTCGCCATCGCCTTCCTCGATGCTGATCATTCCGCCCAAGCCGGCCTTGTCAACTTTCTCACGCATCACCGCCAGCATTCCTTCCGACAGATCCACGCCGGTGACGTGCCCTCCGGCCAGCGCCTTGGCGATGGCGATAGAGAAATCCCCCGTCCCGCAGGCCAGATCCAGCACCTGGACCGGTGCCGGAGCGTCCACGATCTGCTTCAGGGCCTTCTTCCTCCAGATCTTGTCTATGTCCAGCGAAAGTATGTGATTCAGAGAGTCATAGTCGCCAGCGATGCTGTCGAACATATTCCTGACTTTTGATTTTGTCGGCATATTCCTAAAAAATTAAAAATCCCGCTCCGGCGAGGATGGAGAGGAGGAAAGTTGAAATCACGAGCAGCGGCAGCATCGGATCAAGATCCCGCTCGCTTTGGGTCCACGTGCCGTGCAAGTGCTTGATGTACAGCGGTAGAGTGATAATGAATATGAAGTGCCCAGGAGCGAAATCATAGACCGTGCAGAAAGTGAGCAGCAGCGCCCAGCCCAGAGCGATCAGGAGAGTCTGGTATATTCTCGCGCCTTTCATTCCGAGTTTGATCGCCACCGTCACACGATTCACCGCATCCGTCTTCATGTCCCTTATGTTGTTGACGTTCAGCACTCCGACGCTGAAACAACCGATGGCCGAAGCCGGAAGCAGCATGATCAGCGGCGGCAGCTCCCGAGCGGCGACGTAGTACCCGCCAAGCACCGACACGAGGCCAAAGAATATGAACACGAACACATCGCCGAGCCCTCTGTACCCGTAAGGGTTCTTCCCCAAAGTGTACTTCATCGCCCCGACAATCGCCGCCGCGCCAAGCGCTTCCAGACAGAGAGACTCAGTCTTGAATATGCTCCCGAAGGAGACCTGGATCATAGCCAGGCCGGAGACGATGCAGAGGCCGATGAATATTCCGATAAGTTTCTTGATGTCTCCGATGGTCATGTCACCGCTGCCGAGGGCGTACTGAGGTCCCTGACGTTCACAGGTGTCGGTTCCGTTCAAAGTGTCGCCAAGTTCGTTGGAAAGGTTCGAGAGAATCTGGAGGCAGACAGTTGTCAGGAAGATCAGCGTGGCTGTCCACGGACTGACATCGGCTTTGCCGGCGGCAAGGCACACTCCGAGGATCACGCCCGCCAAAGACAGGGGCAATGTCCTTAACCGCATGGATTTTATGTAGGCTTTAAAGCTCATTTCCGATAATTATTCGATTCTGTATAGCAAAGGTACTCATATTCTCGAAAATATTCATAACTTTACATTCCGTGTCGGAGTGGGCCCGCTTTCGCCGGTGTCGCTCCGAGACAGGAAAAGTTGAACATTAATATTCATGAATATGAAACGTAATTCATTCATTCTGGCGGCTGTGGCTGCTGTTGCCGCTGTCGCGTGCGGTCCAAAGGTTTCCGACAAGACCGCAATCGAAGGATCTTTCGAGGCAGGTGCACCTGAAGAGGTTAGCATCAAGATTCAGGATTTGGGAATCGACACCACGATCACTGTGGCAGACGGCAAATTCGCCGTAGAACTTCCTGCTTCCAAGACCGCTTTGGCCACATTGAGCGGAGATGGTGTCAGAGCCAGATTCATTTCTGACGGAACTCCGCTGACGGTTGTTGTAAAAGAGGACGGATCTGTTGAGATCGCTTCCAAGACTCCGGCTGTTTCCGTTCAGGAAAAGTACAAGGCTTACGTTGACGCCATGGCTCAGTTTGAGAAAGATGCCAGGGCCAAGCTTGAAGAGCTTGGCGACGAGGCGGATGATTCCGCAAAGGCTGAGGTTTACGATGCTTATGAGTCTTCAGTGGCTGAGTATAACAAGAAGGCTTTCGATGAGAACAAGGACAACATAATCGGTGCCGCAGTGCTGAGCTCCATGCAGTATGACCTTGAACTGGCTCAGGTCGATTCAATGTTGAACCTGCTTGATCCTGCCCTTGCCGAGACACAGGTTGTTTCAAAGATGAGAAAGGCTATCGATGCCAAGAAGAACACCGCCGAAGGCATGATGTTCACAGACTTCGACATCAACGGCGTGAAGCTTTCAGACTATGTCGGCAAGGGCAAGTACGTCCTCGTTGACTTCTGGGCTTCTTGGTGCGGCCCTTGCAAGAGGGAGATTCCTAACATCAAGAAGGTTTACGACAAGTATGTCGGCGATGATTTTGATGTGCTCAGCGTGGCCGTTTGGGATCAGCCTCAGGCTTCCGTAGACACAGCCAAGGCATACGGCGTGAACTGGAACGAGATCATCAACGCACAGGCCGTTCCTACAGAACTTTACGGCATCCAGGGCATTCCTCACATCATTCTCTTCGGTCCGGACGGAACCATCGTCAAGAGGGATCTCCGTGGTGAGGGCATCGAGGAAGAGGTCGCCAAGCACGTGGCTGCGAAGAAGTAAGATGGCGGTCTCTTGACCTCTTATATTCAAACGCTTTGAGCGAGAAGAATCTTACAGTCAGGGAGAAGATCGCCCTGTTTCCACATTCCCCGGGGGTCTATCGTTACTACGATGCCTCGGGGAAGGTGATTTATGTGGGCAAGGCCAAGGACCTGCACAAGAGGGTGGCGCAGTATTTCGTGCCGCCGGAGAGGCTGAACGTCAAGACAAGGATTCTGGTCTCGAAGATCGCTGACGCGCAGTTCTCCGTTGTGGACTCCGAGGCCGACGCTCTGTTGCTGGAGAACAACCTCATCAAGCAGTATAAGCCTCACTACAACATCCTGCTGAAGGATTCCAAGACCTACCCGTGGATCGTCATCACCAATGATGAGTTTCCCAAGGTGTTTCTTACTAGGCGCGTGGACCGGAAGAGTGGCACCTATTTCGGGCCTTACAGCTCGGTGTCACATGCGAATTATTTGTTGGAGTTCTTCCGGAAGAACTATCCGCTGCGTTCCTGCAACCTGAAAATCACTAGCGAAGCCATCCTTCGCGGCAAGTTCCGACCGTGTCTGGACTTTCACATCGGCAGGTGCAAGGGCTGCTGCGTGGGTGCGGTCAGCAAGGAGGAATATTCCTCCTACATCACCGAGATCTCCCGTCTGCTCAAGGGCGGTGTGAACGAGATTATCCGTGAATATGAGGCCGAGATGAAGCACGCGGCCTCCGAACTTCGGTTCGAGGAGGCACAGGTCTGCAAGAACCGGATCGAGTCTCTGAAAAAGCACTATTCACATTCTATAATCTCATCTGCCGCAGACACTTCATGCGATGTGTTCTCGTTGGTCTTCGATGGACAGGAGGCGTTCGGAAACTTCCTTCGGGTACGTGGCGGTTCTGTTATCCAGTCCCTGAATCTGGGCTTCAAGATGAACATTGAGGAGGAGCAGTCCTCGGTTCTCAGCACGTTCATCGCCGAGATCGAGTCCAAGTTCGGAGCCTTGGCGAAAGAGGTCATCGTGCCGTTCAAGCCTGACGTGGAGATTGGCGGCGTTGAGTTCCGCATCCCCGCCCGAGGCGACAAACTGTCCCTCCTCGAATTGAGCGTCAAGAATGCCAAGGAATATCTTTTCAACTCCATCAAGCAGAGGGAGCACACCAATCCTGACGAATACCGCCGCATGGTCCTCGAGGACTTGCGCAAGGCCTTGGGAATGAAGGAACTTCCGACCCACATCGAATGCTTCGACAACTCCAACATCCAGGGAACCAACCCGGTGGCCTCGTGTGTCGTTTTCCGTGACGGAGTGCCGTCCAAAAAGGATTACCGCAAGTTCAAGATCAAGACGGTCATCGGGGCCAACGACTTCGCCTCGATGAAGGAGGTCGTCAACCGTAGATATTCCCGAATGCTTGAGGAGGCCCCGGACGATCTTCCGCAGTTGGTTGTGATCGACGGAGGAGAGGGGCAGCTGGAGTTCGCCCGCCAGGCTCTCGCCGAACTGGGCTTGATGGACCGGTTGATGGTCATCGGCCTTGCCAAACGTATGGAACTGGTGATCAGGGTTAACGATCCTTACCCGCTGTTCCTTGACCGCAACTCTCAGGCTCTCAAAGTCCTGATGCACATCCGTGACGAAGCCCACCGCTTCGGAATCACCTTCCATCGCAGTCTAAGGAGCAAAGCTCAGATCCAAAGTGCTTTACGAGAGATCAAAGGTGTCGGCGAACAGACTGAGAAGCGTCTCTTGATGCACTACGGCTCCGTTGCCCGCATCGCCTCCACCCCTCTCGAAGACCTCTCCAAACTCGTCTCCCCGTCCCTCGCCGCCGAGATCCTCAAGGCCTTGAATCCTTGATCATTTTTCTATATACTCATCAAAGGTGACTTTCAGGATCGGTAGTTCGTCACCGTGATACAATGAATATCTTATATTGTATCAGAATAACTGATGCAGAAGATGATACCATCTTTGACTGACAGGAAAACAAGGTCATCCAAATAGTTATAAAATAGCACGTATTCCACAAACCCGTTCTCGGGTTTGAGCCATGACGCGACAATAGGCTTTCCGTATTTGAAATTGTCCAGTTTTGAGAGTTTGTCACCGACTCGTATTCCACCCTGAATCCATAAGGTCATACCTGCGAATCGGCTGTCTTTCAATACAAATTCATTAAAAAAACCATTATTCCGAAAATAGAATGAATTTGGCTCTATCCGATAATATTCTCCCCAACACGGCTCATTTCCATCGCCGATATCATTCTTGAGATATTTATCTGGTTTTCCGAACTTTGCCACGAATTGACCGTAATTCATAACTTGCCCAATTTTTACGCCATCCACATCAATCCCATTCGCTTTATAGTCTTTCCAAAAGTCCTGTGCATTTGTGGATAAGCATGCCAGTGCCAGCAGACAAAAGGACAATATTTTCTTCATCATAAAATCATTATTTAACGTGAGTTCGATGAATTATAACTAAAAGAGAGACAATTGAATAAGGCCATTCTCATAAGGAGAGACACGCTCC
>CAKUVR010000016.1:0-53027 GCA_934698975.1 uncultured Bacteroidales bacterium
AAGAAGACCAGTTTGGCGATGTTCATTATCAATTCCTTGCCGGCAAAGGACTGCGAGACGGCCATCGTGGAGAGCAGTACCATCAACAGAATGGCGATCAGGTCTTCGACGACCAATGTTCCGAAAACAACTCCGGCGTAGGGCTTGTTCTTAAGACCAAGGTCATCGTAGGATTTCAGCACGACCATAGTGGAGGACATCGACAGCAGCCCGCCGAGGAAAACACTTTCCATAAAGCTCCACGAGAGGGCTTGTGCCGTGACAAAACCGATGATGAAGACTCCGACGAATTTCACGGCTGCGGTAACGATGGCGCTTCCGCCTACCTTCAGCAACTTTTTGAAACTGAACTCAAGTCCGAGACCGAACATAAGGAATATGATGCCGATCTCAGACCATTGGTGCACTGTGGCTTCGCTGGATATTCCCGGGAAGAAACTGACGTTCGGGCCGATAAGGAAACCGGCGAGGATATAACCTATTATGAGCGGCTGCTTCAGGGCTTTGGATATGATTGTGAACACTCCGGCCGAGATCAGTATCACGGCGAGGTCTCGTACAAGGTTCAATTCTTCAGACATGGTTCTGTTTCTTTAATGAATCCTACAAATTTACTGATTTGATCGGCTTTTTATTCACTTATTCGGCATATTTCACGAATTTTATGTAAGTTTGCCGTCCGAAATTGAGAGAGATGACCAAGCCGTGGCTTAAATTAGTCAAGAGATTCGCTGAGTTTTCCGCATCGAGCCTTCTGGGAACGATTGTGGACACTGTTGTTCTTTGGGTTTTCTCGAAGTGGGTGTTCAGTTCTTATGTGGGGGAGTACATTGTCTCACCGGCTATTTCGTTCGAATGCGCGGCAGTGACAAATTTTGTGGTGGCCTATTTCTTTATTTGGAAAGATAGAGTGTCGTGCAGATGTACGAGGTCGTTCTTCAGGCATCTTAGCGGTTACAATCTTTCTTGCATCGGGGCGTTTTTGGTCAAGATGGCCTTCTTGCTTTTGATCCAAAGATTATTCCGCTGGAATGTCGTGTGGTGTAACCTTCTGGCACTGTGCGTGTCAGGAGGTCTGAACTTCTTTATGAGCGAGAGGGTTGTCTTCCGTAAGAAGAAAAAGCAATAATCATCGTTTCCTTCCGGAGAAAATCCGTTGCGGCAGCTCCATCGCCACGATTATTCCAAGGACTATCGCGATAGCAGCTTTGACAGCCGTAAATCCGGCGGAGGCTGAGAGGAAGAACTGGCTGGAGACAAGGTAGTAGGTGAACCAGAAGATTCCGGCTCCAGGGACGAGTGGGAATATTCCGCAAAGAAGATAGACCGTGCTCGGACATTTGTCTTTGACAGCGGTGAAGCGGGAAAGGATGCAAATTATGATTGTGGCCATGGTGATTGAGACGGTCGGGCCTGAGTGACAGAACCTTGTCAGCAGCAAGTAGATGACCCAGCCGATGGCTCCGATGATGCCAGCAGTGAAATATTGCTTGCGTGGAGCTCCGAAGAGGATCGCAAAGGCGAATGTGCCGATGAATGCGGCAAGGCTTTGCCATAAGATACCTGCGGTCTGAGGGTTGACAGTCATTCCGCTAAGCCGGATCATTCCGCCGAAAAGCCATCCGTCGACAAGGAAACTGATGCTGACCCCGAGGGCTATGCAGATGAAACCAAGCATCGCGTCCGTGAGGCGGGTGAGGCCGGCTATGTAGTCAGAGTTGGCAAGATCCCTGACTCCGTTCACGAACGGTACCCCGGGGATGAGAGGCATGACAGCTCCTATTATGATGTTGCTGAGGCTGTCACCAAAGCCTAACCTGTAGGATGCAAGACAGAGAATGGTGGCTACAAGAGCATTGCATATACCTCCTACAATCTTTGAGAGTGAGCCACTTACGTAGAGACAGAAGACGTAGAGAAGAGCTCCGATTACAAAATCCGCTGCACAGTCCATGAAACCGCCCCCGAACACAGCGCAGAAGCCTGCCGCTCCGAATGCGGAGCCGGCAATTTGCTCCCATGCGGGTTTGGTAGGGGAGTCCATTATTGACTCCAAGCATCGTCTAGCCTCTGGTAGGGTGTGTTTTCCAGCGGCTATTTCGTAACTTAATTTATTGACAGCCACCACTTTCGAAAGTTGGATGCCACGGATTGGGATGAACTCGACATTAGCATATTTTCCGAGCGATCCGGTTGTGAATATGCCATTGCTGAGGACGAAAAAATGACCGGAATCCACCCCATAGTGGGATGCAATCCGTTCCATCGTGTCCTCGACCCGGGAAATCTCGGCTCCGTTCTCCAGCAGGATGTGGCCGGCTATCGAGGCGACTTCCAGCACTTCTGTCGCATTGTCTGTCTCAGTCATGCCACAAAATTACAATAAAAACGGCAGATTATTGTAATTTGGTTTCGTGTGTGAGATTGTTTGCTATTGCCGCCTTGAAGTCAGCGTTGTCAGGTCGCTTCGACAGGCTCAGCGACCACGGAGGCTCGGTCACAGATCCTGCCGAAGTGACCATAGAGTTCGGTCACTGAGCCTGTCGAAGTGACCTCCCTGCCACAATGAATTTCCAATATACCAGCGCCACCGTCACAATCACCCCGCCAACGATCCCAACGAACGAAATCGACAGATGCGTGCAGACCAATCCTCCAATCAGAGCCCCCGTTCCGATGCCGAAATTGAATATTCCCGAAAAGATAGACATCGCGACGGAAGACTGCGACTGCGGCGTGTCTGTTATGATTTCCGACTGCATGGCGACATTGAATGCTGTCGCGGACATTCCCCACAATGCGCATACCGCGATTGTAAGCGGCATGCTGAACGAAACAGGCAGCAGCAACAAAACCCCTGCGATCAGCCCAGCCATCGAAATGTTGATGAACAGGAAACGAGTCTTGGGGTAATATTTTGAGAACAGCATGCTTCCGATGATTCCGGCCCCTCCGAAGATCATAAGCGTCATCGTGATGGCGTTCTCGCTCATCCGCCCAACTTGCTGAAGGAAGGGTTCGATGTAGCTGTAGGCTGTGTAATACCCTGTGGCGAAGGCGGCTGTGGTTATGAATATCCCAATGAGAACCTTGTTCTTAAGCATTGACGGCAAGTCGTGTGCTGTCATTCCACCTCCGCTCGGTACTTTGGGTAATAATGCGAACAAGTAAAGAAATACAAACAGAGATAGAGCCCCTATGCTGAGGAACGTTAGCCTCCAGCCGAGGCTTAAGCCGACGACACGTCCAAGCGGAAGCCCAAGAATCATCGCCACTGAAGTACCGGTCACTATCATGCTGAGAGCCAGAGCTCTGTGGCTGTCTGGGGCGATTTTTACAGCGATTATAGACACAATTGACCAGAAAATCGAGTGGGCACATGCCACCCCGATTCTGGAGAACATAAGCATCCCGAAAGATGTCGAGAAGTAAGACATTACCTGAAACGAGGTGAAGACAGCGATTACTCCGAGCAGCAGTTTGCGCATCTCCATCTTGGAGGTCATCAGCATCAGCGGCATCGAAAGTGCCATCACCACCCAAGCATAGACAGAAATAAGCATACCAGCCTTCGCCTCCGTCAACCCGAAATCTTTGCCGATGTCCGTCAGCAGCGCGATTGGTATGAATTCTGACGTGTTGAATATGAACGCTGACAAAGTAAGCCCCACCAGAGCCATCCATGTTTTCAAGGACATCTCAGGTTCCTTGATCTGATCTGCCGTTGCCATAACCTTCATTCTTAAAGATTATCCTATTTTACTAACTAACCGGGCGCAAATTTAGAAAAGAATCAGATTTATTCCTATCTTTATACTGTCTAAACCGTTATGATTATGACAAAGGATGTGTCATTGGTGCTTTCAAGCGGCGGTCCGAGGGGGTTCGCCTACATCGGAGCCATAGAAGAGTTGGAAAGAAGAGGCTACAACATCACTTCTGTGACAGGCTGCTCGATCGGCTCGCTTGTCGGCGGAGTCTATGCCGCCGGAGGTCTGGAAGGCTTCAAGGAGTGGTTATTCAACTTGGACAGCACCAAGTTGCTTTCCCTTCTGGACGTTTCCATCAGCAAGAGTTATCTTGTCAAAGGCGATAAGGTTATCGAGTCGATAAAGAAAGTCGTCCCTGACGTGAACATCGAGGGCCTGCGGATTCCTTACCGTGCTGTGGCGACTGATCTCTATACCGGTGAGGAGGTCGTATTCAAAGAAGGTAAGCTTTTCGATGCGATAAGGGCTTCCATTTCGATTCCCTCTTTGTTCCGCCCGGTAAAGTACGGCTACCATACTCTGATCGACGGCGGAATAGTCAACACCATGCCGCTTAGTCAGGCAGTCCGCAACGGACACGACATACTGGTGGCCTTTGATGTCAATCAGATTGATTCAGAACGTATAACAAACTACCTGAAGGCTTTGGAAGAGGCTCACGAGGAGGATTCTGAGTTCAAATCAGACACATTGGACACGTTCAGTGATCTCGCCCTTCGGAAAGGCCTTCCCCTAATCGATCGTGTGCGGATGCTGGGCGACGAGGCCCAGAGAGCCTACAAAGAGTTGCGCGTGATCAACCGCAAGACCAAACGGATAGAGCGGAAAGCCCATGACGAGAAAGTCCCGATGGGTGACAACTACTATTCCATCCTGACAAGAACCTTCTCCTTGATGAATCACACAATATCAAAACAGGCCATCCAACTCTACAAACCTGACGTGCTGGTGAGCATGAACTTTGACACGTACGGGCCTATTCCCGACTACGCCAAAGGCGAGGAAATCGCCGCCAAAGGCCGCGAACTTATGTCCGCCGCCCTTGATGAATATGAGAGCCGTACCAAATAATAACTACATTCGTGTAAAAGTGATTCTATGAATATGGACAAGGCAATGTTAGCGACTTTATTGATACCTTTTGCTGGGACGGTGATCGGTTCAGCGTTCGTTTTCTTTATGAAAAGGGAGATGCCGGCGCTTTTGCAGAAAGTTTTGTTGGGATTCGCCTCAGGTGTGATGGTGGCGGCTTCGGTCTGGTCGCTGCTGATTCCAAGCATGGAGATGTCCGCAGTGGAAGGAGTTGGAAGTGTCATCCCTGCCGCTGTCGGTTTTCTGGCCGGAATGTGTTTCCTGCTTGCTGTTGATTACCTTACTCCTCACCTTCATATTGGGAATGACAAGCCAGAAGGCCTGAAAGCCAGAATCTCGAAGACGGCTATGCTTGCCTTGGCGGTGACGATCCATAATATTCCCGAGGGTATGGCGGTCGGTGTGGTGATTGCAGGCTCCTTGCAGGATGGAGTCGCAATAGCCCCTGCCGCCGCGATGGCTACGGCAATCGGAATAGCGATTCAGAATATTCCCGAAGGGGCTATTATCTCTATGCCGATGCGCGCCGCCGGAAACACCCGCCGGAAATCTTTCCTGATAGGCAGCCTGAGCGGAATCGTCGAGCCTATCGGAGCCTTGCTGGTGATATTGCTGGCTTCGTTGATGACCCCTATCCTGCCGTACTTTCTGGCCTTCGCTGCCGGTGCAATGCTCTATGTGGTTGTGGAAGAGCTGATTCCTGAGGCATCCGAAGGCCGGCACTCCAACATTGGAACAGTTGGATTCGCCATCGGCTTCGTGCTGATGATGGTTTTGGATGTCGTGCTGGGGTAATCAGGCACTGATGTCAGAGTCCGCTGGTGGGGAAGTTACCGGTGGATGTCGATCACGAACTTGCCGGCGAAATAAGGGACAGAGAGCCAGGTGGTGACTGCCCAGGTGGTGACGGAACCTTTGCGGAGGCGTTCTCGGGACATCAGGGAGCAGATCTCCTCGTTGATGTCTCCGCCTTTCAGGTAGAGGATGGACTGTGAATATTTCCCTTTTACCCAAGGGTAGAAGTCAGTGAGTGACGCAACGGCGCGTGAGACTACGAAGTCGAATCTGCCGGGAAGGCTTTCGGCTCGGGCGTTGACAATCTCCACGTTGCCAAGGCCTAGCATATTCGCAATTTCTTTGGCTACGATGGTTTTCTTGCCCACCGAGTCACAAAGGGTGAACTTTACATTCGGGAACATCACTGCCAGCGGGATGCCGGGGAAGCCGCCGCCCGTGCCGAGGTCCAGAACCTTTAATCCGGTCTGCGGGGCATTGGCTGGCGAAGGCGCGGTGAACAATGAATACGTCTCAGGGCGCTGGGTGCGGAGATACTCGGCAATGGCTAGGGAGTGGAGGACGTGGTGGTCGTACAGACTGTCAATGTCCTTGCGGGAGATGACGTTGATCTTTGCGTTCCAGTCACGGTAACCGGCGTCCATCAGACGGAACCGCTCCATCATTCCGTCTGTCACATCCGGGAACGAGGCCTTCAGGAAAACCTCAAAGTCGGCGAATGTCATCATGCGTCTTCTTCCTGCTTCCGGAGGTCATCAATCATCTGCTTGGCTCTGCGGATGCGTGTCTTGACCGTGTTGAGCTCCATGCCAAGCGCTTCGGAGATCTCGTTGTACTTCATTCCCTCAATAAGTCTCTTGCGGGCGATTTCCCTGTAGAGTTCCGGCAGACGCTCGACGTACTTGGCGTGCTCTTCCTCGTTTTCGGTCTTGATCAAAGTGTTGAGCGCATCCTCGGTCTGGTCCGGAATGACCTCCACACCGGACGGCTTGCTCTCATCGTCAAGATAGACTATCTGGTTTTTGGGATGTACCCTCTGCTCCTGTTCCAACGTGTCCAGCGCAGTGTTCTTGGCGATCGTGCAGAGCCATGTCAGAAACCGGCTCTTGTACTGATCGTAGGACATGATCTGTCTGAAGGCCTTCTCGAAACTGCGGCTGCAGATGTCATCCGCTGCGTAGTCGTCGATGTTCTTGAAACGGGCCTTGATGTAGGACCTCAACTGTTCAATGTGGCGGTCCCAGAGGGCTGTGAACGCCAAGCCATTGCCTCTTTGTGCCAAGATGATCAGCTCATCAGTGGGCTTCAAGCCAGTTTTTCCCATAATTGCATTCTACTATTAGTGGTACTGAAAGTTTTACAACATTTTCCATGCGGTCTATCACAATCCGCCTCAATTCCTCGAGCTCATCGGGAACCGCATCGAACACAAGCTCGTCGTGAATCTGGAGAACCATCCGGCTCTTCATGCCGGCTTCTGTCATGGCTCTGTCCACCCCGATCATGGCCATCTTTATGATGTCGGCCGAGGTCCCCTGAATCGGAGCGTTGACGGCGTTCCTCTCGGCGAGAGCCCTGATTGTCCCGTTCTTGGAGTTGATGTCCGGAATATACCTTCTTCTTCCGAAGATGGTCTCAACGTAACCGGTCTCACGGGCCGTGGACTTTGTGTCCTCTATGAATGATTGGATGGACGGGAATCCGGCGAAGTAATCGTCTATGATTTTCTGAGCCTCATTACGGCCTATCCGCAGCCTTTGAGCCAGACCGAACGCCGAGATTCCGTACATGATTCCGAAGTTCGCGGTCTTGGCTATACGTCTCTGGTCGGCGGTGACCTGGTCGTGAGGTATACCGAAAATCTTCTCGGCCGTGGCCGCATGGACATCCACGCCTTGCTTGAAGGCGCTGATAAGGTGCTGGTCACAGCTCAGGTGAGCCATGATCCTCAGTTCGATCTGCGAATAGTCCGCGGACAGGATCAATCCGTCAGGAGTGCTCGGCACGAAAGCCTTGCGGATTTCCTTGCCCTGCTCGGATCTTATCGGAATATTCTGGAGGTTCGGGTTCGAGGAACTGAGCCGTCCGGTGGCTGTCAAAGCCTGGTTGAACGTCGTGTGAACCTTGCCGTCGGACGGGTCTATGTAGCCTGGAAACGGCTCTATGTAAGTAGACAGCAGTTTCCTGCCAGCCCTGTATTCAAGGATCTCTTCAACGATAGGATGCTTTTCCGCCAGATCAAGCAGAACCGATTCTTCCGTTGAATAGGTACCGTTGGCATTCTTCTTCGGCTTGTCGGAAAGGCGCATCCGCTCGAACAGCAGCTCTCCTATCTGTTTCGGGGAAGACACATTGAGGTTAGGTTCCCCGGCCATCTCACGGACTTTGGATTCTCTGGCCGTGACATCCTCCCGGAGACGCGCCGTGAAATCTTTCAGTGAGTTAAGGTCAACCTTGATTCCATTGCGTTCCATCTTGGAGAGAACCTTCAGAATAGGCTCCTCCATTGTGTCGTAAAGGTCCGAGACAGACGCTTGGACAAGATCATCACGGAGCCTTTCCTGAAGCAGAAGCAGGACGGCGGCCTCTTTGCTTCTGTCCTGTGTCCGTTCATCGGAGGGAATGTCATCGAACAGCGAACCGGTGGCCGGGGCGGTGTCCTTGCCGGAAGAGTCTTTCAGGGACACGCCCAGTATGCCTTGCGCCAGCACTTCAACCTTGTGGCTCTTTTCCGGGTCAAGCAGATAGTGCATGAGAGCAATGTCGTGAAGCTTCCCGGAAAGTTCCACACCGCCGGCCGCCAGAATATTCATCTGCCGCTTGAGGTCATCGCCGCACTTCGCCACCCCTTCATTCGCGAGCAGATTCCTGAATTCCTGCAAGCCGCCCTCTGCCGCGACAATCCTCTTCCCGGAGCGAGCCGCGGCAATGATTCTCCTTGTTTTAGTGAATATGCCTCCGTCGGCTCCTTCCGTGATTACCGAGCACATCCCGGCCTTTACGGCTGCTCTCACGACTTCCGATGGACGCACCTTCGCGATCTCGGGAAGTTCGCTCTCCGGCTTGCTTTCAGCCGAGCCTACGTGCCCTATGTATTTGTTCAGGGAATTGAACTCGTATTTCTCGAAAAGATCGGCGAGCTCCGGACCGTACTCTTGATTGACTTTCATCTCTTCGGTCGGAACGTCGACTTCGATGTCCGTCTTGATGGTGACGAGTTCGTGGCTGAGCTCAATGTGGTCTCTGGCTTCCTCGAATTGGGCTTTCTGCCGAGGCGTCAACTCGTCCAGATGGTTGTAGATCTCTTTGACAGAACCATATTTGGCCACCAGCTTGCCTGCACCGACTTCACCCACGCCCTTCACACCCGGCACATTGTCGGCCGTGTCTCCACATATGGTAAGCATATCGATGACCTGCTCCGGAGAATGGATCCCGTACCTTTCGCAGATCTCCTTGACTCCGATGATTTCGTTCTCATTGCCGGCCTTGCCAGGCTTGTACTGCCAGATGTGCGGTCCGATCAGTTGTCCGTAGTCCTTGTCCGGTGTCACCATATAGACATCAAGACCCTCTCCGGCACAGCGCTTCGCCATCGAGCCGATCACGTCATCCGCCTCGAACCCTTTAAGCATCAATGTCGGGATATTCAAGGCTTTGCAGATCTCTGTCAATGGCTCCAACGCATCGATGACCAGTTGTGGAGTCTCTTTGCGGTTCGCCTTGTACTCAGGGAACATCTTGTTCCTGAACGTGCCTCCCGGCGGGTCGAACGCCACCGCCAGATAGTCTGGTTTCTCGCGTCCCAAAAGTTCAAGAATATATTTGGTGAACCCGTAGAGAATAGACATGTCAGCCCCTTTGGAGTTGATCATCGGCCTCCTTAGAAACGCATAATACATCTTGAATATCAATGCGTGCCCGTCTATGAAGAAAATCTTTCCCGGCATTATCCTTTCACATTTTGTCAATGCGTGGACGCACATGCTCAATGCGGGCCACGAATCTTTACAAAGATAAGAAATTGTTTCGTGGTTTCAAAACTTATCCGGAGACCAAACGCTAACCTGCTGACAATCAAAAGGTGAAGTGTCACTTTTTGATTGTCAATCAGTTCTGAAACGCTGCCCTCTGATTATGACTGGCAGGAAAATGGAACGTGCTGTGAAATAATTAGTTGGCTAAAACGTCGCGCTGATTGAACCGAGATCAAGCGTTGCGTCAGAGAAACGTGAGCCATCGTAAATGTCGTGGGTCGAGAATATCACAGTGGTCCCGGTGTCGCGCGCAAGATTCTGCAGAGTGCGCAGAACCATAACGCGGTTGTCCACGTCCAGAAAGGCGGTAGGCTCGTCCAAAAGGATAACATTCGCTTTCCGCGTCAGAGCCGTGGCGATGCATGCTTTTTGGAACTCTCCGTCGGATATGAGGCTTATGTCCTTGTCAGACAATGATCCGATTCCGAGCGTACGGATTGATTCCTCCAGTGTTGTCTCCGCCTCATGGTTCAGCTTTCGGAATGTTCCTGAGGCTGTGAACAGACTGGTTCGTATGAATTCTTTGACGGAAAATCCTTTGACTTTGGGAATATGTGTGGGCACCATGACGATTGTGCCGCCGGCGGAGAATCTTCCCGAAACGGGAGGCAGAAGTCCAGCGATGGTTTTCATAAGGGTGCTTTTCCCGCTGCCGTTCGGGCCGCAAAGCATCACGGACTGTCCGTCGGAATATTCAAGAGACAGTGGCCCGCAGACCTTGTTTCCTCTATGACCAATGATAAGTTCGGACGCTTTCAGCATATTCACTTCTTTTTGATTAGAATCGACAGTATGATCGGGATTCCGATGGCGGCCATTGTGCTTCCGACAGGCAGAGGCATTGGAAAGGCCTGAGAGAGAATGTCGGCGGCAAGCGACAATCCCGCTCCCGTCAACATCGCCGCCGGGATGACCTTCAGATGCGCAGAGGTTCCCAGAAAGCCTCTGGCAATGTGAGGAGCGACGATTCCGACAAAGCCTATCGGTCCGCAAAACGCCGTTACCGCACCTGCCATAAGGCAGCTTCCGATCATCGCCATGCCCCTGATCCGCGGAATGTCCGCACCTGCCAGGCAGGCATATTCATCACCGAAAAGAGCGATGTCCAGTCCTTTATTATTTATAAGGGAAAGGGCTGTTCCGATTGCCAGCGCGCCTGAGATCACAGCCACTTCACCCGGACGGCTTCCGGAGAAACTGCCCGCGGACCAACTGTAGAAAACCTTCAGGCTCTCGGCGTTGGCTGAATATTCAATGATTGAAGTGGCGGCGCTGAAGATGTATCCTAGCATCACGCCGAAGATAAGCAAAGTGTCGGCGCTTTGAAACCTTGAGGACATGAACACAACCATCAGGGAAGTAAGGAACGCTCCGGTGAAAGCTGCCGCGGCCACGGTGAGGCCAGACAATACTGCGGGGAGGGAAGATCCTATCATAAGAGTAGCCATGGCGGCTCCGGTTCCTGCTCCGGCGCTTACACCCATGATGTGAGGGTCGGCGAGTGGATTGCGGAACACGCTCTGCATCTGGAGACCCGCAAGGGAAAGACTCGCACCCGCAAGAACTGCGGTCAGCATCCTCGGGAGCCTGAGTTTCAAGAATATGCTTGTGTCTATCCCGCTCAGGCCAGCCTCGCCGGAGAGCAGGTCTGCACCGACAAAAAGCAGCGTGACGGCAGCGAGCATGAATATTTTTGAGCAGGTCTTCATCTTCTGACTGGCATTCTTTCGGCTATTACCGAAATTTTCGTTAAATTTACCCCAAATCTTTGAATATTTATGAATAAAAGAACATTTATCCTAGCGTCTGCGCTTATGGTTCTCTGCGGAACCGGCGCTTTCGCCCAGAGACAGGCCAAAAACGGAGGCATCTCCGCCGAGATGCTGGCAGAGATCCGTAAAGGTTACGAAGGCACTGCTTCGGACAAGGCTGTCCGCAACGCCCTCAACGCCGCCGCCATCAATGTCCTCGCCGCCAACTCGGAGAACATCGCGATGATTGACACGCATTTTTCCGATGAAGTGAAGACGAAAGGGCGCACAAATCAGAAGTCATCCGGCCGCTGCTGGCTGTTCTCCGGACTCAATGTGCTGAGATCCAAGATGATCGAAAAATATGACCTCGGTTCTTTCACGTTCTCTCAGAACTATGTGTTCTTTTACGACCAGCTTGAGAAGGCCAACCTCTTCCTTCAGGGCGTGATCGACACGAAAGGCTTGAGCTTTGACGACCGCAAGGTTGACTGGCTGTTCCGCAATCCGATAGGGGACGGCGGACAGTTCACAGGAGTCTCCAACCTCATCATGAAATACGGTGTCGTTCCTTCAGAGGTGATGCCGGAGACCTACTGCGCCAACAACACTTCACAGATGCGCACACAGATAGCGACCAAACTGCGTGAGTACGGACTGAAACTCCGCGACGCGTCCGCCAAGGACTGCCCTGTGATGAAGACCGGAATGCTGAAGGAAATCTACAGGATGCTTGCCCTTTGCCTTGGTGAGCCACCGGTCGAGTTCGAATGGTCTCGCTACGACTCCAAGGGCAACTTCGTCAGCGCCAAGACTTACACCCCGAAATCCTTCTATCAGGAATATGTAGGAGCGGACCTTGAGAACAACTACGTCATGGTGATGAACGACCCTACCCGCGAATACGGCAAGGTCTATGAGATTGACTATGACCGTCATGTCTATGACGGGCAGAACTGGCTTTACATAAATCTTCCTGTGGAAAGGATAAAGGAGATGGCCATCGCTTCCATCAAGGACAACACCGCAATGTACTTCTCATGTGATGTCGGCAAGTTCATGGATCGTCAGAAAGGCACTTTGGACATGAACAATTTCGATTACGGCTCTCTTTTCGGAACGACATTCCCGATGGACAAGCGTCAGAGGGTTCAGACCCATGCCAGCGGCTCGTCTCACGCCATGACCCTCATCGCCGTGGACATCAAGGACGGCAAGCCTGTCAAGTGGATGGTGGAGAACAGCTGGGGCGCCGATTCCGGCTACAAGGGCAATCTAATCATGACCGACGAGTGGTTCGACAACTATATGTTTCGTCTCGTCGTGGAGAAAAAGTACGTTCCTTCAGATGTGATGAATATGCTGGGTCAGAAGCCGACCCTCCTTCCTGCCTGGGATCCGATGTTCCTTCCGGAGGAGTGATCACGCAGAGTATGATGTCAAGTCCTCGATTTCAGAAAATGATTCTGAAATCGAGGACTTTTCTTTCACCTGACGTGGCGTTGACTCTTGCGCTGCCGTCGGAACGGCTGACCAGAGGTTTCCTGTCTGTCAATTCTATGGCTATGAGATCTCCGGTGCGGATGTAGAGCAGTTTTGTGGCTTCCACGAGAGCGTCCTCAATCATATTCAAGGACGGAATGTTGTAATTGAAAAGTTCATCCTCGTTTCTGAACAGGCTGAACAGACCGTATTCTTCCAGTCTTTGGGGGGGGACTGTCGGCGGCGGCAGGAATGAAGTGTGGTCCAGACATGTTGCCTGAGCATAGCCTTCCGGTGTGCCGTCGAGCATATTCTCCGGGTATAGAAGCACTCCGTAACCTACACTGTCGTAATATCTTGACGCAAATTTTCTTCCGATGCTCCGGCCTGGCTTCAGAACACGCGCGAACAGAACCGGGGAATATGTGAGTTTGTCCACGAACTCAGGTGGATAGAAATCCTCGTTGTCTTTCTCCCACGTCGTGTCCGGGCGTACCGTGATGTGTCCGGATGATGTCTTTACTATTATATTCATTATCGGGCTTCAGCAAGAGGAAAAATCTAGAAGAGCTTTCCGCCGTTGAATTTGTTCTTGAGCATCTCTGCCGCATTGGTCAGCGCCTCTCCTTCAAGTGGTTTGCTGAGTTCGGCTTCTCTTGCTTTCGCGGCCTCTTTCTTCTCTTTGTCAAACTGTTCCTTCAGACGGGCGAACTGGCGTTTTGTGTCCATCGTGAACTCGCCGTTCTCTATCCAGGCGAAGTAGGCCGGTTCGGTTTCGTACACCTCTCTTGCAGTGTGGCCCTTGTGCTTCCCGAAGCTGATTGTCGGCTCGTCGTTCTTACCGAGAACCAGTCTGCCCGCATAATCCACTGTGCGTGGACGGCCTGCCACTCCTGACAGAAACTCGACATCGTTCTTGAGAATCTGCTCGTGGTACTTGCTTGGAGTCTGGTACATGTCCAGTTGACCTTTAAGCACCTCGTAGGTGGCCATTGTGTCCGCCTCTGCCGTGTGGGCGTTGTCAAAGTCCTCTCCGCCACAGTAGAAGCGGTAGGCCGCCTTCAGGTTGCGGGGCTCCATGTAGTGGTATATCGTCTGAACATCGACCATCTGCTTGGAGTGCAGGTCAATGTCCGTGGCCTCAAGGGTGGCCTGGGCTTTCGCCTTGTTTTCCGGAGTGTTCTTTGGATCTTCAAGTCTGCGCACACAATAGGCACGCACCCTCTCAAGTTCCTCTGACAGCATTGGCAGGTCGAATTTTGTGGAATTATACCCGGCAAGATCGCTGTCCCTGAGCCACTCGACAACCTCCGGGGCAATCTCTATGAACTTCTTCTCATCAGCGACATCCTCGTCCTTGATTCCGTTCACCTGACTGGCTTCCGGATTGATAGGATGCTGTCTGCGGAGAGTGTAGTCCCACGGACACACCCTCCACGTCTTAACCTCATGGTGCCCGTCAGGGAAAACCTTGACGAAACTGAGTTCCACAATGCAGTCATTGACTATGTTAAGGCCTGTGCTCTCGATGTCGAAGAAAAGCAGAGGCCTTTTAAGTGAGAGCTCCATATCTCCTATGTCCCTTGAATTCTTAAACCATGATAGGCATCAGTATTCCGCAGATCTTTCCGCTTTCCTCATCGTCCTCTGACGGAATAATCAGAGCGGCTCTGCGCGAGTCCGCAAACTTCATCACGACGGTCTCACAGCTCATGTTGGCGAGGATTTCGGTGAGGAATGTGGACTTGAATCCGATGGAGAGCTCATCACCGCTATAGTCACAGCTGATTTTCTCGTAAGCGGCGATGGCGAAGCCCAGATCCTGAGCCGTGATCTCCATCTGTCCAGGCTTCAGATCCAGCTTGATGTGGTTGGAAGCCTTGTTGGCGCAGACCGCGACACGCCTTACCGTGTTCAGGAACAACGCCCTGTCTATCTTCAGCACGCTGGAGTTGTTCTGAGGGATGACATCGCGGTACTTAGGATACTTTCCGACAATCAGCCTGCAGACCATCGTCGTCCTGCCGAATGTGAAAAGAACCGTGCTTGAGTCGAACGCGATTTCGACAGAACCGTCTTCCTTTCCGAGAATGGACTTCAGCACGGCCGCAGGTTTCTTGTGCAGGATGAACGAGCACTTTTCCGGGGTCTTGACCTCTTTGGCCGTGTAGCAGATGAGCTTGTGTGAGTCAGAGGCCACCAATGTGGTTGACTCGGGGCTGAAGTCGAAGAATATTCCGTTCATCGCGGGTCTGATTTCGTCGTCGGCCGTCGCGTAGATCGTGCTGTTGATGCCTTCGATCAGGCTGTCGGCCGGGAACTCGATTCTCTCGGCGTCATCGCTCGTGCCTTTTATCTCAGGGTAATCCTCTGCGGGGAAGAATGGAAGCACAGAGTTGCCGCTGGTCCATTTGCACTCGATGGAACTGTCGCTTGCGGTGCTGATGGCGACAGGCTGGTCCGGCAGTTCCTTGAGCAAGTCTATGATGTGCCTTGCCGGCACTGCGATCTTGCCTTCCTCTTCGGTTGTGTCTACCTCAATTTCAGTCTTGAGGGTGAGCTCTGAATCAGAAGCGGTGACCTCAAGGATGTTACCTTTGAGGTCAAACAGGAAATTTTCCAGAATTGGCAGCGCGGACTTGGCCGGAATGGCCTTGGAAATGTCCATCAACCCTTTCAGGAGTTCTGTGCTTGATACGTTGAATTTCATATTTGTCAGTGTTTTTATTTCATTATAACCGGCAGCCGTGAGGCGAGCCGCTGTGAAAGGCAAATATACGAATATTCCCTTAATAATATGGCATCATATTTGATTTTTTGCCTTAGGCTTCGGAAACACCATCCGGATGCCGGAAGATTGAATATTGATTGAATATTGATAAATTAATTTATATGTCAGAAATGAAAAAAGGTTTGTTAACAGTAGTGCTGTCAGTGTTGTTCAGCGTGCTGGCGGCGTACGGGGTCGTCAAGGCGGCCACCGTGAATGAGGGAGACAATATGACAATGACTGAGAGCGGAACGGTCACGAAGACTGTCAATCTGGCACAGTCTGACTATCCTGATTTGACATACGCGGCCGAGGCCGCCGTGGATGCTGTCGTTTATGTTGAGGTGACAGTGACACAGCAGTATCAGATGACTGACCCGTTCTTCCGTTTCTTTTTCGGTGATGAAGGGCCTCAGACAAGGGAGCAGCAGGGAAGTGGTTCAGGTGTGATAATCCGTCCTGACGGCTATATCGTGACGAACAACCATGTTGTGGCCAATGCCACAAAGGTTCAGGTCACTCTGAACAACAACAAGACTTATGAGGCTAAAGTGATCGGAACTGACCCGGCGACGGATGTCGCGTTGATAAAGATTGACGCACAGGGACTTCCAACCCTTCCGTTCGGAGATTCCGACCAGCTGAGGCTTGGAGAGTGGGTTCTTGCCGTCGGCAGCCCTCTCGGCTACCAGCTCAGGTCCACCATCACAGCCGGCATCGTCAGCGCGAAAGGTCGTTCCATGGCGCATGATCCAAGGGAGAACAACGGTGGCATTCAGATTGAGTCGTTCATCCAGACCGACGCCGCTGTCAACCCTGGGAACTCCGGTGGAGCGCTAGTCAACAAGACCGGCGAGCTGGTCGGCATCAACACCGCCATTGTTTCACAGACGGGGGCATATTCAGGATATTCATTCGCGGTGCCTGTGAATATAGTGAAGAAGGTAGTGAGTGACCTTATCGACTTTGGCTCAGTGAAAAGAGCTGTTCTGGGAATCTCTATGTCAGATCTTAACGAGGGGCTCGCCAAGGTGCTGAAATATGATTCCGTGGATGATATGTTGAAAAAAATGAAACTTTCTTCTCCGGAAGGCGTATATATCAGAGAGGTTGCCAAAGGCAGCTCCGCTGACAAGGCCGGACTGAAGGAAGGTGACGTGATTGTTGCCATCGATGGGACAGAAGTGAAGAGCGGCTCGGCCGTTCAGGTCAAGGTCAATTCCTTCCATCCGGGTGACAAGGCCAAGGTCAAGGTTATCCGTGATGGAAAGGAAAAGGAACTGGAAGTCACGTTCCAGGGCAGCAGCACAGAGAACGGCACTGTTGTCGGAGACGGTGAGATCGCGTTCTTCGGAACGACCTTGAAAGAGGCTTCCAAGGAGACCCTTGAGAAGTTTGGTCTGAAGAAAGGTGTCGAAGTCACTTCTGTCGGAAGTGGCAAGATGCTTGAGGCCGGAGCTTCGGAGGGAATGGTCATCACCTACGTCAACGATCAGCCGGTAGGCACACCTCAGGATGTCTTGAACATCGCCAAGTCCGCAAAGAGGGCGGTTTACATCGAGGGTGTCACGGCCAACGGTAGAAAAGCCTTCTTCGGATTCAGTAAAGAGTAGTTGATGAAGGTTATCGGATAGTGTTTCCCTGACGGAAAAGGATCCTTGCCTTCCGTCAGGGAAATTTGTGTATTACAGAATATATGAGGCAATTAAAGATTACAAAGTCAATCACCAACCGCGAGAGCGCGTCCCTGGACAAGTACCTTCAGGAGATCGGCCGCGAGGAGTTGGTGTCTCCGGAAGAGGAGGTCGAACTTTCACAGCGGATCCGCAAGGGTGATCAGAAAGCGTTGGAAAAGCTCACAAGGGCTAATCTTCGTTTTGTGGTTTCTGTGGCCAAGCAGTACCAGAATCAGGGGCTCAGCCTTCCGGATTTGATCAATGAAGGCAATCTCGGACTGATTAAGGCCGCCGAGAAATTCGATGAGACAAGAGGTTTCAAATTCATTTCATATGCCGTGTGGTGGATCCGCCAGTCAATCCTTCAGGCTCTCGCTGAGCAGTCCAGGATCGTCAGGCTTCCGCTCAATCAGGTAGGTTCCCTGAACAAGATCAACAAGGCTCTGTCACAGTTCGAGCAGAAGAACGAGAGAAGCCCTTCTAACGAGGAACTTTCCGAGATGATCGACATCCCTCAGGACAAGATTTCCGACACCCTCAGGGTTTCGGGAAGACATGTGTCCGTGGACGCTCCGTTCGTTGAGGGCGAGGACAACAGCCTTCTGGACGTGATTCCGAACGATGATTCACCTATGGCCGACAGAGGTCTGGTGAACGAGTCGCTCAGTACCGAGATTGAAAGGTCTCTCCAGATTCTGACGACCCGCGAGCGCGAGATCATCAAGTCGTTCTTCGGCATCGGATGTCAGGAGATGACCCTCGAGGAGATCGGTGAAAGGCTTGACCTTACCAGAGAGAGAGTCCGTCAGATCAAGGAGAAGGCGATCCGCAAGCTCAAGAAACCATCAGCAAGCAAACTTCTTAAAACCTATCTCGGTTGATGACTCCGGAACTTTTCATCGCCACGAAGGCTTCAGAAGCCATCAAGGCACTCTATAACGCCGATATCGAACCTTCGGCTCTTCAGGTCTCGGTCACAAGGAAGGAATTCACGGGGGACTTCACCCTCGTCGTTTTCCCTCTTCTTCGATTGTCGCACTCCACCCCGGAGAACACCGGCAACGCCATCGGAGAATGGCTCAAGACCAATGTCCCGGAGATTTCTGAATATAACTGCGTGAAGGGTTTCCTTAACCTGCTGTTCTCCAACCTGTTCTGGAACGAACTTTTCGGAGAGATCGTCGCGGACAAGGACTTCGGCGACCTGCCGAAGACCGGCAAGAACATAATGGTCGAGTTCTCTTCCCCTAACACCAACAAGCCTCTTCACCTCGGCCACATAAGGAACAACCTGCTCGGAGACTCTGTGTCAAGGCTTTTGAAGGCCAGCGGCAACAATGTGATCAAAACCACTCTCGTCAATGACAGGGGAGTGCACATCTGTAAGTCCATGCTTGCCTGGCTGAAGGTCGGAAACGGCGCGACTCCTGAGTCCACCGGCATCAAGGGCGACCATCTTGTCGGTGATATGTACGTGGCTTTCAACAACATTTACAAGAAGGAAGTCGATGATCTTGTGGCCGGAGGAATGGACGAGGAAACTGCCAAGAAGGAAGCTCCTTGTCTTAAGGAGGCTCATGAGATGCTCCAGAAGTGGGAGGCCGGCGACAAGGAGGTCCGTGACCTTTGGGCCAAGATGAACAGCTGGGTCCTCAAGGGATTCGATGAGTCCTACAAGGCTCTCGGAATCACTTTCGACAAGGTTTACTACGAGTCCCAGACCTATCTTCTTGGCAAGGAACTGGTGCAGAAGGGATTGGATATGGGTGTGTTCGTGAAGGATCCAGACGGATCCGTATGGTGCGACCTCACGGCTGACGGACTTGACAGGAAACTTCTCATCCGTTCGGACGGCACATCGGTCTACATCACTCAGGATCTCGGAACGGCGGAGAGGCGCTTCGCTGAGTATCATCTTGACTCTCACGTCTACGTGGTCGGCAACGAGCAGAACTATCACTTCCAGGTTCTTAAACTGATCCTCAAGAAGTTGGGCTTCGACTGGGCAGACAACATCTTCCATCTTTCTTATGGAATGGTCGAGCTGCCGGAGGGCAAGATGAAGTCCCGTGAGGGAACAGTCGTGGATGCTGATGATCTTCTTCAGAAGATGTACGAGGAGGCGAGAGCGACTTCGGACGAGTCCGGCAAACTGGCCGACATGAGCGAGGAGGACAAGACGAGACTCTACCACATGATCGGTCTAGGGGCGCTCAAGTACTTCATCATCAAGGTGGATCCGAAGAAGACCATGCTCTTCAATCCTAAGGAGTCCATCGACTTCAACGGCAACACCGGTCCGTTCATCCAGTATACCCACGCCAGAATCCGCTCGATCCTTCGCAAGGCTGCGGAGAAGGGCATTGAATATTCCACCTCTCCTCTGCCTAAGGTCGAGCTCAGTGCCAAGGAAATCAGACTCATTAAGTTGCTGAACACATTCCCTGCCAAGATCGCGGAAGGCGCGCAGGCGTATTCACCGGCCGTCATCGCCAACTATGCCTACGACCTCGCCAAGGAGTTCAACCAGTACTACCACGACACGCCGATCCTCAAGGAGGAGAACGAGGATGTCCTCAAGATGCGTCTGGTGCTGATCGACACCCTTTCCGCAGTTCTTCGCAAGGCCATGGGTATTCTCGGAATCGAGCTGCCGGAGAGAATGTAGGACGGTCCTATGTCCGAGACGGATTATATGTTCCCGACCTCCAAAAAGGAGGTTGAAGCCTTAGGGTGGGACTACATTGACGTCATCCTTTTTACGGGTGACGCCTTTGTGGACCACCCTTCTTTCGGCACTGCCTGCATCGCCCGTTGGCTTCAGCATTTTGGCTACAGGGTGGCCGTGGTGCCGCAGCCAAACTGGAGGGATGACCTTAGGGATTTTAAGAAACTAGGCGCCCCGAGGCTCTATTTCGGAGTCAACGCCGGTGCGATGGATTCGATGGTGAACCACTACACTGCTGGCAAACGTCTCCGTCACGATGACGCCTACACTCCGGACGGAAAGGCCGGACAGAGGCCTGACTATGCCGTCAGTGTCTACACGAACATATTGAAGGATCTTTACCCCGATGTTCCGGTCATCATCGGAGGTGTCGAGGCTTCGCTCCGCAGGCTCACGCACTATGACTATTGGAAAGACGAGCTTGTTCCGTCTATTCTGAAATGGTGCAGGGCAGACTACCTGTGCTACGGGATGGGGGAGAAGCCGATGCTTGAGTTGACAAGGGCCATAGAGGCGCAGAGGAATATTCATGAGATCCACAAGATTCCGCAGATCGCTTTCTTGATGAGCGGGAAGTGGAAGGTCAAGGATCCGCTGGTGCTCCATTCGTTCGAGGAATGTAAGCGGGACAAGAAAGCGTTCGCAGAGAATTTCCATCTGATTGAGACCCACGCAAACATGATGCATCCGGCGACGATCATCGAGCCTGTCGGGGATGGTTACGTGCAGATCAATCCTCCATATTCCCCGTCCACAACCGAGGAGATGGACTCTTTCTGGGATCTGCCGTTCACCAAGCTGCCTCACCCGCGCTACAAAGGGAAGAGGATTCCGGCCTACGACATGATCAAGGATTCCATCATCACGCACCGGGGTTGCTTCGGGGGCTGTAATTTCTGCACTATCGCGGCGCATCAGGGAAAGTATATCCAGTCCCGTTCGCAGGCATCGATCTTGGCCGAGGTGAAGAAATTGGCAAAGATGCCGGGATTCGCGGGGAATATCTCCGACCTTGGTGCCCCGACCGCCAATATGTACGGGATGAGTGGCAAGAATCCTGAGCTATGTGACAAATGCCGCAGGAAATCGTGTCTGTTTCCGGCACCGTGTCCTAATATGAACCGCTCTCACAAACAGATACTTGAACTCTATAAGAAAGTCGATGCCGTTCCGGGGATACGTCATTCCTACATCGGAAGCGGAATCCGCTACGACCTGTTTCTTGACGAGAACGGTTTCGTGGACGAGACTTCCAAGCCTTATCTGAAGACTTTGATTCTTGACCACACATCCGGGCGTATGAAAGTCGCTCCGGAGCACACGGAGGACAAGGTTCTCCAGTACATCGCCAAGCCTTCTTTCAAGCTCTTTGAGAGGCTGCGCTATGAGTTTGACAAGATCTGCGCTCAGAACGGCCGCCGCACCGGCATCGTTCCGTACTTCATCTCATCCCACCCTGGCTGCACGATGAAGGACATGGAGAATCTGTCAAAGAATCCTGCTTTGAAAGGAATATACATGGACCAGGTGCAGGATTTCACTCCGACCCCGATGACCACCTCATCCGTCATGTATTACACCGGAATCGACCCACGCACGATGAAACCGGTCTTTGTGGAACGTGATCCCGAGAAGAAGAAGAGGCAGAAATCGTTTTTTTTCAGAAAATAGTTTGCCGATTGCTTCTCAATTCGGAAAATTGTCTTAATATTGCACCCGAAAACGAGGAGCCGCTGAAAAGATCCTTTTCCTGTCTCTTTGTAGTGGCCTGAGATTCCTGGATATATTCCGGAACAATGACCTGCAGTAGAATTTAGAATAGTTTTATTTGGTTTTATAAATGAGTATGGCACCAGATCAGAAGAAAAGACACGTGGTAAGTTACGAGAATATGTCCGAAGCGCTTGCCGCAGCATTCAACGAGAAATATCCGGGCGGGTTCAGCGACTATCTCCCTGACCTTGTCAAGTATCCTAAGCCTGACGGCACTTCTTTCTATGCCGTGACTGTCGAGACCGATGACTCGATCAATCTGGTGAAGATCAAGGTGAAGACAGATGACGCCGAGGCCCTTGAGAGATGGCTTGAAGGTGAGGAGGACGCCGAGAATGAGGATGTGGCCGGATCTTCTGCCGACGCTCCCGCCGACAGCGCCCTTCCGGATGACAACATCGCCCAATATGGAGGCGATGATGACTCCGCCGAATAGTGGTTTTTGATAAATAATATAAGGCCTGATTTCCCTTGGATTTCAGGCCACTTTTCTTTTGGTGGGATGAATATTTATGTGAAAGTGCTTGCCGTTGCGATTCTATCCATTGTGATGGGATGTTCAAACGGAATTGTCTCTATTTCCGATTTGTGTGATGGAGACTTGTTGTTTGTTGTGAACGAGAATGGCAATAACATAACCGAGGTGACGCGAGGTGCTGATAACCACAAGATTGACCACGTGGCAATCTTCGCGGAAGGAAACATCATCGAGGCCGTTCCGGAATTTGGGGTTGTGGAAAGCCCGTTGGATAGTTTCATGGTCAGGTTGAGTGACGGGGAGTCCGTGCTTGTCGGCAGGGTTGAAGGATTGGATGTTGACGCAAGCGTGGCGAATGCGAGAAAGTTGCTCGGCAAACCCTACGATGACATATTCATGCCGAGTGACAGTGCGATATACTGTTCAGAGCTTGTGCAGAAGTCGTTTGTGTTCGTGGATGGATCCAATGAGCGAAAAGGTAAAGTTGATAAGGTACGTAATGTGTTCGGCACAATCCCGATGTCATTTCACGACAGTACAGGCAACGTGACAGAATTCTGGACAAAATTCTATGCAGCCCGCGGTTTGGAGGTCCCGGAAGGGGAGCCCGGCACGAATCCAGGGCAACTGTCCCGTGATTCAAACGTCAGAATTATAGGCTTTCTGGTCACTCCGACGACACTTCGGCAAGCCCGCTGAAAGTCTACAGTAACTTCGCCAGACTGTCGTAATATTGTTTGCTGACAGGTATATGCCCGACCCCATCGCGGATGAACTCAGTGTAGATCACTCCATCCTTGTCCCTGCTCAGCACCTTGATGTGCCGGGGGTTTACATAGTACGACCTGTGGCAACGCACAAACCCATGCTTCGCAGCGTCTGACTCAAGGCTTTTCATCGAATTCCTCAACTGATAGGTTCTTACCCTGTCGTTATCCAGATAATGAATGTTGATGTAGTTTGCGTCTGCGCTGACATACAGCACCGCCGTAGGGTCAATCGTAAGTTTCAGCCGCTTATGCTCGTCGTAGAACTTTATCAGCGATTCCTCAGGAGTCTGCCCCGCATTTGCCAGGTCATAATTCTTGTTAGATATTATTCTTAGGAGAATGCAGAACAGATAAGGATAAACCAGAGTCAGACACACCACCTCAAAGCAGTAGGGAAGTGCCGTGAAATACGGCATGCCACCGCTCTTTTTGTAGAACAACGATGTGTAGAGCGCGAAAAAGAATGCCGTGACCAAAACCTCGCCGAAGCACCAGACCACATAGTGCCACCACTTGAAAGGAATATACTTGTATAGGAACGAGAACACAAGCCGTGTCAAGGCCAGAACACCGACCATTATGCATGTCAGCATCAGCAGATGGAACGTCCACGATTTACCTCCGACATTGTAGAAATCCGACAGGGAAAACGGATTATAGACAAAGCAAAACACGAAGAAGAACAGCGGCATCAGTACCGCATACTTTACTTGGCTAGCATAGCCTTTAGAGACTCTCAATGGTGTGTTCATAGCCCTAAAACTTGTCCCGAACCTGTCTAGACCATCCCAAAATTTGCTGGGACGAAATTTCAAAGTTCGTATTTTTGTCCCTAAAATACGGCAATTTTTCCGCCAAACAAGGGCTTTATGACATTTTTTGCACCTCTGAAAGCACTTTCTTCGTCACAAGGCATCTGTTCTGTACTTTTGCATTGCGTCCATGAAAATAGCCATGAAAACCGAAAGTTATGCTGGAAGTTTGAATGTCGCTTGGCCAATCAACCTATCTTGAACGGAATGGACAACTTTTAGAAACGGTAAAAATGAGAAAGGATATGAATGAGATTGTAAACACATTTGAATACTCAGTGGCCCCCGAGAACATAGATTATCAGGGCCACGCCACCGTGCCGTCCATCTGTGGCAGCATCATAAACGCCATCGGCCAGAACATCCGCAAGGAAGGCTGCGGAATAGATGTGATGAAAAATGTCGGCCGTTCTTGGGTCTTGCTACGCTCTGCGTTCGAAATCGATGAACGCCCGGAGCTTTACGACTCGTACAGTGTCAAGGTCTGGCCAGTGAAGGGAAGCGGACTGACCTACAACAGATGTGTCAGGCTGACAGATTCAGAAGGGGAAGAAATAGGCCGAGGCACAACAGAATGGTGCGTGATCGACATCAATACCAGAAAACCGATCTTCCCGGATTTAGGTTTGACTGACGTCAACATCCCAGTGCCGTGCAGCAAGCCGCGTAGGATCCTGGATTTCCTGCCCGACTTCATAAAGCACAAGGAAGTTGGCTATAGCGAATGCGACTTCAACGGGCATCTGAACAATACCCATTACATCGAGATGTTCTATAACCTCTTGCCAGAGAGTGTGTTGTCTAGCGGGCTCTTCACTAGAATCGACATCAATTTCAGACGTGAGGTTCACAAGGGCGATGATGTGGCTTTCGGGATACGCAAGGCTAGTGACGAGGAGTATCTCTTTATGGCAAAAGCTGGAGACGCGACCCTCTGCCACGCCTCCCTGCAAGCTATCTAGTATTAATGTCACTTCGACAGGCTCAGTGACCGAACTGGTTGCTGAGCCTGTCGAAGCGTGGTCGCTGAGCTTGTCGAAGCGCACCAGCATTAATTAACCATCTCCACCGAAGCTGTTCTGCCAATTGACTTTATCATAACACTCAGATCCTTAGGGGCTTTATATCTGATGTTTGATGCCCCTGTTGCGTCCTCAATCATGACAGAACGCGTGACGTTTACGCTGCAATTAGCCGCTCCGGAAGTCTCTAGAATAGCATTTTCTGTCACTGCATTCATGGCTTTGACATTTGAGGCTCCGGAAGCATCGACTTCAAGATTTATGATTGTTCCCTTAAGGCTGACCTCGCATGCTCCCGAAGCGTCAAGCTCTACTTCCCCAAAATCTCCGTCAAGGCTTGTCTTGGTCGCCCCACTGACATCAGCCTCCAACTTGTCGGCTTTGATCACAAAACTGTTTGAAGACGCTCCGGAAAGATCAAGCTCAACTTCATGATAACTACCATATAGCTTGCAAGAGGATGCTCCACTTATCTCAGCATCTAACTTTCCTGCATTTACATTCAATGATTTAATGTTGCTGGCTCCACTCAGGTCCAATGATAGTTCACCTCTGCCCAGGTCAAATGTGTCATCGCATCTCAGGCTTGTTGCTCCTGACATTTCCACTATACGAAGCTCTGGCATAGCGATTTCAGCTTTGCATGTCCAATTTTCCAATTGCCTCTGCAATTTTGTTGGGATAGTCTTGTTCCAACCTATCTTCAACACACCGTTACGCACGTACACTTGAAGATATTCCTGAAGCACGCTTGGAAGAGTGACTTCAACTTTGTAAGAATCTGACTTGACAAGGTTTACTTCAACGACTCCGCTTAGGTCCAACCCGATGAAATCCTGACAGTTGAACTTGCATTTAGTGTAGTCAGTGTTTACCTTTGACGTTGATGTCAGGTACAACGATTCCGCCGGGTACTCTGCTGTGGCGTTAAGACCGTTCGCGGTGAACATAAGGAGCGCAACGGCCCCAAAAATCATTGATTTTTTCATAACTCTTTTATTTTGTTGATTTTATCTAGTCCGTTAAGTAGTTTCCCATAATATTCTTTTAATATGATTGCCTTAGATGCGTCATCAAGTTCTTGTGGCAGCTGGTCAAAAATCGGCACGGCCTCCTCTGCGATGCTGCTCACCGTTGTGCCCCACCTGTTATCCAAATCCCTTGAGAGTATCTCCCCGTACATCGTCGAGACTTTCTCTGAATATGCCAAATACACCGCCACAGGATCATCAGCAACTCCGGCAAACCAATCAATTTCCTCGGCTGGAGGGTCTGTGAATATCACCGCAGCGGCAACAGCAGCCGCGATGGATGTAGCAGCACTGAATATCCTAGTGAACATTCTCCGTTTTCCGCTAGTCTTCTTGACTTCGGTTTTATGCTCCACCTCAAGCAACGCATCCAGCTTCGCTTCGAACCTCGTCTCATGCCCAAGAGGTAGCTCCTTGTCGTCAAACGCCTCAGAATTCCCGCTGATATATTCCTTAAGATCAATCATATTCTTGTCCTCTTTAATTGTTCAACCAATTTAGCCTTTGCCCTTGAAAACTGTGTCCTCAATGTTCCTTCACGTTCCCCTGTTATGCTGGCTATCTCTTCATAGTCAAGGCCTTCCACTAACACTAAGTTCAGAATCAATCGGCATGATTCCGGTAGCCCATCAATGGCCTTTCGCACGTTGCTGACGCTCATTTGCGGAACGTCTATCGTGGTGGTGTCATCGGCATATTCGGAAACTTCACCGGCATATTCATCAAGAAAGAGTTTTTCCCGCCTTTTCTTCCTCACTGCATCTATTGACTTTCTGATGCAGGTCCTGTTCAGCCATAAGGCGACCTGCGCCGGGTCTTTGGGAACGACATCGGACGAGATGAACTTGAGAATCGTGTCCTGCATGATCTCCTCGGCCTCACCGCTGTCGCGGATTATCCGAAGGCTGGTGTTGAACAGCCGCCTTGCGTGTGCCTTGTAGAACTTTATGGACTCTTCTCTTGTCATCTTTTTCTTGTCGTTTCACAATATAAACGAATATTTTCGTTGATTGTTACAAGAATTTCGTAATATTTTGAAAAAGTCGCTTCGACCAGCTCAGCGACCGGAAGAAGCGGTTGGTGAGCCTGTCGAACCACAGCGACCTATAGAATTTGTGCGGTCACTGAGCAGAAACAGCGGTCACTGAGCCTGTCGAAGTGCCGCAGTTACACAACAAAAAAAGCCCGGTGTCTCCCGACCGCGGGCTCTTTTCATTTCATTTGGCTTAAAAGATTCTTGTTTTGTGACGATAATCACTATCCGACCGCAAAGTTACCTCCAGACACATTTACGTACAATCCCTAAATATAGGTAAACTGTCTGCGCTGTATCGTGAAACGTAGGTATCAAAATGTAAAATCAATAATATTTCGTATTTTTGTCAATTTGAAAATGTGATCGAACATGAACTTTGGAGGAATAATCGTAGGAGCGGCGACCTTCCTTATAATAGGAATATGCCATCCCATAGTCATTAAGATGGAATATCATTGGGGCAAAGGAAGCTGGTGGTTGCTACTGGCTGCGGGACTGGCCTTTGCCGCCGCTTCCATATTCATGGAACAAGAAGTGCTTTCCACGGTTCTTGGAGCCGCTGCTTTTTCATGCTTCTGGGGCATTTTGGAGGTCTTCGAACAGGAAAAACGCGTGCTGAAAGGATGGTTTCCTGAGAACCCGGCCCGTCATGACTACTACGAGGCCATCCGCAAGGCTGGTCGCGGTGGTTCGACAGGTTCACCAACCGCTTCTTCCGGTCGCTGAACCTGCCAAGTGCGGTCGCTGAGCCTGTCGAAGCGACATAACAGTAATGAAATAGTTATTATCTAATATCATGAATTACAAACTACTGCCAGTTTTGGCACTCACCGCTGCCCTGTCGGGAATGACAGGAGCATCGGCTCAGAAAAAAGCTATGGACCACGATGTATACGATTCGTGGCAAAGCGTGTCCGACATCCAGAAAAGCGATGACGGCAACGTTCTCGTGTGGTGCGTCAACCCGCAGGAAGGAGACGGCGCTCTCTATGTCAGGAACATGACACCGTTGAGGAAAGGCAAGCCGGCTTGCAGGGAAATCAGCGTTCCCCGCGGCTACCAGGCTTCCCTCGATCCTCAAGGCAAGTGGCTCTATCTGAGGATCAAACCTCAGTTCGCCAAAACCCGTCAGGAAAAGATAGACAAGAAGAAGGCCGAGAACATGACTAAAGACACTCTCGCCGTTGTTGACCTGACAACTATGACAGTCAAGAAATATGGCCGTGTTGATTCCTACACGACCGGTTCGCTCGCCAAACCTTACGTTGCCTACAAGTCCACGTGGAAACACTATAAGGACACATCTGACAAGAAGGGCACGGACAAGTCAGGACTTATCATCCTGAATCCCGCCACCGACAGGAAGGATACCCTCAAGTACATCGACGCGTACACGTTCAATCAAGACGGTACCGTGCTTTTGATGACCTCGAAGAAGGACAAGAAGGATTCTCTTTCAGCGACGGCAGTGCTGATCGCCCGCGCTCCGGCATGCCTTGACACTCTGGCCAAGGGAGCGGAATCCTACAGCCGGCTGACTCTGAACGATGCAGAGGATCAGCTCGTTTTCCTCGGCTCCAGGGACAAGAGCAAGAACCGTAACAAATGTCAGGCTCTGTACCTTACAAATATTCAGGCTGTAAAGACAGGAAAGACGGTTCGACAGGCTCACCGACCGCTTGTGGAGGCTGCTGATAGCTCTACCGTAATCAGCAAGGATGGCAAATGGGCATATTCAACCAAAGAAATTTTCGCCGAGGGAACCAAGGTTGAAGGCACTCCGGGTTGGACTCTTAATGAGAACACCGAACTTCAGTTCACCCCTGACGGAAAACGACTTTTCCTCGGAATCGGCGCCATCCGCCCTCGGAAAGATACCACTATCGTGGACTTCGAGACCGCTCAGCTGGACATCTGGAATTGGGACGCCATCCTTACCCCGCCGCAGCAGAGGCTCAATGTCAACAGGAAACTGAAGAAGACTTATTCAGCTACAATGGATCTCACCGAACCTGGGAAGATTGTTCCTTTGACAACGTCATATTTCGACAATATCCGACTTCTGAACGGAGGCCTTTCGGAGTGGGTGCTTTCGGGTGACAACACAAAGTACGAGCGCACCTCGGTGTGGGACTACAACAATCGCTACGACTACTCCCTTGTGAATGTCAATGACGGATCTCGAAAGACTGTGGCCGATGGACTCAACATCGGACGTTTCGACATGTCCCCGAGCGGCAAGTACCTTGTCTGGTTCGACAATGATGAGATGAACTGGTTTACCTACAACACCCAGACTGGCGAAAAGGTCAACCTCACAGCCCAGACAGGAGTTCCTTTCTACGATGAGGAGGATGATCATCCGACAGCTGCTCCAGCGCATGAATTCTCACCGAAATGGCTTAAGGACGAGTCTGCTGTCTTTATTATTGACCGCTATGATGTCTGGAAATTCTCTCCTGATGGAGCTTCAGCTGTTAATCTTACCGGAAGTGTTGGCCGCCAGACCCACAACCGCTTCAAGATCATGGATCCTAAGCCGGACACCAGGATGCCTAATGAGCGTCGCTGCGGAGTCGCCAAACCGCTTGATCCTAAGCAGACCGTCTATCTGAGCGTGTTCAACGAGGAAAGTCAGGAGAACGGTTTCGGCCGCCTGAACCTCGCCAAGCCTGCCAAGACTCTTGAATATTTCACTGACACGGTAAGTTTCAAATACATAGCCGGAACCAAAGACTCTGACAGGATATTTTTCCAGAAAGGCAACTTCCGCAATTGCTATGACCTCTATTATACGGACGACAATTTCAAGACGTCCACAAAGGTCTCTTCCATCAACCCTCAGATGGCTGACTACCGCTGGGGCCGTGCCGAACTCTTCCGTTGGAAAGCCTACGACGGGACTCCGCTTAAAGGTCTTGTTTTCATTCCTGACGGAGTCAAGGCTGATGAGAAGCTGCCTGTCATGATCTACTTCTACGAGAAGAACGCCAACAACCTTTATTCATTCTGGACACCTGCCCCGTCACGATCGATAGTGAATATTCCATTCTATACTTCAAGAGGGTACATCGTCTTTGTTCCTGACATCGTTTATAAGGTCGGACATCCGGGAGAAAGCGCCTACAACTGCATCTGCGCCGGAGCCGAGGCTCTTTGCGAAGCCTATCCGATCGCTGACAAGAGCAAGATGGCCATCCAGGGCCAAAGCTGGGGAGGTTACCAGACCGCATGGCTCATAACACGCACGAATATGTTCGCGGCGGCCGGTTCAGGAGCCCCTGTGGGCAACATGACATCGGCCTACGGTGGCATCCGCTGGGGCTCGGGCATCACCCGCGCGGGCCAGTACGAGCACGGACAGAGCCGAATAGGGAAGAGCATGTGGGAGCCGGGCGCGCTCGACCTCTACATCGAGAACTCTCCTGTCTTCCATGTCGACAAGGTCCAGACTCCTGTGCTGATCATGCATAATGATGCTGATGGAGCCGTTCCGTGGTACCAGGGCATCGAGTTCTTCTCGGATCTCCGCCGTTTGGACAAACCGGCCTGGCTGCTCCAGTACAACAAGGAGGCGCACAACCTCGTCCAGAGGCGCAACTGCAAGGACTTGTCAGTCAGACTGCAACAGTTCTTCGACCATTATCTTAAAGGTGCTCCGATGCCGGCTTGGATGAAGACCGGAGTCCCTTACGAAGACAAGGATGAATATTCCGGTTTCGAGAATGCGGAATAGCTTAAGATGAAGTCGCTTTGGCACATCGACAAGCTCAGTGCCCGACTGTTTTCTCCGGTCGCTGAGCCTGCCGAAGCGAACTCATTAAAGAAAATGCAATATTCAATGACAAAACTAGCGATTTTCGACCTCGACGGCACGCTTCTGAACACCGTCGAGGATCTGGGCGACGCCACCAACTATGCTTTGTCGCAGTGCGGCTTCCCGACACATCCGATAGAAGCATATTACCAGATGGTGGGGCGCGGAATCTACAATCTTTTCCGCGCCGCAGTACCTTCTGAATATGCCGCCGAGGAAAATGTCCAGAAGATGGCGTCGTATTTCCTGCCATACTACGATGCCCATAAATGTGACTTCACAAAACCATACGAAGGCATTATGGAAATGCTGAAAACCATCACTGGCAAAGGAGTTCGTCTTGCCGTGGCCTCCAACAAGTATCAAGACGGAGCGGAAAAACTAGTCAGGCACTTTTTCGGTGAATATGACTTCGTGAAGATTTTGGGTCAACGTGATGGTCAGCCTATCAAACCGGATCCTGCGATAGTCGGTCAGATTATGGCCGCTGTTCCTTTGGTGAACAAATCCGAGACGGTCTATGTCGGAGATTCAAATGTGGATATGCAGACCGGCGCCAATGCTGAAGTCCGTACCATTGGCGTCACTTGGGGATTCCGTAGCCGTGAGGAACTGGCCGCATGCAATCCCTCCGCGATAGTGGACACTGCCGAGGCTCTGACTGCCGAGATCCTGAAATATTAATCTCTCTCGAAGAGATCACGTGTGTAGACCTTGTCCTTGACATCATCTAGGACAGGGTCATATCTGTTTGCGATGATGGAATCTGAACGTCTCTTAAATTCCTCAAGGTTACCCACGACTTCGCTTCCGAAGAATGTTGTTCCGGCTTCCAGCGTCGGCTCGTAGACAATGACCGTAGCGCCTTTAGCCTTTATTCTCTTCATTACACCCTGAATGGAACTCTGCCTGAAGTTGTCCGAGCCTGTCTTCATTGTCAGGCGGAAAACTCCGATGACGACAGTCTTTTCCCTCTTCTCGCTCCATGCGCTGGATGCGGTGTAGTAACCGGCTTTCTGGAGCACTTGATCGGCGATGAAATCCTTTCTTGTGCGGTTACTCTCGACAATTGCGCCGATCAAGTTTTCCGGCACATCTGCATAGTTGGCCAGAAGTTGCTTGGTGTCTTTCGGCAGGCAGTAACCACCATAGCCGAAGGACGGATTATTGTAGTGGGATCCGATTCTGGGATCCAGACACACGCCGCCGATAATGGCTCTGGTGTCAAGTCCTTTGAGTTCTGCGTAGGTGTCCAGTTCATTGAAGAAGCTTATCCTGAGAGCAAGATATGTGTTTGCGAACAGTTTTACCGCCTCGGCCTCCGTCGTGCCCATGAAGAGGGTCGGGATATTCTTCTTTACCGCCCCTTCTTGAAGCAATCCGGCGAATTCCTCCGAGGCGGACACAAGTCCGGGTTCATCCTCGGGGCGGCCGACAATGATCCTGCTCGGATAAAGATTGTCGTACAAGGCCTTGCTTTCCCGTAGAAACTCAGGCGAGAAGATGATATTCGGTTTCACGGTGCGGAAACTGCCGTCAGTCAAACGTTCCCTATAGGAGAAACGTGCCCTGGCCGAAGCCGTGAAACCCACCGGGACGGTGGACTTGATTACCATGACGGCTTCCGGATTCACCTCTTGGACCAGATTGATTACGGCATCCACAGCTCCAGTGTCGAAGAAGTTCCTCTTGGGGTCGTAGTTGGTCGGAGTCGCTATGATAATGATGTCCGCTTGGGAATATGCTTCCGAGGCATCAAGTGTGGCGGTAAGATCCAAAGACTTCTCTCTGAGATACTTCTCAATATATTCATCTTGAATCGGGGACTCGCCACGGTTGATTTTGTCAACCTTTTCAGGTATGATGTCAACGGCCAGCACCTTGTTGTGCTGGGCCAGAAGTATCGCCATGGACAGACCTACATAGCCTGTGCCGGCCACTGCGATTGTCTTTCTCATGTAAATGATTCTTTTTCTAACTCGTGCGCAAGTTATCGAAATTATCCTTGATACGCAAGAAAGCTCGATTTAAATATTTGCAGATATATGAAGAATTGTGTTGAAAACTGAAAGGGATTTGTGAATATTTAAGATTTTTCGTAACTTGTAGCCGAAATGACACGAAAACAATAAACCACTAAAGTTATGTCGGAAAAGAAACTTCTTTTGGGTGATGAGGCTTTGGCTTTGGGTGCCTTGCACGCCGGACTTTCCGGTGTGTATGCCTACCCTGGCACGCCTTCGACTGAAATAACGGAATACATCCAGTCCCACCCGCTCACCAAGGAACGCGGAATCCACTGCGACTGGTCCTCCAATGAGAAGACCGCTATGGAGGCTGCTCTCGGTGTGTCATATTCGGGTAAACGCGCTCTTGTCTGTATGAAGCACGTCGGGATGAATGTCTGTGCCGACGCATTTGTCAATTCGGCTGTGACCGGAGCCAATGGTGGTCTGGTCGTGGTCGCGTGTGACGATCCGTCGCAGCATTCCTCTCAGAACGAGCAGGATTCAAGGTTCTATGCTGACTTCGCCATGATGCCGTGCTTTGAGCCGTCAAACCAACAGGAGGCTTATGATATGGCCCGCGAGGCCTTCGACTATTCCGAGACCAACCATATTCCGGTGCTTATGCGTCTGACGACCCGCATGGCGCATTCCAGGGCTGTGGTGGAAGCCAGAGAGATAAGGCGTGAGAACGAGATTCATTTCCCTGATGAGGATCATGAGAAGAATTGGGTGACTTTGCCCGCAAATGCCAGAAAGCGTGTCAGGCAACTGGCTGATGATGTCTTGTCGTTCGAGGAGGACTCTGTGGCTTCTTCTGACAATCGTTACATCGAGGGACATAACCACAGGTTGGGAATCATTGCTTGCGGAATAGCATGGAACTATCTGATGGAGAATTTCCCGGACGGATGTCCTTATCCAGCCCTCAAGGTTACCCGTTATCCTTTCCCTAAGGCATTGGCAAGAGAGATGGCAGCCACTTGCGATGCCATTCTTGTGCTTGAGGAAGGACAGCCTCTTATCGAAGAAAGGCTGCGCGGAATCCTTTACGATCCAGATGACAGAAGATGGACAAAGATCATTGGTCGGCTTGACGGCACTCTTCCTAGAACCGGAGAACTTACACCTGATTGTGTGCGCGCCGCCCTCGGTCTGCCGCATATGGAGACATATTCAAAATCTGAGGTTGCTGTCCCGCGCCCGCCGGCTCTTTGTCAGGGATGTGGCCATCGCGACTTCTACACGGCGCTTAATGTGGCCCTTAAGGAATATGCCCCTACGGCCCGTGTGTTCAGTGATATAGGCTGCTACACGCTTGGGTATATGCCGCCGTTCAACTCATTCCAGACCTGTGTGGAGATGGGAGCGTCCATCACGATGGCTCTCGGTGCTGCCAATTCTGGGGTGTGGCCGGCTGTGGCTGTGATCGGTGACTCGACTTTCACCCACAGCGGAATGACCGGTCTTCTGGACTGTGTCAACACCGGAGCCAGTGTCACGGTCTGCATTTCCGACAATCTGACGACCGGCATGACCGGAGGACAGGACTCCGCCGGAACAGGCAGGCTTGAGGAGATATGCAAGGGCCTTGGCGTGGAACCGAAGCACATCAGGACGATCATCCCTCTTCCGAAGAACTATCCCGACATGGAGAAAGTTATCCATGAAGAGATAAACTACAGCGGTGTATCGGTCATCATCTGCCGCCGTGAATGCATTCAGACAGCGAAGCGTCATGCTGCCGCCAACAAAAAATCATAATGAATATGGAAAAAAAAGACATAATACTTTCAGGAGTCGGCGGGCAGGGAATCCTCTCCATCGCAACTGTGATCGGTTGGGCGGCGCTTGACCAGAACCTTCATCTGAAACAGGCTGAGGTTCATGGCATGAGCCAGCGAGGCGGTGACGTTCAGAGCAATCTTCGCATCAGCACCGATAGGATCTGGAGCGATCTGATCCCGAAAGGGGAGTGCGACCTCATCCTCTCTCTGGAGCCGATGGAGGCTCTCCGCTACCTTCCATGGCTTTCAAAGAATGGCTGGATCGTCACCAATTCAACCCCGTTTGTGAATATCCCGAATTATCCTCCTGTCGAGGAAATTACAGCCGAACTTCAGAGAGTCGGCAACGTGATCACACTTGATTGTGACGAGATCGCCAAGCAGACCGGTTCTCCGCGAAGCGCGAACATGGTTCTGCTCGGGGCTTCTGCCGCTGTTTTGGGCATCCTGGAGCCGGAGAAACTCCGTGAGGGAATCGCCAGCGTGTTCACACGCAAGGGCGAGAAGATTGTGGAGATGAACATCGCCGCGTTCAATGCAGGACTAGAGGTCTCAAAAAACTTCTCGAAATGAAACCGATCTCAAAGACTGCTGTAGATGAAGTCCTGCAAAGGCTTGACATTGCGGACATAGGTCGGACGACAATCCGCCAGTGTGTCAATGTGGCTCATGAGTTGGAAAGGATTTCCGGTGAGAAGTTCGTGCATCTGGAGTTCGGCATACCGGGTTTGGACGCATGCCGGATTGGCATTGAGGCCCAGAAGAAGGCTTTGGACTGTGGCGAGGCTTCTGTCTACCCTCCGGCATGCGGAATTCCGGAACTCAAGGAGAACGGTTCTCGTTTCATCAAGGCGTTTGTCGGAGTGGACATATCTCCCGAAGGTATCGTTCCAACGGTTGGATCCATGCAAGGGTGTTACAACCTCCTTCTGGAGTGCATCCAGATGAACCCGGCGAAGGACACGGTTGTCTATCTTAATCCCGGATTTCCTTCGCATTATGTTCAGGCAAAGGTTCTTGGTTTCAAGACCAGAATGTTCGACCTCTATGATTTCAGAGGGGATAAGTTCCGTGAGAAACTGGATGAAATGTTCGGTGACGGGCGGGTTGCCGCGATTGTATATTCAAATCCTAACAACCCGTCGTGGGTCTGCCTGACGGAGGAAGAGTTAAAGAGCCTTGGTGAGCTTTGCACCAAGTATGATGTGATCGCTCTGGAGGACATGGCGTATCTTTGCATGGATTTCAGAAAGAATCGTTCCATGCCGTTCCAGCCGCCTTACCAGCCGACTGTGGCCCGCTACACCGACAACTGCGTGCTGATGATATCCGCCTCGAAGATATTCAGTTACGCCGGTGAACGCATCGCGATGGTCGCCATCTCCGACAAACTCTATAAAAGGGAATATCCCGCGCTCCGCGAGCGTTACGGGCTTGGCCGCTTCGGCGACAACTTCTCTTTGACATATCTTTACGTCAATTCGTCAAGTTGCTCTCACTCTGCGCAGTACGCCTTCTCGGCGATGCTCGGAGCGGCGGCTGACGGTGAATATGACTTCGTGGGGGAGATGCATGAATATGCCAGCAGGGCAGGGAAGGCCAAGGAAATATTCCTTCGTCATGGGTTCTACATCGTGTACGACAAAGATCTGGATGAGGATGTGAGTGACGGTTTTTTCTTCACGATCGGCTATGACGGGTTGACAGGTAGCAAGTTGCTGTTGAATTTACTTCGCTGCGGAATATGTGCCATCACACTGATTGCGACAAGAAGCAATCGCGAGGGAATCAGGGTCTGCGTTTCGATGCTAAATTCCGAGGAGGATTTCCGCGCCTTGGATGAGCGCCTCGGACTTTTTGTCGGACTTTATGCTTCTGGAAATTAGTTGTTTAGAGAAAATGTGTTTATGAAATATGTAAGTGCCGACGAGGCCGTAAAACTCGTAAAGTCTGGAGACTGGGTATTCTTTCAGGGAAGCACCGCCGTTCCGGTTATCATTCAGGAGGCTCTTGCCCGCCGTGCGGATGAGCTCCAGGGAGTGAACATCGTCTCTGGTTTCAACATCACTAAGGGACCGGCTCCGTTCTGCAAGCCTGAGTACAAGGAGTCGTTCTTCGTGAACAGTGTGTTCCTATGTTCTGATCAGAGGGAATATGTCGCGCAAGGCTACGGCAGTCTCATTCCCGGATTCCTAGGAGAGATTCCAGCGCTTATCCGTCGCCGTGAGATTCCGATTGATGTGGCTTGCATCAACTGCTCGCTTCCTGACGAGAACGGCTATTGCAGTTACAACATCTCGGCCGATCTAGCACAACCAGCCGTTGAATCAGCCAAAATCGTGATTGCTCAGGTAAACAAGAGTATTCCATACCTTTACGGAACAGCGATGATCCACGAGTCACAGATTACCGCCGCCATCGAGTGTGACGATCCGCCGGTTGATATGCAGTTCGGCCCTCCGACCGAGATCGAGTCGGCGATCGGCTCGTACATTGCCGCCGAGATTCCGGATGGAGCCACTCTGCAGATTGGCGTGGGCGGCATCCCGAACGCGATTCTGAACGGGTTGAAGGATCACAAGCACCTCGGTCTCCACACTGAGGCGATGACCGATGGTGTGTTCCGTCTGATGCAGATGGGTGTGATTGACAACTCGTTGAAGAAGGTCGAGCCTGGACGCAGCGTGGCCTGTTTGGCACTTGGCTCCCGACATATGTATGAGTATCTCGACCACAACAAGGACGCTGTTTTCTACGATGTGAGCTGGACGAATGATCCGCAGCGCATCCGTCAGAATCCGAACGCAATGGCGATCAACTCGGCCATCGAGGTTGATCTGACCGGACAGATCTGCGCCGACAGCATCGGTGAAAAGATCTTCTCAAGCGTCGGTGGACAGCACGACTTCATGTACGGAGCCGCTCTCTCCGAAGGCGGCAAGACATTCATCGCCCTGCCATCCCGCACAGCCAAAGGCCGTGGCAAGATCGTTGCCCACCTCGCTCCCGGAGCAGGAGTCGTCACAACCCGATTCCAAACGCAATACGTTGTCACTGAATATGGTTGTGTCTATCTCCGGAACAAGAATCTGGCCGAGCGTGCCAAGGCCCTCATTTCCATCGCCCATCCGGACGACCGTGAAGACCTCGAACGCGCCGCCTGCGAGCGTTTCGGCTATTCATTCCTGCGCTTGAAATAGTGTGTTGTGTTCCCTGTCAAAAAAGATGACAGGGGCTGGGAAACGTGCGTCTAATGGAAACTTTGTTCATGGCTTATCCTTTGTCCTGTGTCAGGATCGTGTCAGAGAGTGCTTGATAAAGAACTGATTGATAGGTTTCTCCGATAGGTATGCGGTCCTTGCCGATGAGAATGTGATTGCGCTCTATGGCTTCGATCGCGGCGAGGCGGACGATGAAGGATTTGTGGATGCGTACGAAGTATTCTTTCGGAAGTGTGTCTTCGATGACTTTCATGCGCATAAGAGAGAGGATAGGGGCTGATGATCCGCTCAGGTGAATCTTTACGTAGTCTTTCAGGCCTTCGATGTAGGTAATCTTGTCGAGGTCAATCTGCTGGAGGCGGTACTCGGTCTTGACGAATATGCTTTTGATTTTTCTTTGTGCGGTCACTTCGACATGTTCAAAATATTCTTTGGCCTTGAGAGCCGCGGAAAGAAAATCATCGTAGGAAACAGGCTTAAGAAGATAGTCCAGCGCCCTCACACGGAAGCCCTCGACGGCATATTCACTGAAAGCGGTGGTGAATATGATTCTGGTCTTCTCCGGCAGCATCCGCGATAGTTCCATCCCGCTGAGATTAGGCATCTGGATGTCGCAGAAGAGTAGCTCAACTGGGGTGTCTTGAAGGAATGAATATGCCGACATCCCACTCGTGAAGCTGCCCTTGAGCGAGAGAAACGGTGTCTTGGTGACGTACGATTCCATCAGCCTGACGGCCAGCGGCTCGTCATCGATGACTATGCAACTGATTGTGTTCATATTCCGGCCTTAATTCTAAGCAGCGAACGGTAGACACTCTGCACCCTGCCATACTCAAATGAATATGCTCCCGGATAGAGCAGGTCGAGCCTTCTCTTGAGGTTCGTGATTCCTATTCCTGAACCGCTGCGGTCGGTGTCGTCCTTGGGGTGGCAACTGTTCTCGACGAGGCAGCAGACGTATTCATCGTCCTCGCTCAGTCTGATTCTGATGAAGGATTCAGCGGAGTCGCTGATGCCATGCTTGAAAGCATTCTCGATGAGTGGGATGAAAAGCAGCGGGGCGATTTGTCTGTCCGAAGATGTTTCCGGCAGAGAAACCTCCAACTTTACCCCCGATGTCAACCTTGCGCTCATCAGTTTGACATATTCCCTTAGGAACTCGCACTCTTTTGACAGAGGTACGGTGTCTTTCTGGCTTTCGTAGAGGACGTAGCGCAGCATTCCGCTTAGGTCGTGGACGGCCTCCTGCGCCTGTGCGGGGTCAATCTGGATCAGTGAGTAGATATTGTTCAGGGTGTTGAACAGAAAGTGCGGGTTGATCTGGCTTTTGAGGTTGGCAAGCTCCGCTTCAGCTTGATTCTTCTCGATTTCCTTTCGCTGTGCCTCGTTGTTGTACCACTCCGTAGTCATTTTCATGGCCACCGCTATCCCTACTATCGCTATGTAGATGACTGTGTTGCGTACGGCGAAACTGATTGTGTCAAGCGTGGAGTGTGGCGGAGGCATCGTGCCAGGGGAGGCAAAGTACCTGAAAAAAAGATGGACGGCTACAATGACCTTGGCAATTAGAAGCGCGTTCCAGAACAGGAACGCCCAGAATCGCTTGTTGGACAGAAAATGCTTTATCAGGAATAAGTAGTTTGTGTAGAACACGATAACAAACGAGATCACCACCGGCAGGAAGCGCGAGTAATCCACCCCGCCGTGAAGCGGTCTCCCCGGCTGAGGCGAGAAGAACGGCATCGCCAGTATCACCGCCCAGATCGCCAGATGAATAAACCAACCACTGTTTTTTCGCATATTCATTATCGTTGTTGCAAAGATTTGTGAAAGAATTCCTTGCGTAGGTCTGGAGAGATCGGGTGGTGCGAGACGCGGTAAATGTCCTTGATGTCTCCGGACAGGTTGCAGACATTCAGCCCGCTGATTTCTGAGATGTACAGGCAGTTGTACTTTTCTGCCTGTCCGTCCTGTATGCTCATCGTGTAGCGGAGAATGTCCAGAACCTCGATCTCGCTGAGGCTGTCCTTGCTGAACACGTACAGATCAAGTGTCTTGAAGGATCCGTAGAACCCGTCTCCGGCCTTGCGGACCTTGCTTTCTATGATCCGCCGCATCGGAAGTGCCATTGACCAGTAGTCATATTCTTTGGTGCCGACATAACGTCCTCCCTGAAGACCGTAGCCATAGCCTGAAGACAAGATCGTGTCGTAATCCTCCCTTTCCTCCGGGACCGGCTCAACTCCGGCCATCTCCTTGAGCATAGACTGCGCGGCCTCCTTCGTTTCCGGCATCGCCCTCGTCACCTCAATCCCCAGCGAGACCCCGTCCGGACTCTGAAGATCCGGCCTGTCCTTGTTCAACAGTTCTGCGAACCTCTTGTCCAGCAGTGTCTCCAGCGAAATCTTCGCATATCTCTCAAAAAAGCAAGTGTCAAACTGACTCATATTCTTTCTTTTTCCAAATATCGCAAATCCGAGTTGTTTTTACAAATCCCATTCCCGGAATATTAATGAAACTTAGGTCTTTTGTAATGATGTTTGTATTTGCAACGGCTAAGCTGTAATTTTGTAGAGTGATAATTAATGATTTTGAAATGAAAACGAACAGGATAACACTGCGTCCATGGAGAGAAAGTGATGCTGAGGCGTTGTACAAGTACGCTTCCGATCCGGAGGTCGGCCCACGGGCGGGATGGCCGGCGCATAAAAGTGTGGAAGAAAGCCTTGAAGTGATAAGGAATATATTCACAAACGACCACACTTGGGCGATCGAGCTGAACGAGACCGGAGAAGCAATCGGCTGCATGGGGTATTACACGAGTGGCGAAAGCAACATTGGAATAGGTGAGGATGACGCCGAGATCGGCTACTGGGTCGGGAAACCATACTGGAACAAAGGAATATGCACGGAAGCCCTCCGCCTGATGATAGACTACTGCTTCAACGTGAAAGGCTTCCGTACCCTTTGGTGTGATTTCTTCATCGACAACCCCGCTTCCGGCAGAGTCATGGAGAAGTGCGGCTTCAAAGACACCGGCAAGATCAACTGGTGCAGCAACCTTTATCGTGGCGACGAGCGTCCCGTGAAAGTGATGCGGCTACTCCGTCGAGAGTCTTGCTGATCATGTGGATTTGCGTAAATTGACCTGGTTCAATTTCTTTTCGGCTTCTTTCGAAGATGGTCTCGGAGCGTCCAAGTCTACAAGCCTTCCATTCTTGTCAAAGATAAGGTATCGTGGAATATACCGGAGTTTGATCTCCTTTAAGAAGTCTGATTCCACGGACGAAATTTGACTTTTGCCTTTTTTTTCGCTGTCGCCAACACTTAAAGTCCTTTCAACACTTCGGCGCTTCGGCAGGATAGGCGCTTCGACTGGCTCAGCGACCGGAAGTTCAGCGATTGAGAGAGATTTCGGCCGTATACATTCGTGATTTGCAATTGATTTATACATAAGGAGAAAAGCCATCACCTTTAGTACAGATTAACTGAAGGCAATGGTTCTATTCGCTGATTTACAGTAAATTATGTTTTGCGGTGATTTAGGCTCTACTCGTAGCGGATGGCTTCGATCGGGTCGAGGTTGGAGGCTTTGCGGGCGGGGTACCAGCCGAAGAAGATGCCGATGACGGTGCAGACAAGGAATGAGAGGATGATGCTCCAAGGCTGGATCAGAATCGGGTAGGAGAGGGCGATCTTGACAATGTACGAGGCTGCCACGCCAAGAATAACCCCTAATAGTCCACCTGTTATGCTGATCAGAGTGGCCTCGATCAGGAACTGCGCGAGGATGTCCCGGCCTTTGGCGCCGATGCTCATCCTGAGACCGATCTCTTTTGTCCTCTCGGTGACGGAGACGTACATAATGTTCATGATTCCAATGCCGCCAACGAGGAGGGATATTCCCGCAACCGCCGCCAGAAGGGTTGACATCATGTCGCTTGTGCTGGTCATCATTGATGAGAGTTCCTGCTGCGAACGGATGTTGAAGTCATCATCATCGGACTCCTTGAGCTTGTGGTTGCGCCGTAAGACATCAGTTATCTCGCTGATTGCCTTGTCGGTATATTCCTCGCTCAATGCGGAGCAGACGATTTCCTGAAGATAGGTGACAGCGAGGATGCGTTTCATAACGGTGGTGTAAGGAGTTATGATGAGGTTGTCCTGATCCATTCCCATGCTGTTGTAGCCTTTGCTCTCCAGCACACCGACGATGCGGAACGGTATGCTGCCGAACCTGATGACCTTGCCTACAGGATTCTCACCGTTGGTGAAGAGCTGGTCAATGACCGTTTTCCCGACCAGGCAGACCTTGGCGGCAGTCTTGATGTCCTGCTCAGAGAATATGTCACCGTCCTGCACCTTGTACCCTCTGATCTCAAGAAACTCCTCGTTGACACCATAAACCGAGGTAGGTGTGTTGTTCGCTCCATAGACCGCCTGACCTGAGGAATTGACGGAAGGAGAGGCAAGGGAAATGTGCGCACACTCCTTGCGGATGTCCTCGAAGTCCTTGACTTTCAGTGTTTGCATGTCATCGGCACTCAGGCGGACACCACCCCTCATGTCCTCCCCCGGATGGATCATGATCATGTTGGATCCCATCTCGCTGATCTCGGCCTGTATGCTCTTCTTGGAGCCTTGGCCGATCGCGAGCATCGTGATTACCGAACCGACACCGATGATGATGCCGAGCATAGTTAAAAATCCCCTGAACTTGTTATTGCCCAATGCTTTCAGGGCTATTCTGAATAGATTCGCGAAATTCATGACTAAAATCTTTAGTGAATATTCATACTCATCGCAGTGTTATCATTGAATATGTCAGCAATCCTTCTCCTCCGGCAACCTTGAGAGCGCCTCGGCGGCATCAAGAATATGCTCGTTCAGCACATCGCTTGTCACCCGACCGTCACGCAGAGTGATGGTCCGTGTGCTGTAGTTGACAATCTCCGGATTGTGGGTCACGAATATGATCGTCCGGCCTTCGGAGTGGAGTTTCTGGAACAATACCAGCACCTCGAAACTCGTGCGGGTGTCCAGATTGCCGGTGGCCTCGTCGGCGAGTATCACTGCCGGATCGTTCACAAGTGCCCTTGCGATCGCCACCCTCTGCATCTGTCCTCCAGACATCTGGTTGCTTTTATGCTCCAGCCTGTCACCTAAACCGACCGCCTTCAACGCCTCGACAGAGCGGTCGTACCTTTCTTGCTTTGAATATTTCGGATTGTACATCAGCGGAAGCTCCACGTTCTCTATGGCCGTGGTCTTTGCCAGAAGATTGTAGTTCTGGAACACGAATCCAATCTTTCGGTTGCGCAGTGTGGCCCGCTCGTTCTTATCCATTGTCCTGACCGAAACCCCATCGAGGTAATATTCCCCAGAAGTCGGAGTGTCAAGGCATCCGAGAATATTCAGAAGCGTGGATTTGCCAGAGCCGGAGGTGCCGACTATTGTGACGAACTCGCCTTCCGTGATGGTGAATGACACGCCCCTTAGCGCATGGACAGTATCGTCACCGACTATGAAGTTCCTGCGAATGTCCTCAAGTTTGATGACCTCTTTCATATTACTACTTCTTTTTATCTCCTCTTGGCCCCGGTGCGAACGGACTTCTTTCCGCAGTTTCGGCTTTCTTTGGAAGTTCGGCTGTCAGTCCGGTCGCAACTTCCTCACCGTCAGACAGTCCCTCGGTGATGCCGGTCTTGTCTCCGCTCGTGTGCTCCGTGGTGACGGATTTCGGCGAGATCGCGTTCTCGTTTTTGACCCATACTATCCTTGACTCGCCGTCAGATGCGGCAGATGAGCCGTTCACCGTGATTCCGATCTCCTTAAGCACATCGGGGTCAGGATTGAATCTCAGGGCCTTGGTAGGGACAGCAAGCACGTTCTTCTCTTCCAAAGTGTTGATGGTCACGTTGGCGGTAAGGCCAGGCTTCAGCTTGAGATCCAGGTTCGGAGCTGTGATCACAACCTCGTAAGTCACGACGTTTGAGGTTGTCGTGGCCTCAAGCCTGACCTGCTGCACGGTTCCCTTGAACACATCGTCCGGATAGGCATCAACAGTGAATGTCACGTTCTGGCCATCCTTGACCTGACCGATGTCGGCCTCGTCCACGTCTGCGATGACCTGCATGTCCGTGAGATCCTTGGCAATCGTGAACAGTGTAGGAGTCTCGAATCCGGCTGCCACAGTCTGTCCTTCCTCCACGGCTCTGCTTATGACAACTCCATCGATAGGGGACGTTATGGTCGCATAGCTTAGATTCCGTTTGACCTTGGTGAACGATGCCTGCGCCTGGTTATAAGCGTTCTTTGCGGTTTCGTATTGATAATATGAGGAATCGTATTCAGAATCACTGACCAACTCTTTGTCGTGCAGGGTCTTGATGCGGTTATATTCCTTTTCCCGATACTCGAATTCCGTCTTGGCGGTGGAGAGTTGGGCCTGCGAGGAGGCAAGCTCGGCCTGGAGGTTGATCTTGTCCATCTCGGCGATGACCTGACCGGCCTTGACGATGTCGTTGTAGTCAGCGTAGAGCTTGTCAATGATTCCTGACACCTGAGTGCCGACCTCTACCTTTGTGACTGGTTCGACGGTACCTGTCGCCGTGACGGAACTGGATATGTCTATCCTTTCGGCTCTTGCGGTCTCAAGCGTCACTGTTTCCTTCCCGGTCGGACGGAAGGTCAGCCAAAGCGCGGCGGCAGCGCCGATGGTGCCGATGATAATCCATAAAGTCTTTGTTTTCATATTCATTGAATTTTATAGTTTCCTTGGTATATGTCGAGTAACGCATTGTTCATCAAGGCTGTGTATTTTGATTGAAGCAGCTGGACACGGGCGTTAAGAAGGTTGTTCCGGGCCGTGATAAGTTCCACGGTGTTCTTCATGCCGACGTTGAACTGTTCGGCCGTGAGTTCGTAGCTCTGCTCAGCGTACTTAGCCTGTTCTTTGGCGGAAGTGTACTTGGACTGCGCTGAAACCGCCTCAAGATAGGTGTCTTCGACCTCCTTTAGCAGAGCTTTCTCCACGCTCATTTGCTCCAGCCTGCTGTTTTCGGCTTCAATCTTTGCCTTATTGACGGCTGTCTTGGCCTTCCTGCCTTGAAGAATCGGAATCTGTAGGCTGAGGCCGATGCTCTCGTTGAAATTCCTCTCCAGCTGGCTGCCGAAAGAATCGCTCGTTCCGGAGACATTGGTTGTTCCGAGGCTCGCTGTCGCGGATAGGGTAGGGGAATATGCCGATTTTGCCTGTCTGATGCTTAAATCAGCCGCCAGTATGTTCAGCCCGGCTTTCTTTATCTCCGGCATTGATTCAAGGGCATTGGCGTAGACTTCTCCCTTGCTTGGAAGCAATCTAAGGATTCCAGTCTCGTCATCGGTCGGCTCTTCAAGTTCAACCTCATCGCTGACCCCAAGTTCCAGAAGTTGCTTGAGTTGAAGTTTGCTGTTGTCCAGAGTTGCCTTGGCGGATGTAATTTGGTAAAGGTCACTTGCGTGCTGGCTTTCCAGCTGGGCGACATCGACCTTGCTGAGTTCTCCTGCGTTCTTGAGTTCCACCGCCCTGTCAAGTTGGGCTTTCGATGCCTCGGCGGTGCTTTCGCTGACCTTTACGGCCTCACCAGCGTAGAGACACTGCATGTAAGCCTTCACGATTGAAATCACCACATCGTTGGTGTTTTCCGCCACAGACAAAGAATCTACTGAGTTCTGTAATCGATTTTGCTTCAGCGCTGTGCGAAGACTTCCTCCGCTAAGCAGAGTGATTCCCGCGTTTAGCCCATAGTTTCCTGACCAGCTTGTGGCCTTTGACGTACTGTAGACATCTGACCCGATGACCGTGCTGTTCCCGCTTTCGGAAAACGGTCTGTTGGTGATTCCTTGACTGGCTGAGGCGTTGAGAGACGGGAACATGGCGGCCTTGGCCTGATACGTGTCTTCAAGTCCGGCCAAGTGGGCGTTCCTGCTCTGGCGCAAGGCTATGTTGTTCTCCACGGCGTAGTCGATGCATTCCTGCAACGTCCATTTTTTTGTCTGCGCTCCGGCGGTCATGCAGTAGACCGTCAGAGCTGAGATAATGATGATTACGTCTTTTTTCATATTCATTGATGATCAAAAAACGGTGGCGAAAGTAATAGTGCTGTGGGTTGTATTCAACTGAAATCGACAAACACACATATTTCATCGACGAAAATGATTATATTTGTCATTCGGCCATGACGTTTGGGCGCAGTTCCTAATTGTCAAGGCTGGTTGATTTGCAGGTCTTGCGGGCCACAGAACACGGGAACAGTAACAAAGTATATGACAATGAAAGTTTCAAATCTCATCTGGAGGGCAGCCATCACGGCGGCTTTGACTCTCGCCGCGGCCTCATTGGCCGGAGCGGAGTCACGTTCCGATTGGAAAGCCCATTGGATCACCAATTCGTGGGTTCAAAGCACAACAAACACTTGGATTTCCTACCGTAAGGAGGTCAATGTGGCAAAACGTCCTGACAAGCTTGTCGCCAAAATAGCGGTGGATTCAAAGTACTGGATGTGGATCAACGGTGAGCTTGCTGTCTTCGAAGGTGGGCTCAAACGCGGTCCGTTCCCTAACGGAGCATATTACGACAAGGTAGATATCGCACCTTATCTCAAGGAGGGCAACAACACTATAGCCATACTGCTCTGGCATTTCGGCAAGCAGGGGTTCAGCCACAACAACAGCGGCCAGGCGGCTTTGATCTTCGAGGCTGTTTCTCCTGAACTGGAAATACTTTCCGACAACTCATGGCTCTGCGTCCCTAATCCGGCTTATAGCAGCACGGACGCGCCTCATCCGAACTACAGACTTCCGGAAAGCAACATCCGCTTCGATGCGGGCAAGGAGCAGCATGGATGGAATATGCCAGGTTTCAATGTACGAAAGAAGATGTTCAGAGCCGCCATAGTGGATGAGATGGTGTGGCCTGCCATGGGTGAGCTTGTGGAGCGCCCGATTCCTATGTGGAAGGACTACGGGCTTAAGGAATATGTCTCTGTCCGTCAATCCAACGACACTGTCTATTGCAAACTGCCTTACAACGCCCAGGTCACACCTTACCTAAAGGTCGAGGCCAAAGGGGGAGAGATGGTCAGGATAATGACCGACAACTATCGTGGAGGCAGCGAGAATAATGTACGTGCTGAGTACATCACCCGTGGTGGCGTTCAGGAATATGAAAACCTCGGTTGGATGAACGGCCACGAGGTTTGGTACATCGTGCCTTCCGGTGTGAAAGTACTTGATCTTAAATACCGTGAGACAGGCTACGACACTGAGTTCTCAGGCTCGTTCGAGTGCGAGGATCCGTTCCTCAACGAACTTTGGAAACGCTCGGCCAGAACGCTTTACATAACCATGCGCGACACCTACATGGATTGTCCTGACCGTGAGCGCGCGCAGTGGTGGGGAGATGAGGTGAATGAGTTGGGAGAGGCTTTCTACGCCTTGTCTCCGTCCGGCCAATTGCTGGCAAGAAAGGGCATCCTTGAACTTGTGAACTGGCAAGCGGCCAACGGAGTGCTTTACTCCCCGGTGCCGGCCGGCAACCGTGTGAGCGAACTTCCTCTTCAGATGCTCGCTTCCGTGGGTTGGTACGGTTTCCACACTCAGTACTGGTTCAGCGGCGACAGCAGTTTTGTGGCTGAAGTCTATCCTAAAGTCGAGCGTTATCTGTTCAGAGGCGGTCTTTGGAGATTTCAGGATAATGGCCTTCTGAAAGTCCGTTCAGGTGATTGGAACTGGGGAGACTGGGGCGATGACATTGACACGGAAGTCTTGACTAACTGCTGGTATTATCTTGCCCTCAAATCCCAAAAGGAATTCGCACGCATTCTCGGTAAGGAGAAGGATGCGGAGACGATTGAGGCATTGATGAAAAGAATATCCGATAGTTTCGACGCATACTATTGGACTGGTTCCGCCTACCGTGACCCGAACTACAAGAAGCAGACTGACGACCGCGCGCAGGCTATGGCCATCGTTTCCGGACTGGCTCCTGCAGATAAGTATCCGGCTTTGTTCGAAACCCTTAAGAAGGAATATCACGCAAGCCCTTACATGGAAAAGTACGTACTTGAGGCTTTGTTCAAGATGGGGCACGGTGACTTCGCCATAGAGAGGATGAAGTCCCGCTATGCGAAGATGATGAAGTACGATTACACAACCCTGTTCGAGGGGTGGGGAATCGGCAGCGAAGGTTTCGGCGGCGGTACCATCAATCATGCCTGGAGCGGCGGCCCGCTGACAATCCTAAGTCAGAAACTCTGCGGAATCGAGCCGACATCACCTGGCTTCAAGACATTCGAGGTCAAGCCTCAGATGGGGTCTTTGAAGACTGCTTCAGCCTCTCTTGAGACCCACTTTGGAATGATCCGTGTATCCCTCAGCAGAAAGTCAGCCAAGTCACATGTGGCCTCGCTCACGATAGAGGTTCCGGAAGGCACCACAGCCACTGTCACGGCCACAAACGGCAAACCGAAGACTATTGCCGCCGGAACATATTCATTGAAAATCAAGGTTGAATAATTCATAAAATTACTTGTTATATGACTTTAAAAACTTTAATTGCAGCGGCGGCCGTCTCATTTGCGGCCATTCTGCCGGTCGCGGCCAAAGATGTGACCTGCAAGGTAATTTCGCCTGACGGGCATCTTTCAGCCACTGTTGTTGTGGGGCAGACTGTTTCGTATTCGGTTTCAAGAGATGGTGTCAACCTGATCGCTCCATCGGATATTTCTATGACTTTGTCAGACGGAATCGTGTTCGGTGAGAACGACAAAGTCCGCAAGGTCAAAAAAGCCAGCGTGGATCAGATTCTCCCGACCGTTGCATATAAGAAGGCGCAGGTCCGTGACAACTACAATGAGATTACACTCATATTCAAAGAGTTCACACTTGCATTCCGTGCTTATGATGAAGGTGTGGCCTATCGTTTTGCCAGCTCATTGAAGAATGATTCAAGGGTGTTGGCCGAGAAGGCTCAGTTCAATTTCGCAAAGGATTGGGACGCTTATGTGCCTTATGTGAAGCAGCACACGGAAACCCTTGAAAGTCAGTACTGGAACTCCTTTGAGAACACGTATTCCATTCACGCTTTGTCCCAGTGGAACAAGGAACGTCTGGCTTTCCTTCCGATCGCGGTTTCGGCTGAGGGCGGAATGAAAGTGCTCGTCACTGAGTCAGATCTTGTGAACTACCCAGGAATGTACCTTTATAACGAAGGCGACGCTACGACCCTTACCGGACGTTTCGCTCCGTACCCGAAGACAGTTGAACAGGGAGGACACAATATGCTTCAGGGCGTAGTCAAGGATCGCGAGAACTACATCGCTTCCTGCACTGCCGGAGAGTCTTTTCCTTGGAGAATCATCATGGTTTCGACAAATGATGCGGAACTTGCCGTCAATGACATGGTATGGAAGCTCGGCGAGCCTGCCGATCCTTCGGTGGATTATTCATGGGTAAAGCCTGGCAAGGTGGCTTGGGACTGGTGGAACGCATGGAATCTTTACGGAGTGGATTTCCGCGCCGGAATCAACAACGACACCTACAAGTACTACATCGACTTCGCTCAGAAGCATGGCATTGAATATGTCATCCTGGACGAGGGCTGGGCTGTCAACAAGAAGGCCGACCTGATGCAGATAATCCCAGAAATCGACCTCCCGATGCTTTGTGAATATGCCAAAGCGCATAACGTTGGCCTTATCCTTTGGGCTGGCTATTATGCCTTCGACCGTGATATGGAGAATGTTTGCAAGCATTACTCCGAGATGGGCATAAAGGGTTTCAAGGTCGATTTCATGGACCGTGACGACCAGTATATGGTTGATTTCTTCAGGCGTTCGGCTGAAACCGCCGCCAAATACGGACTTTTGATTGACTTCCACGGAGCGTTCAAGCCGGTCGGACTCAACCGCACCTATCCTAATGTGATCAACTACGAGGGCGTTTTCGGTCTGGAGCAGATGAAATGGAGCAAGCCGACAGTCGATCAGGTTACTTATGATGTCACGGTTCCGTTCATCAGAATGGCCGCGGGCCCGATGGATTACACCCAAGGAGCTATGCGCAACGCCACCAAGAAGAACTATCAGCCTGTGAACTCAGAGGCGATGAGCCAAGGCACCCGCTGCCACCAGCTCGCTGAATATGTCGTCTTCGACTCTCCGTTGAATATGCTGTGCGACTCGCCGTCCAACTATATGGCTGAGACTGAATGCACTGAGTTTATCGCAGAATGCCCGACAGTCTGGGACGAGAGCATCGCCGTGAATGGTGTGCTTGGCCGTTACATCACCCTTGCCCGCCGCAGTGGCGACGTTTGGTACGTCGGTTCCCTTAATGATTGGAAGTCCCGTGATCTCACACTTGATTTTGGTTTCCTAGGTGACGGCGAATGGACAATGGAAATATTCCGTGACGGCATCAACGCCGACCGCGCCGCCCGTGACTACAAGCGTGAGTCCGCCATCGTTCCCGCAGACCGCAAAGTGAAGATTCACATGGCTCCTGGCGGCGGTTGGACAGCCCGTCTGACTAAGAATTAGGAATATACACAATCCTTATTATGGATAAAACTTCATTCGTCCGCTCCTTTTCGGGGCGGGCGTTTTTATGTTTTGTCTGAAGATTCAAAAAACTGATTCAAAAAAGTCAGTATCTAAGATGAAAAGTAAAGCAAAATCAGTAAATTTGTAATTTTAGTTATTGTTGGTTTGTATGAAAAAGGTGAAGGGATTTGTAAATGGCTATAAGTCAATGGATGAGGTTCATTATTTCTCGGATGTGATAAAGGAATATGAACTTCCACTTTTTCATACGGTTGGAGATGTAGAACCGGGGCAACTTAAAATGTTGTCGCTGTTTTCAGGATGTGGAGGAATGGATCTTGGCTTCGAAGGCGATTTTATCTGTAATATAAAATCAGTGCCGGAAGATTCGGGGTGGATAGACAAAAAAATCAATAAGAATTGGGTGCTCCTGAAAAAAAATCGTTTTGCCACCATATTCGCAAATGATATTCTGGAAGAAGCTTATCTTACTTGGACAAACTATATGCAGCGTTACGGGAAAGATCCGTCAATCTATCATCTGGAAAGTGTTGTAGATCTTGTCAAGCTTCATCATAGCGGAGTTAAGGTTTTTCCGGAAGATGTTGATATTCTGACTGGTGGTTTCCCGTGCCAGGATTTTAGTGTGGCGGGTAAACGATTGGGATTCAATTCGATCACGTCGCACGATGGTAGTAAACTTCCGGAAGAAATTCCTTCAGAAGAGAATAGAGGAAAACTTTATTTTTGGATGAAGCAGGTCATCGATATCACGAAACCTAAGATTTTTGTCGCTGAGAATGTCAAGGGGTTGACGAATCTCGGAAATGTCAAGGATATCATCCAAAAAGACTTTTCTCAAGCAGGTGGAGATGGTTATATAGTTCTACCTCCAAGAGTGCTTCACGCAGGAGATTATGGTGTCCCGGAAACACGAGAGCGTGTGATATTCATAGGAATAAGACGTTCTGCATTGAATGAAAAAGCGAGATTGATTCTAGAAAGCGATAATATTCCTGACGAGTATTATCCTTACCCTAAACAGACGCACAAATATACTATGCATTCAACAGGGACTATAGATCCAGTTTCCTGCAAAGATGTTTTTGAAGGAATACTTGAGCCGGAGGAAAGCCTTGATTTGTCTCAAATGTTTTATTCCAAGGCAAAGTATATGGGAAAACATTGTCAGGGGCAGACAGAGATACATATTGATGGGTTGGGACCGACGATCCGTTCTGAGCATCATGGCAATATCGAATTTAGGCGACTATCCGCTGAACACGGAGGACAGAATATTAATGAGTTGGTATCAGGGCTTAAAGAACGTCGTTTGACACCTCGAGAGTGTGCGATGATCCAGACTTTTCCGCCGGATTACCCTTTTGTTAGGTATAAAGATCATTCTCGGCATTTTCAAGTAAGCCAATCCGGTGCCTATAAAGTTATCGGGAATGCAGTTCCTCCGGTATTGGCATATAATATAGCCAGGCGTCTACAGGATTTATGGCCACTTTATTTTGAATAATATGGAAGAAAAGAATATCATAGCGATTCGTAAGGAAGATGTGATTGCGGCTGACTCCGCTTTTTCCTTCTTGATGAAGAAAACCGAGGACAACCTTAATGAAAAGGCTCGAAGAAATATTCCGGAATATAAAAACTTGACAGCATCACAGTTAGAAAGGGTCTCAATGACAGCGATTCAAGAATGCTGTGAGGGGACACCTTTTCGGCATGAGGAAATCAAATTGATATCAGGTTTGAGATTCCCGGATATTATTGCAGAACGGTACTATGGTGTTGAAGTAAAGTCTACGAACAAAAACCATTGGACTTCTACGGGGAGCAGTATAGTGGAAACCACTAGAGACAAGGATGTTGAAAGCATCTATATGCTCTTTGGAAAATTAGGTGGTACACCTGCTGAGTTCAAGTGTCGCCCATATCAGGATGTTCTGTATGAGATAGCTGTCACTCATTCTCCAAGATATTTGATTGATATGAACCTGAAATCAGGGGAAACGATTTTTGACAAAATGTCTGTTGGATATGATGATCTGAGGACTTCTCCGGATTCAATCTCAAAAGTCAAACGTTACTACAAGTCTAAGGCTGAGGCTAATGGGAATCAGATGCCTTGGTGGATTTCCAGTGATGAGGAAGCGGCTGTCAGTATGAATATCCGTTTGTGGAAAGATTTGTCTGCCAAAGAGAAAGCGGATTTGGTAGCACAAATCCTTGTCCTATTTCCAGAAGTTGTTTCAGGTAAGTATGGTAAGGCAGCCTTGTGGTTAGCCGGAGCAAAAGGAATAGTATGCACGAATATCAGGGATTTGTTTTCAGCAGGAGGAAAAGTGAGATTTGTGGATGGACAAACGTTGAAGACACCACTGCCTAAAGTTGTGAAAACCTTGCGTGATAAGTATGACCGCATGAAGCCTTTGCTGAGAGGCGATTCTCCAATTATGGATTATATTCACGAATATAATCCCACTTTATTATCTGGAAATACTACTGATGCGATAAAATTTTGTTTAAAATTTTAATTCCAGTTCATTGACATCTTGATTTTGAGTGAGCGGCTCC